>CAZLPU010000094.1:0-17587 GCA_964561475.1 uncultured Alphaproteobacteria bacterium
CGGCGGCAGCCGTCGCCGGTGAAATACTTGCCCGGATAGGCCGAGAAATAGGTCTCCTTGAACCGTTCGTGGTCGCCGTAGACCGTGCGCATCTGACCGGGCCAGCTTGCGGTGATGACCAGATTGCCCTCGGTGGCCCCTTCCAGAACCTTGCCCTCCGCATCCACGATCTGGGGCTGAACGCCGAAGAAGGGGCGGGTGGCGGAGCCGGGCTTGAGGGGGGTGGCGCCGGGGAGGGGGGTGATCAGAATGCCGCCGGTTTCCGTTTGCCACCAGGTATCCACGATGGGACACCGTCCGTCCCCCACCACATTGTAATACCAAAGCCAGGCCTCGGGGTTGATCGGTTCGCCCACGGATCCTAACAGGCGCAGGGAGGACCGGTCCGTGGCTTTCACGGGGCCTTCCCCGTCGCGCATCAGCGCGCGAATGGCGGTGGGGGCGGTGTAGATGATCGAGACCTTGTGCTTGTCCACCACCTGCCAGAACCGGGACGTGTCCGGATAATTGGGCACGCCTTCGAACATGAGGGTCGTGGCGCCGTTGGCCAGGGGGCCGTAGACGATGTAGCTGTGGCCTGTGACCCAGCCCACATCCGCCGTGCACCAATAAACGTCATCGGCCTTGCAATCGAACACCATCTGATGGGTGAACGAGGTGTAGACCATGTAGCCGCCGGTGGTATGCAGGACACCCTTGGGCTTGCCCGTGGAGCCGGATGTGTACAGAATGAAAAGCGGGTCTTCGGCGCGCATTTCCGCCGGTTCGTTCTCGCCGGATACGGTGGCGGCGGCCTCATGGTACCAGAGGTCCCGGCCCTGGGCGATGTCCACATCAGCCCCCGTATGCTGGACCACCAGAACGGTTTTTACATCGGGGCACTGGGTCAGGGCCTCGTCCGTATTGCTCTTGAGGGGGACTTTCCGCCCGCCGCGCACGCCCTCATCGGCGGTGATCACGCAGGTGGACTGACAATCCAGAATGCGGTTGGCCAGACTGTCCGGAGAGAAGCCGCCGAAAACCACCGAATGGATCGCGCCGATCCGGGCGCAGGCCAGCATGGCATAGGCCGCCTCGGGGATCATGGGCATGTAGATGGTGACCCGGTCGCCCTTGCTCACCCCCTGTTCCAGAAGGACATTGGCGAACCGGCAGACGTGCCCGTGCAGGTCCCGGTAGGTGATGCGCTTGTGGTCGGAGGGCTCGTCTCCTTCCCAGATGATGGCCACATCATCGGCCTTGTTGGGCAGGTGCCGGTCCACGCAGTTGACACAGGCATTGAGCGTTCCGTCTTCGTACCATTTGATGGAGACCTCGCCGGGGCCGTAGGATACATCCTGCACCTTGGTGTAGGGCCGTATCCAGTCGATCCGCTTGCCGGCCTCGCCCCAGAACCCATCCGGATCGGTGATACTCTGCTCATACATGGCCCGGTAGCGGGCATCGTCGATATAGGCGTTCGACGCCCAGTCCGGCGATACGGGGATGACGGCAGGGGCCTTTTGTTGACCGGACTCGCTTGATGAAGACATGGACGTTCCTCTCGGCATCTTGATGGCGGACGGCTTGTTGATGGCGGGCGGCTCGGGCGCACTGAGTCGTCAGTTGGCGGATTGTGTGACCGGTGGCATCAGCTCCCGGCCACTCCCCCTTGCCGATGATCTCGCCCGGTCATTGCAGCAAACAGTGGCCATATCATGCCCCGGTCAGCCATGGACGGCAATCCGCCCGACCCACCCGGGGGGCGGGGTGCGCCCGGGCTTTTCCAACGGGTTGGCGCCAAGGCGTGCTCCCTGCTGGAACTATGGGCATCAATGGGCGTGTGCGGATGTCTCCGGCGCCCCGCCCGGGATCCGGATGGTGTCGACCAGATCCTGGACATGGTCGGGGGGTGGCGGTGTCACCATGGCGACCCCATAGGCCACGGCAAAATTGATTACCATGCCCACCGCACCGATGCCCTCCGGCGAAATGCCGAACAGCCAGTTCTCCGGCGTGTTCTCCCAACCGAAAATCTTGAAGCCGGCGATATAGGTGGCGGTGAAGCTCAGCCCGGCGATCATGCCGGCAATCACCCCTTCCCGGTTCATCCGTCGGGAGAAGATCCCCAGGAAGATGGCCGGGAACAGGGAGGAGGCGGCAAGACCGAAGGCGAAAGCCACCACGGCGGCGACGAAATCCGGCGGATAGATCCCGGCAAGCCCCGCGATGATGATCGCCACCACGGCGGCGAACCGGGCCCAGGCCAGTTCCTCGCCGTCGGACATGTCGGGCTTGAACATCTTCTTCATGATGTCGTGGGACACGGCCGCCGAGATCACAAGCAGGAGCCCCGCCGCCGTGGACAGGGCCGCAGCGATCCCGCCGGCTGCCACCAGGGCGATGACCCATCCCGGCAATCCGGCAATTTCCGGGTTGGCGAGCACGATGATGTCCCGGTCGATATAGACCTCGTTGCCGTTGTCCGTGGGCGTATTGTTGACCAGGCGCTGGCCGAACTCCCCGCGGCCCGAGGGGGCTGTCGCATCGATATTGGTGTATTGGGGGGTGACCGGGTCCAGGGCGTTGCCCGGGGCGTATTGAATGCGCCCGTCATCGTTCTTGTCGGTCCAGGCGAGCAGGCCGGAGTTTTCCCAGGTCTTGAACCACTGGGGCACTTCCTCCGCGTAGGACTTGTCGTGGACCGTGTCGATGAAGTTCAAGCGGGCAAAGGCGGCAACGGCAGGGGCCGTGGTGTACAGGATGGCAATGAAGATCAGCGCCCAGCCTGCTGAAATCCGTGCATCGGAGGCCTTGGGGACGGTGAAGAAGCGCACGATCACATGGGGCAGGCCCGCCGTTCCCACCATGAGCGCCAGGGTGATGGCGAAGACGTCAATGGTCGCTTTCTGGCCCTCGGTGTAGGCATCGAAGCCCAGGTCCACCAGGGTCTTGTCGAGCTTCTGCAAGACCGACATGCCGTCGCCGCCGATGACATCGGCCCCAAGCCCGATCTGGGGCAGAGGGACGCCGGTGATCAGGAGGGAGATGAAAATCGCAGGAACCGTGTAGGCGAAGATGAGCACGCAGTACTGGGCCACCTGGGTGTAGGTGATGCCCCGCATGCCGCCCAGCACCGCATAGAAGAACACCACGAACATGCCGATGATGACGCCGACGGTGACATTGACCTGGAGGAAGTTGGAGAAAACGATCCCCACACCGCGCATCTGTCCGGCCACATAGGTGAAGGACACGAAAATCAGGCAGATCACCGCAACCGCCCTGGCGGCCTGGGAATAATACCGGGTACCGATGAAGTCGGGCACGGTGTATTGGCCGAATTTCCGCAAGTAGGGGGCCAGCAACAGGGCCAGCAAGACATAACCGCCGGTCCAGCCCAGAAGATAGACCGAGCCGTCCCGTCCGATAAAGGCGATGATGCCCGCCATGGACAGAAACGACGCGGCGCTCATCCAGTCCGCCGCCGTGGCCATGCCGTTGACCACCGGGTTCACACCCCCGCCGGCCACATAGAAGTCGCTGGTTGAGGCAACCCGGCTCCACCAGGCAATGCCGATGTAAAGCGCGAAGGATGCACCCACGAAAAGGTAAGTGAGAGTTTGCGTGTCCATGGCCCTGGTTCCCTCCTTGTCCGGCTTATTCGTCCGTCACGCCGTATTTGCGGTCGATCCGGTGCATCACCGCCGCATAGACAAAAATGAGAACCACAAAGACATAGATCGCCCCCTGCTGGGCGAACCAGAACCCGAGGGTGAAGCCGAAAAAGGGAATGGCATCCAGCGCATCCACGGCCAGGATCGACAGACCGAAGCCGACAAAGGCCCAAATTCCCAGCAGGATCATCAAGAGGCGGACATTCTCGGCCCAGTATCTGGTGTGGTGGGCGTCATCCGAAGGCCGTGCCTTTTGCTCTTCCATGGTCGGTCTCCTCTCAGGTCTCTTTTGTATCGGTCGTAGACGAATGTATCGGCCGTAGACGAAGCGTCCCCGCGTCATTCCCGTTGGGCCTGGTCCCGCAGGTCCGATCTGGAACGCTCCTGCGAGCCGTGCCAGGCGGCGTTCGATCCTCCACGCCGTGGCGCAAGGACACACTTCTCCGTGTGCCGCCTTAAAATGGTCTGACCCGATGGCCCCCGATCCATGTCAAGGCTCCGGCCCAGGTGAATGGCCTTCAATGTGACTCATGAGAGCGCGAACGCAAGCGTTCAGATTCTGCCTCCAGGCCTTACGCAGGCCACGGAAACCGGGGAGGGTCCGTTTGGCGGGTTGCCGTCCCCGGGGTCCCTCCCTGATAGTGGTGGGACCGGGCCCAACCCGGCCTGTGCAATGTCGATCGCAAAGGAGCCTTACGGATGCGCCTGTCCCTGATGACCTGGATGGAAGTCGAGGCCTATCTGAAACAGTCGACGGGAATCGTCATTCCCATTGGGTCGACGGAACAGCATGGCCCCAATGGTCTTCTGGGTACGGACGCGATCTGCCCGGAGGTCATTGCTCGCATGGCTAGTGATCAGCCGGGAGACGATCAGATTCTGGTTGCGCCGACATTCAGTGTGGGCATGGCCCAGCACCATCTGGCCTTTCCGGGCACCATCTCGTTGCGCCCCTCCACCATGGTCGCTGCCTTGACCGACTGGATCGCGTCCCTGGCGCGCCATGGCTTTGACAGCTTTTATTTTCTCAACGGCCACGGGGGTAATGTCCCTACCATCCAGGCGGCCTTCTCGGAGATTTATGCCTCCCGGAGCTTTTCCTCGGAGGGAGCCTCGACCCGGGGCTTGCGTCTTGCGGTGCGCAGTTGGTGGGAGTTGTCCGGGATCATGTCCCTGTCCCGGGAGCTGTTTCCCGTGGGCCTTGGGTCCCATGCCACCCCTGCGGAAGTGGCGGTGACCTACTATGCCTATCCGGACGCCCAGAAAACCGTGTCCATGAAGCCCCAGGTGGCGCCCAACGGGCCGATCCGGGATGCGGTGGATTACCGGAACCGGTTTCCGGACGGGCGGATCGGCTCTGACCCGTCCAGGGCCTCCGTGGAGGCAGGCCAGACCCTGGCGGAGGCCGCGGCCAAGGCCATGGTCCAGGATTACCGGGCCTTTCTCGCCTCCTGACCGCCGGCGGCACCGAATACGGCTCGGCGTGCCCGGAACGCGCAAGGCTTGACCCGCTGGCCCCATGCTTGCCTGATATCCATGATCGCCGCGGTCCCCGCTGAACGGTGGGGCGTGGCCTGGGCATGGGATAGGGACATGACCGAGAACAGTTCCGGACCGGATGAGACCACGGGTGTGAATGAGGACCGCACGGCGCCGGAAGAGGTCCCGGGGCGCTGGCGGGCGGGCTGGACCCGGTTGCGGCAATGGATCGGGCGGGACGGCGCGTCCCAGCAGCAAGACGGGCGGACCATCCGGGAAGATCCCATCGCCCGGAAACCGGATGCCACGGCCCATCGTCGTGACCAGTGCATGAATTGCGGGACCGTGTTGAGGGGCCCCTATTGTCATGTCTGCGGCCAGAAAGACGATGATTACCGTCGGCCGTTCATGTCCCTTTCCAATGAATTCATGAGCGACAATTTCCAGTGGGACTCCCGTATCCTGCGCTCGCTCATTCCCTTCGTGTTGATGCCGGGCACCCTGACCCGGGCGTTCCTCCAGGGACGGCGGGGGGTCTATGTCACGCCACTGCGGCTTTATGTGGTGATCAGCCTGATTTTCTTCGTCACCCTGGCCTTCAGCAATGTGGCGGTCCTCAAATTCGAGGTGCATGGGGTGGCCGCCCAGATCGAGCAGGCGCTTTCCGATGCACAGGACGGGGATGCACAAGATGGGGCCGGGCGAAATGGGGACGGGCAAGATGGGGACGGGCAGTCACCGCCGGAGACGCCACCGGTTCCTGAAGTTCCCGCTGTTCCTGAAGTTCCTGGGGAGACGGAGTCCGGTGAGGAGGTCGGCGGCGTTCGGCTGAATATCGATTTCGGAAACGACGGGGACGGTGAGGACCGGTCCGAAGACGAGACCCAGGCTCCGGATCAGGCCGGGGCTTCAGAGCCGGAGCCTGCCCCTTCCGAGCCGCCCCAGGAACCCGGTACGGTGATCGGAGGCGTCACTATCAAGCTCGATGAGATTCCCTCGGTGCGCATGTTCGTGCGGATCGACGAGAACGAGCGGCCCAACGATCAGATTTCCGGTGAGGTCCTGGAGCAGCTCCTCGAGAATGTGGAAGGCGATTCAAGCGATGTGGTGCTGCGGCTTGTCCAGGCGGTGAACCTCGCCCTGCGCGAGCCCAGGGTGTTCAACCAGGTGCTGAATACCTGGCTGCCCCGGCTGATGATCTTCCTGGTGCCCCTGATGGCGTTCCTGCTCGCCATTCTCTATGCCCGGAAAAAGCGCCTGAAACGGCCGGTCTATTTTGTCGACCATCTGGTGTTTTCGCTCCACTTCCATGCCTTCATTTTCTTCCTGATGCTCCTTCTGGTGCTGAAGGCGGAATATCTGGGGGACCTGACCAATGGGGAAGGCTCGGCGCTGTTCTTCTTCCTGGCGGTGTGCTTCTACCTTTTCGTGGGCATGAAGCGGATCTACGAGCAGGGCTACATCAAGACCGGCTTCAAATTCGTCATGCTGCTGTATTTCCTGTTCGTTCTGTATGCGACCAGCATTGTCGGGGTCATGGTCTGGGGCGTCTACGACTTGGTGCGCATCCAGGGATGAGGGCGCAGGGTACGGTCCTGCTTGACAGGACCGCGCCTCGTCCGTCCTATACCAGTCTCTCTCATGGAGGCTTGATGTCAGAGCTTGTTGCCCGGCGCTGAACGGCTGCGGATTTCCCGCGGCTCTTCCGCGTGTCTGTTGAATGATCCCCATTCCGTCGCCGTAGGGTTTTGCCCGGCGATCGCCAGGAGTCGTGTGCCTTAAGCTCACATGATCCGGAACAGGCTGCCTAAGATTCCGTGCAGCGAGCTTCTTTCCAATGAACATTTCGAGAGTCGAGCAGCGTGTGTTGCACACGCTGGCTCAAGGCGGTGTCATTCGTCATGTCCGTGACGGACGGCGCATCGTCGAGGTCCATTGCGTGACCCGTGAGGGCTATGTCCTGGCCGGTTTGACCATGGACATTTTCAACCGTCTCAGGCGCCGTGGTCTGATCAAGTCCACGGGCGGCCGGCCCTACCGCATTTCCGAGCGGGGTCTCGGGGCCGAGCGCGCCCAGGTCGACAACCGGTGATGTCCCTGACAAGCGCTCCGCCGGCCGGGGAGCAGGGCCGGTTCACTCCCCAACGGTCACGCAGTCCGCCTCGCGGCGGGCTGCATCAATCCGGGGAAATGATTCCTCGTCGGTGATCAGGGTGCGGAAAAGGGCAATGCCCTTCGGTCCAGGCGCCAGGACCACCCGTTCCGTGCCTTGAGGGGCGGTGCTATCCGGGTCCGTGGTCAGTACCAGGTCGAACCGGTCTCCGTTCACCGTGCGGTCGTTCAAAGCGAAAAAGTTGTCGGAATTGGCATGGAAGAAGGACACGGAGGAATAGGTGCCCTGGGGAACGGGCATGGTGAAGCGTACCGGTCCCTTGCCCAGGTCGAAGGCGCAAAGGCTGTAGAGAAGATCCGGGCTTGGCCGCACCACCTGACGGCTGGTCGCGTCCACCCGGTCGGAATGGATGATTGTGTTGGTCCCCACCGCCGAGGCAGCCTGGGAGTGCACCTGGCCGACGATGAAATTGGGGAGGAAATAGACCGCCGACAGATGGATCAGGGCGGCCAGCACCACGACAGCAAGGGTCCAGCGAGCAAAACCGGTCATGAGCAGGACTCCCGGGTGATGGTGGGCAGGTCCAGACCTGCAAGGTCCGCCTTCAGATTGTCCTCATCGGTGAGGTCGGCGGGCAACCCGTACAGGCGCAGGGTCAGTGAGAAACTCTCGGCCTCACCAAGGGGCAGCCAGGGTTCGAGTTGAGGCGCCCGCGCGGCGGTGAAGGCAAAGCTTTCAGGGGCATCCGGAACGGACATGGCCGCATCGGTATTGATTTCGTCCGGCCCCGCCGTGTCGAGGAGACCGCCCCGGGTCATGGAATAACGATTGGCTTCGTTCGGGATGAGGAAATAATCGGTGCCATAGACGGTGATGCTCCACCAGCGGGCGGGCATGTCCGTGCCCTCGACCCGGTAGACGCATCCGGCGTTCAGGGGATTGCCCTCGTTGTCCTTGCCGGCGGTGAAATAGACCGCCTCGGACCGGGTCAGGGCGAAGAGCCCCGCAATGGCAACCCCGGCCCGGGTGTACATGTCAGCCCCCTTGGAGCCGATCAGGGCATTGGTCTGCCAGGGTCCGTTGGAAATGGCCGCTCCCTGGGAGATAAGCCCCAGCGCCACTCCGGCCGAGCCGAAGCCCAGCACAACCGCCGTCACAAGGGCAAACAGGCCCGGTATCAGGAATCTCATGATTGGCTTGTCCCTTCTCTTCCCAAAGGCCTGTCCCCGAGGACGTCCGCTGTGCGCCGTTCTTTATGCCCAGTCTTTATACCCAGTCATCATGCTCAGCCATTTGTGCCCGGTTGGGGCCGTGTTCACAATCCCGGAGCGGGTTCCAGGCCGCCCATGGCACAGATTTTACGCCATTCCTCCGGCTCAATGGGTGTGACCGAAAGGCGGGACTGGCGCACCAGGGCCATGGCCTCCAGCTCCGGGGTGTCCTTGATCTGGGCCAGGGTGACCGGTTCGGGCAACGGGCTCACGGCGCGGATGTCCACCATGCCGAAGCGGCCGCTTTGGTCCGTGTGATCGGGATAGTATTCCTTGATCACGTCCACCACGCCGACGATGCGCTTTTCGTTCACGGAGTGATAGAAAAAGCCCAGGTCGCCCTTTTTCATGGCTTTCATATTGTTGGACGCCTGATGATTGCGCACCCCGTCCCAGGGCTCGCCCTTCTTGCCTTTCGCCACCTGGTCGTCCCAGGACCATGTTCCGGGTTCGGATTTGAACAGCCAGAATGCCATTGCCGGTTTTCTCCCCGCGCGGGTCAGAGGGTGTCCGGGGCGCCGACCACCCATTTCCAGGGGTGGATGTCCACCCGCTCGAACAGGCCAGCCCGGGCATAGGGGTCGAGGGCCGACCAGGACTGCGCCTCGCTCAGGCTGTCCGCCTCGATGATCAGAATGCTGCCGATCATGGTCTCGCCGTCATCGCTCAGCATGGGGCCGCCGACCTTGACCTTGCCATTGCTGGCGGCCACGAAATCGAGATGAGCCGACCGGTTGGCCATGCGCACGTCTTGGGCCCCGGCCCGGTCGTAGCAGATGAGGACAAACAGCATCTGGATCACTCCTCGAATGGGTACGCGATTGGCTCACTATCGCCTGAGCCTGTTTTCCCAGGCCCGTTTTCCCGGGCCCGTTTTCTAAGCCCTGTGTTCTTGGTCGCGTGGTTCAGTGTTCCGGCTTGAAGGGCCGGCTCAACAGGGCATCGATGGCCTCTTCGACCCGGGTCCGACCGGTCACGATTTCGGCCACGGCCTCGGCGATGGGCATGTCTACACCATGGGTCCCGGCGAGCGCCAGCACCGCCTCGGCGGAATAGACGCCCTCCGCCGTGCCCTCGCCCCGGGTGACCGCATCTTCCAGGTCCCGGCCCTGCCCCAGGGCCAGACCCAGGCGCATATTGCGCGACAGGGTCGAGTTGCAGGTGAGCACCAGATCCCCCAGGCCGGAAAGGCCCGCCAGGGTTTCCATCCGTGCACCCATGGCCACCCCGAGCCGGGCCATTTCCGCAAAACCCCGGGTGGTGAGGGCCGCCCGCGCGCTGGTGCCCAGGTTTCGTCCATCCACGATGCCGCAGGCTATCGCCAGAACGTTCTTCACCGCGCCGCCCACCTGGGCCCCGATCAGATCCGAGGAGGCATAGGGGCGGAAGGTGGGAATGCCGATGGCGGCACTCAGATCACCGGCGAGATCCAGATCCTCCGCCGCCAGGGTTATGGCCGTGGGCAGGCCCCGGGCCACATCCGCCGCGAAACTGGGGCCGGAGAGCACGGCAGGCCTGGCGCCCGGTATAGCCTCGCGCACCACCTCGGACATGAGCTTGCCTGTGTCCCGTTCCACACCCTTGGCGCAAATGATCACCGGCAGACCCGCCGGAGCATACCAGCGGCTGGTCAGGGTGCTGAGGACTGTGCGATGGCTCTGGGCGGGAATGGCGGACAGCACGATCCGGGCACCTTCCACCTGGGCCAGATCCGTCGTGGCGGTGATGGCGGGCTCCAGGCGCACCCCTGGCAGGAAGGCGGGGTTCTCGTGGGCCTCGTTGATCCGGGCGGCAACCTTTTCGTCCCGGCCCCAGAGCAGTGGCGCACATCCGGCCCGGGCCACCACAGTGCTCAAGGCGGTGCCCCAGGCTCCCATGCCGAGAATGGCGACCTTGCCGGAAAGTCCGGTGCCGGTGGATTGATCGGGTTTGGATCCGGGGGGGCGGGTCATGCCCGGGCCCCCTTGGCGCCTTGCAGCGGCTCCATGGCCTGGGCGCCGGAATCCAGAGGCCAGCGGGGACGGGCAGAGATATCGAGCGGATCGCTTTCCAGCCCCCGGGCCGCGATCCGTTCAATGGCGGCCCAGGCGATCATGGCGCCATTATCCGTGCACAGCTTTGCGGGCGGCACCACCAGCCGGTAGCCGTGGGACCGGGTGAGCTCCTGGAGCCGGTCGCGGATGGCGCTGTTGGCAGCCACACCCCCCGCCACCACCAGGGACCGGCTGTCCGCCGCGCCGGGGGTGGCGGTCTCGAACAGGGTCATGGCCTGGCGGGTGCGATCCGCAAGGGACTCGGCCACGGTTGCCTGAAAATCGGCACACAGATCGCTGATGTCCTGATCGTTGGGGTGTCCGAGGCGCTCCACGGCGGTGCGCACCGCGGTCTTGAGGCCGGAGAAGGAAAAATCCGCACCGGGACGGCCGGTCAGGGGCTTGGGGAAGGCGAACCGACCCCGGGTGCCTTTGGCCGCCGCCCGTTCCACCGCCGGTCCGCCGGGATAGGACAGGCCCAGCAGTTTGGCGGTCTTGTCGAAGGCCTCTCCCACCGCGTCGTCGATGGTGGTGCCCAGGCGGGTGTACCGGCCCGGACCTTCCACACTGAGAAGCTGGCAATGGCCGCCGGAAATGAGCAGCAGCAGATAGGGAAAGGCCACCGGCTCCACCAGGCGGGGGGACAGGGCATGGCCCTCCAGATGATTGACCGCGACCAGGGGCAGGCCACGGGCCAGGGCGATGGCTTTCGCGGTGGTCAGCCCCACGAGAACCCCACCGATCAGACCGGGTCCGGCAGTGGCGGCGACCGCATCCAGGTCATCCCAGCCCAGCCCGCTGTCGGCCATGGCCCGGGCGATGATCCCGTCCAGGGCCTCCACATGGGCCCGGGCGGCGATTTCCGGCACCACTCCGCCATAGGGGGCGTGATCCTCCAACTGGCTCAGGACAATGTCCGAGAGAATGGTGCCTGCCTCTCCGGGAAGGCCCCGGACCACGGCAGCCGCGGTCTCGTCGCAACTGGTCTCGATGCCCAGCACGGTCCATCCGGCGGCTGGGTCCTCGTGGGGACGGTGGTTCGGATCGGCAGAGGTCAATGGACAGGCTCGGTCAGGATTGCAAGAAAAGCGGGAAGGCCACCCCTTTGCACCGGCGGTTACGGACCCGATAGGGCTATGGTACCACTACCGCCTGCACGACTGGGATGTGCGCTCTATGTCCGCCCGGTGCAAGGCCGCTTGAGGGGCGGATGCCCGTCCCTGGATCATGCCTGCTGGCACCAGCGAGAGAGACACGCCCGGAAAGTTGCGAAAGAAATGCCAGAGAAACGACAGAAGGCAAGTTCCCCATGACCGCCAATGCCCAGACACCGGACCCCTCAAATCCTCTGCGCATCGGGACCCGCGCCAGCCCCCTGGCCATGGCCCAGTCGACGGAGACCGCCCGCAAGCTCTGCGCGGCCCATGGCTGGCCGGAGGACGGGCCGGACTGTCCGGTGGAAGTGGTGGCCATGAGCACCAAGGGCGACCGGGAACAGTCCCGGGCGCTTCTGGAAATCGGCGGCAAGGGGCTCTTCACCAAAGATATTGAAGACGCGCTTCTTGATGGCCGGGTGGATCTCGCGGTCCATTCCATGAAGGACATGCCGACGGTGCTGCCCCGTGGACTGGTGATGGCGGCCATGCTGGAGCGGGAAAATCCCAGGGATGTGTTCATCGGCCACGAAGCGACCCGCCTGGAAGATCTGCCCCCGGGTGCGGTGGTGGGCACCGTGTCCCTGCGCCGTCAGTCTCAGCTTCTGGCCCTGCGGCCGGATGTGAAAGTGGGCATCCTGCGGGGCAATGTGGCCACGCGCATGGAAAAGGTGAAGGGCGGCGAGCTGGCGGGCACGTTCCTGGCCCGGGCCGGTCTGAACCGTCTTGGCCATGGGGCGGATCTGGGCACGGATCTGGATCCGGAACAATGGGTGCCCGCCGTGGCCCAGGGCGCCATCGGGATCGAGATCCGCGAAAGCGACGATCGGGTGCGGGCCCTGCTTCAGCCCCTGCGCCATGGGGATACGGAACAGGCGGTGGCGGCGGAGCGGGCCTTTCTGGCGGTGCTCGACGGCTCCTGCCGCACGCCGATTGCGGGCCATGCGTCCCTGTCTTCAAATGCCCTGCTGGGTTTCCACGGCGTGGTTCTGACACCGGACGGCAAGAAATCCTGGACCGTGCGGAAGGAAGCTCAGATCAAGCCGGGCCTTGAGGGTCTGGGCGATGCGGCGGCCATGGGCGAAAGCGCGGGTCTGGAGTTGAAGGCCCAGATGAAGCGGGACGGTGTTTCCAGCGCCGACCTTACCGTCAGCGCGGGCTGAGCGGCACCTGGCCCTCATGCGATCTGCTGGAGTGTTTCATGACGCCTGGCATGGGCCGAACCGTCGTCGTGACCCGGCCGGACCCGGACGGCCCGGCCCTCGCGGCCAGGCTTACGGATCTGGGCTGCACGCCGGTGCTCGCCCCCCTGATGACCGTCCGGTTCCTCCCGGGACCGGTGCCCAATCTTGAGACCATCCAGGCTCTCGCCTTCACCAGTGCCAATGGGGTGCGCGCCTTCACCCACAGGCTAGGACCTCTCACGGCAGGGGTTCTGGATGTGCCTGTGTTCGCCGTGGGCGCGGCGACGGCCGCCGCCTCCAAGGCCGTGGGGTTCCGGAACGTCCACAAGGCGGGCGGCGATGTGGACTCCCTGGCTGCCACCATCGGCGATCATGCGCGCCCCGATGGCGGGGCCATCTATCACGCTGCCGGGAAAACCGTCTCTGGCGATTTGGGTGGCCTTCTTGCAATCAAGGGGCTTTCCGTCGTGCGCGAGACCTTGTACGAAGCGGCTGCGGCGCAAACACTTCCCGCTCCCTTTGCCGCTGTGCTCAGGGCCACCCAGTCCATATCCCTGGCGTCCCGGCCCGGGAGCGCGCCGTCTCACACGCCCGGAGGGGCCGTTCCCGCGGTCACCTTCTTCTCACCCCGCACGGCCCGGCTCGCCGTGGATCTGATCCGGAAGGCTGGCCTGGAGACGGCGGCGGCGGCCATGGATGCGGTCGTGCTCAGTGAAGCCGTGGCCAAGGCCTGCGGTGGGCTGGGCTGGAACACGGTCCGCATTGCAAGGGCGCCGGACACGGAGGCGCTCCTCGCGTGTCTGAGGTGAACGGCGGGAGGTGATTCGTCGGGCATGGTCCGCATTCCGCCAGGGATGTGCGAGACTTTGTCAAGAAACGTGGTGTTACGCATTTTACAGCCGGAGGCTGGGCGCCTAGAGTGCCCCGGCAACCGGGTCTCCTGGACCAGACAAGCGAAAAGCGAAAGTGGATCCCATGACGGTTTCTAAGTCCCCTGACTTTCCCAACGACCTCACAGAAAACTCAAAGAATGATGGTTCCGAGCCGTCCGATCACGCGGATGCGGCGAACCGGGAGTCCGGCGGCGACCGCAGCGATGATGGTGGTCAATCGGAAATTCGTACCAGCGACAACACCACCCCCTTTCCGCGGCCGGCGCGGTTTCCAGCCAACGACACCCCGAGCGTCAACGACGCCCATACCGACGGCCGCCGGGATGATGACGAAGACGATACCGAGGTGAATGCACGCGCTCTCGACCGGGATACGGACAGCGATGAGCGCACTACCCTGGCCGATGAGACGGATGGCAAGGCTGAGGACACCAAGGACAGCAGCCGGAACGAGGAGGCCACGGCGACCACCGCTTCCGGCGGTTCACAAACCGCAACGCCGTCCCCTGCGCCCCAACCTGCGTCCTCGACCAAACCGCCCCAGGGCCAGGACAGTGGAACAAGCCCCCTGGTGGTCATCATGGCCGCCATTATCGGTGCGGTTCTCGCGGTCATGCTGATGCGGGCCATGGGTCCGGGCGGCAACACCGACGCGGTCGAAGCGGATATCGACGCCCTGCGCAACCGGGTGGATTCCATTGCCCTCGGCAATACGGACCCATCCGTGGCGGCGGGCATCCGCCAGGAAATCACCGCCCTGCGCAGCCGGATCACGGATCTTGAGGCACTGCGCCGGGAAGTCGCCCGGATCGGCACCGGCACTGCGGCTTCTTCCACCCCCGCCGCTGCCACCGGCACCGGTGTTGCGGCCCTTGAAGGCAACATCACCGAGCTGAGCGATGCGGTGCGCCAGGTGGAAACACGGGTGGCCCAACTTTCCGGCGAAGTCACCCAAGGTCAGGCCCGGATGCAGACCCGTCTGGACACCCTTGAGGGTCTGACCCCGCCGGATCTGCCCGAACGGCTGTCCCTTCTGGCCCGTCAGACAGATCTGACCACCCTTGCCGACCGGGTCGGCTCCCTGGAGCGCAATGATGTGGCCCAGGACGCGCGCCGGGCTGCCCTGGCCGTGTCCCTCGCCAATCTAACCCGGGCCTCCCAGTCCTCCGCGCCGTTCAATGCGGAACTCCAGGCCATGGGCATCCTGGTCAAGGATGACGCCACGGTCGCGGAACTCCAGCCCTACGCGGAACGGGGCCTGCCTTCGGTGGAGAGCCTCGCGGGGACCTTCGATGGCGTGGCGCGGGAGACCATTCGGGCCCATTACGTCGCCTCAGATGCCGGGATCCTGGAGCGGCTCTGGGCCAACATCGTTGCCAGCATCAGCGTGCGTCCCCAGGGTGAAGTGGAAGGCGACACCACGCCTGCCATCGTTGCCCGGGCCGAGCGGCGCCTGGACGAGAACAATCTGCTGGCGGCGGTCCAGGAACTGGTCAAGCTGAGCGGTGAGCCCCAAGGTGCCATCACCCCCTGGCTCACGGACGCCAAGGCCCGGCTCGATCTGGATCGTCTGATTGCCCGCCTCAATACCCGGGTGATCGAGACCATCGCCATCGACACGGCAACCGCCGAGTAAGTCCCCCCCGGCCTGGACCTGCCATCAGGGTCCGGCCGACGGACCCGCGCCGTTAGCGTATTCCCGCGGGCGGCGGCGTGGCTCAGTGCGCCGCAGCCCGACACGGCTTGCAATTGGAACCGGGACCGGGCAGAGACGGTCTGGTCCTTGTTTCGTCACTTTGTCCGGACCTGATGCATTCTCGACAACCGAGAGCCAGGCCCGGCCAGGCATGCGGCCTGCCTCATCACTTACACGCCGGCCGCTGCTGCCAATCACGAGTTCCCACAGGCAATGATCCGCGCCCTCGCCATTTTTTTCCTGATTTTTTTCTTGGCGATAGGCGGGGTTTGGCTGGCGGATCACCCGGGTGTCCTTGTGATTGAGTGGCTTGAGATGCGTATCGACACCAGTGTTGCCCTCGCCGTCGGCGTGCTCGGCGTTGTCCTCTTTATTCTTTTCATCCTTATGCGTCTTCTAGGCGGGATGGTGCGCAGCGCCAGCGAGGCGGCGTCCTATTTCGCCGGTCGGCGGGCCCGTCAGCGGCAGCGTTCCCTTTCCGAAGGTCTTCTCCATCTGGCCGCTGGTGACATCCCGGCGGCGCAACGCTGCGTCTCGGCCATCCGCGAGCTTGAACCGGACCATGGCCGGAGCCTGCCGGATCCGCTGATCCTGCTGTTACGGGGAGAAACCGCCTACCGGGCGGAGCACAATGATCTGGCGGATGCGGTCTATCAGAGCATGCTGTCCCAGCCGGAGACCGAACTGCTCGGGCTGATGGGTCTGGCCGATGTGGCCCGCCGGGAAGGAAGCAATGAAGAGGCTCTAGAGTTTGCCCAGCGTGCCTTCCGCCTTGCGCCCGGCAACACCCGGGCCTTCCACACTTATTTCTCGTTGTTGACCGCCGAGGCTAACTGGCCGGAAGCCCGCCGGGCGGTGGAAGCGGCCCTGCGAACCCGGCTGATGAGTGACGGGGAGGCTGCCCGGCGCATGGGTCTGCTGCTCACCGCCCAGGCCACGGTCGCCCGGGAAGAGGGGCGCACCCATGTGGCGCTGACCCTGGCCCAGCGGGCCCTTGGGCTGGACCCGGATTGTCTGCCTGCGGCTCTTCTGGCTGCGGATTGCCTGCGCCAGTCCGGACGCAAGGGCCGGGCTGCGGCGGTGATCGAGACCATGTGGGCGCGCCGCCCCCATCCCCGGCTGGGTGAAATCTACGCCAATCTGACGCCCCGGGAGGGGCCATTGGAGCGGTGGAAACGGGTCGTCAACCTGATCGAGACAAACCAGGAACACCCCGAAAGCCGACTTATGTTCGCCCGTCATGCCATCGAGGCCGGCAAGTACGACACGGCCCGGGATGCCTTGAAGGCCTTGACCTCCCGCCGGCTGACGCCCCGGGCCGCCCTGCTCATGGCGGAGGCGGAACTGGGCGCGGGCGCGGACCGGGATGTGAGTGACCACTGGCTCAAGGCCGGTGCGATGGCGGAGCGGGACGGTTTGTGGCAGTGCCATAACTGCGGCCAGGACACGGACGATTGGGCGCTCCTTTGTCCCAACTGCGGCCAGTTCAACGGCCTTGTCTGGCAGACCGCCGGCGCCGACGAGCCGGATCCGGAATTGGTTCTCGAGGCAAAAACCGCGGTCACGGCGCAGCCGGACTCTTCGCTCAGGGATGAGGCGGAGGGTGGCACAGCGCAAGGACCGGCCAAACCGGAACGGGTGCATGTCGCCTCGGGCCCTGCTGCCCGGGATGGATCGGCGGCCAGGAAAGAGGATGTCCCCCAGCCAGCCGCCCCGAAACCCGAGCCTGAGGCGCGGGACCTTCCAGAGCATGGTTCCCCGTCCCCAGGCTCCCTGTCTAATGGCTCCCCGTCTAATGGGGCTAGCGGGAACACGCCGGACCAGGCCTTCATGCCACCCCGCCCGCCGGATGATCCGGGTCCACCGCCGGAGAAAGACACGTCCAACCGCTGGGGGTGAGCCGATCGTCAAGGCGTCCCGCCGCCGCCCAATCCCTTTGAGGCCCCCTGCTTGGAACATCTTGAGTTTCTGTTGGGGACGCCTTAGTCTCCGCCTCTGCCGGGGGTTTCACGCCGCCGGTTCTTGCCTTGGCCGGTGTAGCTCAGATGGTAGAGCAACGCATTCGTAATGCGTGGGTCGGCGGTTCGAGTCCGTTCACCGGCACCATT
>CAZLPU010000095.1:0-17514 GCA_964561475.1 uncultured Alphaproteobacteria bacterium
ACATATTCAGACCATGATCGACGGGGGGGTCCACCCGAATGCGGCTTACAAAGGTGGCGAAGTCGCCGACGCATTCAATCGGTGTGACGTAGCCCTCGTCTTCCCGCTTGTCGATGACCAGAACACCGGGGGCCTCGCGCAGGATGTCCCGGGCCTCATCATCGGTCATCGGATCTTCAAACTCGATATTCTCCGGCTCGGTATGTCCGAGAAAGACCGGCACACGCACACAGGTCGCGCTCATCTCGATGGCCGGATCCAGAATTTTCCGGGTCTCGTTCACCATCTTCCATTCTTCGCGGGTGCTGCCGTCCTTCATGAAGCTGTCGATATGGGGAATGACATTGAAGGCGATCTGCTTGGTGAAGTGATGCTTTTCGGGCATGTCGTTCACGAAGATGCCACGGGTCTGATTGAACAGCTCATCCATGGCATCACGGCCCGCTCCGGATACGGATTGATAGGTCGAGACCACCACACGCTTGATGCGGGCCTTGTCATGCAGGGGCTTCAGGGCCACCACGAGCTGTGCCGTGGAGCAGTTCGGATTGGCGATGATGTTGCGCTTGGTGTAGCCCGCGATCGCATCGGCGTTCACTTCCGGCACGATCAGCGGCACATCCGGTTCCATACGGAATTTCGAGGAATTGTCGATGACCACGGCACCGGCAGCAGCGGCCTTGGGCGCCCAGGTTGCGGCTGTGTCACCGCCGGCGGCGAACAGGGCAATATCCGTACCCGCAAAATCGAAATGATCCAGCGCCTTGCAGCGCAGGGTCTTGTCACCATAAGAGAGTTCGGTGCCGATGGACCGGGTCGAGGCCAATGCAATGACCTCGTCGGCGGGAAACTGCCGTTCCGCCAGAATGCTGAGCATTTCTTTGCCGACCACACCCGTGGCGCCGACCACCGCTACCCGATATCCCATTGATCAATCTCCCGTCTCACATGCTGGATCCTGCAAGAAGCCGCAGGCGCGCCCCCTCCGAGTGCGGCCCGGAGGGAAGGCACGGGAGAGGGACTGAAAGATCCTATTCCGCCGTTTCTGTGGCTGCCTGGGGGGCGGCTTTGGCAGGAGCGGCCTTGGACTTGGCATCCGCTTTGGTGGTCGTGCGCTTGTCCTGGCGCTCGGCGATCCGGGCGGATTTACCCCGACGCTCACGCAGATAGTAGAGCTTGGCCCGGCGCACCTTACCCCGGCGCACCACCTTGATGGAATCGATCAGGGGGCTGTAGATCGGGAAAACCCGCTCCACCCCTTCACCATAGGAGATCTTGCGCACCGTAAAGCTCTCGTGAAGACCGGATCCGGAGCGGGAGATGCACACGCCTTCATAGGCCTGGATCCGCTCCCGGGTGCCTTCCACCACTTTCACGCTGACCCGCAGGGTGTCCCCGGGCTGGAATTCGGGAATGTCCTTGCCGAGCGCCTGGATCTGTTCGGCTTCAAGTTCCTGGATAATGTTCATGGCCGTTCTCGTCCTTTCACCGGCACCCGGGGACCCTGATGCATTCAGCGGGTCTGGGCGCAATACCGTTTCCATAAATCCGGGCGGCGGTGCTTCGTGGCCCGTTCCGCCTCTTCCCGGCGCCAGTCCCGGATCCGGCCGTGATGCCCCGATTGCAGAATGTCGGGGATCGCCCGGTTCTCCCAGATCTGGGGCCGTGTGTAGTGCGGATATTCGAGCAATCCGCCTTCGAAACTTTCCTCATCCGCCGACTGGTGGGCGCCCATCACCCCGTGGAGCAGCCGCACCGCAGCGTCGATCATCACCATGGCGCCCATCTCGCCGCCTGAGAGCACATAGTCTCCCAGACTGACCTCCCGGATCGGCCGGGCATCGAGAAGGCGCTGATCCACGCCCTCAAACCGGCCGCACAGGAAAATGGCTCCCGGCGCGGCACTCAGGGCGCGGGCGATGTCCTGGGTGAAAGGGACACCGCGCGGGCTCGGATAAATCAGGGGACGGTCAACGGCGCCGGATCCGCACACCGCGTCAATCGCAGTGCCCAGAATATCGGCTCTCATGACCATGCCGGGACCACCCCCGGCTGGCGTATCGTCGACCGAGCGGTGTTTATCGCGTGCAAAGCCGCGAATGTCCACCGTTTCCAGCGACCAGATGCCCGCCTGAAGCGCCCGCCCGCTCAAGGATTGCCCCAATGGCCCCGGAAACATCTCCGGAAGAATGGTGAGCACCGTGGCCTGCCAGCCCATGTCCCCGGCAAAATCCTTGCCAGCCTCCCGGTCTGACTCCCTGGCAGAATTCATGATCCGCCGTCTCCTCTACGCCTCGCCCTCCGCTTCATCCGGTTCTCCGGACCCTGGTTCCAGAAGTCCGTCGGGCGGGTTCACCAAAACCCGCCCCGCTTTGATATCCACCACAGGCACAACGGCCTTGGTGAAGGGTACCAGCACAAGCCGGCCTGTCTCGGTCAGACGGATCTCCAACAGATCCCCGGCGCCGTAGTCGGGCACCGCCGTCACCTGACCCCAAGCCCCATCCGGGACTCCATCCGATGTCCCACCCGCCGATGTCCCACCCGGGGGCCTATTCGAGGCATCGACCAGGACCGCATCGAGCCCGATCAGATCCGCGTGGTAGAACGCGTCTTCCTCGTCAGGCTCCGGCAGGACGGACCGGGGCACATGGAAAGTCTGCCCCTTGAGGGCGTCCGCCTCGTCCCGGTCGGCCACCCCTTCGAGTGCCGCGGTGACAAAACCGTTCTTGCCGGGCCGCACGCTTTTCAGAACGAGGGACCGCCCCTCTTTCGTACGCACCGGCCCGTAGCCGCCAATGGCGAGGGGATCATCCGTGAACGGCTTGATCCTGACCTCACCGCGCACACCGAAGGCCCCGGCAAAGGCGCCAAGACAGACATGATCCGTAAGATCCGCCTGCAACGGCGTTTGGAGCAGCGGCGTTTGGGGCATCCGCGTTTGGGGCATCGGTTTGCCGGATGCTCCTGACACTGTCCCCGCCCCTGGCGGCCGGTGCGCGGTCTGGCGCGGACCCTTAGGCCGTGGCCTCCGCATTCTCCTCACCACCTTCGCCACCTTCAGAAGGAGCCGCCTCAGCGGCAGCGGCTTGGGCTGCGGCTTCTTCAGCGGCGGCCTTCGCGTCTTCTTCTTTCTGGCGCTTCTCTTCGATGCGTTCCTTGGCCTTCTGGCCCGGTTCGCCCTTCTTCGGGTTGCTGCCAGGCTTCCATTCCATCAGGCTGCGCTCACCCAGGAAACGGGCGACCCGGTCCGTGGGCTTGGCGCCGGTTTTCAGCCAATGGCGGGCCCGGTCCTCGTCGATCATGATCCGCTGCTCATGGTCTTTGGGGAGCAGGGGATTGAAGGTGCCGATCTTCTCGATAAAACGGCCATCCCGGGGGGAGCGGCTGTCGGCGACCACGATGCGGTAGAAGGGCCGCTTCTTGGCCCCGCCCCGGGCAAGCCGGATTTTCAGTGACATGACTGGTCCTTTCTCAACACGATCACTTATTTCTTCTTCTTGGAGCGGTTCTTCGTGGCCTTTTTGCCGGAACCCTCTCCACCAAGATCAAATCCCATCATGCGCGGATCGATGCCGCCGCCCCCGCCCATGCCGGGCAGACCGGGCATCCCGCCGCCACCGCCCAGCCCGGGCAGTCCGCCGCCTTGGGCACCGGAACCGGGCAGGCCATCTGCGCCCTTCATCAGGTCACCGGGGCTCATGCCGCCGGGGGGCATCAGGCCCGGGGGCATGCCGCCACCGCCGAACAGGCCTTTCATGCCCTTGCGGCCCACTTTCTTCATCATGTCCGCCATCTGACGGTGCATCTTGAGCAGTTTGTTCACATCCTGAACATCCATGCCGCAGCCTTTGGCAATCCGCTTCTTGCGCGAGGCGTTCAGGAGTTTTGGATTGGACCGCTCCTTGCGGGTCATGGACTGGATGATGGCTTCCTGTCGGCGGAACATCTTGTCGTCCACATTGGCCGCCGACATGGCATCCTTCATCTTGCCCATGCCGGGCAGGAAACCCATGATGCTCTGGAAGCCGCCCATTTTCTGCATTTGCCGGAGCTGTTCGGCCAGGTCTTCCAGGTCGAACTCGCCCTTCTTCATCTTCTTGGCGAGTTTTTCGGCTTGTTCCTGGTCGACGGACTCGGCGGCCTTCTCCACCAGGGAGACCACGTCCCCCATGCCGAGAATCCGGCCGGCGATCCGGTCGGGCTTGAAATCCTCAAGCCCGTCCATCTTCTCGCCGGTGCCCAGCAGCTTGATCGGGCAGCCGGTGACCTGACGCATGCTGAGGGCGGCACCGCCCCGCCCGTCGCCGTCGATCCGGGTGAGGACGATCCCGGTCACCGACAGCCGGTCATTGAAACTCTTGGCCACATTGACCGCGTCCTGACCGGTGAGACTGTCCACCACCAGGAGGGTTTCCACGGGGCGGGTTGCCTGGTGGATCTCGTCCACCTCGTTCATCAGGTCCTGGTCGATATGGGTCCGGCCCGCCGTGTCGAGCATCACCACGTCGTAACCGCCCAGCCGCGCGGCCTCCATGGCCCGCTTGGCGATGTCAACGGGCATCTGGCCGGCGATGATCGGCAGGGTGTCCACCTCCACCTGCTCACCCAGGATCTTGAGCTGTTCCTGGGCTGCGGGACGGCGGGTGTCCAGGGAGGCCATCAGCACCCGTTTCTTGTCCCGGGTCTTCAGCCGCAGACTGATTTTGGCCGTGGAGGTGGTCTTACCGGAGCCCTGGAGACCGACCATAAGAATGGGAAGCGGCGGCGGGGCCTGGAGATTGAGGGCGCTCTCGTCGGAGCCCAGCATCTCCACCAGGGTGTCGTGGACGATCTTGATGACCATCTGGCCCGGCGTGACCGAGCGCACCACTTCCTGGCCGACGGCGGCTTCCTTGACCTTGGCCACGAAGTCCTTGACCACCGGCAGCGCCACATCCGCCTCGAGCAGCGCCACACGCACTTCGCGCATGGCTTCCGCCACGTCGGAGTCCGTAAGACTGCCGCGCCCTTTGAGACGGTCGAAAATCCCGCCCAGGCGATCTGAAAGGCTTTCGAACATGGATGCTGTCCGGTTGTTTCGGTCCAGTGGCGCCGTAACCCCTTGCGGCCACGGCTAAAGGCACCAGTGAGCGAACCTTCGCCGACTGATGGAGATCCCTGTAACGGGACCCTCTGAGCGGTCACAATGCCCGGAGGAAGCGGAAAAATAAGAGCAGGGGAGACAGAAAGTCAAGCACCGGCTTGTGAAGCGCAATTGAGCATTATCTGATACGTCCGCCCGTACACCACTCCCATGTCAAATCGGCAAGCCCGAGGACGGCCGACGCCTTGCCAATCTTGCCTGGGATGGTTGGGTCTACAATGCACGAGCCGCAGACGAGATATGCTGCGTGCGCCGAACCATATGGAAATGGAGCAAGATCGTGAGCCATCTCTCTGCCTTCGAAAGAAAAGTGGCCCTCGTTACCGGCGCCGGCGATGGCATCGGAGAGATGCTGGCAAAAGGTTTTGCAGGGGCCGGGATGACGGTGTGCGTTCAGGACATTCGTCCTGAGGCGGCCGAACGGGTAGCAGGAGAAATCGGCGAAGCCGCTTTCCCCCTAGCCTTTGACGTGAGTGACCGGGATGCCTGCATGGCTGCGGCTGACGCCCTGAAAGCCCATGGTTGGGTCCTGAATCTGCTCTGGATCAACGCGGGTGTGGGCGTGGGCTCGCCGGTGATCAACGGGGCGCAGAATGCGGTGGAATGGGGCTTCAGCGTCAATGTGCTTGGGGTGATATGGACCGCCCAGGCCTTCCGCCCCCTGATGGACAATGCTGCGGGCCGGCGCCATGTGGGCGTGACGGCCTCTTCCGCCGCGCTCCGCCCGCCTGAAGGGGCCTTTCCGCTTTACGCCACCACCAAGCACTGCACCTTTGCTGTAGCGGAGGCCCTGCGCGGGGAGCTTGCCCAAGATGGCATCGGCACCACGATCTTGTGCCCGGGCCTTCTCAATACGGACATATGGGACGGTGCGCGGGCACGGCCTGAGCGCTATGGCGGCGTGCGCCGCATGGATCCGGCCATCGCCGGGCGCTGGCGGGACGCAAGGCACCCGGATGTGATGTGGCCCCATATTGAGAAAATGATCAGTGAGGGGGGCGGCTATCTCGCCTGCGCCACCGATGGGGATGAAACCGCCCGGGCTTTCGACGAACGGGCGGAGGCCATCCGCAGGTCAATCATTCAGGTGTGAGGGAGGTCCACTGGGCAGCAGGCTCAATGGACACTCCGAAATCACAGGCTCTTGTAAACGACGCCAGCCTTGATCACGCCGTCCACGTCCATCAGTTCCGAAAGATCCTCCAGGGGGCTACCCTCTACGGCGATCAGGTCACCGGCCTTGCCCGGTTCCAGGGTGCCCAGATACTCGGACTGGCCCAGATTCTCCGCACCGTTCACGGTCGCGGTGATGATGGCTTCCTCGGCGGTCAAGCCCGCTTCCGCGAGAAGCAGAAACTCCCTGGCGTTCTCACCGTGGCGGCTGACACCGGAATCCGTGCCGAAAGCGATCCGCACACCAGCGCCATGGGCCCGGCGCACCATGTCGAGCATCTGCGGACCCACGGCAAGAGCCTTGGCGCGGATGGGCGGGGCCATGAAGGTATCGTCCGGCACCGCCATTTCCGCCACGGTCACGCCGGCCAGAATCGTCGGCACCAGGAACGCGCCCGTGCGCTTGAACAGGCGGAAGGAACTCTCATCGGCGAAGGTGCCGTGCTCGATGGCGTCCACCCCGGCGTCAAGGGCGGCGTTGATGCCGACGGTACCATGGGCATGGGCGGTGACCCGGCGGCCAAGCTGATGGCCGGTCTCCACGATGGCCTTGAGTTCATCGGCAAAGAACTGCTGTTCCGTACCCGCCGCTGTTTCACTCAGCACACCGCCGGTGGAGGTGAGCTTGATCTGGTCCGCGCCCCGCATCACCTGGGTGCGGACCGCCTTGCGGCAGTCGGCGACCCCGTCGCAGATACCGGTAGTCTGCATGAGGTGCTGGACGTCCGGACGGTAGCCCTGGGGCTGTCCATGTCCGCCGGACGGGGTGATGGTATGGCCCGCCGCGAACAGGCGCGGTCCGGGAATGATGCCCTTCGCGATGGCGTCCCTGGTGGCAAAGATCGCATCCCCCCCGGTGGCGGCCCCCAGATCCCGGGCGGTGGTGAAACCGGCCATCAGGGTGCGTTTGGCAAATTCGGCGGTCTCGAAAGCCACCTCGGCCGAACTCTGCTCCACCCGGGAGAGCTTGCGGCGCGGCCCCAGTTCGTTGGTCATGTGGACATGGCCGTCGATCAGTCCGGGGAGCACGAACAGGGCCCGCCAGTCCACCACCGTGACCGTATCCTCTTCATCCGCCTCGAAATTGGAGGCATCCAGATACCCTTCCGCAATCTGGAGCACATCCCCGTCCCGGATCACGATGGTGCGCTCTTCGAGCACTGCCTCGCCGGGCACCGGCAGCACCCGCCCCGCCTGAACCAGGGTGAAGTCGGCAGCCTGGGCCGGCACCAGCGCCAGACCCAGCATGAACCCGGCAACCACGCGCCCCATACGCACGAACCGTGCATGGAAATTGACTGTCATGGCGTTTCCTCAGTCTCGTTGATTTTGCGCGGCATGGGGCGGATCACTCCGCCCCAGCCGTTTCGCCCAGGCCCTTGCCCTCATTCGCCGTCCATCAGCTCCTGGCTCAGATAGACATATTGCAGGGCCAACCGGTAGGCGATCTGCTTGAGATTGGCGCTGGCGGAATGCCCGCCCTCGATATTCTCGTAGTAATGAACCGGGTGGCCCATATCGAGCATTCGTGCCGCCATCTTCCGAGCATGGCCCGGATGGACCCGGTCATCCCTGGTGGAGGTCACGAACAGCACCTTGGGATAATCCGCATCGGGATCGAGATTGTGGTAAGGCGAGATGGTCTCGAGGAACGCCCGCTCCTCGGGCACATCCGGGCTGCCATATTCCCCGATCCAGCTTGCCCCCGCCAGAAGCAGATGGAAGCGCAGCATGTCGAGAAGAGGCACCGCGCAGACCACAGCGTTGAAGAGGTCCGGGCGCTGGGTGAACGCCGCCCCCACCAGGAGCCCGCCATTGGAGCCGCCGGAAATGCCCAGATGCCGGGACGAGGTGATGTTCTGGCTGATCAGATGCTCCGCCACCGCCAGAAAATCGTCATAGGCCCTTTGCCGGTTGGTCTTCAGGGCCGCCTCGTGCCAGGCCGGACCGAATTCGCCGCCGCCCCGGATATTGGCCACCACATAGACCCCGCCCCGCTCGAGCCAGAGCCGGCCCACGGTGCCGCTATAGCCCGGATCCATGGAAATCCGGAACCCTCCATACCCGTAAAGCAGGGTGGGGTTGGTGCCGTCCAGGGTGATCTCTTCCTTGTGAATGATGAAATAGGGAATGCGCGTTCCGTCCGCACTCACCGCTTCAAGCTGACGGGTGACCAGACCGTCCGTGTCGAACCGGGCAGGCAGTTGCTGGCGCGGGGTCAGGGACAGGCTTTCCACATCCAATTCGAACAGGGTGTCCGGCACGAGAAAGCTCTCATAATTCACGAACACCACATCGTGGAAGGGTTTGGCGGACACCACCGCTGCCGATCCGTTCTCGGGCAGAGCGATGTCCCGGGTCGCCCATGTGTCTGCGTCCCAGTCGTAATCGAGGCGCAGGAGCCGGGAGGTGACATTGGACAGGAGGCTGAGGATCAACGCTGATTTCGTCGTGGTGACACCCTGGATCGCCGTGCGCTCATCGGGCTCGAACACCACCTTCACGTCCGGGCGGGTGCCGGTTTCCAGAAACGCCTTCAGATCCATGGCGATGAGGGTGCCCTTGCCGTAGACCGTACCATTCACGGTCCAATCCTTCTGGGGCACCAGGAGCAATTGGCCGCCGAACAGGCCTTCAAGCTCCATGTGGGTGGGCACGGGCACCTGCTTCAGATCGCCCTCGTCCGTGTAAATGAAATACTCCCGGTCGAAAAAGGACACGGACCGGATCAGAAGCGTCACATTCCCTTCGGGCCGGTCGAGAACCACCCCGGACACGCCGACATCTTCCGGTTCCCCTTCCAGAATGGAGCGGGCCTCGGTCATGTCGGTACCCCGGTTCCACAGTTTCACGATCCGGGGATAGCCCGAGGTGGTCATGGACCCCTCGCCCCAGTCCGTGGCCAGGATCACCGTGTTCTCATCCAGCCAGTCCGCGCCGCTCTTGGACTCGGGCACGAAAAAGCCGCCTTCCACAAAGGTCTGGGTGCTGATGTCATATTCCCGGATCACGCTGGCGTCGGAACCGCCCCGGGACAGGGTCACGAGGCAGCGCGTGTAATCGGGCGCAAGGCATGACGAGCCCTTGTAGACCCAGTTTTCGTCTTCCTGTTCGGCAATGGCATCCACATCGAGGACAGTTTCCCAGTCCGGGTTCCCGGTCCGGTAGGCCTCAAGACTGGTGCGCCGGAGAATGCCGCGCACATGCACATCGTCCTGCCAGAAATCATAGACATGGCCGCCCCGGTAATCCCCGTAGGTGATCCGGTCCGGCGCGGTCAGAATATCGAGAGCGGCCTGCTGGAACGGCTCAAACCGGTTATCGCCTTCCAGTATGGACTGGGTTTCCCCATTGCGTTCCCGCACCCAGGAGAGCGCCCGCTCTCCGTCAACCTCTTCCAGCCATAGAAAGGGATCGGTGTCCTCAGCGGCCCGTGCACTGTCCGTCATACCCCAGCTCTCCAAAATCACGCCTCCGGAAACGATGGCCGCGATTGCGGCGGTCCAAATACGGTGCATGTAATATCCTCACGATAAACAGGGTGTTCCTGACCAATGGGCCGGCCCACCGGGTGGGTCAGCCTTGGCCCCTTCTACCTTTGCCCCTCCTACATTCGCAAAGATAACCAGCGTCGCAAAAGACTTTATCTCCCGGCGCGGCCAACCCCGCTTCTCCCGGCCTGGCCGGACAAAAATGCCCCTTCCCTGGCCAAATGCGGGATTTTGCCCCTATATGCTGATCATGGGCATCGGATTTACGAAAATGCACGGGCTCGGGAACGATTTTGTCATTCTCGACGGCCTGGAAACGGCTTTGGGCGGCGCGGATCTCGCGGCGGACCCATCCCTCATGCGCCGCATCGCCGACCGGCGCCGGGGGGTGGGCTGCGATCAGGTGATCCTTCTGGACCGGCCCGACCCCGGATCATCGGCCCACCGGCGGATGCGGATCTTCAATCCTGACGGCTCCGAAGCGGGCGCCTGCGGCAACGCCACCCGGTGCGTGGCCAGTCAGTTGACCGGCCTGGAGCGGACTGACCGCATCCTGATCGACACCAAGGCGGGTCAATTGGTATGCGCCGTGGCCCTGGATGGCATCGTGTCCGTTGATATGGGCTTGCCCCGCCTCGAATGGCAGACCATCCCGCTCGCAAAGGCCATGGACACGGCGGCGATCGTGCTCGATCCGCCGACCGAAGGCGCCGCCGCCCTGGGGCCAGGCTGCGCGGTGAGCATGGGCAATCCCCATTGCGTCTTCTTCCTGCAGGATCTGGATGGCGTGAACATCGAACGGATCGGGCCGGACATCGAGCATCACGCCCTGTTCCCGGAGCGAACCAATGTGGGCTTTGCCCGGATCATCGACCGGTCCCATATCCGGCTGCGGGTTTGGGAACGGGGCGCCGGTCTCACCCAGGCTTGCGGCTCCGGCGCCTGTGCCGCGGCGGTGGCCGCTGCCCGGCGCGGTCTGACGGAACGGTCCGTACGAGTCACAGTGGACGGCGGGGACCTCCATATCTTTTGGGATGAAGAGGATCACGTGCAGATGTCCGGACCCGCCGCGACGAGTTTTGCCGGGACCCTGGATCCCAGCCTGCTCAACGCACCTGTGCTCTCTAAAGCCCGGTCGATGGAGGTCTGACATGGTGGATCCATCCTCCCAAGCCCCCCACGCGCCCCAATCACCCCTCGCGCCCCAACCGCCTGAACCGCAAGCGGACGATCCGGATCGTGACGGACAAGTCCGCCTCATCACCATGGGCTGCCGGCTGAACACCTATGAATCGGAAGTGATGCGCGCCCATGCGGAAGCCGCGGGCCATGACAACACGGTCATCGTCAACACCTGCGCGGTGACCCAGGAGGCCGTGCGCCAGGCCCGTCAGGCGATCCGCAAGGCGGCACGGGAACGGCCCGGCGCCCGGATCATCGTGACCGGCTGCGCCGCCCAGGTGGACCCGGAACCCTTTGCCGCCATGGCGGAGGTTTCCCAGGTTCTGGGCAATGCGGAGAAAATGGAACCCGCCAGCTTTCTGCTGGACCATGCCGGCCACGCCCCGGAACGGGTCCGGGTCAACGACATCATGGCCGTGCGGGAAACCGCCCATCACATGATCGACGGCATTGAAGGGCGCACCCGCGCCTTCGTGCAGATCCAGAACGGCTGTGATCACCGCTGCACCTTCTGCATTATTCCTTATGGCCGGGGCAATTCCCGCTCCGTGCCTGCCGGTAGCGTTGTCGAGCAGATTGCAAGACTGACTGACGCGGGAACCCGGGAAGTGGTCCTCACAGGCGTGGATCTGACCGCCTACGGAAACGATCTTCCGGGCACGCCGAGCCTTGGGCGTCTGGTGCGCCAGATCCTGACCCTTGTGCCGGACCTGCCCCGCCTGCGCCTGTCATCCCTCGACACCATCGAGACGGATCCGGTTCTCGAAGAGGTGATCGCCACGGAAGCCCGGGTGATGCCCCATCTGCATTTGTCCCTCCAGGCCGGTGATGACCTGATCCTGAAGCGGATGAAGCGCCGCCACGCACGCCGGGACGCGGAACAATTCTGCCAGCGGATGCGCGCGGCCCGCCCGAACCTTGTCTTCGGCGCCGACCTGATCGCCGGGTTCCCCACGGAAACCGATGCCATGTTCGAGAACACCCTGGAGCATGTGGAGGCCTGCGGGCTGACCTATCTCCATGTCTTTCCCTATTCACCGCGTCCGGGCACACCGGCAGCACGCATGCCCCAGGTGCAAGGACCGGTGATCCGTGAACGGGCTGCGCGGCTCAGGGATGCGGGAGACATCAGGTTGCGGCACTATCTCGGCAGCCTCTCCGGCACCAGGGCCCGGGTCTTGATGGAAAGCGGCAACCGGGGGCGCACGGAAAGCTATGCGCCGGTCACCCTGGCCCGCCCGGTTCACGAAAACCCGGCACGGACCTGCCAGGGGGACCTTGTGGAGATGACCGTGTTTCATGAAGGCGGCCCGCGATTGACGGGTCATCCGGTCTGACACCGATCGCCGATCACCGGTGAGGCAGCGATCAGCCAGGCGGGGATCAGACAGGCGGTAAATCAGACAGGCCGGGACCAGATTGGCCAAGATCAGATTGGCGATCCATTTTTGAAGAAAGGCGATCGCCATGGGCGGCGAGACAAAAAAACGCGGCTTCACCTCCTGGTTCCGGTTCACCCGGAAAAAGGACAAGAAAGAGCCTGAAGCCACCGCACCGGAACCTGCGGCACCGGAACCCGATGCGGCCGAACCGTCCGTTGCGGAGCCCCAGGCCCATGCGCCGGTCCTTCCCGAACCGGAATCCCACGAGCCCGAAACCCATGAGCCTGAAACCCATGGGCCCGAGACCCATGAACCGGCTGAGGTCGCGGACACGGAAGATCGCAGACCGACGGCCCTTGAACGCCCTCCCGAGACCGAGGCCCGCGTCGAGTCCCCGCCGGACCCAGACCAAATGGACCGGGTTCCCGAAGACCTGCCCGCAACGGAGCAACCCCATACGGAACAGGCCCAGACGGAACAAATCGGGACTGAACAAATCGGGGCTGGGCAGGCGGATGATCCGGTTCCTGAACAGACCGTAACCCCCGCACTGGCCACTGACCCGGCGGATGATCTGTCTCCGGTCGAGGCGCAAGACCGGCCTTCTGCGGATCAGGACCGGGAGGAACCGCAGCCCCGCCAGGCCGAAAGCGAAGAAGGGGAGCCGGAAGACGAAAAGCCTGTGCGCAAGGGCTTTTTCGCCCGTCTGCGCGACGGTTTGAGCCGGTCCACCAATGCGCTTTCCGAGGGCATCGCTGGAATTTTCACCAAGTCCAAGCTCGATGATGAAATGCTCGAAGAGCTGGAGGACCTGTTGATCATGTCCGACATCGGCGTGGACGTGGCCCGGGAAGTCACGGCGGAACTGGCCAAGAACCGCTATGACAAAGCGATTTCACCAAGCGAGGTTCGTGAACATCTGGCTGAAATCATTGCCCGGAAAATGGAACACTGCGCGGCGGAATTCGCCCTGGACCCGGACCTCAAGCCCCATGTGGTCCTGGTGGTGGGGGTGAACGGGACCGGCAAGACCACCACCATCGGCAAGCTTGCGCATTATTTCCGCGCCGAAGGCAGCTCCGTCATGCTGGCAGCGGGAGACACCTTCCGGGCCGCCGCCATCGAACAGCTCAAGGTATGGGGTGAGCGGACAGCCTCGCCGGTCCTGGCCCGGAACACCGGCGCCGACGCGGCCGGTCTGGCCTTTGACGCCTATGCCCAGGCAAAAGCGGAAGGCCGGGATATTCTGCTTATCGATACCGCCGGACGCCTGCAGAATAAGCAGGGGCTGATGGAAGAACTGGCAAAAATCACGCGGGTGCTCAAAAAACAGGATCCGGATGCCCCCCATTCCGTTCTGCTGGTTCTCGACGCCACGACGGGTCAGAATGCCCTCAATCAGGTGGAAGTCTTCCAGCAGGTGGCAGGGGTGACCGGTCTTGTGATGACCAAGCTGGACGGTACGGCACGGGGGGGCATTCTGGTGGCCATCGCCGCGAAATACGGTCTGCCCATTCATGCCATCGGCGTCGGGGAAGGCATCGAGGACTTCCAACCCTTTGATCCGGAGACCTTTGCCCGCGCCCTGACCGGTGCGGATGATTGACCCGGATCATTTTTGAGCGCGGATCATCCTTGGGGATGTCCGGAGACCGGGCGCAAGACACAGGGGATTAGAATGAACGGTACTGAAACGGAAAATGGCGCCGAACCCGGCCAGCCCCATAAGAGCGCGATGCCGCCGCTGCTCAAGCTTGCCCTGGACATGGGACCCTTGGTGATCTTCTTCCTCACCTACCGGGCGGCAGATCTGATGACCGCAACGGCGGCGGTCATGGTGGCCACCATCGTGTCCCTGAGCGTGTCCTTTGTGTTGGAAAAGCGTCTGGCGCCCATGCCCCTGGTGACAGGCTTCTTCATGGTGACGTTCGGCGGACTGACACTCGTTCTTCAGAACGACACCTTCATCAAGATGAAGCCCACCATCGTCAATCTGATCTTTGCCAGCGTGCTCGCAGCCGGTATGGCGACCGGGCGCCCGTTGATGAAGTTCCTGTTTCAGGAGGCCTTCAAGCTCACTGACGAGGGCTGGCGGAAGCTGACGGTTCGCTGGATGCTGTTCTTCCTGTTTCTCGCCGGTCTCAATGAAGTGGTGTGGCGGACCATGAGCGAAGAGTTCTGGGTCGCGTTCAAGGTCTGGGGCAATCTGCCCATCACGGTGCTCTTCACCCTCTCCCAGATCCCGCTGCTGAAACGCTATCATCCGAATGCCGGTGCTCAGGCCCAACCCGAGGCGGAAGCCCCGAAGTGACAGGCAGCCTGCGTGCCGCCGTACGGCGCCGCAAAGGCCAGCTTGATAAATGGTCAACACGAGAGGCGCCGGCTTCGTTCCGGCGCCTCTGTTGATTTGCGGCCATGCGCCGTCTCCCCCCTTCTCCCGCCAATCCGTCCCTGCTCCGAAAATCCGTGTGGAATCGGTCCTGGACCGCCTGCGGACCTTTTGACCGTTTCATCCCGGCCCTTAGGACGCCCTTGATGAAGACGGTTCCCGGGCGTTCCATCCGGAGGCTTGGTCGCGCGCGGCCGCCCTTGAAGCCTTCCCGATACAGACATGGCCCGCCGCGGCCCTTGGGCTGCGGCGGGCCATACGGAACAAAGCAGGCTCAGGGATTGGTGAAAAGCGGGTCTTCGGCGGGATTGACGAAGGGCTGGAAGATCTGCTCGGTGGGCGCTTCGCGGTAATGGTTCAGGGCCCACATCACCGTGGGAAAGGCGAGATCGCTCCAGGGGATCTCCTGCCATTCGAACAGGCCGACTTCCAGACTTTCCGGACCCGCAGCAAAGCCGGAGACCAGCCGGGCCCGATAGATCAGTTGGATCTGTGAGATCCTCCGGACGTGATAGACCGCAAGCAGGGCGTCGATTTCAATGTCCGCACAGGCTTCTTCCCGGGCTTCCCGGCGCGCGCCCTCCTCCGGACTTTCCCGAAGTTCCAGGTATCCCGCGGGTAGCGTCCAATAGCCCAGCCGTGGCTCGATGGCCCTCCGGCACAGGAGAATGCGCCCGTCCACATGGACAACCGCACCCGCTACGATTTTTGGATTCACATACTGAACATGCTGGCAGTGGTCGCACACGAGCCGTGTGCGGTCATCGCCTTCGGGAACGCGCGCCGAAAAGGCAGGCGAAAGGCCGGTCTCGGCGGAAATGGGCGGGGTCTGGACTGTCCGGTCAGGGACAGCCTGTGTTTCCCCCTGCCCTGCTGGCATTTGCGGCGCCTGGCCGGATGGATCTTGGGGTTCGTTGCTCATGTCTGCACTCTGCCATTCCCCATTCACCTCGTCCAGAGAAGGTAACCCCATTCGGTCCTTAAAGGCTTTTTCAGCATCATCGCCGTAAACCAGACGAGGTGTTCTGAGCAAATATTGTCCGGATTTGCTGTTTTAGTCATGCGTAGGCCAATTATCAGCATTGCCTATGGTTTGATAAAATGCATATTGGGATTGTCAGCATCACTTACTTAACGTAGTCGAACACCGGAACCCGCTCGGGACCACGTCCATTCCCGCACGGGATTTTGTTCACCAAGGTCAGGAGATAATCATGGCACGTAAGCCCTCGACGGATGCCCCCAACCTCAACGATGCACCGGGCCACCTGCTGCGCCGTTGTAACCAGTACGCTTTCGATCTCTATACCCAGGAAGTCGGCTCCAGCGAACTGACACCTCGTCAGTTTGCTGTCTTGTTGACGGTCGAACAGAACGAAGGTCTGAGCCAGACGGATCTGGTGCGCCGCACCGGCATCGACCGCTCCACCCTCGCCGACATGATCAGCAGGCTTCTGAAGCGCAGCCTGCTTTCGCGCAAGCGCACCGAGAGCGATGCCCGGGCCAACTCCGTCAGCATCACCGCCGATGGCCGGCGCGCCCTGAACAGCGTCAAAGACAAGGTCATGGCTGCCGAAGACCGGATCCTCGATCCCCTTCCCGCCAACCTGCGCTCCAACTTCCTGAAGGCGCTGACCATCATCGCCGAAGCCGCTGACAAGCACGAAGAAGAGCAGAGCGCCACAACCCGGCGTCCGGCAGCCCCCAAGAAGACTGCAGCCAAAAAGACGGCAGCCAAGAAGACGGCAGCCAAAAAGTCCGCTGCCAAGAAGGCCGCTCCCAAGACCGCCAAGAAGGCCGCCGCCAAGAAAACCGCTGCGAAGAAGACTGCCGTGAAAAAGACCGCTGCGAAAAAGGCACCTGCCAAGAAAGCCGCCAAGAAGACAGCCGGCCGGCGCGCACGGGCCTGACCGGCCCTCTCTCAGGTCTCTGATATACCGCTGACGATCTATTTCAGGACCTGAACCATCCCGTGCCCGCTGAACCAGCGATACCGCCGGCGACCCATAGGGCATCCACACAAAAAGGCCTCCGCTTCCGCGTGGGGCCTTTTTCTGTATTCAGGATGAAATTGTGCGCGATGACGGCAAGGCGTGTGCGCCTCAGATCACCAGATTCACGGATGATCCGGGCGGGGCTGGCGCAGCAGCCTCAAGACGCTGGAGGGCAAAGGGCGCTTCCCGTTTCGCGGCCGGCGCAAGGCTCTGCCCTGAAACCGCACTCTCCGGGACCGTCACAGCCGTTTCCGTTGAGAGGCTCGGACTTTCAGCAAGCCCCTGCTGGCCCGCGTCCGACAGGGTGCTTATGACAGGTTCCGGATTTGTCTCGGGAGCAGCCTCGGCGGGCGCAGGACGCAGGGCGCCTGGCTCGGGACGGCGGGAGTCTCCGGGGGCCTCCCGGGCGCCGTTCTCGCTATCGGCCAGGAACCGGCGGGCCTCGTCCGACAGCTCAATGCGGGCCGCCTCTTCACGCTGGGCCGGAGCCGGGACCGATGCGCGTCCCTGAACGGCGCCATCGGACTGTTTGGCCGGATCTGCGGGAACAGATCCGGGCGCGAACGGCACGGGCTGAGCCTGAGGCCGGGGCACTCCATAGGCCTGGGCCGCAATAAGCGTTGATGATACGGATCCGGTCATGACACCTCCACGATCCGCATCCTAGCCGAAGGACAGTATCCGTCCGGTAAAACGTTCCGTGCACTTTAGAGCATGAGGCGTTTAATCCGCATCATGCTCAAGGCCGCGACTGCGG
>CAZLPU010000096.1:0-1271 GCA_964561475.1 uncultured Alphaproteobacteria bacterium
GAGAGCGGCGGCCACCCTGTTTAAAGGTGATCGTGATTTTGCGCCCGCCGCTCCAGGATGTGCTGCTGCATCCCTTTGGAGGCGCAGGGCAAGGGCCTCTGGCTCTCATGTGACGAACGCTCCTGCGGCTCGCCCTGAGCGACAAGACCGCTACAACAGCGTGGTAGCCGCCGTGATGCCGCCAATGGCTAGAACCGGGATCAGGAGCAGCATGAAGCCCAGGAAGATGCCCCGGCGCCCGGACCGGCGGCGCACCGCCGCAAGCCCGATCAGGATCGAGAACAGGGCGCCGGTGACATAGACCAGGGTCATTGCCGCAACGCCTGAGCCCGGTGCGCCGGATTCGATCAGTCCGCCGAAAATAACCGCCGACGGAATGGTGCCCATGGCCAGAAACTGGCTGATCTCACCGGGCCCCGCTCCGCGCGCACGGCGCATCCGCCGCCTGCGGCGATACCCGTAGCCGTAGCCATACCCGTAGCCCTCGGGTTGAGCCTCGGTTTCCTTGGGTTTGCGCAGGCTCCAGCTCTTTTTCGGCTTTTCTTGCCGCCGGGCTGCCGGTGCGGGCTCCTGGTCGGGACTGTCCGTATCCAGCCCTCTTCCCGCAGGCATGAAGACCTCAGGCCCCGACCGCGTGAAGGTCTGGGTGGTGTACCGGTCCCCGGCGGTGCTTCCCTGCTCAGTCTCGTCGTAGTTTTCGTCGCGATATGTCCCATCGCGATTATCATCGTCACGATTGTCTTCGGCACGATTATCATCGTAGCCAGGGCGGCCCTCATCCCCGTAGAGATCGTCACCCCGGGAAGATGGGTCGTCGTCCCAGCGCTCATCCGCCTGCCGATGATCCCGGAAGGTCGTGCCTGCCCCGTCCCGGGACCCCGGATAGGCATCGTCGATGGGTCTGCCCGCGTCACGATCCTCATCCAGATCGTTGTCACTCCCATCGGGGGTGCGGTCTTCGTCATAAGGCCTATCGGACCGGTACGCCTCACCGGGATAAGGCTCGTCCGCATAGGACCTTGCCGAAACCCGATCCCGTTCACCGGTCCAGTCCGTGTCCTGATCCCGGGCAGCATCCTCGGCATGGTCCGGATCGCGGTAAGGTGGTTCCTGGTCCTCAAACCCCTGATCGGGGCTCGCTTCTCGCATCCGCGCTTCAAAGCCCAGAGCCGAACTGCGGCCTTGACCGGATCGTGTCGGCGCGACAAACGCCCGGTCCCGTTCAGCGGCAGGGCGATAGGGCCGGTCCCCGTCCTGGGTTTCGTCGAAAT
>CAZLPU010000096.1:1371-17299 GCA_964561475.1 uncultured Alphaproteobacteria bacterium
CCCGGGTTTTGTCGAAGTCCCGGGTTTTGTCGAAGTCCCGGGTTTTGTCGAAGTCCCGGGTTTTGTCGAAGTCTCGGGTTTCGTCGAAGTCACGGTCGCGCCCGCGATCCCAATCGGAAGCCCCATGCCCGTCGTCATCCCGGTCTTGACCGTCTTCGACCTCATCCTTGTAGCCGTCAGTGTAACCCGTATCGGCTTCGGTCTCGTCAGCATCCCGCCGGTCAGCGTCTCGCCGGTTATCATACCGCTCCTCGGGCGGAATAAAGCGGGCGACTTCCTCGGCGGGGGACCCGGAGGGCGCGTCCCGGTCCTGTCCGTCTTCATGGTCGGGCCAGTAGTCATCCGCACCGGTCTCGGTTTCCGGCGTGGCGGTGTCGCGGATCGGGGGCAGGTCGTCCACGGGCAGTGGGGCTTCTTTCGCCGGGGCCGCTTTTTTGGCTTTCTTGCTGGAGCCGCCGAAGGGCCACCACCGGCTTCTGCGTTTCGGGCGGGCGAGCACCGGCGGTTCGGTTGTGTCGTCTTCCTGCCGTGCCGGGCGCTGGGCAAGGGCGGGTTCGGTCAGCGGTGTGGCCGTTGTTTCCGTATCGGGACTGTCCGCTCGCCGATCCCAATCGCTTTCCGGAAAATCCCGGTCCTGATCATCTCCTGATTGATCATCTCGATAGGAATGGTCCCCATGGTGACGGTCACGGCTCTCCGGCGGCTGGCCGCTTTCGTCCGATGATGGGTCACGGGCATGGGACCGATCGGTCTCATCGGTCCTTTTTTCCGGCCAATCGTCCTGGTCGGGGGTATCCTGCTGGCGGGCGGCCGCGGGAAAAGCGACGGTCTCGCCCTTTTGATCCTGACGGCCTTGTGGGCGGCCGGCTTGCGCCTCGTCAGCGCCGTCATCTTCATCGGGATCGGAGAAAACCCATTCCTCGTAATCAAGATCGAGGGGCAGCCTGGCCAGACGCACATCGGGATTATCCGGATCCTGGGGGGGCGCGGTGGCCGCCGGACCGGTCTGGCGCAGGGGTGTTGCCGGGCGGCGCGGTACCGTGACCGGTTTGCGCGCAGGGGCTGCGGTCGGCTTTGACGGAGGGGCAGGGCGGTCCTGGAACAGCCCGTCCAACGGCTCACTCATCAAGGACTGGCGGGCGGACGCGGATTGACTGGTGGATGGCGTTCCGGAACCGGAGGGCGCCGATGCGGGGGCGGGTTTCGCAGGAGCCTGATTCGTGTCGGAAATCAGATCCATGAAGGTTCCGCCGGTGCGGATATCCATGGCGGGTTTGGCAGCGCCTTTGGACGGGCTTTGGCCGCCATCGACGGGCTTGGACGCGGTATCTTCCCGGTGCGCCCGCGTGTCCTGATCCTGAAGATCCCCATCGGGATCACTTTGTGGCAGGGAGACACCCTGGGCTGCAGTACTGTCGCCCTGGCCTTCATCGCCGGACTGCTCAGCATCCGGACTACGGGCCGGCCTCGTATCGACCGGTCTGATCGTGTCCTTGGCCCAGGCATCATCCATGAAGCCGTCACTGCCGCCGGAGAGCAGATCGCCATCATCACCAAGATACAGAGGGTTCGCGAGACCACCCGGGCTCACCCCAGATTTTGTGTTTTGGGTCCCAGTATTTTGAGCCCCTGCACTGGGCGATCGCCGCTCCCGGGCGGCCCTGGCCTCTTCTTCCCGTTTCCGGCGCTCCTGGTCGAGACGGTCCTGGAGACGCTGTTGGCGCTCCTGACGTTCCTTATCCAGACGCAGCTGTTCCTGGCGTGCCCGTTCAACCCGTTCTTCAATCAGCCGACGCTTTGCCCTGCGCTCTTCTTCTTGTCGCTCCTCTTCTTCTTGTCGCTGGGCTTCGGTCTGTTCCGGCTCGATGGGAGCCTGCTCAGACGACTGATGGTCTTGATCCTGCTCGACGCGCTCCTGTTCGAGTCGCTGACGCTCTTCTTCCTGTTCCTGCTCGACGCGCTCCTGTTCGAGTTGCTGGCGCTCTTCCTCCTGTTCCCGCTCGACGCGCTCTTGTTCGAGACGCTGGCGCTCTTCTTCCTGTTCCCGCTCAATGCGCTCTTGTTCGAGACGCTGGCGCTCTTCTTCCTGTTCCCGCTCGACGCGCTCTTGTTCGAGACGCTGGCGCTCTTCTTCCTGTTCCCGCTCAATGCGCTCTTGTTCGAGACGCTGGCGCTCTTCCTCTCTCGCGCGCTCGATACGCTCCTGCTCAAGACGGTGTTCGGCGCGTTCCCGCTCCAGACGGTCCTGTTCCTGGCGCTGTTGGTGGGCCCGGTCCTCTTCGAAGCGTTCTTCCGCGAGCCGCTCCTGTTCCCGGCGGTCCTGCTCAAACCGATCCCGTTCAAGCTGAGCCTGATCCTGGGGTTCGTCGGGGAAGGTCTGAGGCTCCGCTGAGCCCGCAGACTGGGTCGCGGGCGCGGGTGCAGCGGAATCATCCGCCGCGGGCTTGGCACGGCGGCGCAGGGACAGTTTCTGGCGATTGTCGCCGGGACGGTGAGGGCGTTCCCCCGGGGGTTTGGGCAGGCGCGGTTCAGCCAGGGGACCAGGGGAGGCGGCGGTGGCTTCGGTGTCTTCCTCGGGCTGGCGGGTTGCGGCATCCCGGCGCCGGGCGATCAGGCGGCGTTCTTCATCCAGCCGCCGACGTTCCCGGTCCGCGTCCTTGCTTTCCCGTTCGCCCGCGTCCAGATCCGGCGGTTCCAGGCTCGCCAGAACATTTTCAAGGGTTTCCGTGTCGATCGGTCCGTCGAGATCGGAAAGCCTGTCAAAGATCTGGTTGACGAGCTTCGACTGCACACCATCGACCTGGCGCTGTTGAAAGCCAGCGCCAGCCAGTGCTTTTGCCACATCCCGCAGATACAGATTCAGGCGCTCTTGTGCGTCGGGCGCCATTTCGGTCATCGTTGCGAAGCCCTTCCGTAATGGTACTCGGCCCCGAGCCCTCGAACGGCGGCTCGGCGAACATCGGCAGCTTTGCCGGTCCAGGCCATCCGTTTCAGCGGGTTCTTACGTGTATTCCGGCGGCAAGCCAAGCGCATGACCCCAGAAAACGTCCTCTGGTGGTGATTTACCGGCCTTAACCAGGGTGAATGGGCTGACCGGTCCCGACTGACTGGCGTCAGCTAACGGGAGTAGTACGCCGTGGAAGACGCCGGGGATCAGTGGTGGCCCGCTCTTCCCGCAAGGGTTGTTGTCCCGCAGATGTCGCCCTTGCGCCAAGACCCTGACAAACTCAAGACGGCGCCCGGTCTGTGCCGGACGCCGCCGAGTGTAGTCGTTTTCGGCGCGGGACGCTCTCATGCCTTGGGGCTAAGTCCCCGACGCTTAAGCATTAATGGCTATCAAGCATCAGGGTTTCCCGCACCTTGAGAGATCCCGCAAACCGCCGGAGATCAGACGCTGTAGTACAGGTCGAATTCCACCGGGTGCGGCGTGGTTTCGTAGCGCACGACTTCTTCCATTTTCAGCTCGATGTAGGCGTCGATCTGATCGTCGTCCATGACACCGCCACGCTTGAGGAATTCCCGGTCCTGATCCAGGTTTTCCAGAGCTTCGCGCAGGGAGCTGGAAATGGTCGGCACGCCTTTCAACTCTTCCGGCGGCAGGTTGTAGAGGTCCTTGTCCAGGGGCTCGCCCGGATGGATCCGGTTCTCGATCCCGTCCAGACCGGCCATCAGCATTGCGGTGAATGCGAAATAGGGGTTTGCGGAGGGATCGGGGAAGCGGATTTCCATGCGCTTGCCCTTGGGGGACGGAGAGTAGGGGATCCGGCAGGATGCGGAACGGTTGCGGGCGGAATAGGCCAGCAGGACCGGCGCCTCGAAGCCGGGCACGAGACGCTTGTAGCTGTTCGTGGACGGATTGGTGAACGCGTTCAGCGCCCGGGCGTGCTTCAGGATACCGCCGATATAGAACAGGGCGGTCTCGGAGAGATCCGCGTAGCCCGAGCCGGCGAAGACCGGAGTGTCGCCCTTCCAGATGGACTGGTGAACGTGCATGCCCGAGCCGTTGTCGTTGTAGACGGGCTTGGGCATGAAGGTTGCGGTCTTGCCATAGGCCGCGGCCACCTGGTGGACGATGTACTTGTACATCTGCATCCGGTCGGCCATGCGGGTCAGGGTGGAGAAACGCATGCCCAGTTCGTGCTGGGACGGTGCCACTTCGTGGTGATGCTTCTCGGGCTCAAGGCCCATTTCGGTCATTACGGAGAGCATCTCGGAACGCAGGTCCTGGGCGGAATCGACCGGCGGGACAGGGAAATAGCCACCCTTGGCCCGGGGCCGGTGGCCCAGATTGCCCGTGTCATAATCCGTGCCCGTATTGTAGGGGCCTTCCACGGAGTCGATGGCAAAGGCGGTGCGGTTCTGGTCCACGGTCCAGCGCACATCGTCAAAGACGAAGAATTCCGCTTCCGGACCAAAGAACGCCCGGTCGCCGATGCCGCTCTGGGCCAGGTAGGTCTCGGCGCGCAGGGCGGTGGAGCGGGGATCCCGGTTGTAGGGCTCGCCGGTCATCGGGTCGAGGATATTGCAGAAGATGGCCAGGGTCGGCTGGGCCATGAACGGGTCGATGACCGCGCTGTCCAGATCCGGCGCGAGGTTCATGTCGCTTTCATTGATGGCTTTCCAGCCCGCGATGGAGGAGCCGTCGAACATGGCGCCTTCCTGGAAAAAGTCGGCGTCCACCATGGAGACATCCATGGTCACGTGCTGCCACTTGCCCCGGGGATCGGTAAAGCGCAGATCGACAAATTTGACTTCCTTGTCGCGCATCATCTGGAGAAGAGTTTCAGGTGTATTCATAAGTCTCGATCCTCATGGCAGGTGAGTGAAAAACCGTCGTCCGCCCTCGGCCCCGGTATTCTTATGGTCCGGGGAATATAGTCGCTTCACAGCGACAGCCCTGGCGGGATCCCGTCAGGACATTAGGCAGGATGTCGGCCCTTGTTCAGATGGCTTCAAGGCCGGTCTCGCCGGTCCTGATCCTGATGGCGTCCTCTACTGGGGTGACAAAGATCTTGCCGTCGCCGATTTTCCCGGTCTGAGCGGCTTTCTGGATCACGTCCACGGCCTTCTGGACGAAGGGCTCCGTGACGACGAGTTCGATTTTCACTTTCGGCAGAAAATCGACCACATATTCTGCACCGCGGTAGAGTTCCGTGTGTCCTTTCTGGCGTCCAAAGCCCCGCGCTTCCAGCACGGTTATACCTTGTAGCCCGATGTCCTGCAGCGCTTCCTTCACTTCGTCAAGTTTGAAGGGCTTTATGATCGCTTCGACTTTCTTCATGGCCATCTTGTTTTCTGTCCGCTGCTCACCCCCGTGCGCCTGACCCCAACAGCACGCGCGGGACGGTTTTTATCATGAAGGACCCCTTGGTCCCGGCCGGTTCCTCTCGTCACTCACCACCCTTACATCGCGGGCCACCACATCCAGGGCCATCACATCCAGATCTGGCCGCCCGGCGGGCGCGACCGTTCCTGCTTCCAGGCCCCTGCTTCCAGGCCCCTGCTTTCAGGCCATTGAAACCCTCCGTTGGTTCAAAGACCGTAGACGGGGTGCACAATACGCAAACGGGATGGAAACTAGGACAACTTTCTCTATCCGCCAATCCGCCTTTGAACAGCATCCTGTGATCGCGCAGGGGGTCTGCCGGGGCTGGCGCCCGTCCGGGACTGGAGACCCCTGCCAGGATGGGGGATGTGTGAGTGCGGATGTTCGGGGCCTCTTGTTTTCGGGCCCTCCGTTTGAGACCGTCAGGGTGGAAAGACCGGGGCCGCAAAACCGCCGCCGCAAAACCGGGGTCGGAATTTGCAAAATGCCCTCAGGTGGCAGCCCCTTGATAAAAGACACGCAGAGAGGAGACCAGCGACAATGTCAGATCGGTCCATCGATCCCCGGACACCGGTTCTCGTGGGCGTTGCCCAGGCCACCCAACGCACCAGGCCGGAAGACAGCCTGACCGCTCTGCAGATGATCGAACAGGTCTCCCGGTCAGCCCTGGCCGACGCCCAGCCCCAGACCGGGGTCCAGACCCTGACCGAAGCCCTCGATACGGTCCTGGTGGTGGGGTTTACCATCGACGCACCGGATTTTCCCACCGATCAACCCAAACCCACAAATCCCCCCCGCAGCCTGTCCCGGGCCCTCGGCATCGCGCCCCACCGGGAAATCTACACCTATATGGGCGGCAACACCCCGCAGATGGCGGTGAACCGGCTGGCCGAAGACATCGCCCAGGGCCGCACCAAGGCAGCCCTGCTCACGGGGGCGGAATTCCTGAACAGCTACATGCGTCTCATCCGTCAGGGAGCGGATCTGCGCGCCTGGGGCGATGACGCGGGCACGCCCTCGGAGATCTGGGGCGACCCCCGTCCGGGTACGGCGGATTATGAGACCGCCCATGGCCTGAACTATCCGGTCAACACCTATCCCCTGTTCGAGAATGCGATTCGCCACGCCCGGGGACGGGGCGTGGAGGAACACATGCACGCCCTCGGGCGCCTGTTCAGCCCGTTCACCAAGGTGGCCTCGGAGAACCCCCATTCCTGGTTCCCCACCTATCGCAGCGCCGAGGAAATCGCCACGGTCACGGAAGAAAACCGCCTGATCGGCTTTCCGTACACGAAATACATGAATGCCATCATTCAGGTGGACATGATGGCCGCCCTGGTGATGACCAGTGTGGAAGAAGCCCGCCGGCTCGGCATTCCCGAAAGCCGCTGGGTCTATCTTCACGGCTGTGCCGACGCCACGGATATTTTCAACGTCACCGACCGGATCAATTACCACTCTTCACCGGCGATCCGGGGCATGGGCGCCAGGGCCTTCGACATGGCCGGCTGGAGCGTGGACGATCTCGATCACATCGACCTTTATTCCTGCTTCCCGTCCGCCGTGGAAATCGGCTGCGCGGAACTGGGCATTGCGGAAGATGATCCCAGGGGGCTCACGGTGACCGGCGGGCTGCCCTATTTCGGCGGCCCCGGGAACAATTACGTCATGCATTCCATTGCCACCATGGCGGAGCGGCTGCGGGCGGCGCCGGGCACGAAGGGGCTCGTGACCGCCAATGGCTGGTTCGTGACCAAACACTCCATGGGGCTTTACTCCACCACACCGGTGACCGGTGGCTGGCAGCGGGAGGCACCCTCGGTGCTCCAGGCGGAAATCGACGCCATGGCCCGGCCTGAGGTGATTCTGGAGCCTCAAGGCGAGGGCTTCATCGAGACCTACACAGTGGTGCACGCCCGCACCGGTCCGCGCATGGCCATTGTGATCGGGCGCAAGGGGGACGGACGGCGCTTCGTGGCCACCACGCCCCCGGATGAAGCGATTCTCCAGGATCTCATGGCCCAGGACAGCATGGGCCGCCCCGGCCATGTCACCAGCGCCCAGGGCGGCATGGAAAATATCTTCACGCCGGCCTGACCGGGCCTTGATCACCCTTTGGCAAACTCTTTCCAGTGTCCCTTCGTAAGATGGGGCGCTGGTCTGTGCGTGCGGAACCGCTTGCCGTGGGCGCTGGCTGGTGTAAGCCTCCGGTCCGCACAGTCGGACTCAGACGCTGATCACAACAACAAACGTGTTGGTGAAAGGACTAGAAACGATGGCCAAGCTTTATCTCGTGCGTCATGGCAAAGCGGCTGCGGGCTGGGACGCCGATCCCGATCCGGGGCTCGACAACACGGGCCGGATGCAGGCGGAGGCCGTGGCCGAGCGGCTGGCCCCCCTCGGGCCACTTCAAATGGTCACCAGCCCCATGATCCGGTGCCAGGAAACCGCCATCCCGCTCGCGAGCCGGTGGGGCCGGGACCCCACTGTGGAGCCTGCCGTTTCCGAAGTGCCCGCCCCCATGCCCGACCTCCACGAGCGCACAACCTGGCTGCGCCAGTTCATGGGCGGCCAGTGGAGTGCGGCGGACGCAGACCGTCAGTCCTGGCGGGCCAATGTGGTGCGCGCCCTTCTGGACCTGCCCCAGGATACGGTGGTCTTCACCCATTTCGTCGCCATCAATGCCGCCGTGGCGGAGGCGACGGGCAACGACCGGGTGATCAGTTTCCGTCCTGACAATTGCTCCGTGACCATTTTCGAGACCGTGGCCGATGAGCTGCGGCTGGTGGAACTGGGCCACGAGGCGGAAACGGAAATCCGCTGACGGACTGCCCGTCTTCCGGCATTTGAATCCGGCCGCTGCCGTGAGGCACGGCGGCGGCGCGGCGCCGTTACAGACGGTGCCATCACACGACAACCGTTACGGAGCGCCCATGAGCGTTGATATTCGCACCCGGGTGGGCCGGGCGGCCCTCCTGTCCACCCAGGAAATGGCGCGGGCGGATGAACTGGCCATAACCGGCGGCCTGCCCAGTCTCGGGCTGATGGAGAACGCCGGAACCGCCATCGTTCATATCCTCAAGCAGGGCCGGGAGCCGGGCAATCTCTTGGTTCTGGCCGGTCCCGGCAATAATGGCGGGGACGGATTTACCGCGGCACGCCTTGCCCAGGAGGCGGGCTGGCGGGTGCGGGTCGGTCTTGTGGGGGAAAGCCACCAGTTGCGGGGGGATGCGGCTGAAATGGCCTCCCGCTGGCACGGCCCGCGGCGCAAGGCCGGTGCGGATCTGATCGAAGGCACCGATGTGGTGGTGGACGCCATTTATGGTGCGGGCCTGACCCGGCCCATCGAAGGGGAAACGGCGGCCCTGATCCAGGCGGTCAACCGCTCCCGTCTGCCGGTGCTGGCGGCGGACATGCCCTCCGGCATTGACGGCAATACGGGTCAGGTGCGGGGCATTGCCATTCAGGCCCAGGAGACGGTCACGTTCTTCCGCGCCAAGCCCGGCCATTGCCTGATGCCGGGACGGGCCTATTGCGGGCGACTGCATGTGCTCGATATCGGCATTCGCCCGGCGGTGCTTGACCAGATTGCCCCGCCCACCTTTCACAACACGCCGGATTTCTGGGGCCATGTCTATCCCCGCCTATCCGTGCTGGGCCACAAGACCAGCCGGGGCCATGCCATGGTGGTCAGCGGCGGTCCCCTCAACACTGGCGCGGCCCGGCTGGCGGCGGAGGGTGCCCTGCGCACGGGCGCTGGCTTGGTGACGGTCCTGTCCCCGCCCGATGCGGCCATCGTGAACGCCACCCATTTGACCGCCGTCATGGTGGCGGCCTTCGACAAGCCGGAAACCCTGGTGCGTCTGGCGCGGGACCGGGCCACGGCTCTGGTGATCGGACCGGCGGCGGGGATCACCGAGGCCACCAGGGCCAATGTGCTGGCGCTCCTCTCCCTGGGCGTACCCATCGTTCTGGATGCGGATGTTTTCTCCGTCTTCGCCGCCAGGCCCGAGGAACTGTTCGGCGCGCTCCATGACAAGGCCGTTCTGACACCGCATCTGGGTGAGTTTCGCCGTCTGTTCCCGGACCTGGCCGATGCCCTGACAACGGCAAGCAAGGCGGAAGTGGTCAGGGAAGCGGCCCGGCGCTGCGGCGCGGTGGTGGTGCTCAAGGGGCCGGACACGGTGGCCGCCTCCGCCGGTGCCGAGCCGGGAGACGATGAAATCGCCATCGCCACCAATGCCGCGGCGGATCTGGCTACCGCAGGGTCCGGCGACGTGCTGACAGGCCTGATCGCCGGTCTCCTTGCCCAGGGCATGCCCACCTTCCCGGCGGCCTGCGCCGGCGTCTGGCTCCATGGTGAAGCGGGCAAACGGGCCGGCCGTGGCCTCATCGCCGAGGATCTGGCTCCGGCCATGCCCGCCTGCCTCACGGCCCTGGACACCCGCCTGAACAAGGAAGGTCTCATCCCACCCCTGGGATGATGAGAGGAGGGGGGCGAGCGACGGGGCCGGACGCGGCCCTGCGCGCGCCATCCCCTGCGCTTGCCCGGCCCTGCGCTTGCCCGGCCCTGCGCTTGCCCGGCCCTGCGCTTGCCCAGCCCTGCGCTTGCCCGGAGCAAAAATCTGCTATAGACAGCCGCATTCTGGGCAGATTGTCAGTCATGGCCCGGATTGACCGTGCGGGCGTGGCGGAACTGGTAGACGCGCTGGATTTAGGTTCCAGTGCCGCAAGGCGTGGGGGTTCGACTCCCTCCGCCCGCACCATTTTCACCCCCGTAACGCGATGGCCTCCTACTGTGATTGGCAGCCGGGGCGCCGGTCCGCGACCGTCATCCAGCCAGCAACCGGACCCAGTTTTCGTGGACCCAGCCGGAACGGCAGGGGCCGTCATAGGGTTTGCGGGGGGTGACCGGGGTGCCGGTGTTGCAGTCCAGATCCCCGGCCTCGTTGCCCTCCACATCGCCCTCCATGTCGTTGGCCTTTTGGTCCTTGTCCTGATAGACGATGCCGATCCAACTGCCCTTCCGGTCGCACAGGGAAAAGCCGTCGCCCTCGTTCAGGCTGTCGATCTGGGTATAGGCCGTGCCGGGTCCGGTGCGCACCGCGAGGAAATTGTCTCCGTTGGGATCCAGTCCGTGTACGTCGCCCCATGCGCCGCAGGCGTCGTATTCCACTTCACCGCCATACATGACCGCCACGGGCTCGGGCTGTGTCATTGATGAAGCGGTCGGGGCATGGTCCTCGCAGGCGCTGGTGGCGGCGCTGAAGGCGGTCAGGGCGAATGCAAGGGACAAGGCGGCGGGCCGGATCATGGCTGTCTCCGAAACAGGTTGTGCCGGACTGGACCGGCGCAACGGGATAAGGGGCATCAGGCCCCGGGACCCTGAGGGACGGGGTGAGTGGCGGGGACGATATACGTTTCCCCGTGCGGGGCACAGAGCTTCCGTCGGGTCAGGACCGGTTTTTCCCCCAGGGCCTGTTTTTTCCCAGGACCCATTTTCTCAGAGGGCTGGTCAGGATTGATCCCAGCGTGGCATGCTTGGCACGCGGAAGATCATGAAACACCATTGGGGATCACCAGCGGGGAGAGACGGTCATGGATCTGGGTCTGAGCGGGCGCAAGGCGATTGTCTGCGGGGCGAGCAAGGGGCTCGGTTACGGTTGCGCCAGGGCGCTGGCCGGGGAGGGGGCCTCGGTGGTGATCGCGGCGCGCACGGCCGCCGACCTGGAAGCCGCCGCCGCCCGGCTCAACCAGGAGACCGGTGCCGAGGTCCGTGCCCTGGCGGCGGACGTGACCACCGAGGACGGGCGTGCAGCTTTGGCGGAGCTTTGTCCCGATGCGGATATTCTGGTGAACAATGCAGGCGGGCCGCCGCCGGGTAACTTCCGCCAGTGGGCGCGGGAGGACTGGATCGCCGCGATCGATGCCAACATGATCAGCGCCATCGACCTCACCCGGCGTCTGGTGGATGGTATGAGCCAGCGGGGGTATGGGCGGATCATCAACATCACCAGCATTTCCGTGAAGGAACCCATCGGCTTTCTGGGCCTGTCCAACGGGGCCCGGGCGGGGCTGACCGGGTTCATGAAGGGCCTCGCCACGGACCTGGCGCCCCATGGGGTGACCGTGAACAACATCCTGCCCGGCCAGTTCGACACGGACCGGCTGCGGGGCGGCCACGCCTTCGCGGCCAAGGCCACGGGCCGGGAAGAAGCGGCCATCCGGGAAGGGGCGCTGCGCAACATTCCCGCCGGCCGGTTCGGGACCCCGGAAGAATTCGGCGCGGTCTGCGCCTTCATCGCCAGCCCCATGGCCAGCTTCATGACCGGCCAGAACATTCTCCTGGACGGCGGCCAGTACAAGGGCGTCGCCTGAGACGGGATTGCCCGTAGAGGCAGGTTTAGGGGCGAATCACACACCGCGCCCTTGCCATGGGGGCGGGGCGCTGCTATCCGCTGCGGATTGCGGAGGTGTGCGTCCGGTCTGCCTGCCTGTCCGGCCTTTCAGGTCGGACCCGATGGTCCGGCTGATCCCGGTCGCGGCAGCCCCATGGCGCAACCCATTCTCCGCCCGCAATCTCCCCAAGCCTTGGCCAATCCTGATGTGCCGGGGCCATTGAACCCTGCCGGCATGCCCCGCCAGCGCTCGATCCGCGCTGAAGGCGCCCTGGCCCGGCTTCACTGTTGACCGACGAACGGGACCGAACCCATGCAAGTGACCGAAACCTCCGCCGAGGGGCTGAAACGCGAATTCAAGGTGACCATCGCCGCCAGCGATCTGGACACCCGCCTTCACACCAAGCTCGATGAAATGAAAGGCCAGGTTCACCTCAAGGGCTTCCGTCCCGGGAAGGTGCCCGTCAGTTTCCTGAAAAAGACCTACGGCAAGGCGGTCATGGGGGAGATTGTCGAGGAAGTGGTGGGCGAAAGCAGCCAGAAGGCCCTGGCCGAGCGGGAACTGCGCGCCGCCATGCAGCCCAAGATCGACCTTGAGGGGCAGATCGAGGACGTGGTCGCTGGCAAGTCCGACCTCACCTACACCATGGCCGTGGAAATCCTCCCGGAAATCACCGTGACTGATCTCGGGGCCATCAGTCTGGAACGCCCGGTCGCCGATGTGGCGGACGCGGATGTGGATTCGGCCCTTGAGGAAGTGGCCACATCGCGCAAGAGCTATGCCGACCGGGACGAAGGGGAAGCCGCCGAGGATGGCGACCGGCTCAGCATCGACTTTGTGGGGGAAATCGAGGGAGAGGCCTTTGAAGGCGGCTCCGCCGAGGACCAGTTTCTCGTCCTGGGGTCCGGCAGCTTCATCCCCGGCTTCGAGGAACAGCTTGTCGGTGCCAAGGTCGGCGAAGAAAAAGTGGTGGAAGTCACTTTCCCTGAGGACTATCAGGCCGAGCATCTGGCCGGAAAAACCGCCCAGTTCAAGGTCACTGTCAGGGAAGTGGCCCAGCCGGAAGACGTGCAGATCGACGACGCTTTTGCCGAAAGCCTCGGCCTGGAGAGCCTGGAGAAGCTCCGTGAGCTGATGACAAACCGGCTCAAGGACGACCATTCCAAGATGTCCCGGCTCCATGTGAAGCGTCACCTGCTCGATGCCCTGGACAAGGCCCATGACTTCGAGCTGCCCATGGGCATGGTGGATGTGGAATTTGAACAGATCTGGCGCCAGGTGCTCGCGGACCTGGAGCGCCAGGGCAAATCCATCGAGGACGAGGAAAAGTCCGAAGACGATATGAAGGCAGAGTATCGGGCCATCGCCGAACGCCGGGTGCGCCTTGGTCTCGTGCTGGCGGAGATTGGTCAGGCCAACAAGATCACCGTGGGTCAGGACGAGATGAACCGGGCCATTGCGGAACGGGCCCGGGCCTTCCCCGGGCGGGAACAGCAACTCTACCAGTTCTACCAGAAGAACCCGGAAGCCCTTCAGGAGATCCGCGCGCCCCTGTTCGAAGACAAGGTGGTGGATTTCATCCTGGAGCTGGCCACGGTTGAGGATAAGACCGTGAGCAAGGACGACCTGTTCAAGGATCCGGAAGGCGAAGACGAAGAGGCTGCGTGACGGTGACCCGGTCCGGCCCAGAGGCCCAATCAGGACCCCGGCCCCAATCAGGACCTCGGCCCCAATCAGGACCCCGGCCCCAATCAGGACCTCGGCCCCAATCAGGATGCCGGGCTCGATCAGGCACCCGGTCGCTCGGCATCTCACATTTTCGTGGCCGGTTGCTTACTGTCCAACGCCCCTGGTGTGTCCGGGGGCGTTTTTTCGTGCCGCACGGGTCCCCTCTTGCAGTGGCGTCCTTACACTTTACATCCACCCGAACACCCGCTCATGGTGGCGGGGCACACACGCCTGTGCCGTCCGCCGGGGTGCCCACCGGATGCCGGATCTGCAACTTGGGGGAGCTTGTCCCTTAGGGGGAGCCTGCCGCTTGAGGGCCTGCACATGGATACCTGTCCCAGGAAACGGCCCGTTCCATTATATGGCCGCTTTACCGGCGCCAGTGTCCGTGGGTCACGGTGGTGGATGCCTGGGTCATCGGCGGCCCGGTCCAGTCGCCGTTGCTGATGACCTCTGTTGATGGCCCCGTTGATGGCCCCTGTTGATGGAGTGTCAAGGAATCGCCGCTCATGTGACGGTTCAGGGCGGTCCCTGCAGCGGGTCGGGTCCGGTTACGCCAGTGTGCTGAACCGGGATATCAGGCAGGACCAAACATGACCGCGAATGCACCCGGAATGGTGCATCTTGAAAACAGGATTTGTTGAATGCGCGATCCAGTCGATTTCACCATGAACTCCCTCGTTCCCATGGTCGTGGAACAGACCAACCGGGGGGAACGGGCCTATGACATCTATTCCCGCCTGCTGAAGGAGCGCATTGTGTTCCTGACTGGCGGTGTGGAAGATCACATTGCCGGACTGGTCACCGCCCAGCTGCTGTTCCTGGAGGCGGACAACCCCAAAAAGGAAATTTCCTTTTACATCAATTCCCCCGGCGGCATCGTCACCAGCGGTCTCGCCATCTACGACACGATGCAATACATCCGCGCGCCGGTTCAGACCCTGTGCATCGGTCAGGCCGCCTCCATGGGCTCCCTCTTGCTGACCGCAGGGGAGAAAGGGATGCGATTTGCACTGCCGAATGCCCGGGTGATGCTCCACCAGCCCTCCGGCGGCTTCCAGGGCCAGGTCTCCGACGCGGAACGCCATTTCACGGAAATGGCCAATCTGAAGCGGCGCCTCAACGAAATCTATGTGAGACACACCGGCCAGGACTACGACACGATCGAGAAGGCCCTGGACCGGGACAACTTCATGACGGCAATTCAGGCCAAGGACTTCGGCATCGTGGACGAGGTGTTTGAAAAGCGGGCCGATGACGGGGACAGCGACGGGTCCGGCAGCACCGGCAGCTCCAGCTGATCCGTACCACGATTGGACGGCACCCGGTTTTCCTCCCCCTTTTTGGGGGCCGCCGGTCCGGCGGGGCCGGGTGCCGTCACCTGAACTGTCAAGGTTTTGGTCTTGGCCGATAAGGCACACGCGGCAGGGTGATTACGGGCCTTTAAAGGTCACAATCCTGCCCTGGTCTGGGCCTTGCAGTTGAGGAAAGCTCGTATGTACCGGAGACCAGGAGATGTTCCATTTCGGGATCTGCTCCCCATACCCTTTCAAGTCCGACTGGGGTGTTCCGGCGCATGCTTAATCTCATGTTGATCCGTCCCGTGCTATCGTGCTTGCATTGTATCGAGGTACTCCAAACTGCGGATATCGAGCGACGTTCGTGGGACGACTGGAGAATGAAAGGCCTTACGCCACCGGGTGTGGCCGACGACATGCGCGTCGTCATCCCGTTCCCCTCCTGAGGGATTCGGATCAGGCCCCGTCGGGGTTCTGGCACGGATCTGGATGGACGGGGCGCAGGATCCACAGTCCCGCAAACGGTGTTTAACGGCCTGAGGAGACCGAATGACCAAAGGCAGCGGCGGCGATTCCAAGAATACGCTTTATTGTTCTTTCTGCGGAAAGAGCCAGCATGAGGTCCGCAAGCTGATCGCGGGTCCCACGGTGTTCATCTGCGACGAATGCGTCGAGTTGTGCATGGACATCATCCGCGAGGAGAACAAAAGCTCCCTGTCCAAGTCCCGGGACGGTGTGCCTACCCCCGCCGAAATTTGCCGCGTGCTCGATGATTATGTCATCGGCCAGGGGCATGCGAAGCGGGTGCTCTCCGTGGCGGTGCATAATCACTACAAGCGCCTGAACCACGCCGCCAAGAACAACGACGTGGAACTGGCCAAGTCCAACATCCTCCTGGTGGGTCCCACGGGTTGCGGTAAGACGCTGCTGGCCCAGACCCTGGCCCGGATCCTGGATGTGCCCTTTACCATGGCGGACGCGACCACTCTGACGGAAGCGGGCTATGTGGGTGAGGATGTCGAGAACATCATCCTGAAGCTGCTGCAGGCCGCCGACTACAATGTGGAACGGGCTCAGCGGGGCATCGTCTATATCGACGAGGTCGACAAGATCAGCCGCAAGGCCGACAACCCCTCCATCACCCGGGACGTGTCCGGCGAGTGTGTGCAGCAGGCCC
>CAZLPU010000097.1:0-16213 GCA_964561475.1 uncultured Alphaproteobacteria bacterium
TCGGTCTTCTGAATGAGATCGCCGATATAAACGATATTGTCGTTCTTCAGGCAATTGGCCGAGCGCACGGAAAGTTCCAGTTCGTCGACTTTCTTCAGAAGCGCCGGATTGAACTCCAGTTCCGGGCGGCTGTCATCCACCCGCTGCTCACTGGGCTCTTCGAAGTTGATGAAAACCTGGAGCTGGTCCTGGAGAATACGCGCCGCATAGGCCACGGCATTTTCTGGCGTGACCGCGCCGTTGGTCTCGATCTGCATGGTCAGCTTGTCGTAATCGAGGAACTGACCTTCCCGGGTATTTTCCACCTTGTAGGAAATCCGCCGCACCGGGCTGTAGAGGGCGTCCACGGGGATGAGGCCGATCGGGGCATCGTCGGGCCGGTTCCGGTCGGCAGGCACATAGCCCTTGCCCGTGTCCACGGTGAATTCCATGCGGATTTCAGCCCCTTCATCGAGGGTGCAAAGGACCAGATCCGGGTTCAGAACGTCGATATCGGCGGTGGGCGTGACCATACCCGCCTTGACCTCGCCGGGCCCCTGGGCCTTCAGGATCATCCGCTTCGGACCTTCCGCGTGCATACGCAAGGCCATCAGCTTGATGTTGAGCACGATGTCGGTGACGTCCTCGCGCACACCGGCAATGGACGAGAATTCGTGGAGGACGCCCTCGATCTGGACCGCGGTCACCGCAGCACCCTGAAGCGAGGACATCAGCACCCGGCGCAGGGAATTGCCGAGGGTCATGCCAAAGCCCCGCTCGAGGGGTTCGGCCACCACGGTGGCAATCCGGTCCGGGGTGTGACCAGGCTCGACGACCAGTTTGGTCGGCTTGATCATGTCCTGCCAATTCTTCTGGATGATCATGCGTGTCTCTCTTCCTGGAGCGGCTTGTCTGAGGGGTCATCCGGCTGCGCGCATCCTCGGCGTGACCGAATGAACGCCCCCCGGAGCGCTGTTTCATTTCCAATGGCCAAACCGGAGGGGCCAAACCGGAGGGGCCAAACCGGAGGGGCCAAACCGGAGGGGCCAAATCAAACGGCCAGTGACGGCACGAAAGCGGGCGCGAGCCGGTCATATCCCGGCTTTGCAATCACGCCGGAAGGCCGGCCCGGTATGGGTGGCCGACCTTTCAATGGGTTGAGCCCAAAAAGCGTTAACGGCCGGATCATAAATCCAGCCTTTTCGCAGACCGGCCAAGAGGTCGGAGACGCTGAAGACCCAGGGCAGAACGCGCTGCCTCAGACCCGGCGGCGCTTGGGCGGACGGCATCCATTGTGGGGGATGGGGGTCACGTCCTTGATGGTCGAAATCGTGAAACCCACGGCCTGGAGAGCCCGCAGAGCGGATTCACGGCCCGAACCGGGGCCGCTCACATTCACTTCCAGAGACTTCATGCCGTGCTCGGCAGCCTTCCGGCCCGCATCCTCGGCAGCAACCTGGGCCGCATAGGGTGTGGACTTCCGGGAGCCCTTGAACCCTTTGGCTCCAGCGGAGGACCATGAAATCGCGTTGCCCTGGGCATCGGTGATCGTGATCATGGTGTTGTTGAAGGACGCATTCACATGCGCCACACCGGAGGCAATGTTTTTCCGTTCCTTGCGCTTAACGCGCTGGCGATCCTTGGCCATGCTCGGTTCCTGCGATTATTTCTTCTTGCCAGCGATGGGCTTGGCGGGACCCTTGCGGGTGCGGGCATTGGTGTGGGTGCGTTGACCGCGGACCGGCAAACCACGGCGGTGCCGCAGGCCGCGATAATTGCCCAGATCCATCAGACGCTTGATGTTCATGGCATTTTCCCGGCGCAGATCCCCTTCCACCATATAGTCACGGTCGATGGTTTCGCGGATCTGCAGCACTTCCGCATCGGACAGCTCGTTCACACGGCGTTCGGCAGGAATACTGACTTTCTCGCAGATCTCCCTGGCTTTGGCCGGGCCAATGCCATGGATGTAGCTCAGCGCGATGACGACGCGCTTGTTGGTCGGAATGTTGACGCCGGAAATCCGGGCCATGTGACGTCCTCCTAACACTCGACGATGCCGAACGCCGCCGCATCGGGCCTGACGCAAAGCATTACCGCTCTCAAAAGTCCCGCTTGCCGGGGCGCCGGGCATGGCCCGATTTGAAAGACAAAAGGGACCGCCGGAAATGCAGCGATCCGCACAGATGCCATTCGGATGGAAGCCCCTGATAACCTGGAACCCGGCGATCGGAGGCCTTGCTGTCCAGACCGCCCGCCAACCGGATCATCCCACAGGTGAAGTGCTCCAAGGTTTGGGCAGTCCACTTTTCAGGGAAACCATGGCCAGTCTGGTGGGCCCAGTCTGGTGGAACCGGTCGATCGATTTGCTCTGCAGCAATTCGCTAAACGAGGCAGCGCTACAAAAGCGCGCCTGCCCTTGACTGGCCATAGAGACGCGGGAGTAAAGGACCGTGTCTCGGGAGTCAAGTCTAAACCCGCCGCCGGCAAAGCCACTCCCTCAAAGACCGTACCTGAATGGGTATGGCCTCGATGGATCCGGCCTCTGAAGGATTTGACCGGGCGGGGCCCGGTCCCTGGCCGACCTAACTGCGGGAGGTCTGATACTTCTCGACGATGTCGTGGATCTGACGGGTGACTTCCTCAATGGACAGCATGCCGTCCACCTTCATCAGCTTGCCCTGTTTCTCATAGTACGGACGCAGGGGCTCGGTCTGTTCCCGGTAGACCACAAGACGCTTCTTGAGGGTCTCTTCGTTATCATCCGCCCTCACCGCGTCCGGATTGTCTTCCCGGCGCTTGACAATGCGGTCCAGCAGGCAGGCCTCGTCCACGACGATTTCGATGACCACGTCCAGGGTCATTTTCTTGGCTTCGAGCATCTCGTCGAGGGCTTCCGCCTGGGCCACGTTGCGGGGGAAGCCATCAAGGATGAAGCCCTTGGCACAGTCGGGAGCATCAATGCGCTCGGAAATGATCTGAACGACGATCTCGTTCGGCACGAGGCCGCCCTCATCCATGATTGCCTTGCAGCGCTGGCCGACTTCGGTGCCCGCAGCCACCGCGGAGCGAAGCATATCGCCGGTGGACAATTGGGTGATGCCGTAACGGGTCTCAAGCTGCTGGGCCTGGGTACCCTTGCCCGCACCGGGGGGGCCTAGAAGAATCAATCTCATCGCTTGCTCCCCCTCAATTTGGATTTCTTGATCAGCCCTTCGTACTGGTGCGCCAGCAGATGGCTTTGGACCTGGGCAACCGTATCCATGGTCACGGTCACCACGATCAGAAGAGAGGTGCCGCCGAAAAAGGCCCCGGTCGCCGCGAACATGTTCGGGTACTGGGCGATCATGAGTTCGGGCAGAAGACAGACCAGGGTCAGGTACAGGGCGCCCACCACCGTGAGCCGGGTCAGAACGTAGTCGAGATACTCGGCCGTGCGCTTGCCCGGACGGATCCCGGGAATGAAACCGCCATGTTTCTTAAGATTCTCCGCAGTGTCCTCGGGGTTGAAGACCACGGAGGTGTAAAAGAAGCAGAAGAAGATGATACCGGCGGCGTAAAGGGCCATGTACAGGGGCTGGCCGTGGCCCAGCAGGGTTGTCACGGTCAGCAGCCACGACGGACCGCCTTCCTGACCCTGGAAGCTCGCCACGGTGAGCGGGAGCAGAAGCAGGGAGGACGCGAAGATCGGCGGAATCACCCCGGCCGTGTTCAGCTTCAGAGGCAGGTGAGACTTGTCACCACCAAACATGCGGTTGCCGACCTGACGCTTGGGGTACTGGACCACCAGGCGGCGCTGGGCCCGCTCCACGAACACGATGAAGGAAATCACCGCGACGATCACGGCAAGCAGCAGCACGATTTCCACACCGGAGAGATCTCCCTTGCGGCCGAATTCCATGGTGGTCACGAAGGCCATGGGCAGTTCGGCCACAATGCCCGCAAAGATGATCAGGGAGATGCCGTTACCCACGCCCCGGGCGGTGATCTGTTCGCCCAGCCACATGAGGAACATGGTGCCGCCCACCAGGGTGATCACCGTGCTGGCCAGGAAGAAGGGACCGGGATCGATCACCGCTCCGGTGGCCTGAAGACCGTTCCCGATGGCGAAAGCCTGAACGGCGGCCAGGGCCACGGTGAGATAGCGAGTGTACTGGTTGATCTGCTTGCGGCCCTGATCGCCTTCCTTCTTGAGCTGCTCAAGGGGCGGATACACCGTCGTCATGAGCTGCATGATAATGGAGGCGGAAATGTAGGGCATGATGTTGAGCGCGAAGATCGCCATACGCTCAACCGCACCGCCGGCGAACATGTTGAACATGCCCAGAATGCCCGGCGCCCTTTGGTCAAAAAATTGGTTGAAGACCGTCGGGTCGATCCCGGGGAGCGGGATATACGTCCCCAGGCGATAGACAATGAGCGCACCCAGGGTGAACCAGATGCGCTTCTGGAGTTCCGTTGCCTTGGCAAAGGACTGGAAATTCAGATTGGCGGCTAGCTGCTCGGCGGCTGAAGCCATTCGGCGGAACTCCCTATCGCATGATCCCGACGGTCAGGAACCGCCCGGCGAAACCGGCGCCGCGTCTTCAACGGCAGGCCCATTCACCGGCACGGTTAACCCTCGGGTCCGGCTGTCGGATCCGGGCCGGCTGTCATCCGCCCGATCGGCGGGAGCCGGAGCGCCGGATCCACCATCCCAAAAATTTGAGGCCTCGGAACACCCCGGCAGGCAAGCCATTACAGGCAACCCAAAGGCCGGGAATGTCGCGGAGATGGCCGCTACGCTTTGATCCAGGCGACCACCTTAAACCTCCCGGAAGTGGACCCTGATAAGCCAAAACGGCCTTCAGAGATATAAGCGATCCGAAGGCCAATATCACCGCATTCAGCAACAATTCGGTCAGGAGACGCAAGGCGAACCTGCCCCCCTCCCCCGGATTCCCATCGACGCATCCGCGATCGGTCCACACCATGGTGACGCCGAAGACCTGGAAACGGTCTTAAGAGCCAGCCCAGGAGCAGCGAAGAGGGAAATCAGGGGCGCATGGGGCCAGAGACACGGGGCAAAAGCCCGTGTCCCGCACTTGTGCCACCTGCAATTGAACTTAAGCGCCGGTAGATTCCGCTGCGGCTTTGGCCGCCAACTTCTTGTTTCCGTTGAAACCGCCCTTGCGGCGCCGGGACGGCACGGATCCAATCAGGGTGACGCCGCCGCCTGCCTTTTCAACCGCATCAATGGCCGCCTTGGTCGCTCCGGCCACTTCGATCTTGATGGAGGCGGTGATGGCACCCTCGCCCAGCAGTCGAATGCCATCGAGTTCACGACGGATGAGACCACCGGCGATCAGGGCTTCGGCAGTGAGGGGCTGTGAGGGATCAACCCGGCCCGCGTCGATGGCGGCCTGAAGACGGCCGAGATTGACTTCAGCATAGGAGAGGCGGTTCGGCTTGTTGAAGCCGCGCTTCGGCAGCCGCATGTGAAGGGGCATTTGACCGCCTTCAAAGCCTTTGATCGCCACGCCTGAGCGGGATTTCTGACCTTTGACACCCCTGCCGCAGGTCTTGCCCTTGCCGGATCCAATGCCGCGTCCAACACGGGTTCGCGGACGGCGCGCACCGGCATTATCAGAGAGTTCATTGAGACGCATGGGGTTCATCCTTGTTCCTGTCGGGCCTTGTTCCTGTCGGGCGGGCGATCAGCCGGTCATGCTCTGCACGTTTTGGCCTGCACGGTCCGCTCGACCTGCATGACCCCCGGCTTCAGCCAATGTGGTCTTCCTGTTCCCGGGCCTCACCGGTCAGAACGAGCCCGCCCGTTCCGGCTTCACTAATGGGCCTCGCCCAGGCCACCAATCAGCCCTGTGGGTCAGGCCTTTTCATCAACGATGCGGACCATGTGGCTGACCTTCTTGATCATGCCACGGACGGAAGGGGTGTCTTCCAGGGTCCGGCGCTTGTGCATTTTGTTCAGACCCAGGCCGATCAGGGTCGCGCGCTGGCTCCCAGGGCGGCGGATCGGGCTGGCAATCTGCTCAACGGTGATGGTCTTGCCGCTCTTCTGCTGGTCGTCAGCCATCCTCATGCTCCGTCATTTCAAGGGCGCTGATGACTAGCGCGGGTTATCGGCACTGTCCACGGGTACCGTCTTCAATGGCACACTGGTCCTGAGCGCGGGAACCGGACCGTTCAGCGTGTGAACGTCCGGTCCTGAAAACAAAAATTGGACTGTCCCCGGAGGATCGAACGATCACTCCACGGACAGGGATGCTTCGCCCATGGCGTCATTGCGCCGGGCAATGATCTCACTGACCTTCTTGCCCCGCTTGGCCGCGATGTGGCGGGGAGAGACTTCCTTGCGCAGGGCATCGAAGGTGGCCCGGATCATGTTGTACGGGTTCGAGGTTCCCAGGGACTTGGCCACAATGTCCTGAATGCCGAGGGTCTCGAAAACCGCCCGCATCGGACCGCCGGCGATGATGCCCGTTCCCGGCGGTGCGGCACGCAACACCACCCGGCCAGCGCCGTGACGCCCTTCCATGTCGTGATGAAGGGTTCGGCCTTCGCGCAGGGGCACACGGATCAGGCTGCGCTTTGCGGATTCCGTTGCCTTACGGATCGCTTCGGGCACTTCTCGCGCCTTGCCGTGTCCGAAACCCACCCGGCCCTTCTGGTCACCAAGCACAACCAAAGCCGCGAAGCCGAAGCGCCGGCCACCCTTGACCACCATCGCCGCACGCTAGAAGTGGACCAGCTTGTCCACGAATACACTGTCGCGCTCGTCGCGATCCCGATCTCCGCGTGCCACGATCCCTATCCTTCCTTAGAAACTCAAACCGGCTTCACGGGCGGCTTCGGCCAGGGCCTTGACCCGGCCGTGATAAATGTAGCCGCCACGGTCGAAGACCACTTCCTTCACACCGGCTTCCAAAGCCCGTTCAGCGATCAGCTTACCGACGGTTTCCGCCGCCGAGCAATTGCCGCCCTTGAGATCACTCCGCAGATCCTTCTCGATGGAAGAAGCGGACGCCAGGGTCCGGCCTTCCTCGTCACTGATGACCTGGGCGTAGATATGATTGGCGGAGCGGAACACGGACAGGCGCGGGCGGCCATTGGCCAGCTTGCGCAGCCTGGAGCGGGTCCGCGCCCGGCGCCGTTCGAACAAGGAATGCTTCGTGCTCATCGTCGTGTCTCTCGCTCTGTGCCGCGCGGGGCCGTTTTGCGAACGGCCGCGGATCAGGCCGCCGGTCTCGATAGGCAGTACAGGGATTGTCCCTCCCTCCACGCCCGGACCAGGCCAGCCTTACTTCTTCTTGCCTTCCTTCCGGAAGATGTATTCGTCCACATATTTGATGCCCTTGCCCTTGTAAGGCTCAGGCGGACGGTATTCGCGGATATTGGCCGCCACCTGGCCGACCCGCTGCTTGTCGATGCCGCTGACCAGAATGGAAGTCGGCTTTTCGCACTTGATCTCGATACCCTCGGGGATCGGGAACAGGACATCGTGGCTGAAGCCGAGCTGAAGCTGCAGGTTCTTGCCCTGCACCTGGGCCCGGTACCCCACCCCGTTCACCTCGAGTTCCTTCTTGAAGCCTTCCGTCACCCCGTGAACCATGTTGGCGATCAGGGTGCGGCTCATGCCCCACATGGCCCGGGCGCGTTGATCGTCCCTCACGGGCTTGACGACGATGCCGTCATCACCAAGGGACACCTCGACGTCATCCACCAAAGTCAGCTCCAGCTGGCCCTTGGGTCCTTTGACGCTGACCTTCTGACCGTCGATCGTCGGCGTGACGCCTTTAGGCATCTCAATCGGGGCCTTGCCAATCCGGGACATGACTGTTTGCCTTCTTCACCAGGGGCAGCGCTCGCACTCAAGCCAAATCCGCAAGGATCCCTGAGGCCGTGCCCATTCATCCTGATCCGGCACCACACCGACGCCGAAAACCATCAGTAGACGGTGCAAAGCACCTCGCCGCCCACATTTTCGGTGCGGGCATCCGTATCGGACATCACGCCCTTGGGCGTGGACAGGATCGAAATACCGAGGCCGTTGCGCACCCGCGGCAGTTCCTTCACCGAGGAATAGACCCGCCGTCCCGGCTTCGAGACCCGCTTGATCTCGGAGATGACCGGTTCGCCCTCATAATATTTCAGTTCGATCTCGAATTCCGGGAAAGCCCCGGCCATTTCCACCTTGAAATAGCCGCGAATAAAGCCTTCCCGCTCAAGCACTTCGAGAACACGTTCCCGCAAGGATGAAGCCGGAGACTTCACCTTGTTCTTGCGCCGCATCTGCCCGTTGCGGATCCGGGTGAGCATATCGCCCAATGGATCGGTCATCGTCATCGAATAATCCTCAAGCGGCTTACCAGCTGGACTTCACAAGGCCGGGCACGAGACCCTGGGACCCCAGTTCCCGCAAGGCGATGCGGGACATCTTCATCTTACGGTAGAAAGCATGGGGCCGGCCGGTCACGTCACACCGGTTCATGATCCGTGTCGGGTTGCCGTTGCGCGGCAGTTTGGCGAGCTTGAGCCGGGCGCGAAAACGCTCCTCGGGCGGAAGTTCGCTGTTGTTCGCGATGGCCTTGAGGCGCTCGCGCTTGCCGGCGGTCTTCCGGACCAGTTTTTCCCGGCGTTTGTTCTTCTCGACCATTGCCTTCTTGGCCATGTGATCCTCCACCCCTGGTGGCTCGTGGGTGCCCCGCCATGGCGGGACTGTGCGTATGCCGTGATGGGTCCGGCGGTTGTCCAACGGACCCAGTGTCAATGGGAATCCGTCAGTTCATGAACGGAAACCGGAACAACCTGAGAAGCTCCTTGGCCTCTTCATTGGTCGGTGCCGTCGTACAGACGATGATGTCCATGCCCCAGACCTGGTCGACCTTGTCGTAATTGATCTCGGGGAAGACGATATGTTCCTTGATGCCCATGGCGTAATTGCCGCGCCCGTCAAAGCTCTTGCCATTCAGGCCACGGAAGTCCCGGACCCGGGGCAGCGCGATCGTCACCAGCCGGTCAATGAATTCATACATCCGGTCCCGGCGCAGGGTCACCTTCACGCCAAGGGGCATGTTCTCGCGCACCTTGAAGCCCGCGATGGATTTCTTGGCGCGGGTCACCACGGGCTTCTGACCCGCAATGGACTGCATGTCCGCGTAGGCCGACTGAACCTTCTTGGTGTCGTTCACCGCCTCACCGACACCCATGTTGAGCACGACCTTGTCCAGGCGCGGGATCATCATGGCATTGGAATAGGCGAACTTTTCCTGCATCTGGCCCTTGATGGTCTCCAGATACTGGGTCTTCAGCCGGGGAATATACTTTTCCTCAGACATCGATCACTTCTCCGGACTTCTTGGCAAACCGTACCTTCCGGCCATCTTCCAGCACACGGTACCCGACCCGGGTGGCATCACCGGTCTTGGGATCCAGATGCGCCAGGTTCGACAGGTCAATGGACAGTTCCTTGCGCACAAGGCCGCCCTGCTGATTCTGGGACTGCTTCTGGTGGCGGGTGACCACGTTCACGCCCTGAACCACGGCGCGGTTTTCCCGGGGCAGGACTTTCAGGACTTCGCCCTTTTTGCCCTTGTCCCGACCGGCGCGGACCATCACCTGGTCCCCCTTCTTGAATTTCACTTTGACGGTCATGAGCCGACCCTTTGTCTCCCTGCCCGGCGTTTGCCTTGCCAGCGTTCAAACCAGTGTTTCAACACCGCCGCGGCACTGCCCTGGGCATCAATTCCGGTGTTCGTCAGGACACCGAAAGGCTTTACAGCACTTCCGGTGCGAGCGAGATGATCTTCATGTGGTTGCGGGCGCGCAGTTCCCGGGGCACCGGGCCGAAAATACGGGTGCCCACCGGCTCGCCCTGCTTGTTCACGATCACGGCCGCGTTGCGGTCAAACCGCATGGCGGAGCCGTCCGGACGGCGGATTTCCTTGGCGGTACGCACCACCACGGCCCGCATCACTTCGCCCTTTTTCACCCGACCCCGGGGAATGGCTTCCTTCACGCTCACGACGATAATGTCGCCCACGGAGGCATATTTCCGCTTCGCGCCACCCAGGACCTTCACGCACTGCACACGCCGGGCGCCGGAATTGTCGGCAACGTCCAAATTCGTCTGCATCTGGATCATTTTACTCTCCTCACCCGTGTCTTACGGCCGTGCCGTCAAGCGGGTCTGCGCCAGACCAATGCATTTCCAAGGTTCCGGCACCATAAGCACCGGTCCAATCCAAACTCCCGAACGCCTTGACGTCCAGGACACAACACCGTGCCGATCAACACCCGACTGGCGACACCCCACTGGATGCGCACCACCGGGCCAACCGATCAGTATCATCAGCCGCCTGCGGGCTCCGCGCCAACCCGCTCGAGCACTTCCCAGCGCTTGAGCTTGGATAGAGGCCGGGTTTCTCGGATCCGCACCTCGTCACCGACCTTGTAGGCATTTTCCTGGTCGTGGGCGTGGTAACGCTTCGAGGTCCGGACCGTCTTTTTCATCACCGGGTGGGTGTACCGGCGTTCCACCAAGACCACCACGGTCTGATTGTTCTTGTCACTGACCACACGGCCCTGAAGGATACGTCTTGGCACCGATCGTTCTCCTCAACTGATCTCAAGCTTCAGCCGGTGCAGGCGCATCTTCCGCGCTGACCTGGCGTTCCCGGATGATGGTCTTGATCCGCGCCACATCGCGGCGGATCTGACGGAACCGGGTCGTATTCTCAAGCTGACCTGTCGCTCTCTGGAAACGCAGGTTGAACTGTTCGCGCTTCAGCTTGGTCAACTCATCAACCAGCTGATCGTCTGACAGGTCGCGGACTTCTGCGGTCTTCATCACCTTAATCCTTCATGCGCTGCACGAACCGGCAGCGGATGGGCAGCTTCATGGCCGCAAGACGCAGGGCTTCCCGGGCGGTTTCCTCGGGCACACCGTCGATCTCGAACATGATCCGCCCCGGCTTCACCTTCGCCGCCCAATACTCCGGAGACCCCTTACCCTTACCCATCCGCACTTCCGTCGGCTTGGAGGATACGGGCAGATCCGGGAAAATCCGGATCCAGACACGCCCGGCCCTCTTGGTGTGACGGGTGAGCGCCCGCCGGGCCGCCTCGATCTGGCGCGCGGTGATCCGCTGAGGTTCCATGGCTTTCAGGCCGAAAGCACCGAAGTTGAGGGCCGTACCGCCTTTGGCGTTGCCATGGATGCGGCCCTTATGCGCCTTACGGAACTTTGTGCGTTTGGGCTGCAACATCGCCTTGCTTCCCTCTTCCTCTTGGTCACCGGCCGCGCCTTGGGCTGCGGTCCATTTCTCAGGTCACGGCATGACTGCCGATCGCCGTTGTCGATTGCGGTCTGCGGTGCTGCCCGCGGGTCAGCCCCGGCGGTCACCACGATCGCGGTCACGGTCCCGATCCCGGCCCCGGCCACCGCCGCCGCCTTCCTGGGCTTCCTGCATCCGCCGTTCCTGGGCCATGGGATCGTGCTCCAGGATCTCGCCTTTGAAGATCCAGACCTTGATCCCGATGATCCCATAAGTCGTCTTGGCTCGGGCGGTACCGTAATCGATATCCGCACGGAGTGTATGAAGAGGCACCCGCCCTTCCCGGTAGCTCTCGGTCCGGGCAATTTCCGCGCCGCCAAGGCGACCGCCGCAATTGATCCGGATCCCCAGGGCTCCAAGACGCATGGCGGACTGAACCGCCCGTTTCATGGCCCGGCGGAACGCCACACGGCGCTCAAGCTGCTGGGCAATGTTCTCGGCGACCAGGGTCGCGTCGATCTCGGGCTTGCGGATCTCGACGATGTTCAAAAACACCTCGCTATCCGTGAACTGACTTAAGGAGCGGCGGAGCTTCTCGATATCCGCCCCCTTCTTGCCGATCACCACACCCGGACGGGCTGTGTACAGAGACACCCGGCACTTGCGGTGGGGCCGCTCGATCACGATCCGGGAAATACCCGCCTGCTTCAGGCGATCTTGGAGATATCCGCGGATCGCCAGGTCTTCATGGACCAGCCGGCCGTATTCGGCCTTGGACGCGTACCAGCGGGACTCCCAGGTCCGGTTGACACCGAGGCGCAGACCGATCGGATTGACTTTCTGTCCCATCAGGCACTCCCCTCGGGCTCACGCACAACAATCGTCAGCTGACTGAACGGCTTCTGGATCTTGCCCACCCGGCCACGGGCCCGCGGACGGAAGCGTTTCATCACCAGGTTCTTGCCCACGAAAGCCTCGGCGACCACGAGCTGGTCCACGTCAAGGTCGTGGTTGTTCTCCGCATTGGCCACGGCGGACTGCAGGATCTTGCGCACGTCCTTGGCAATACGCTTGCGGGAGAAGGCGAGATCGGCCAACGCCGTGTCCACCTTCTTGCCCCGGATCAGGCCTGCGACCAGGTTGAGCTTCTGGGGGCTGACACGGATCATCCGTCCAACCGCGCGGGCCTCATTATCAGCCAGCCTGCGTTCAGCCTTAGGCTTGCCCATGGCTCACTTCCTCTTCGCTTTCTTGTCCGCCGCGTGACCGTAATAGGTCCGCGTCGGAGAGAACTCGCCAAGCTTGTGACCGACCATGTCCTCACTGATGTTCACGGGAATGAACTTCTGCCCGTTATAGACACCGAAGGTGAGCCCCACGAACTGGGGCAGAATGGTCGAGCGGCGGCTCCAGGTCTTGATCACATCCTTGCGTCCGGACGAAGCGGCGGCTTCGGCCTTTTTCAAAAGATATCCGTCGACGAACGGGCCTTTCCAGACTGAACGGGGCACCGGTCTTCTCCTTAGCGCTTGGACCTGCGCTCATGGCGAGAGCGCAGAATGTATTTGTCCGTGGACTTGTTGGAGCGCGTACGCTTGCCCTTCGTGGGCTTGCCCCAGGGGGTCACCGGGTGACGCCCACCGGATGTACGGCCCTCACCCCCGCCATGGGGGTGGTCCACCGGGTTCATGGCCACACCGCGCACGGCAGGGCGTTTGCCCAGCCACCGGGCCCGGCCGGCCTTACCCAGATTGATGTTGGCGTGGTCGGGATTGGACACCGCACCGACCGTCGCCATGCAATCCGAACGCACCGTCCGCTGCTCACCAGAGGACAGGCGCAGAATGGCGTAGCTCAGATCCCGCCCCACAAGCTGGGCGTAGGTGCCGGCGGCCCGGGCAATCTGGCCGCCCCGGCCCGGCTTGAGTTCCACATTGTGGATGATCGTTCCCACCGGGATCGCCGACAGGGGCATGGCATTGCCCGGCTTCACATCCGTCCGTCCGGCGGCAAGCACCTGGTCACCAACCTTGAGCCGCTGAGGCGCCAGAATGTACGCCACCTCCCCGTCCTCATAGCGCAGGAACGCCAGGAACGCGGTGCGGTTGGGGTCATACTCCAGACGCTCCACAGTCGCGGGCACGTCGAATTTCTTCCGGCGGAAATCCACGATCCGCCACAGCCGCTTGTGTCCGCCACCCCGCCGGCGTGCCGTGACCCGGCCGGAATTGTTCCGCCCACCCTTCTTGGTCAGGCCCTGGGTCAGCTTTTTCTCCGGACGCCCCTTGTAGAGATCAGAGCGGTCCACCAACACAAGCTGGCGCTGGCTCGGCGTATTCGGCTTATGTGTCTTCAGTGCCATGATCGTCTCGCTTCTCTACCCGCTAACGGGCTCATCGGAGGGACCGGACCCTTAAAGGCCCGTGGTCACATCGATGGAATGCCCTTCCTGAAGGGTGATGATCGCTTTTTTGTAGTCGCTACGCTTGCCGGGAATGCCCCGGAACCGCTTGGCCTTGCCCTTGACCCGGATCGTGTTCACCCGCTTCACCTTGACCTTGAACAGGTTTTCCACCGCGTCCCGGATCATCGGCTTAGTGGCATCCAGAGCCACACGGAAGATCACCTGATTGTTCTCGGCGGCCAGGGTCGCCTTTTCCGTGATCACCGGCGCCAGGATCACGTCGTAATGCTTGAGCTCGTTCATTTCAGCCTCGCATCGATCTGCTCGAGGGCCGCACGGGTGAGCACCAGTTTCTCCCGGCGCAGAATATCCCGCACGTTCAGGCCCTGGGTGGGCAGAACGTCAATCAACGGAATGTTCCGGGCGGCCAGGGCAAGGTTCTCGTTCACTTCCGAACCGTCGATCACCAGGGCGGAGGTCAACTCCAGCCGCGCCAGCTTCTCCTGAAGCGCCTTGGTCTTGGGCGTATCCAGGGCGGCCATATCCAGAACGATCAAATCCTGGGTGCGGACCTTGGAGGACAGAGCCATTTTCAGGCCCAGCCGGCGTACCTTCTTCTGCAGGTCCGTGGCGTGGCTATGCACCACCCGGCCATGGGCCTTGCCGCCGCCCCGAAACTGGGGAACCTTCCGGTTGCCATGGCGGGCGCCGCCGGAACCTTTCTGGCGCACGAACTTTTTCGTGGTGCCCTGAATCTCCGCACGGGTCTTGGTCTTATGGGTGCCCTGACGGGTCCGGGTCAGCTGCCAGGTCACGACCCGGTGCAGAATGTCGGAACGGGGTTCGACACCGTAAATCGCGTCGTCCAGTTCCACAGCGCCGGCTTCTTCACCATCCAGCGTGACAACAGTCATTTCCATCACGCGTCATCCTTCTTCTGACCGTCGCTGCCCTCACTGACTTCATCCGGGCCGGCCCCGTCGCCGGTTTGCGTATCCTGGGGCGCCTGCGCGTCAGCAGCCTGAACGTCTGGTGCCTGAGGATCCTCAGAAGCGGGCTGCTCCTCGCCGGGCGCAGGCTCCTCACGGATCCGGAACGCACCCGGCATGGGCAGATCATCGGGCATCTTGGACTTCACCGCATCGCGCAGCAGAACCCAGCCACCCCGGGAGCCGGGCACGGATCCGCGCACCATGATCAGCCCACGGTCCACATCGGTTTTGACCACTTCGATGTTCTGGGTGGTCACCCGCACATCACCCATGTGACCGGCCATCTTCTTGCCTTTGAACACCTTGCCCGGGTCCTGACACTGACCGGTCGAACCATGGGAGCGGTGGGAGATGGACACCCCGTGGCTGGCCCGCAGACCGCCAAAATTGTGCCGCTTCATCGCACCGGCGAAACCCTTACCGATGCTGGTCCCGGTGGCATCGACCTTCTGGCCCACAACGAAATGGTCAGCGGTGATTTCCGCGCCCACGTCGATCAGGTTTTCAGGCTGCACGCGAAACTCAGCCAGCTTACGCTTGGGTTCCACATTGGCCTTCGCGAAGTGACCGCGCATGGGCTTGGTCACCCGCTTCACCTTGGCCTGGCCCGCGCCGAGCTGCAGAGCGGTATAACCGTTCTGATCCTCGGTGCGCTGAGCCACCACCTGGCAATTGTCGAGCCGCAGAACGGTCACGCCAATATGCTGGCCGCCATCGGTGAAAATCCGGGTCATCCCGATTTTCTGTACAAGTACTCCAGAGCGCATGACACGTCTCTCCGCCGTCAGTCCCTGAGGACTTACAGTTTGATCTCAACATCCACCCCGGCGGCGAGATCCAGCTTCATCAGCGCATCAACCGTCTGGGGCGTTGGGTCCACGATATCGAGCAGGCGCTTATGGGTGCGCATCTCGAACTGCTCCCGGCTCTTTTTGTCGATGTGCGGAGACCGCAGCACCGTGAACCGTTCAAATTTCGTCGGCAGCGGGATCGGGCCGCGCACCTGGGCGCCCGTTCTTTTCGCTGTGTTAACGATCTCCCGGGTAGACGTGTCGAGCACCCGGTGATCGAAGGCCTTGAGCCGTATTCTGATTGTCTGCCCTTGCATCGCTTTGCCTTCGTCCGTCCTTCGTACCGGGTTCGATCCCGTCCCTGCTTGTCCTAGTCAACGGCTGGATGTCGGCCACACGGGGTGTCCGGACAAACCGCCGCAATGAATCTTAAAGAGCACTGCGTCCGCCCAATGGCGCCAAATCCTGGGGCGCCAAATCCAGGAGCGCCAAATCCAGAGGCGCCAGTACTAGGGGTGCCAGTAGTCCGGACGATTGTTTCCGGCGGCACGCGCCCAGACCCTTATCGGGCAGACCCTCATCGGGAAGTCCTGTATCGCGCAGTGTGGGACCCCATGAACCCAGACCCTTAAATGGAAACCGGTCTGCATTGGGGTGAAAAAGCAACCCGGGCCAAGACCCCTGTCCGGCCCGGGTCAATCTTGCATCAGGTATCGATCACTCGATGATCTTGGCCACCACGCCGGCGCCCACGGTGCGGCCGCCTTCACG
>CAZLPU010000098.1:0-15554 GCA_964561475.1 uncultured Alphaproteobacteria bacterium
GGCCGCGACTGCGGTCCGGCGCCACTGCGCCGCCCTCGCGGAGGCGCTTCGCGCCGTGAGCGAAAAAACTAGAGCGGCGGCCACCCTGTTTAAAGGTGATCGTGATTTTGCGCCCGCCGCTCTAATAAGGGGCCGGCTGACCCATCAGCGCAGGCGGTGGTCTGGCCCTGCTGGATTTGAGCTGCGCCGGAATTCAGGACTGGGCGGATTTACGGGCAGCGATGAACAGGGCCTTTTTCCGGTCCGGCTGCCAGGTATCGGTGATCTCAAAACCGGCGCGGGTGAGGCTGGCCTCCAGGTCCGCCCGGGTGAAGACCCGGACCAGCGGCAGGACACCCAGCGCACGGCCCGCCGGAGCCACATATTTGAACGCGCCCATCCAATCCCCCAGGCAGGCGGTGCTGGTAAAGAACCAGCCGCCGGGCTTGAGGAGGGTATGAGCCTTGGCGATGATGCGGTCCCGGTCTTCAACAAGGTGCAGAATGTTCAGGCCTATGACCGCATCCAGGGTGCCCGGGGCCATGTCCAGTTCTTCAATGTCGGCCACCTGGAATTCCACATTACCGATGCCGGCTTGCGCTGCCTTGGTCCAGGCGATCTCCACCATTTTCGGCGAAATATCCGTGGACAGAACCGTCTTGACATGGGGAGCCAGGGAAATCGCGGTGGAGCCGGTGCCGCAGCCGAACTCCATGATCTCCATATCCGGGCTCAGAGCACTGCGGATTTTCTGGAGCTTGCGTTCATAGGTGTCCTCGTCGGCGATCGGGCTCTCGGCGTAGCTCTCGGCAATCCGGTCCCAGAACCTGCTGGAATGCAGTCTGCTTGGAGAGGCCATCAGTCACTCCTGTTCTTCAGACGTCCAATGATCCGGGGAGAGACGGCTTCGAGATCGGGGTTGTCCATCACGGCGGCCAGATCCGCCTCGCCCACCACCAATATCATGCCCGTGCCGCAGTTGAACGTCCGGGCCATCTCCGCATCCGCGATGCCGCCTTCCTCCTGGAGCCAGTCGAACACCGCCGGGCGGGGCACATTGCCAAGATCGAACTCCGGCACCACACCCTCCGGCAGAACCCGGGGCAGGTTTTCCGTCACGCCGCCGCCGGTGATGTGGGCGGCGGCCTTGATCCGGCCCGCCTGCATTTCGTCAACAAGGCCCTGGCGATAAATCACTGTAGGCGTGAGCAGGGCGTCACCGAGGCATTGGTCCGGCGCGAAGGGGGCAGGATCCGCGTAACTCAGCCCGGCCCGTTCCAGAACCCGGCGCACCAGGGAAAAACCGTTGGAGTGAAGGCCGCTGGAGGCCAGGGCCACAAGCACATCGCCGGATCCGATGCCGGGCCGGGGAAGGGCGCGGCCCCGCTCCAGCGCACCCACGGCAAATCCCGCCAGATCATAGTGGTTGGGGGCATACATGTCGGGCATTTCCGCCGTCTCGCTGCCGATCAGGGCACAGCCCGCCTGTTTGCACCCTTCCGCGATGCCTTCCACCACCTTGGCGGCCACACCGGTGTCGAGCTTGCCCGTGGCGAAATAATCGAGAAAAAACAAGGGCTCCGCACCCTGCACGATCAGATCGTTCACGCACATGGCCACCAGGTCGATGCCCACTGTCCCGTGATTGCCGGTGGCGAATGCGATTTTCAGCTTCGTGCCCACCCCGTCGGTGGACGAGACCAGAATGGGGTCTTCGTAGCCGGCGGCCTTGAGATCGAACAGCGCGCCGAATCCGCCAAGGGCCGCATCGGCGCCAGGACGGGCCGTGGCTTTCGCAAAGGGGGTGATGGACTTGACCAGACGGTTGCCAGCCTCGATATCAACGCCGGCCTTGGCATAGGTCAGGCCACCATCCTGGTCATCGCCGGTCCCATTTTGGCCTGTGTTCCCTGGTTTCTCACCTACGGGCCCATGCCTTATCTCACTGCTTGTGGAATGCGGATCCGGGGTCTGGTGAGGTTTTTGTGCCATGGGATCAGGCCTTTGTGTTGGGTCCGCAATGGTATGGTGGCCAGGGTTGGTGCGTTGCGGCGATGGCCCCCACCTGCGATCCGGGACATGCGGCCCAGGAAGTAAGGCCCAAGACGCATGAGCGAGCGCAAGCAGCCGATAGCAGTTCGGACATATTGCCAATGGCGGATTGGCGCAACGGGAACAGGCCCTGTCGTCATACCCCAACGAGGCAAACCACGCCTGCAAATTATCATGGTCCATTTCCCCTTTCCGGGCGGTCATGTAGTGTGCGGCAGCGGTGGTGCGGCCTCGGGACGGCATGGGCAATGGCGTCGGTTTAATGTCTTCCGGGCGTAGGCAGGAGATTTGGTGATGAACAGCAGTGGTGGAGCGTCCATTGCCGGACTTTGGGCAGGTCTGTACGCGGGCACAAACAGTGGTTTTCAGACAGGGTTCTGGAGAACCGCCGGTCTGGTCGCGGTGGTTGCGGCTGCCCTGAGCGCCGTGGGCACCGGTGCCGCCCGGGCGGATGTGTTCACCGTGGAAGGGATCCGAGTGGATGCAACGGCGGGCAATGCCACCGAGGCCCGGGGAATCGCCCATGCCCAGGGCCGTCGGACGGCTTTCGACCAGGTCATGAAGCGCATCACCCGGCAACAGGACTGGGCCCTGCTGCCCCAACCGGATGCCGTGGCGTTGAGCGACCTCACCGCGAGCCTGAAGATCGAGGACGAACGCAACAGCGCCGATCGCTACGTGGCCAGCATCACTTATCGTTTCCGGCCCTCCGCCGTGCGCGAGGCCCTGCGCAGCGCCGGGGTCGCGTTCAGCGAAACCCAGGCCAAGCCCGCCATCGTGCTGCCGGTCTATGAAGACCAGAACGGCCCCACCCTCTGGCGGGGCGCCAACCCCTGGATGGCGGCCTGGGCGGACCGGGCCCTCGACCACGAACTCACCCCCATGGCCGCGCCCATCGGCGACCTCGCCGACATTGCCTCAGTCACGGTCGAGACCGCTTTGACTGGGAACTGGTTCGATTTCGAACGCCTTGCCAGCCGGTATGACGGTGCGGAAGTGATCGTTGCCCACGCGGTTCGGGTCGTGCCGAATAACCCCTTTGCACAGCCTGGGATTCCCGATCTCTCCGACAACACCAATCCCTCCACTGCCACCGCCACGGGAGAGGTCGTCGCAGGCGCTCAGACCCTGCAGCCGGACGGGGCTTCCCAGCCCGAAATTGCCCGTCTTGAGGTCAAGGCCGAGCGGATCACCCGGGATGGGCGGGAGGCGTTCACCATCGTTGTGGACGGCCCTGTGGACCCCGGCGCGGGTCCCACTGTGTTTCAAAAGGCCGTCGATGCCACCGTCACCGTGTTCTCGTCGGACTGGAAGTCCCGCACCTTGGTGGATTACGGAGCCACCTACCGCATGGAAGCGACAGTGCGGCTGGCCTCCCTCCAGGACTGGACCGATTTTCAGCGCCGTCTCGGCGAAATTCCCCTGATCAGCGGTCTGCGCACCGTGGCCCTGTCCGCACAGGGGGCGGAACTCGACATCCTGTTCGCGGGCAGTGTGGATCAACTGGCCCTGAGCCTGGATCAGAACGGCCTGATGCTTTCCGGCGAAAATGGGATCTGGGAGATCCTGCGCCGGGGGATCGTGCCCACTGCGCTTGAGGACGGTTACGGCAACCGCCCGGACGTGTTCGAAGTGGATGACACTTACGAAGACAACAGCCGCTCCAGGGGACGGGGGGCCCAGCGCAACCGGGTGACGCCAAGTTTCGCTTACAAGTATGACGGCCAGGGCGGTTCCGCTTCGGGCCGGGTCGTCCGGGTTGCCGGCGGAACCCCGGCTGCGGCCGGCACGGGCCGCGCCTATCCGGCGTCATCCACCCGGGCAGGCTCTGGTCAAACGGTTCGCGCGCCCGCCGGCTACACCCCGGGCTATACGCCCGGTCCCCAGCCGGTGTCTTCACCGCCCGTAGCTTCACCATCAACTTATGCGCCGAACACCCAGGCCCGGGCCGTTGCCCAACCGGCCGCCGCCGCTCCCGTCAATGCGGAAACGGTTGGACGGAACGCGCCCACCCGGTCCGGATCGATCTATGTCGAAGAGCGTGTGGCGGAGACCGGTCCGGCGACTGGAGTGGGGCACGGATACGAGGCGGATGATCTCGCCCCCAGCTCGATGACGGGACCGACCACGCCTCAGTCCCAGGAAACCCTGACAACCGGCAGGGACGGGATCGGCGGTGCCGCCGGAACCAGTAACCGGCCATCCGCCTGGGAGCGGTACCAAAATCTGCGCGACGGCGATGGCTATTATGAGTTCGACGACGACGAGTGACACGCCTTCCGCTCCGCAAGGAACGGACCCATGGCCCTCACCTGCTGCCAATACGGACAGCACTGTGAAATCCGGAGCGGAACACGTGGAGCCGGATCAGTCCGCGCCCGATCAACCGGCGCCCCACCAGTCACAATCCTCCCCATCCCAGGCGGATCAATCCGCGCCCGCCTCCCAGCTTGTCCTCGATCTTCCCGTGAATGCCGTCCTCACCCGTGAGGACTTTTTCGTTTCCCCGACCAATCAGGCCGCCGTATGCCTGATCGATGCTTGGCCCGCATGGCACCAAGCCTGGGCGATGATCGTGGGACCGGCGGGATCCGGTAAGACCCACCTGGCCAAAGTCTGGGCGGCCCGGGCCGGGGCGCGGGTTCTCCGGCTTCAAGACTTGCGGGTTGAGGACGTGCCCCTGCTTCTTGGCCGCAAGGCGCTCGCCGTGGAGTGCAACGATGGCCGCGATTTTGATGAGGCGGCGCTTTTTCACCTGATCAATCTGGCCTCTCAAGACCAGTGCCATGTGCTGATGACCGCCCGCATTCCCCCCGCCTTATGGGTTCTGACCCGGCAGGATCTGGAAAGCCGCCTCAAGGCGATCCCCCTGGCGGAGCTTCAAGAGCCTGACGATTCCCTTCTCCATGCGGTGATGGCGAAACTGTTCCGGGACCGGCAGGTGGCCGTGGATCCCGCCGTCATCACTTACTTAACCGCCCGCATGGAACGCTCCCTGGATTGTGCCGAGACGCTGGTGGATCGCCTGGACAGGGCAGCCCTGGAACGCAAGCGCCCGATCACGACGCGCCTTGCTGGCGAAATTCTGAGCACCCTCTGACCTGTTTGAAGAGGTGCTGCGGGCTGTTGCCGGAAATGCGTATACCGCCATCAATCCTGGGATGTTCCGGGTCACGGCATGGGTACTCCGCGCTCTGAATTGGGACGGAAGAGCGGCGGGACGCGGGCGGATGAGTTCCTTATACTGTCTTCCGCAGGATCGAGGTGACGGGGCCTGGACCCAGGGAGACTGTGATGACCAGTGACGAGTCCCTCACGGGAGGCCCGGCTGTGCCCCCCTCGCGTTCTGGGGGGATCGACCCCGTTGCGGGGCCGGTGAACGGCCAGTTTCACATGCCGGACGGCCCGGTCAGGAATGCCTTCCTGCCCCCGGACCTGACCGGTCAGACGATATGGGATTTTGCAGCCGACATGACAGCGTCCGACACAGACCCACAGCCGGTCCCTGCCATGGCGGCTCACATTCCGCCGGACTCGCCCTCGCGGTTCATCAATCGGGAGCTGTCTTGGCTGGCTTTCAACACCCGGGTGATGGAAGAGGCCCTGAACCCCAATCATCCGCTTCTGGAACGGGTGCGGTTTCTTTCGATTTCCGCGTCCAATCTGGATGAGTTCTTCATGGTCCGGGTTGCCGGGCTGATCGACCAGATCCAGGCCGGTGTGGAGCCGGACATTCCCGATGGCCTCAGCGCCACCGCCCAGCTCGAGCGGGTCCGGGAAGAAGCCGAAACGCTGATCCAGCGCCAGCAAGACATCTGGCACGATCTGCGGGCCGAGTTGCGGGCCAACGGCATCACCGTGCTCCAGCGCGATGAGCTGACACCGGAAGAACGCAACTGGATGCTCGATTATTTCGAGAGCCAGGTGTTTCCGGTGCTCACCCCCCTGGCCACGGGTCCGACCCACCCCTCTCCGTCCATCCCCAACCGGGGATTTGCGCTCGCTCTGCGACTGCGCCGGCGCAGTGACGGGCGGCCCTTGAATGCGCTTTTGCCGGTGCCGAGCCAGCTCAACCGGTTCATCCGTCTGCCGAAAATGAGTGTGCAGGGCGAAGGATGGGGAGAGGTTCGGTTCCTGTCCCTGGAATACGTCCTTGCGGAATGCGCGCCCATGCTGTTCGCGGGCTATGAGGTCGTGGATCTGGGGGCCTTCCGGATCCTGCGGGACAGTGACATCGAATATGAGGAAGATGCGGAGGATCTGGTCCGCATGTTCAAGGATCTTCTGCGCCGCCGCCGCCGGGGACAGGTGATCCACTTGAAGGTGAACCGGGGCATGCCGGAAAACCTGCGCGCCTTCGTGATCGACGTGCTCGACGCCCAGCAGGCCCAGGCGGTCACGGTTGCGGGCGAAGTGGGGCTGGGAGAGATCTCCCAACTGATTGTCGATGACCGTCCGGATCTGAAATTCACGCCCTATAACGCCCGCTTCCCGGAACGGATCCGTCAGCATGGGGGCGATTGTTTTTCCGCCATCCGTCAGAAGGATATTCTGGTTCACCACCCCTATGAATCCTTCGATGTGGTGGTGCAGTTTCTGCGCCAGGCGGCAGCGGATCCGGATGTGGTCGCCATCAAGCAGACCCTGTACCGGACCTCCAAACAGTCCCCCATCGTCGAGGCCCTGATCAAGGCGGCGGAAGCGGGCAAGGCGGTTACCGCCCTCGTGGAACTCAAGGCCCGGTTCGACGAAGAGGCCAATATCGGCCAGGCCCAGCAGATGGAGCTGGCCGGGGTTCAGGTGGTCTACGGCTTCATGGACCTGAAGACCCACGCGAAGATGTCCCTGGTGGTGCGCCGGGAGGGCGGCGGCCTCCAGACCTATGTCCACTACGGAACCGGCAACTATCATCCGCAGACGGCCAAAGTCTATACGGACCTGTCCCTGTTCAGTTGCGATCCGGATCTGGGGCGCGATGCGGTGAGGGCCTTCAATTTCGTCACGGGCTACACCGAGCCACGGGGCTTGCGCAAACTGTCCCTCTCGCCGGGGGGCATCCGGGCCAAGATCCTGGAACATGTGGAGACGGAAATCGCCCATGCCCGCGCGGGCGGTTCCGGACAGATCTGGGCCAAGATGAATTCCCTGGTGGACCGCTATGTGATCGACGCCCTTTATCGCGCCAGCCAGGAAGGGGTGCGTATCGAACTGGTGGTGCGGGGCATCTGCTGCCTGCGTCCGGGCGTGCCGGGTCTGTCGGAAAACATCCGGGTCAAGAGCATTGTCGGGCGCTTTCTGGAGCATTCCCGGATCGCCTGTTTCGGCAATGGCGAACCCATGCCTTCAAACCAGGCCTCGGTCTACATTTCCTCCGCCGACTGGATGCCCCGCAATCTGGACCGGCGGGTGGAAACCTTCGTGCCCGTGGAAAACGAGACCGTACGCCAGCAGATCCTCCATCAGATCATGGTGGCCAACCTCAAGGACAATGAGCAGAGCTGGTATCTTCAGCCCGATGGCACCTATGTCCGCAGCCGGCCCCGGGGCCATGAGGATTGTTTCAGTGCCCACCGCTATTTCATGATGAACCCGAGCCTTTCGGGCCGGGGCAGCGCTATCGAATATGATCCGCCACCGGATGTCTATATCGAGGATAAGGGCTGACCATGGAGGCTCGTCCCTTCCCCGAGCTTGCGCCATACGGGGTCATTGATATCGGCTCCAATTCCGTCCGCCTCGTGATTTACGACGGGATTTCGCGCAGTCCGGACCAGATCTTCAATGAACGGATTTTCTGTGCTCTCGGGGCGAAGCTCAAGGAAACCGGCGTTCTGAACCCGCAAGGCATTGATAATGCCTTGAAAGCCCTTGGCCGGTTCGGCGTCATTGCGCAGCAATTCCAGGTCCGGACCCTGGATGTGGTCGCCACCGCAGCGGTGCGCGACGCCACGCCGGAAAGCCGGGACGGGTTCGTGGCCCGGGTGGAGGCCCTGTTGGGCGCGCCTGTGCAGGTGCTGAGCGGTCAGCAGGAGGCCCTGTGTGCGGCGGAGGGGGTGATCTACGGCATGCCCCGTGTAAGCGGTCTGGTGGGGGATCTGGGCGGAGGCAGTCTGGAACTGGCCCGGGTCATCGACGGCCAGATTCATGAAACCGTCTCCCTGCCCCTCGGTGTGCTCTGGCTCCCGGGACAGACTTTCGATGACATGGACGCCATCCATAATCACGTCACGGATGATCTGAAGTGCCTGGACTGGCTTGGTTCCATGGCGGGTCTGCCGGTGCTGGCCGTGGGTGGCAACTGGCGCAATTTCGCCCGGGCCCACATGCATTACACCAAGGCTCCATTGCGGATGCTCCACGCCTACACCATCAGCCGGGAGGACATGGACACTTTCCTTGCCCTGCTGCTGGCGGGGGACGGGGACGCGCACAAGGCCACGGGCAAGCTCAAGAAACGGCGGCAAAAGTTCCTCGCTCAGGCGGCGGCCTCCCTGAATGCGGTCGTGGCGGCGGCGGGGGCAAGCCATGTGACGATCAGCGGTCACGGTTTGCGGGAAGGGTTGTTGTTCCGGCGTATGGATGAAGAGCAGCGGGCCCTGGATCCCCTGTTCGAGTCCGCCCATCGCCTTGCCCTGCGTCTCGGACGGATGCCGCCAAAGGCGGCGGAACTCGACGCCTGGCTTGCGCCCCTTTTCGACGGGGACCGGGCACCGGCCCTCCGTACCGGGACCATGACACCCGGTTCGGACGCCTCAGGCTGCCAGGGCAGCGTCGGCATGGATCATGAGCGCCTGCGCCGGTTGCGCCACGGGGCGGCGATCCTGTCGGATGTGGGCTGGCAGTTTCACCAGGACCAGCGGGGGCGGGACACGGGCCGATTGCTGATGCTGTCTCCCTTCCCGGGGATCGACCATCCGGAACGGGCCTTCCTGGCCCTGACCATGTGGCACCGCTACACCACCTCCGAACCTATTGAATCGCCCACGGCCAATGTGCTCACCCTGTTGGACGGTACCTGTGCCGCCCAGGCGAAGGTTCTGGGGATCGGTCTGCGGCTGGCCTATGACCTCACCGGCGGCGCTTTGGACCTGTTGTCCTGTTCCCGCCTGGAGATCGAGGAGGACACTCTGGTCCTGAACCTCCGTCCTCCCTGTGCGGCTTTGCCGAATGAGAATGTGGAGATCCGTATGGACGCCCTGGCCACGGCCCTGGGTCTTGCCCGGAGCCGTATCCAGTCCTGATCCTCCCCGTCCCCGTCCCCGTCCCCGTCCCCGTCGTCAAAGATACGCCCACCACATGACTGCAATGGTGCCGAAAATCCCCACGGCCATGATCCCGGTCATGAGGAAGACGAGGAGGGCGCCCGCGATTTTCCATTGGGACTTGGTGCTCCGCTGGGCCGCGAAGTAAAGCTCCAGCACGGCGAGGGGGATCAGATAACAGCCGAACACGAGCATGATGTCCGCCGGTCCCGACAGGGTCCGGTTCATGCCCACGGGTCCCTGGTTGAGGATCGCCCAGGCCATGATCCCCACCCGCAGAAACCAGACACCGTTCACCACCAGGAAGGTCCGCATGGCCCAGCGCCGGTGATCGTCAAAGCGCCGGGCAGCCGCAAGACGCCAAGCCACCGCCGCGAATGTCAGGATCAGGACGCCGTTGATGGTGATGGCGACCCCGGAAATGATCGACAGGTGGGTGCCCCGGATCCAGGTGAGCCAGATGCCGCCAAGGGCGAGGAACACGGCGATCACGATGAAGACCCGGCCGTTCCACCTGTGCAGGCGGGGAAAACGGGCGCGCAGATGGGGAATGAGTTGGAGAAGACCGCCGAAGGTCACCACCGCCGCCAGCAGCACATGGGCTGCGAACATGGCGTTGCCGGGACCGTCACCGGCAATGTATCCGTCGATGATCGGCTTGTCGTTCCAACGGGGGAAATTGCCGGTCACCGTATGGGACCCGTAATGGGCGATGATGAAATAGACAAAGGCCAGTTGACCGATGGCGGCGGCGGCGAACCACACCACGCCGGACAGACGCAACACACCCTGGCCCGCAACCGGACCCTTTTCCTCTGCAAGGTCGGACATAGCTTCCCTCCCACTCCTTGACCTGACGTGCGCTGGTGCGCAGGCACAAACCATGGGGAGGGACGGGGCAGCGGTCTCGCTGATTTGGGAATCGGCCAGCCGATCCCGCCAAATTCGGCGATTTGCCGTTAGAATGACCTCAAATCGCTGGGGAAACTGACTTGGGAGAGATGTCGTGACTCATCCCCGTGGCGGGATCACCTTGCCCATGGACTGGGCCGGACCGGTGGCCGGCCCGTTCCGCGACCGGTTTCGTCGTTCACCTATGGCACCGCTGACCCCATTAACCCCATTGACCCCGTTGAAGGTGAGCTGGGCGCTGTTTGCCTTCGGCGTGGTGAGCTTTTGCCTGCACAGCCTCTGGGGTCCCGTGCTGGGCATCGCAGAGCCCCTTGTGGCCCTTGGGGGATCGGCCACCTGCGGGCTGGCCTGGCTCTATGCCCGCGCGCTTTTCCGCCCGCCGGTGGAGCGTGAAATCTGGCCCCGCGCCCTGGTCGGGGCGCTGGTCATGACGGCTGCCGTGATCATGGTGATGGGACCGGCCACTGGCCCCCATGCTGTAGAGGGCGCGGCGGCGGACATCCGGCGGATTGCCCTCAACATTCATATCCTGACCAGTTCCACGGTGTTGCTGCTGGCCCTGATCGAACCTTTCGAGGCCTACCGCCGGCAGACCGTCCGGGCGGAACGCCGGTTCCGGCTGATCTTTGCCGCCGGATATGGGCTGATTTTTGCGGTGGCGGTTCTCTGGATCCGGGGAGCGGATCAGGGGGGCCTGTCGCCGGAGACCGCCACCTTGATCAAGGTGGCCTGCGCGCTGATCGCCCTTGCCGGTGCCACCGCCGCACTCCGGTTTCGCGTGACCCACCCGCTGAGCGCCCCTGCCACATCTCAAAAGGTCCGCGCAGGGCAACCGTCCGGTCCTGGCGGTGCTATCAATAGCGCGGCGCCTGTTGCCGAGGCGGACCAGGCGTTGGGTGCGAAGATCAATGCAGTGCTGGGTGATCCGGAGATTTTCACTAGGGCGGACCTAAAACTGGCGGATCTCGCCCGCCTCGTGGGGCAGCCCGAATACAAGGTGACCCAGTGCATCACCGGTGTTCTGGGCTTTCGCAATTTCAACAGGCTGGTCAATCAGTTCCGGATCGAGGAGGCCAAGCGCCGTCTGGCCGATCCGCGATGGGACGATCACGCCATCCTCACCATTGCCATCGAGAGCGGCTTTGGCTCGGTGGGGCCGTTCAACCGGGCCTTCAAGGAGCAGACCGGCATGACCCCGGGGCGCTACCGGACGGCATCGCGGGAAAAGGCCTGAGGGCCTGAAGGGGGGAAGCCGGAGCCGGAGATCATAACCGGCGATCCCATGCCCTCAGTGCAAAGCTTTTCCCCGCGGCTCGATCAGGGTCCTACCGGTCGAGGGGCACCAGGACCAGACCACGGCCCTGGGCGCTCAACGCCAGCCGGCCGTTTTTCAGATCCAGGGCAGCGGCGCCGAAAATGTCCCGGCGCCAGCCCTGGAGGGCGGGAACATCCGCCTCGTCATCCGCCGCGATCCGCTCCAGATCCGATGTTGTCGCCACCAGTTTGGGGGCCACCTCATGGTCCTCACAGACCTTTTTGAGCAGGACACGGAGCAGATCCATGAGCGGACCGATCCCCTGGGGGGGCGGCTGGGAGCGCTCGAATTTCGGGATCTCCTCCTTGGGCAGCTCAAGCCCCCGGGCCACGGCATCGAGCACGGCGGCCCCGTTCTGGGATCCGGCAAAGCCCCGGGGCACCCCCCGCAGCTGTTCCATGTCTTCCTTGGTGCGCGGCGCGGAAGATGCGATTTCGAGGAGGGCATCGTCCTTGATGATGCGCGCCCGGGGCACGTCCCGGCGTTGGGCTTCCGCTTCCCGCCAGGCCGCGAGAACCTTCACCACGCCCAGGAATCGTTTGTTGGTGTTGCGGATCTTGAGCCGGGCCCAGGCGTCTTCCGGTTCCAGGGTGTAAAGGGCGGGATCTTCAAGCTGGGCCACTTCCGCCGCCACCCAGGCATCGCGCCCGTCGGCGGCCATCCGGTCCCGCAGGATCGGGTAGAGGTCCCGCAGATGGGTCACGTCCGCCAGGGCATAGGCCAACTGCTTTTCGGTCAGGGGCCGCCGGCTCCAGTCCGTGAACCGGGAGCTTTTGTCGATATCCCGGTTGAGCACGGCCTTCACCAGGGCATCATAGCCAATGGACTCGCCAAAGCCGCAGACCATGCCTGCGATCTGGCTGTCGAACAGGGGTTTTGGCAGCACTTTCAGGCGATGGAAGAACAGTTCCATGTCCTGGCGGGCGGCGTGGAAAACCTTGAGAATGTCCGGATTGGCCAGCAGGGCGCAGATGGGCGCCAGGGCCTGGTCCGCCGGCGCCTTGGACAGACCAGGCGCCAGAGGGTCGATGATCGCTTCTGTTCCCGGCGCGGAGACCTGGATCAGGCAGAGTTTGGGCCAGTATGTCGTGTCCCGGAGAAACTCGGTGTCGACACACAGAAAGGGGGCGTCGCTCAGGTCCGCGCAAAGGGCGTCAAGACCGTCGCTGTCGGTGATGATGCGCATGGCCGGGAGATTAGCTGCGCCGCACGGTCCTGACTACTCTCCCGTGACAGCTTGTGGCCCGTAACGGCCGACATTTTCCTGTGTTCCTCGCGTTCCGGCGGGGGTACTTGACATCTGCTTGTGTTCCATGCGCCCTTCACGCGGCATTGCCCGTGGATGCCCGGCAGCCCCCGGCCAGCCGGTTCCCACAGGCGAGACCCCATCAAGCCGAACCTAGGATTTCAGTCATGCATCGATACCGCTCCCATACCTGTGGGGAACTGCGCCTGTCCCATGCGGACGAGACCGTCCGGCTTTCCGGATGGATCCACCGGAAGCGCGATCACGGCGGCCTGCTGTTCATCGATCTGCGGGACCATTACGGCCTCACCCAATGTGTGATCGAGCCGGACAATGCGGTGTTCGCCGAGGTGGAACGGCTGCGGGCGGAAAGCGTCATCACCGTCGAAGGCAAGGTGGTGGCCCGCACCGACGATACCGTGAACAAGGATCTGCCCACGGGCGAGATCGAAGTGCGGATCGCGACCTGGGAACTTCAGTCGGCGGCGGAGGAACTGCCCCTGCCCGTGTTCGGCGAGCTTGAGTATCCGGAAGACATCCGCCTGCGCTACCGGTATCTGGACCTGCGCCGGGACCGGATCCACAATAACATTCTGCTCCGCTCCAAGATCATTTCATCGATCCGTCGGCGGATGGTGGATCAGGGCTTCATGGAATACCAGACCCCGATCCTGACCGCGTCCTCGCCGGAAGGGGCAAGGGACTTCCTGGTGCCCAGCCGCCTGCATCCGGGTAAGTTCTATGCCTTGCCCCAGGCGCCCCAGCAGTTCAAGCAACTGATCATGGTTGCGGGCTTCGACCGCTATTTCCAGATCGCGCCCTGCTTCCGGGATGAGGACGCCAGGGCCGACCGGTCACCCGGAGAGTTCTACCAACTCGACGTGGAAATGTCCTTCGTGACCCAGGAGGATGTGTTCAACGCGGTGGAGCCGGTCCTGCGGGGTGTCTTCGAGGATTTTGCCGGCGACCGGCGGATCCCGGACGGTCCGTTCCCCCATATTCCGTACCGGGAAGCCATGCTGAAATACGGCTCCGACAAGCCCGACCTCCGGGTGCCGACGGAAATCGTGGATGTGACGGAAATCTTCACCAGGGACGACGTGGAGTTCAAGGCGTTCAAACAGGCCGTTGCCGGTGGCGGGGTCGTGCGCGCCATCCCCGCGCCCCAGTCCGCTGACCGACCCCGCAGCTTTTTCGACAAACTCAACGACTGGGCCCGCTCCGAGATGAAGGCTCCAGGTCTGGGCTATGTGGTGTTCGAGGAAGGCGAGGGCGGCCAGATCACCGGCAAGGGACCCATCGCCAAGTTCCTGCCCCAGGACGCGGTGACGGCCATGGCGGATCTCGCCAAGATCAAGCCCGGCGACGCTCTGTTCTTTGCCGCCGGCAAGGAAGGGGACGCGGCGGCTCTGGCCGGTGCCGCGCGCCTGCGCATCGGCGAGGAACTGGGTATCCGTGAGGAGAATGTGTTCCGGTTCTGCTGGATCGTGGACTTCCCCATGTATGAATGGGACGACAAGGAAAAGAAGGTCGACTTTTCCCACAACCCCTTCTCCATGCCCCAGGGCGGCCTGGAGGCCCTGGAAACCAAGGAACCCCTGGATATCCTGGCCTACCAGTATGACATCGTCTGTAACGGGATCGAACTGTCTTCCGGCGCGATCCGTAACCACCGCCCGGATATCATGCTCAAGGCCTTTGAACTGGCCGGGTATGACGAGGCGGTCGTGGAAGAAAGCTTCGGCGGTATGCTGAACGCTTTCCGGTACGGCGCCCCGCCCCACGGTGGCATCGCGCCGGGGATCGACCGGATCGTGATGCTGCTGGCAGGCGAGGACAATCTGCGGGAAGTGACCTTGTTCCCCATGAATCAGCAGGCGGAAGATCTCATGATGGGTGCCCCGGCGGAAGTACCCATGCGTGCTCTCAGGGACGTGCATATCCGGTCCGTACTGCCTGACGCCCCCGCCGGGAATGCGCCGGCGGCCAAGGCGGAAGGGGCCGACAAGGCCGGGGCGCCCAAGGCGTAAACCCGGTCCCTATCCTTTGCCGGCGGGAGGTGAGCCTTGACCACGATCACGACCATCGAAGACCTGGAGGCCTTGTACGACACGCCGAACCCGGCCTCCACCGTCAAGGAAGCGTCCGCATTGACGCCCCAATACCGGGCCTTGATCGAGGCTTCACCCTTCTGTGCGCTGGCCACCTGCGGGCCCGAGGGGCTTGACTGCTCACCCCGGGGCGAAAGCCCGTCGGTGGTCACCATCGAGGATGACAGAACCCTGATGATGCCGGACCGTCGGGGCAACAACCGGCTCGATTCCCTGCGCAATATCATCCGGGATCCCCGGATTGCCCTGCTGTTCCTCATTCCTGGTTCTGGGATCACCATGCGGGTCCATGGCCGGGCGGTGCTTTCCGCCGACGCCGCGCTGCTGGAGCGCTTTGCCGTGGACGGCAAGCCGCCCCGCTCCGTGATCGTCATCCGCATCGAGACAGTCTATTTCCAATGTGCCCGCGCGGTGGTGCGGTCCGGCGTGTGGGCTGCACCCGATGAGGCCGCGCTTGCCAGCCTGCCCACCCCGGGTCAGATTCTCGCGGAAATGAGCGGCGGCACGGAAGGTGGTCCGGACTACGACGCGGACTGGCCGGAGCGGGCTCAGAAGACCCTCTGGTAACTTATGCTTGGGGGATGGGGACCGCTCCGAGGAGCGGATCAGGCCCTTGAGTGGTCTTAGAGTATCCGTGTTGATCAAGCGGTATTTTGGGTTTGTGAAGAGGGGTGAGC
>CAZLPU010000099.1:0-11215 GCA_964561475.1 uncultured Alphaproteobacteria bacterium
AGACTTAAAGATGATATTCTGCCTATACGTCCAATGTCGGATTTGTAAGTGATTAATGCGCCAATCCAGAAAAAGAATCCAGCATAGATCATTACCAATGCCGAAAAAAAGAGATCCTGATTTTCGAAGCTAACCCCAACAAAAGCTCTTCTGCTCTCGCCATCTAAAAAAAGCAACCCGATTGGTAGAAACCCATAAATCAAAATCAACAAAAATGGCACAAAAAGCTCTATGTAGATCCTATAAACAAGCCCGCTATCGAGGCAGTGCTTGGCTCGAATATACAACAGTGACAAGGATACTGTTGCAAGCGCGATAAGCGCGACCGCAGAAAGCTCTTTCATTTCTCAGAAGGTTTTTCCTACACCAACCACACACTTTTCTGGACCGAAAAGTCGCAAGCTGAATTATTTGCACATTAAGAAAAAGTAACATAACTACAACGTAATTGTCAAACGTAAGCTGAGGAATTCTCTCTTTGCCACCAAGGATCACCCATTTGATGGATGTACCTTGGCAATGGATGGCATTTTGCGTCTGCACCAAAAAGGCAACGCCAACCGCTCCGGGCTGAAGCGGTACAAACATTCTAACTGGAGAGAATGATGGTGACCCCGACAGGATTCGAACCTGTGACCTACAGATTAGGAATCTGTTGCTCTATCCTGCTGAGCTACGGGGCCGGTCTCGCGGGTGATCGCGGGGGCACAGTGCAATGGGGTTGGCGTGGGTGCAAGAGGGGGCACGCGATCGGATGACCCTTTGTTCACACGAAAAAGCTGCAGGTCCTACCGCGATTCCCACATTTCCCAAAATGTAACAGCGTGCTAATGTTCCATTTTGATGCAATCATGCATCAGAAACTGAATGAGTGCATCGCGGATCCGGGCCGGGGGTCACTCCGGATCCATGGAGGATGCGCTTCGCGTGGGGCTTCCGAGGGGGCGCGGAGGGTTATGGCGAGCGGTTATCTTTACGTCGTGTCACATCCGGAATTGGGGCGGGGGGAGCGCAAAATCGGCGCGTCCTGCTTTCATCCCGTTGAGATTTGCGCGCGTTGGGAACGCGCCGGGTGGACACAAGGCCCGTTACGCCTCCATTCCTTCGCTTTTTTCGCCGACATCGACGCCGCCCGCACCCTGGTTCAGGAGTCCCTTGCTGAAGCCAATGCCCGTTGTGCCCGGGCCGGTAAGGCCAGTCTTGAACGGGTGATGCGCAAATATCTGGTCCGGGCCATGCGTCAGGCCGTGGAGCAGGACCGCAAGCAGTTGCGGTCCCTGTTCATGGAGCGCAGCGGGCTGTTCGCCGACCCTGCCATGCGCCTGAGCGGTCCGCCGGCGCGGCTGGTGCGGGAAATCGGCGGCCAGCTTGCTCCCTTCGGCGGTCAGTCCAATCCGGACCTCTACCTCACGCCTTACAGTGTCGGCCTGATCTGGTCCCTGGTCGAGCAACGGGCCAATGAACTGGCCATTCCCGGCGCCTTCGTGCCCGAAATGTACCGGTCCATCGCGCGTCAGGTCTGGGGCAAGCGTCCATCCAACCAGGACATGGGTGCCATCATCGGCATCATCCGCGCCGCGCCGGCGGACTTCCGCATGGGCCGGTTCGACTACACCACCTTCATTCGCGGCCCCATCAGCCGCAACGCCCTCGACCCGGACGCCCTCGCCCGCCTGCGGGATTTCCTGCTGGACCCCGCCAAGCATGTGGCCGCAACCTTCGACACCTATGCCGTCCGCCACTATAACCATCCGCGCATGGGTCTGACCCGGACCTTTATTTGTTTCAACCGTGCCATCGTCCTGGCCGCAGCCTTGATGGGACTTGAGATTCTAAGCCAGGGCGCCGGTGGCGATGCCTTGATCCGCACGGCCTTTGTCGGCTTCGTTCTGGGCTTGGCGCTGTTTCATTTCGGCTTCTTCCGCCGTCCTGATGCCGCTGGCTTCCTGGGCCTGATTGCGGAGCGGGATTGGCTGCGCATGCGCCCCAATCTGGGGGACGAAATCACCCCGGCATTTGCCCTTCCCAAGACCCGCCGGGAAGCGACCCTGGTTCCCGAACATGCAACGGTGCCCCAACGCCGCCGCCCGCCCTATTGATCCGTGCCCGCATAAACCGTTCTGCCGCCCGTGCTGAGCCGGTGCGCACCCGGCACCGGGCAGGATCCTTTTCGCGATACCTTAAGGCCGTCTCCCTGCTGGTCCTGGCCTGGATCATCCCGGTTCGTCATGGGGCTGCGGAAAACTGCCCGCCTATGGATCATGGGCCTGCCTTGCAAGGCGCACGGATCGCAAGCCTACCCGGCGCCCACACCGGTACGGATCATCCCCCAACGGATCTCATTGACCTTGACGGCAGGATCTTCCGTCTTGCCGCCTTGAACATTCCCCCGGCCATGAGCGCCAAGGCATCGGAGCGGATCCAGGCCTTCCTGACCGGGGGCGGTGCTCTTTATCGCTTCAGCGCGGGTCCGGACGGCGAGATCATGGACCGCTACGTGCGCCACCTCGTCCATGTCCTTGCCGTCAGGGATGCCGGAGGAAAACGGACGGAGACCGTGTGGCTTCAAGCCAGTCTGGTCACGGATGGTCTCGCAAGGGTTGCCACAGAACCGGACGCGGCCCGCTGCGCCCCGGCGCTCCTGTCCCTGGAGGCAACCGCCCGGGCAAACCGCATGGGCCTATGGGCCGAAGACCGGTTCCGGGTCCGGTCGGCAAAGGACAAGGATCTCTGGGAGGCCCACGGTCGGTTTCAAATCATTGAGGGGCGAATCGAAAGCACCGGCCGGAAAGGGGCATTTCTTAATTTCGGCCGGAACTGGAAGACGGATATGACCGTGCGCACCAGCAAGACCGTGGTGCGCGCTATCGCCGACCAAGGGCTTGATCTCGGGGACCTGGAAGGATGGACTGTCCGTGTCCGGGGCCGCCTGGAATGGTGGGACGGGCCATTGATCACCCTCACCCACCGGGCCCAGATCGAACTGGTCAGCACACCCAGTGGATCGCCCTCTATCACGCCCGACAAAGATGGTTCGCCCTCGAACCATTAAGAAGCGTCAGAACGCCGGGCAAGAGTGCGGTTCACCCGCCAGGGGCGCAATCACGCTCCGGAGCTTCAGGCGCCCGCCATAGCATCCTGGGCCACCAACCCCGCTTCCACCGGATCGCCCACCCGGTCGATCAGCCTGCGCCGCAATTTCTTCAACGCTTCATGCTCGATCTGGCGCACACGCTCCTTGGAAATGCCCAGCCTGTTGCCGAGGGTCTCCAGGGTCACCCCCTCTTCGGTGAGACGCCGTTCACGGATGATCGTCATCTCCCGTTCATCCAGGGTTCCCAGCACTTCGTTCAAGAGAGCCACGCGCTTCTTGCCGTCGTTGGACGCCATGGTTTCTTCTTCGGGCAGGTCCCGGTCGTCGGCCAGGGTTTCCTGCCATTCCGTGTCCGCCGCATCACCAAGCGGTGCGTTCAGGGACCGGTCCGCCGCCGAAAGCCGCGCTTCCATCACTTCCACATCCGCGACACTGACATTCAGTTTCTTCGCGATCAGGGCCCGGCTTTCCGGCGACAACTGGGGCTGTACACCGTCGTTGATGAGAGCCCGCAGCCGGCGGAGATTGAAAAACAGGGATTTGTGGGCGGCCGTGGTGCCCGTGCGCACGATGGACCAGTTGCGCAAAATGTGATCCTGGATCGAGGAGCGGATCCACCAGGTGGCGTAAGTGGAAAAACGCACCCCCCGGTCCGGCTCGAACCGGGCTGCCGCCTGCATCAAACCGACGCACCCTTCCTGCACCAGATCCGCCAGAGGCAGGCCGTAGACCCGGAACCGGGTCGCCATGGACACCACCAGACGCATATAGGCCGTGGTCAACTGGTGGAGCGCCCGTTCGTCGGAGTCGTCACGCCAAGCCTTGGCCAGGGCCAGTTCCTCATCAGGCTCCAGCAACGGTGCCTGCATGGCCGTTTTGATAAAGCGGCGGTTGGCCTGATCGGATTCGATTGTTCCCGCTGCGCCCATAGTCCGTCTGCTCCATCCGCGCGGCCCCAGACCCCGGTGGAGCCTTGGAAAAGAGCCGCATCAAGCACCGCCGACGGATCCGCCGTGCAGTGCGTCGTTGATAGATCTTACGGCGGGTCCGGCGCGACGGATCATGTCACCGGGGACCGGGCTGGAGGCCCAGAAGGTCTGCCCTGAAGATCCAGCCGCGCCTAGGGGTACAAAAAATGGGCCCTGTCGCGGGACAGGACCCATAAGAGAAAACCGGGTGTTTCCGGCTATGACAGGCGGCCAGGGGGCGCGCAGACCGGCGCCAGCCCCTTAGCAGATCCCCGCGCAGGGCAGACCCTCAGGCCGCTTCCCGCTGGAGAGCGGTTTCCACCCGTTCGATGGCTTTGTTTTCGTCGATGTCTTCCACAGCGGCCACTTCCCGGGCCATGCGGTCCAGGGCAGCTTCATAAAGCTGGCGCTCGCTGTAGGACTGTTCCGGCTGGCCGGATCCACGGTGCAGATCCCGAACCACCTCGGCGATGGAAATCAGATCGCCGGAATTGATCTTGGCTTCGTATTCCTGGGCCCGGCGGCTCCACATGGTCCGCTTGATCCGGGCGCGGCCGCGCAGGGTGTCGAGAGCATTGCGAACCACTTCCGGGCTCGAAAGACGGCGCATACCTACGGAGGTCACTTTGCCCGTGGGAACCCGGAGTGTCATTTTGTCCTTTTCGAACGTGATGACGAAAAGTTCCAGCTGCATGCCGGCGATTTCCTGTTCTTCAACGGAAATAATCTGGCCGACGCCGTGTGCCGGATAGACGACGAAGTCATTCGCCTTGAACTCGGGTTTATTCATCTTTTTCTGTGCTCTCGCCATGTTCCACTCTCGATCAAAGTGCGCCCGGGGGCGTCACAGCCTTGGGATGCCCCGGTCCCGCCGGAAACCGGGGGCAGAGGGTCTGGCAGGTTTCGATGGGATTGATCTGACCATGCAACGGAATGCGGATCGGCTCGCCTCAAGGTGTGGGCACCCGGCGGCTGGAAAGCGCATAATCGTTGCGGAACGGTTCAGATCATGACCGTCCTGCCCGGGCGCCGGCCGCATGGGACGGCCGGACTGGGCGGGCGGGTACACGAGGGTCGGCGCCAGGGCCTGCGGGCTTGGCGGCAATCCTCGATAATCCTCTTCGAAACAGCCAGTGAAACGATCACGATCCTTGACCCATATTGCCCTTGACCCACACCGCACCGGGTCCGTAACACTGGTCCCGACATGCTCAGACCTTGCGTTCGCAGTATTCCGGCCTGTCAGCGGGGAGTGCTCCCCGCCCGGAATGCTGGGTACTGGACATGGGTTCCGCCCGATTGAGTGGTGCAAACGCACCGCATCCTGCCGGACGTGAACCATCATGACCGTTGGACGCCACGGCGAGATGTGCCGTGACCAAACGACGGTCGCGCCGCCCTCGCATTGAATGACCTGGCACAAGTGCCCGCTTGGCAATGCTGACGGCAATAGAAAGCTGGACGTCGCTCAGCCCGGAGCCCCGCCTCAACCAACGCCTCTTCCTGGATGCTTATCCGGCGCCCTGCAAAAACCGTAGTTTTAACCGGAAGCGGACACGGCCCGTGAGAGCCCGACCTTGCGTCAGCGCATAACATCTGCCCTGACATCCTCCAGGAAAACCCAACCGATTACGTATGAGCAGCCCTGGCCAGAGGGCCTGAACCACTTCTCATCAGGTCACCGGGTAGAAACAGAGAAGACTCTGTAAGTCCGATATGCTCCACGAAGACCTATAGAACTACCACAATGACGCGGAGTTTGGAAGGGAGCCGGTTCATTGGCGCACCGGCCCTGCGTGGTTATCCGACGAAATGACGACCCAAATACGCAATGGTCAGACCTAAAGGGTTTAACGCCCGGCCCTGCAACCAGTCTTGGGGTAAAATCTGTCGTATTGGTTAAGAACCGCTGCCGGGCTGCTCGCTGAAATACTTTTCGTATTTTCCCTCGACGCCGTCGAATTCCTTCGCATCCGCCGGAGGGGTGCCTTTGACCGTAATATTTGGCCAGGACTCGGAGAATTTCCGATTGATTTCCAGCCAGCTTTCAAGGCCAGCCTCGGTGTCCGGTTTGATGGCATCCGCCGGGCATTCAGGTTCGCAGACCCCACAGTCGATGCATTCATCGGGATGGATGACGAGCATGTTCTCGCCTTCGTAGAAGCAATCAACCGGACAGACCTCAACGCAATCCATGTACTTGCAGCGGATGCAAGCGTCGGTCACGATATAGGTCATCGGACAATCATCCCTTGTTTTGCCCTCAACGCGCCGGTCATCTCCCAGCGCTGGGGCATCATTCCTGATCTGCGGGCCGGTCTGCCACCGCCCAGTTTCCGTGCCCGCGAAGGGCATGCCGTGTTCGATCCGGCCTTGTCACCATGCAGGATCACCACTGGAAATCCAGCCAGAACCATAATGGCGAACCGGCATTCCCGGGGTTATCGGTCCTCAAGACCGAGCCGGTCAAGAACCCGTTTGCGGGCGCTGCCCCGATCAACATCGGACACATATATAAGACCGGCGACGCGTCTCACCAGATGGGCCTCATAATCATGGAGGTGTCCGTCCGCATAGGCGACTTCCCAAAGCATCTCAATGATGCCCACCCGCTCCTCGGGCTCGAGCGCATCCTTGATTTCCTTGGTGAAGCCATGGAGCTGCACCGCCTCGCCCTGGGCCGCCTCGGCAGCTTGCAGCAGCTCCCTTGCCTCCTCGCTTGACAGCATGAAGCGTTGGGTGAGCACCCGCAGGATGGTATCCCGCTCCCCATCGCCATAGCTGTCATCAAGATGGGCGGCCTCGACCATGAGGGCGGCGGCGGCAACCCGGAAGCGTTTGGCCGGGTCCGGGGCGGACTGCCCTGCGTCGGCCTGTTCGCCACGGAACAAAGATTTGAGAGTTTCCAACATGGAATTGCGGTACCACGCGCCGCGATGGGAGGCAATGCGGGGCACGCGCCCACTGCCCGCCCTGAGGACACCAAGGCTGAGCCTTTCGGGCAGTCCCCCCCTACCCTGCACCGTCCTTGAAGCGGTCCAGAGTGCGCCGATCCCGCTTGGTGGGCCGCCCGGCCCCTTTGTCCCGCTGCCCCTGCCCCTGCCCCTGTCCTTGCCCTTGCCCTTGCCTTGGGGCGGCGGCCGCATGGTGATTGGACCCGTCTTCCGGTTCGGCCCCGGCCTGTGCTGTGCGGGCTTCCGGCGGGGCCAGATCTTCATAAAGGCTCTGGGCTTCGGGCGCGGGGCCGCGGCGTGTTCCCGCACTCAGTATTTTCACGACACGGACAAGGTTGGCCTGAGGAAAGGTCAACACATCACCGCCCCGCACGGTCTGGGAGGCTTTTGAGAGGCGCTCCGGCTGGCTGCCCGGGCGGGTCACCCGCACCTTGCCCCCCGCCACAAGTTTGGCCGCAAGGCTCCTGGTCTTGAAGAACCGGGCAAACCACAGCCATTTGTCGACGCGCTGGCTCGCTCCAGAACCGTCCCCTGAGAGATTTTCAAGGTCGGCTGCGTGGCCTTTCCCCGGTCCATCCGCATCTAAATCATCCGCATCCGGCTGGTCCGGATCGGGATCATCCAGATCGCGGCCTGGACTCACGAACCGCCATCCTTTTTGAGTGAGGCCAGGACAGCAAAGGGCGAGTCCGGATCAAAGGGCCGGTCCTTGTCTCTGGGGCGCTTGCCACCGCCGCCGGGCCCCTGGCCGGGGCCTTTGCCCCCGCCCTTGCGCCGCTGATCCCGGCCATCGTCGCGATAACCGCCGTTCTTGAACCCGTCCCGGTGGCTGCCATTGCGGCCCTGTGCGTCCCTCTGGCCCGCATCCCGGGATTTGCCCCGGCCTTGCCTGTCGCCGCCAGCCCGTCGGTCGTCGCCCTCTCTGCCGCCGCCACTGCGGCCGCGGGCCCCCTGGCCACCACCAGCGCCTGGGCCGCCGGCCGGGCCGCCCGCTTGGGCAGACCGGTCGCCGGGCCTGTTTCCGGGGCCGTCGGCTCGGCCATTGGCGCTGCGTTGACCCTGGCCGCCCCGAGCCCGGTTGCCCTCGCCCCGGTTTGCCTCCCGGCGGCCATGATCCCGCCGGCCGCCTTCCCGTTTCACCCCTTCCCTCTTGCCTTGAGGGCGCCAGACCACAAAGGGCTCGCCCTCGGGCACCGGCAGGGACTGGGAGCGGTAACCGAGAGATTTCAGAATGGCTTCAAAGTCCTCACCGGAACATCCGACAATGGACATCATATCCGGGGTGATGCGGAAGGCCCCGGCAGGCACCTCCGGTTCGGGGGCCTTTTCAGGCTCGGCAACCTTTTCAGGTTCGGTTCCCTTTTCAGGGTCTGGCGCCTTTTCCGAATCTGTCGTCTGCCCGGCGGCGGAAGCCGTTTCCGTGTCGGACGCCTTATCGGTTTCGGGGCCGTTTTCGGTTTCGGGGGTACTTTCCGTTCCAGGGGCTTGGCCACCGGCCTCACCGTCGGCAGATGCGCCGCTTTCGGATGCAGCATTGGCGCCGTCCGCACTCACACCCGAATCCCCGGCCTGGACGGGATCAGGACCAGGCTCAGCCGCCGCCCCGTCTGCGCTTGGCGCTCCGCTGGCCTCTCCCCCTGCACCGCCTGCTTCTTCGGACGCGGCAGCGCCGGAAGGCGCACTTTCAGGGGTCTTATTCTCCTCAACCGGTTCGGCTGCTGCCTTTTCGTCCCCACCCGGAGTAGCGGGCACCGCCCCAGTCTGATCTGCCCCGTCAGCACCATTCAAAGCCGCGGCATTTTTGGATGCCCCACCCTTGTCCTCCGCCAGCTTCTCCGCAGCAGGCTTCTCCGCAGCCTGCTTGCCTTTCGTGCCTTTCTTGGCCTGAGCCGGTTTCGCCGCGCCGTCCCGGGCGGCGCGGATCATGTCTCCGAGCCGTTCAAGCATGTCCACGCGGACAGCCCGGGTGCCGCAGATCCGAAAGCCCGCCGCCGCATAGAAGGCCTTGGTGGCTTCCCCATCCAGGGGGACGGAACACAGGCCCGGGGGCGGCGGTGCGGGGGGCGGATGGCCTTCCCGCTCGCTGGTTTCCAGAAACCGGCTGTTCTGGACCGCCCACAGGGTCACGAGCAGACGGGCGGGTGCCGGTTTCAAAAGCAGGGGCATGAAAATGGAGAACTGGCCGAACCGCACGCCGAACCGGCGCAGCATGGCCCGCCCTTCCTGATCGAGATCGCGCACTTGGGTCGCCACGTCCCGCCGGTCCAGAACCCCGAACCGCTCCACAATCTGGTAACCGATCCCCCGGGCAAGCCCCGCCAGAGCCGCAACCCCACCCACCATCTGAGCGGTCGATGCCGGAGCACTGACCGATGGGGCGGGAACCGACGGAGCAGCTATCGCCGCAACAGGGGTCTCAACGGGGGCTGAAACGGTTGCCGCAACAGCATCCGCCGCCTTGCCACCCGCCTCTTCACCCTCAGCACTCTGTTTGTCGTCAGACGGAGTATCGGCGCGGGTCTGATCAGCGCCTTCCTTCTCGGAAGGACCGTCGCCGGACACAGTCTCCGGTGCGGCCTCGTCACCCGCTGATCCGGCAGCTTCCTCGGACGCCTTCCCGGCACCGTCTTGGGCAACATTGTCGTTCCCGGGCGCGGCCATCTCTTCCGTGGCAACGCCGGCCTCTGCCACCGTCACTTCGCCGGACGTCTCGCCGTCAGCCTTGGGCGCTTCCGCCGTATCAGAACTGTCTTGCAGAGACCCGGCTGCCTTGGTGTCCGGACTTTCTTCTTTCGGTTCGGTCTCGCTTGCGCCGTTCTCGGCAGGCTTGGCCGGGTCCGCCGGGGACGGCGCGGCCTTCGCCTGGTCCGCAGGCGCGGACGGGCTGCGTTCCGCCACCGCATCGCGCAGGTCCACAAGGGTGCCGAGAATCTTCCGGATATGGGCGTCCACCCAACGCTGGAGCCGGTTCTGCACGGCGGCGCGTTCCGCGGGCTCAAGTTCCGTATCCCCGATGACATCCACCCGGGGGCTCAAGGAGTCCGGTCCCGGGGTCAGCCTGGCCACCGGATCCCCCTGCCACCAGATCCGGCCGTGATCGGACAGGTCCAGGGCGTTGTCCGGTGCGCCTGCGAGCTGATTGGCCCGCATGGAAATCATGCTGCGCAGGGCCTTGGTGGCGGCCGCCCGCAGGGCTTTGCCGTCCACCCCGCCGGCCCGCGGATCGGCCGCGAAATGGAAGCCCTGAAGCCGGCCCACATAATGGCCCTCCACGGTCACCTCCCCATCCGAGGAGATTTCCGACATCAGATCTTCCTTGAGCCGCAGACTTTTCAGCAGCACGCTGGTGCGCCGGTCCACGAAACGCTGGGTCAGGACTTCGTGGAGCGCATCGGAAAGCCGGTCCTCGATCGCCCGGGCCCGCTCCTGCCACTGGACCGCATCATTGAGCCAATGGGAGCGGTTGGTCACGAAGGTCCAGGTGCGCACATGGGCAATGCGGGTGGCCAGGGTGTCGATGTCCCCGTCGGTCTTGTCCAGGCGCTCCAGATGGCCCGACAGCCAGTCCTCGGGCAGGCAGCCGTTGTTGTCCTGCAGATGGGTATAGATGCTGGTCAGCAGGCGGACATGATCGTCCGCCGTCATGTTGCGGAAATCCGGCACCTGACAGACCGCCCAGAGATGCTCCAGATCCTTGGTGCCGCTGACCGTATCCATGATGGCCGGATCATCAGCCATCATGCGCAGGGCCGTGAGATCCATGGAAGCCCGGGCCCGCACCAGACCTTTCACCGGCGGGGCGGTCTCCAGAGTCTCGATCAGTTTGTCCACGGAGGAGAAATCGAGATCCGTGCTGCGCCATTGAATGGCGCGCACCGGGTCGAACCGGTGCCCTTCGATCTGCTCCACGATGTCCGGATCCAGGTCGGCCGCATCGCCCGTGGTCCCGAAAGTGCCGTCATTCATGTAACGGCCCGCCCGGCCCGCGATCTGCCCGATCTCATGGGCACGCAGGGGCCGCACCGATGTCCCGTCGAATTTGCGCAGAGACGCCAGCGCCACATGGTCCACGTCCATGTTCAGGCCCATGCCGATGGCATCCGTGGCAACCAGGTAGTCGACGTCCCAGGACTGGTAGAGCTAGACCTGGGCAATGCGGGTGAGCGGGCTCAAGGATCCCATCACCACGGCGGCGCCGC
>CAZLPU010000099.1:11225-15542 GCA_964561475.1 uncultured Alphaproteobacteria bacterium
CCCCCACCCCCCCGCCGCCCCCCCCCCGCGGGCGGCCCACCACCTCGCCGAGGCCGTACACCCCTTCCACCGAGAACGCGACAATGGCCGACCGCCGGGGCAGCCGTCCCACCTTGCGCGATCCCGTATGGGTTAACTCCGAAAACCGCGTCCGGGTGATGAATTTCGTCGTGGGCAGCAGAATGCGGATCAGGCCCCGCATGGTCTCCGCGCCCAGGAACATGGTCTCTTCGGTACCCCGGGCATGGAGCAGCCGGTCTGTGAACACATGCCCCCGCTCCGGGTCGGCGCAGAGCTGGATTTCATCCACCGCCAGGAACGCCACCCGCTGATCAAGGGGCATGGCCTCCACGGTGCAGACGAAATAGGACGCCGTCTCCGGCTGGATCTTCTCCTCGCCGGTGATCAGAGCGACCTGGCGTTCGCCTTTCATGGAGACGATTCGGTCATAGACCTCCCGGGCCAGAAGCCTCAGGGGCAGGCCGATCATCCCGCTCTCATGGCCCATCATCCGCTCCAGGGCGAGATGGGTCTTGCCCGTATTCGTGGGCCCCAGAACGGCGGTGACCTTGCCGCGAGCGGTGCCGGGCACTGGCGCGGTGGCTGATTGTGGAGTGCTGGTCATGGGCGGAGGTGTGCGCGTTTTACAAGCTGCGATGGAGGGCGCCGGGCGGCCATGGGCAGGCAGGTCATGGGTCATAACCTGCCTGGGTCATAGCGTGCCCGGGTTCATAACGTGCCAAGTCCCATCGGCTCAATGGCCGTCAACGCCATGGCAAGAACCCAAAGGGTCCGAGCCCGTGGCATTGGCGGCGTGTGGGGCGGTATGGCGGCGGATCCGGCAGGACGGTTACCCCGTCCGCCGAGCCCCCAACCGGTCCTGGCGAATGTGCCCGCTCCCTCAAATCGGGGAAACCTGCACGCCATGGAGACCGCGACATCGGTTTTACGCGGCCACCATCCTTATTTCCCCATCATTTGGCAAGAAATCCTTGCCGGAGATCACTCCTCCTGTGTGTCTTCACCCTCAGGAGGTGTCCCCCCGGCATAAAGCAGGCGGTCCTCGATCTCTTTGAAACTGATCCGGTCCGGGATCATTTTGACGCTGCCGATGGGCGCATCGGCAACAACCTGCACCGGCACCATGAACACCCGGCCGCTGGGGGCTTTGACCGCTCCGACCCAGGTTTCCAGGGGCGGCACGGGCAGTTCATCGTCATCCATGTCTTCCGGATCGAAGCCCCCCACCCGGCGATAGATCATGCGGCAGTGATGGGCCTTGCCCTCAAAGACATCGCCGACCTTCAGATTTTCGGTGCCGACGAATTCAAGATCGAGATCATAGCGCCGACGGCCGTCAAACACCGGGATCGAACGCCCACAGGGAGAGGTCTCATCGGCGGAAGCGGCCATGATCATGTGGATCCAGGAACTCATGGGATCCACCGTCCCTTTCTGGTCCTCAAGGGGCACGGGGAATTTGAGCTGGCGTTTGCCATAAGGAGGATCGGCGGCCACGGGTCCTGGCAGGCCGTTCTCATCGAACACCAGGGAGACCAGTTTGCGGGAAGAGCGGCCCTCGAAATCACTGTCATATCGGCTGGGAATAATGACCGGGCGGGCATCGTCCCCCTCACCGAGGCGCCCCATGGCCACCACCCGATACCGGGATTTGAAGAGGACTTCCGCAAGGCCCGCCGTGCGCATTTTGGAACTGGTCCAGTAGACATCCCCGTCAACACGGGCCTGAAGGCGGGCCTCGCCAACACCAAAGGCCAGCACCTTGAACCGGTAATCCACGGTCAGATAATCCGCGCCGCTGGCCGGGGCGGTTCCGGCCATGGCGGTCAGCCCCCCCAGCAAAGTGAAGACGAGGAGCCCGGCGCTCACCGCAAATCGGGTCAAGTGGCGTGGAAACGCAGATCCGGCCATGGTCGAAACATCCCTTTCATAACGTTTTCCGGCATAACGATTTCCGGCTTAGCGATTTACGGGTCCGGCTTCAGCCCGTGTCAGTCAGCCTGTCACGCCTGCGATTCCTAGTTGTTCGCGCAAAGGTGGCGGTATCGTGAACCTCTCGGGCCGGGAAAATGGACTTGACGCAAACCGCCTAGAAAGAGTATCAGCCGGTCTTCTCGAATTTAGCCGGGGCCACTGCGTGTCCTGGATATCACCGGACGGATACCCGCCTCCTTGCAGGCTGACCCGCCCCGAGGCAAGGCGAGCCCAACACGCCGGAATGACCGGCAACAGGGCGCCCAGGGCGCAAAAGTGGTTCCGCCATCCGGTCCAGAACGGAGTTTTGAGTCATGAGCCGCCGCTGCGAATTGACCGGCAAGGGCCCGGTGACCGGCAACACGGTTTCCCACGCCAACAACAAAATGAAGCGCCGGTTTCTGCCCAATCTGTGCAACGTGACCATGATCAGTGACGTGCTGAAAAAGCCTGTGCGCCTGCGGGTGTCCGCATCGGCCCTGCGCTCGGTGGACCATGTTGGCGGCCTTGACGCCTACCTGATCAAGGCGCGGTCCACACAGCTTTCCGACCGGGCGCGCAAGCTGAAGCGGGAAATCGAAAAAACCCGCGCGGTCTCCCAGGCCGAAGCCTGATCCAAGCCGTCAGGGCTACCTTCGAAACCAGGGTGCGGCTCCCGCGCCCTACACACGTGTGTCTTGCCCACGGTGATTCGAGGCCGCCGGTGTCTTTCCCACGAAAAGGCCTGGCCCACGAAAAGGTCTGGGTCGAATCCATCGCCTTTCCCCTTAAAAATGCTTGGAGATATCCCCTTCCCGAGAGCGAAGCCGTGGTAAACTGCAGGCGTTTCGGGAAGTGCAGTGCCTCATCCGGAAGGGCCCACCGGTCCTGTGCCTGAGGCTGGTAGGTAAGGGTCAATCCGCCATGGGATACCGGGTCGTCAGATCCCGCGTCACGCCGGCCGGTCAGGCGTTTTCCGTCGGCCGTCTGTTCTCCAATTTCCTGCGCATGATCCTGCCCCTGTGCATCATGGCCCTGATCCTGTTGGCGGCCTACGAGACCTCGACCTACCCCTTCACCGGACTCGACGGCTTCCTGCCTCAGGATCCCCCCGTCAACGGATGGATCAGCCAGGGCGCCCTTGTTCTCACTGTCAGTTTTCTGGTGATCAATCTCTTGAACCGGGCCAAGGGACCGGGGTTCACGGCGGCGTTCATCGTCGTGGGCTGGCTGGTTATCGGTGGCGCCGTCGCCGTGTTTCTGCGTCAGATGGCTCCGGCTGACCTGCCCGCCGGGCCGCTGCCCGAACCCAGGGCGCTTCTGGCCTTCTGCGCGGCCCTGTTCGCGGGACACATGGTCACCGTCGCCACATTCCACCTGACCCGGGGTGTTCACTGGTGGACCGGCCCCTTTTGGGGCACCCTCACCGGCGGCGTGGTCTTCACCCTGATTTTTCAGATCGGCACCCATGCGGGGATCACGCCCCACTGGCCTGCCCGGCTGACGGCCCATCTGGTGGTGCACGCCGCCGCCGCCATGGTCCTCCTGATCCCCTATTTCATCGCCCGCCCCATCGTGAAACCCCAACCGGGTTTCGGCGGCGCCTAGAGCGGCGGGCGCAAAATCACGATCACCTTTAAACAGGGTGGCCGCCGCTCTAGTTTTTTTTCGCTCACGGCGCGAGGCGCCTCCGCGAGGGCGGCGCAGTGGCGCCGGACCGCAGTCGCGGCCTTGAGCATGATGCGGATTAAACGCCTCATGCTCTAAACGCCTCATGCTCAAAGGTCCAAATTCCAGACCTGCGGTTCCGGCGGTTGACGGGGCAGAGTTTGATCGGATTGGACGGCCCGAAGGCCAGGGCTACGGCGCTGACTGCCTTACTGGAGGCCTTCACGGCCGATGGCGAGGAATTTCTCGCGGCGATGCATGCGCAGTTCTTCCGCACTCAGATTGTCCAGCTCCTGAAGGCTGGCTTCGATCATGTCGCCGGTGGTGCCCATCACCCCTTCCCGGTCCCGGTGCGCGCCCCCCATGGGCTCAGGCACGACTGTGTCGATCACCCTGCGCTCCAGCAGGTCCTGGGCGGTGATCCGCATGGCGACCGCCGCCTCCTTGGCCTTGTTGGCATCGTGCCACAAGATCGAGGCGCACCCTTCCGGTGAGATCACCGAATAGATCGAATGCTCCAGCATCAGCACCCGGTCAGCGGTGGCGATGGCCACGGCGCCGCCGGACCCCCCTTCCCCGATGATCACGGCCACCATGGGCACGCCAAGGGACAGGCACCGGTCGGTGGAGCGTGCAATCGCTTCGGCCTGCCCCCGCTCTTCCGCCCCAATGCCC
>CAZLPU010000100.1:0-15250 GCA_964561475.1 uncultured Alphaproteobacteria bacterium
TTCCGGGCGGAAAACCGCACACACTTTTCCTGAAAGCGCTCCAGGCAATCGCCTGGAGCGCTCCTCCAAACTGGATGGCGGATCCCGGTGTCATGCCCCGCCAGCGGGCCGGGCGGACCAAGGTCGCACCGTGCCGATCTGATAGCACTCATCCGTACCAAAACCATCCGCACCTTGATCGATCGCGGCCAGTGTGCCGGTGCTGATTTCTTCATGGGTGAGCCAGCGTGAGCCCCAGTCTTCGATCACGAAGCCAAGGACAATCGCCCGCCAGGCAAAGCCCCCGATCGCCTCGAACCTTTTCCCCAGATCAATGAGATAGTCCGGACGGGCCGGATCCCGGGTGCCGCTGCCCAGCACATGAAAAAACGGCACGGGCTTCTCAAGGCTTATCGGCAAAGCGGGGCTGGCAAGCACCCGGGCCAGGGCCAGAGCTTGCGCACTGCGATGGGTCCAGCATAGCACGAGACCCGGCGGATCCAGGGCTGCGCTGGCCTCTTCCACAGCCCGGGCAACGGATTGGTCCGCCCTATCCGGCTCAGACCAGTCGCAGACAAAAGGGTGGCAATGGCTGTAGGTGATGCGCTCGGGATGCCGGGCCAGGACCGAGACTTGCCAGCCCCGTTCCGTCAGTCCCCGCACCGTCTGGGAGAGCATGCCCGTGGCCCCGAGGGTCAGGGCATGGGGGCGCTCGGGATGGGAACCGGTCATGGGGATGCGCCGGTCATTTGGATGCGGCGGTGATGGCAGGGAGCATGTTCAGGACGCGCGGGCCTGACCGGAACGGTCCATGGGCCGAAAGGCGGACCAGAAACAGAACCCCGCACTGATCATCACGAACCAGACGAGCAGGGTGTCCCGGGTCGGCAGACGGGAGAAGGGCACCAGAACCTTGTCCTTGTGGCGGGCAGCAAGAATGCCGCACCGCCGCCCCAGACAGGCCTTCCGGTCATAGACCACTTCGACAGGATTGCCCCGCGCCACATGAACCGCGAGACTGTTCGGGGACAAACCGCCGATAACATCCGTATGGGAGAAACGGCGCCGGGCAATTTTCAGATCGAACCGGGTGGTGCACCACAGGCCAAGGCTCTCGCTGACGCAGCCCACCTCCACCCGCTCCGGGAACCCGCCGGCGGTTGTGGCTTCCCCCTCGCTGATGGTGTCGAAAAGGCCGAGGAAAAGCGGCAGGGCGATATAGGCCAGTCCGATCCCGATCAGAACCGCGCGGGTTGCCAGCCGGCCGAACAAGCCCTTGCCTTTACGCCCGTTTTCGCGTCTGCCCGCCACAGGCCCACTCCCCGTTTTACTGATTTCTGGTTCACTGATTTCCGGTTCACTGGTGTCCGGCGCGCTCGGTCATGACGCGCTGGTGACTGATATGCCCACCTGGGATGCCCGGCTGGAATGCCAAGCGGCCATACGGGCACCGAACCAAACTAGCCCAAGCTCAGCTTCGAGCCTGTGCTTCCTGGCACACAGTACTGAAGAGAAAAGCATCCGCTTCGTCACCGAACCGGCGCCCCTTTTGTCAGAGTCTGACACCACCGGGAAAGCCGGTCCAGGCCTTCAAGGACGCGCCCGCTGCCGCCGGCGAAGGAAAACCGGACGCAGGACGCCCCGCCCCGGTCATCGAAATCGAGGCCCGGCGTGATGGCCACGCCCGCTTCCCGAAGGAGCCGGTCGCAAAAATCCGTGGAAGACATGCCGAAGGCGCTGATATCGGCATAGACATAAAACGCTCCGTCCACCCGGGACATGCGGGAAAAGCCAAGCCCGGGGAGGGTCGAGAGGAGCGCTTCCCGGCACACCCTGTAATCGGCCACCACCCGGTCGAAAGCGGGCCGGGCCTCCGGCGACAGAGCGGCCACCGCCGTCTGCTGGCCCGGCGTTGTGGGGGCCACAAAAAGGTTCTGGGTCAGCCGCTCCAGGGGTCGGGTGAGGCCCGGAGGCACCACGGCCCAGCCGATCCGCCAGCCGGGCATGCAGAAATACTTCGAAAAGCTGTTCACCACGATTACATCGTCAGTGACGCTCAGGGCCGTGGGACAGGGATCATCGCCGTAGCTGATGCCGTGATAGATCTCGTCACAGATGAAAATCGTCCCATGGGCGGCGGCACCCTCGGCACAGGCCGCCAGATCCTCCCTGGACAGAAGGGTGCCGGTCGGATTGTTGGGACTGGCCACCAGCAGACCGTCCAGATCGGGCATGGCCTCGCGCAGTTTCTCCCGGTCCAGACTGTATCCCGCCTCGGCGTCGGTATCGATGAACACGGGCTCAAGGCCCAGGGCCCGGACGATGTTGGGATAGGCCGGATAGTACGGGCGGGTCAGGCCGATCCGCGCACCCGGAGCGAACAGGCACAGAAAAACAAGCTGAAAGGCTGCCGACGAACCGGCGGTCACCACGATCCGCGCCGGATCGATGGCAAGGCCTGCGGTCTCCTGGTAATGGCGGGCGATGGCCTCGCGCAGGGGCGGGATGCCGACGGCCTCGGAATAGGGCACCTGACCGGCGGACAGCACACGGATGGATTCCGCCGTCACCACATCGGGCAGGGCCGCCCCGGGCTGGCCCAGTTCCATATGCACGATGTCCGATCCGGCTGCCTCCAGGGCATTGGCCTTGCTCAGCACATCCATGGCCAGAAAAGGCGCGACATCGGCCCGGGGTCCCAGGGGCCAGTTTCCGTGTTCAGTCATGACCGTCCGATCTTTTGTCCCGCAGTTCCCATGGCGTGGCGCCCCACCTTATCGGCACAAGCCCCACCCCACCGGCGCGCATCAGGAGAAGGAGGAGCCCCTGAAAAGGGCGGTGGCAAGGGCGGTGGCCATGGGCCAAACCCTTTTGTTCCGCCACACTGTGGTCATGGAACTGCTCCACGCCTTGGAAAAGCGTAATGCGGGGCCCAGTTGAAAGCGAAGAGGGCTTTGTCGAGGAAAGCGGCGCCGATGTCGAGGGGCATCTGCCAATCCCGACAACCCTCACAAGATTGGGACATGACAGCCGCTTGCCCGACATGCACCATAATGCTTGAAAGTTCTCGTTTTATCCAAAGGCCGGATCTCAGTGAGAGAGTCGGCCGACTGGGTTATACTTTTGAGCGGTTGGTGCTTGAGCGGTGAGGGAAGGAAAATTCCCTCCGGACCGTTACTGTCGGATAGGGAAAAAGACCGCTTCTCGCCCTTTCGGGAGGCGCGGCCTGTGGGCGGTCCCAGCCTTTGACAGGTTGAAGCCGGGGATGACGACTCCGCATCGGCGACAAACGAGGCGGAAAATTTGCCAGGAGCGGTTTTGAACACGATGCATGATAGCCAGCACGCTACCTCGGCTCCGATTCCCAATGTCCCAAACGGCAGAACCGGCCCGGCCCGGTCCTGGTTTGCCTCTCTCTTCCGCGCCCCTGGGCGCATGGCCGCTGTGTGGGTTGTGACAGCCCTGATCGCTTTTGTGCCGATGACCGCGCACGCCCAGAGGATCAGCCTGATCCGGGACGCGGAGACCGAGCGGATGATCCGGGACTATTCGGACCCGGTTCTCGAAGCGGCGGGCCTTCAGCCGGAAAGCGTGCGCATTTATCTGGTGAACGATTCCTCCATCAACGCCTTCGTTACCGTGGGACGGCGGATGTTCATCCACACCGGCCTGATCCTGACCGCTGACCGCCCGAACCAGATCATCGGGGTGATTGCCCACGAGGCGGGCCACATTGCCGGCGGCCACACGGTCCGCTTCGATGAGGCCATCCGGGCGGCGACCGGGCCGATGCTGGTCACCATGGCCCTTGGTGTTCTGGCCGCAGTCGCTGGTGCGCCCGATGCGGGTCTGGCGCTGCTCTTGGGGGGCCAGCATGTGGCCCAGCGCAACATTCTTGCCTATAGCCGGGAACAGGAATCCCGGGCCGACCAGGCCGCCGTGACCTATCTCGACCGGATCGGCATTTCTTCCAAGGGCATCTCCGAGTTTTTCGAGAAATTCCGGGATCAGGAGCTTCTGGTCCCCGGGCGCCGGGATCCCTATGCCCGCACCCACCCCCTGGGCAGCGACCGGATCGCCGCCCTGCGGGGCCGGATCGCGGAATCCCCCTACACCGATGTGCCGGACAGTCCGGAGGCGATCCACGAACTCAGCATGGTGCAGGCCAAGATTCATGGCTTCATCGACGCACCGGCGGTCACCTTCCGGCGCTACCCCGAGGACGACAACTCACCCCAGGCCCATTACGCCCGCACCGTTGCCTATTTCCAGCAGGGCTCCGTCGATATGGCCCTGGCGGAAATCCAACCCCTGCTCGATGCGCAACCAGATAACCCCTATTTCCACGAGCTTCATGGACAGGTGCTGTTTGAAAGCGGCAGGGCGCCGGACGCCGTGGCCCCCTACAAGCGCGCCTTGGCCCTGCTGCCCGATGAGCCCCTGTTCCAACTGCTTCTGGGCCAGACCCTCCTCGCGATCGACGAGGACGGCGGGGACCTCGAAGCCACCCGCGAAGCCCTTGGGCATCTGAAATCCGCGTCCCGGGAGGGGGCGGAGAACCCCTTTGTCTGGCACCAGCTCGCCATTGCCCATGCTCGTCTGGGCAATGAGGTCATGGCTGACTTGGCAACGGCGGAACGGTTCTACGCCGCCGGGAACTACAACCGGGCGCTTCAGTTCGCCGCCCGGGCCCGCAGCGGCCTGTCCCCCGGGACGCCGGAATGGAACCGGGCCAACGACATTCTCCAGGCCGCGAAAGAACCGGCCCGCAGGCAGCGCGAGAACGCGCGCCGCCGCTGAGCCCACCGATCAACCCGTATTTCAAACCGCGCATTGCCGCAAAACCGAGAGCCCTGTCATGACCCGTTTGACCGTTTGTCTTCCCGCCGCCCTTCTGGCTGCCGGCCTGACCTTCGCGCCCGCCGCCGCCGAAACCAAGGCCGATGCCGCGTTCGCTGAAAAGGTCCGTCAGGTACTCATGGACGACCCGGAAATGATCATCGACGCCCTCAACGAATATGAGGAAGTCCGCCGGGCCGACGCGGAAAAGAAGCGCCGGGAAGCCGTGACCGCCAATCTCAGCAAGGTCGGCGACCTGCCCCTGGTGCATGTGGCGGGCAATCCGGACGGCAAGGTCCAGATGGTGGAATTCTTTGATTACAACTGCGGCTTCTGTAAATCCGCCCTGCCGGTCATCATGGAAATGATCGAAAACGAGCCGGAGCTGGGTGTCACTTTCGTGGAGTTCCCCATCCTCAGCGCCGAGTCCCTGACCGCCTCCCAGGCGGCCCTCGCTGCTGGGAAACAGGACCGCTATTTCGACATGCACCGGGCCCTGATGACCGCCACCGGGCGGGTGGACAAGGCGCGGGCCATTCAGATTGCCACCGATCTGGGCCTCGATCCCAAGCGGTTCGCCAAGGACATGGAGTCTGACGAAGTGGCCGATGCCATGGACCAGCACCGGGCCCTGGGCATGGCCATGGAAGTGGACGGCACGCCTGCATTCATCGTCGGCGATGAGCCGGTGGTGGGCTGGCAGAAAGAGCGCGTCGCGGCCCTGATCCGGGATGCGGTCGCCGAATAAGTCCGGCTTCGGGTTGGCGCCATGGACAGCCCCTTTTCGCGGCAACGGATTTGGCGCTAGTCTGATGGGACTAAGGAGCAGGGATCGGCTTTGGCGTGCCGGCCCCGGGCACCGAGTTAGCCGGGTGCCTAAAACGATGTGCTCAAAACCAGATGCTCATGACCACCAACAGAGTTGGGGATTTTATGATGAAGCGTTTCTTTGCGGCCTGCGCAGCAGCGGGTTTCAGCGTAATGGCGGCCCTCAGCCCCGCAGCGGCCCAGGTTGGTGATCCGCAGCGGATGCTCAACAGCTTTACCCCCGCGGCGATCCAGGCCATCGCTCAGGAAATGGGCTACGGCAGCGAAGTGCGCCAGTTCCAGGACGGGGGCAGCGGCGTGGCGGTTGTCAGCCCGGAAGGTCTGCGGATGCTGGTGATGCCCACCGCCTGCGACCAGAGCCGGTGTGTCGGCCTGCACATGCTGGCCCTGTTCAACACCTCCGGCAGCACTGTGGATCTGGCGGGACTGAACGAGTTCAACAACCGCTATGCCTTCATCAAGGCCTTCGAGATCGACGGTAATGCCGGTGTGTCCCGCTACATCACCGCTGATTTCGGCATTCCCTACGGCAATGTCGCGGTGAACCTCGCCGTCTTCAACCAGCTGGGCCAGCAACTGCCCAGCGTCCTGAACCGCCAGGGCGGCGGTGAGACCCCGGGTGCCACCACCCCCTTCCCCGGTGGCCCGTCCATCGGCGTGTCCTTCAGCGGTCCCAATGTGCCCAAGGACTTCGTGCCCCTGTTCGAAGGCGGCAGCATCGACGAAGACCTGGTCAACGACGCCTCCGACTGGTGAGGCTGGCGGCAATGGCCGCCCCCTTCCGCATCTGAAAAAGGCGCAGGAGCCGGATGCTCCTGCGCCTTTTTTCGTGACGCACCTGTTTTGCGGGAAAGCCGCCCAAGGACCGCCTGGTCAGGTCAGATCAGCCCGGTGGTGGGGGAAGACGCCTGGCCGTAGTCCCGCCGGGGCATCCGCCCCGCCAGATAGGCCATCCGGCCCGCATCCACCGCAAGTCGCATGGCCTTGGCCATCTTGATCGGGTCGCGGGCCTCGGCGATGGCCGTGTTCATCAACACCGCGTCACAGCCCAGCTCCATGGCCACGGCCGCGTCGGAGGCGGTGCCGACGCCCGCATCCACCAGCACCGGCACCCGGGACTGTTCAACGATCAGACGGATATTGAGGGGGTTCTGGATCCCCAGGCCCGAGCCGATAGGGGCGCCCAGGGGCATGATGGCGCAGCACCCCATTTCCTCCAGCTCCTTGGCGGCGATCGGATCGTCGGAGCAATAGACCATCACCTGGAAACCGTCCGCCAACAACTTTTCCGCCGCCCGCAGGGTCTCGCGCATGTTGGGGTAAAGGGTCTTGGCGTCCCCCAGAACTTCCAGCTTCACCAGGGACCAGCCCCCCGCATCCCGGGCCAGACGCAGGGTCCGGATGGAGTCCTCGGCGGTGTAGCAGCCGGCGGTGTTGGGCAGGAACACATAGCGCTTGGGGTCGATATGGTCGACCAGCATGGGCTGGGACCGGTCCGTGAGATTGACCCGGCGCACCGCCACAGTGACGATCTCCGCTCCGGCGGCCTCAAGTGCCCGGGCATTCTGCTCATAGGACGCGTATTTGCCGGTGCCGAGGATGATACGGGATTTGAACGTCCGTCCGGCGATCACGAGCGGATCATCAAAGGTCATGTCGGTTTCCTCTTTACCTGTGTCGGGACCTGTGTCGGGACCTGTGTCGGGGGCCACGTCCGGAGCTGAAGCCGGGTGCTGATCTCAAATCCCGCGCTCAGGCTCCCCTGTTTGCAGAGACTTGATTTGCAGGGCCTTCAGGCCCGTGCGCAGAACGTGAAAATTGTGAGCGGGCATGGGCTGGCGGCGGAAACGCCAAGTCTCTCAGCCGCCGCCAATGAAGTGGACGATCTCAAGCCGGTCCCCATCCGCCAGGAGCGTCTCGCCAAATTGTGACCGGGGGACGATTTCCAGGTTCCGCTCCACCGCCACCTTGGGTGCCGTGAGGTCCAGGCGCTCCAGCATGGCGGCCACGGTGAGGGGACCCTCGACCTTGTGCACTTCACCATTGATCACGAGCCGCACGGCGTGTCTCCTCGTCTGCTGATTCGCAAAGGCTTCAGATGGGGAAATGGAACGGCCCACCGGACCGATGCCGGGGGCGCTGCCCTCGCGGCCCCTCTCCTCTGGTCCCAGAGGGCATGTATCCCCTTGGCGGCGGGTCCGCAAGGCAACCCGGGCCTTATGAGGCCCCATTGATCACGACAAAAGCGCGCCATGACCAAAACACTCATCCTGAACGGTCCGAACCTCAACCTTCTGGGTCACCGGGAGCCCCACATCTACGGCCACGACACGCTCGCAGATATCGAGGCAAGCGCGATTGCGCACGGGCGCGGCCTTGGTCTTTCCGTGGATTTCCGCCAATCCAACCATGAGGGGGTGCTGATCGACTGGGTGCACGAGGCCCGCACCACCATGGACGCAATGATCGTCAATGCCGGGGCTTTCAGCCACACATCCATTGCCCTTCTCGATGCCCTTCTGGCCTTTCCCGGACTGATTATCGAGGTGCACTTGTCCAACATTTTCAAACGTGACACTTTCCGGCATCACTCATACGTTTCGCAGGCTTCAAAGGGCGTCATCTGCGGCCTTGGAGCCCGGGGCTATCTTCTGGCTCTCGACGCAATCGCCGCGGAGTTGAAGCCAGGTGGGGACGAAAAAAACCAGGAGTGAGCGGCCCACCATCGGTTTCAGGCCAATGTTTGACGCGATGGATCAGTCCGATAAAGGCGTGCGGTAAACGGCGGGACGCCGGTTGCGGGGACAGGCAACGCCGGTTTCAGCCTGAAATTAAGGGGCCCGGATACGCGAGAGGCGGAGGATCCGGCGCCATGGACACGAATCCGCCCCAGACACTGATGCATGTATCATGGATGCATGTGTGATCGTAGGGCATGTGCGCCGCCCTACTTTTGACGCGCATCCGGTGTGCTGCACCCTTGGGGTAACGAGCTAAGGGGATGGGGCCAGCATCCATGCAGGACCGGCGCAACCGGGGATCCGTCCCGTGCCGGAAATTAGGAAGCCCACCGCCCGTCCGCCAGCGGACTGCCGACGGCAGCATGGCCAGGAACGGGACGGTTGAAGAAAGGGGCCCTCGAGAGTGACCGACCAGAAAACACCCGACGAGAGCGGGAAAGGGAAAGAGCCGCGCGGTGGCATCGACCAGAATCTCATCCGCGAACTGGCCGCCCTCCTGAACGAGACCGACCTGACGGAAATCGAAATCGAACAGAATGGCCTGCGGTTGCGGGTCTCCCGGCAGGTCTCCGCTTACGCCCAGGCTTTCCCCCTGACCCAGGCCCAGGCCGGGCACGTCCAGGCCCCCTCCTCGTCCGCTCCGGCTCAGGGAGCCCAGGAGGCCGAGGGCAACGACCTTGCCTCCCATCCCGGTGTGATCAAATCCCCCATGGTCGGCACCGCCTATCTGGGCGCGGAACCCGGCTCGCCACCCTTCGTGCGGGAGGGGGACAGCGTTGTGGAAGGCCAGACGATCATGATCGTCGAGGCGATGAAAACCATGAACCACATCCACGCCAAGCGGGCGGGCATCGTGAAACGGGTTCTGGTCGCCAATGAACAGCCGGTGGAGTTCGGCGAACCCCTGATCATCATTGAATAATGGGGGATCGGATCATCGAGGAACGGGGCGCGGAAACACCAGCATGTTCGACAAAGTTCTGATCGCCAACCGGGGCGAGATTGCCCTGAGGGTCCACCGGGCCTGCAAGGATCTCGGTATCAAGACCGTCGCGGTCCACTCCACCGCCGACGCCAATGCCATGCATGTGCGCCTTGCCGATGAGAGCGTGTGCATCGGCCCGCCCCCGGCGGTGGAAAGCTATCTCAATGTCCCTGCCCTGATCGCCGCCTGCGAGATTACCGGCGCCCAGGCAATTCATCCGGGCTATGGCTTTTTGTCGGAAAACGCGCGCTTTGCTGAAATCGTCGAGGCTCATGACATCGCCTTTATCGGTCCGAAGGCGGATCATATCCGGCTGATGGGCGACAAGATCGCCGCCAAGGCCGCCGTGAAGGCCGTGGGCATTCCGGTTGTTCCGGGGTCTGACGGGGGCGTGACCTCCGAGCGGGAGGCCAGGGACGCCGCCGACGCCATCGGCTATCCCGTTCTCGTCAAGGCCGCTGCGGGCGGCGGCGGGCGGGGCATGAAAGTGGCCCGGGACGCCCAGGATCTGCGCACCGCCCTCGCCACGGCCCGGTCCGAGGCGAAAAAGGCCTTCGGGGACGACTCCGTCTATCTGGAAAAATATCTGGAGCGGCCCCGCCACATCGAAGTGCAGGTCATGGCCGACAGCCATGGCAATGTGGTGCATCTGGGGGAGCGGGACTGTTCCCTCCAGCGCCGCCACCAGAAAGTGCTTGAAGAAGCCCCAAGTCCTGCGCTGGATGAGGCCTCGCGCACCAGAATTGGCACCATCGTCTCGAACGCGGTGAGCCAGCTTGGGTATCTGGGCGCGGGCACCGTGGAGTTCCTCTGGGAGGACGGCGAGTTCTATTTCATTGAAATGAACACCCGGATCCAGGTGGAACATCCGGTCACGGAAATGGTGACGGACACGGATCTTGTCCGTGAACAGATTCTCGTTGCGGCGGGCCACGCCCTGAGCTTTACCCAGAGCGACGTGGTGATTGAAGGCCACGCCATTGAGTGCCGGATCAATGCGGAACATCCCCGCACCTTCAACCCCTCCCCAGGCCAGATCAGGGAATATCACCCTCCCGGTGGCCTCGGCGTCCGGGTCGATTCGGCGGTTTATTCCGGTTACCGCATTCCGCCTCACTACGACAGTTTGATCGGCAAGCTGATTGTCCATGGGCGGGACCGTCCGGAATGTCTCCTGCGCCTGCGCCGGGCATTGCGGGAGTTCGTTATCGATGGGGTGGAGACCACCATCCCCCTGTTCGAGGACCTGCTCAACGACCGGGATTTCCAGGCCGGGGACTACAACATCCATTGGCTGGAAGCCTATCTGCGCAGCCACTGATTGATCGGCTGCGGGCCGTTCCGTCTTCATGCAATCATTGGTCCCGGCACGGATCACATCCATGATCCGTTGCCCCGGCGTGCAACCTGGCGCGCTAAAACCGCACCAGATACACTGCGACTATCTGATTTCACAATTCAAGAATGTAATACACTGTCTGTTTTGAAGGACTGAGCGTGTGGCAGGAAAGGCAACGCTCAGCACTGAAATCGCCGAATGACACAATCCGGGACTGTGTCTCCTTGCATCTATTTCAATGATACTGCCCAATAACGTTGTAAATTCATCCTGTTGGAGACCACCAATGCCATTCAAGAGCGATGTGTTTGTCGACGCATCCCTCATGCTTGTGGACATGTACGGCACGATGACCCTTGAGGAGCGGTACGAGTCCCTGGCGCAAGCATTGTTCGCCATCCACAAACAGGATGTGCGCCATCTGGTTGTCGATCTCTCAATGATGAGCGCACAGAACAATGAAATCGAGGAACTGATTTTTGCGGAAGAACTGGCCCGGCATGCCCGCCTTCTGGACCGAGCAAAACAGACCATTATTCATTCCACGGCCTTCAATGGCACGATCATTCCCGCGAAGTACATGATCCGGGAGGGGATCGAAATCGACGAATTCGACTTGAAACGGGACAAGCCGGGAATCACCCGGCCCCAAGGAATACCGAAGTTCGACATCTGACATGGGACACCCGCGACCCGGGCATCTTTGTCCAATCTGGATCCAGCCCTGGCTCTCCACAAAACCCTCAGGCAGGCCTCCCCTCCTCATGGACATGCCCTCCAGATCGGCCAGGCGTGTCATTACCCCCTCGCACGGGAGAGCAAAGCAGGGCACAATCCTGTTGCTGCCGGTGGCACGGTGCCGCCGGACCATGGGAAGCGGGCAGACGGAGTGAGTGAAGGCCAGCCAGAGATAACACCAGAGCTTCTGCTCCACGCCTATTCCATCGGGGTCTTTCCCATGGCCGAAAGCCGGGACGATCCCCACATCTTTTTTCTCGATCCCCAGTTCCGGGGCATTCTCCCCCTGGACACCTTCCACGTTCCCAAGCGGCTGAAACGCACCGTGCGCGCTGGCGTGTTCGACGTGCGGATCAATACCGCCTTCCGGGAGGTCATGAAGGGGTGCGCCGATTCGGGCCCGGGCCGGGAGGACACCTGGATCAACGAGCAGATCCTGGACCTTTACTGCGCCCTCCATGACGGCGGATGCGCCCACAGCGTCGAATGCTGGCAGGACGGTGCCCTGGTGGGCGGGCTTTATGGCGTGGAACTGGGTGCGGCGTTTTTCGGGGAAAGCATGTTCACGCGGGTGACCGATGCGAGCAAAGTGGCTCTTGTGCATCTGGTCGCCCGGATGATCGCCGGCGGCTACACCCTGCTCGACACCCAGTTTGTCTCAGAGCATCTGACCAAGTTCGGGGCCATCGAGCTGCCCCGGGCGATCTATCATGCGAGACTGCGGGATGCGGTGGTCCGCCATGCGGATTTCTACCGGTTGGAGGAGTCCCCCTCCGGCGACAGGGTCCTGCAGCTCATCACCCAGACATCGTAGACCGGGTGATTGAGAGGGTTCAGGGCCGGGGACGAGGCGAACATCCACCCGGAAAAGACCCGCTCCACGGACCCATCTGACCGGCGATCATCGATTTCCAGAAACACGCTGCTTTCCGGGGTCTGGGCCGTGGGTGGCGTGGACCGGCAGGTCTGAACCCGGATCGAGAGACGGCCGAAATCCAGCACGGAGCCGGCGGGGACGACAAACTGGCGGACATTGGCGGTGACCTTGTCCAGGCCCCGCAACACGGCGGCGGTCGCGGGCACGCTGTCGTCATTCAAACCGTCGTTAAACCCATTGGCAAACCCATTGGTGGGGCCGGATTGACCGACCGCCGGTTGGCTTTCAAAGGTCCGGGCATAGGGATCCTGGGCGATCCCCTCTTGTCCGTCCTCCTGACCGTACTGCTCCTGGCTATTCTCGTCCTGCTGATACGCCTGGGCCAGACCCGGCGTCACTGGAACACTGGCCATGGCCAGAACAGCCAGTCCGGCCAGGGCCGCGCGGGACGAGCCCTGGAGGACCGTCGCACGATCAAGAACAGCCCGGCCGAATGGGGCCTTGGCAGAAATGGAAAGAGGCCAAACTGCGGTCATGGTTGTTATCCCCGCCTGCCGGGCGCCCCGGCGGTCCGGGGCAGCGTCCGGTCTGTCATTCAATTTGGGCCAAACAATATGGACCAGACAATATGGGCCAGCCAATATGGGCCAGAACGCCGACCGATTGCGCCGGTTTTATGGGCAATGCGCCTTAGACTGACGCGGGCGCACCCCCCGGACCTACCACTCGCCCTGGCCTCATCTCCGCTCCAATCCCTTCGCCCAATAGGGCGATGAGATCAGTCAACGCGTCTCAGAAGCCGGTGTCCAGCACGTCGCCGGAGGATCCGCTTTCACTGCTCGCGTCATTGGCCGTATTGGAGGCCCCACCGGTGCCGAAGATCGCCTGCTGGATCAGGGACATGATGTCGACGGTCCCGGTTGCGAACAGAATCTCATCACCGTCCTTGAGCACGCTTTCGAAATCACCGCCCGGCGCGAGGGAGATGAAATTGCCGCCCAGAAGGCTTTCCGACGCCACGCTCATGGAGCTGTCTTCCGGCAACTCGTATGTGGGGGCGATGCTCAGGGCGATCACTGCCTCGTAGGTCTTGGGATCCAGGGTCACGGCGGAAACGGTGCCCACCTTCACGCCGGCGATGCGCACATCGGTGCCGGTGGAGATACCCGTGGCGTTGGTCACCCGGGCGGTCAGCTTGTAGCCCCCGGACAACTGCACGTTCTCGCCCCGCTGGAAGGCGAAAAGCAGAAACAGGATCGCCACGCCGACGACGACGGCTCCGATCAAGGTCTCAACGAAATTCTGGCGCATGTCCGTTACCGATCCGTCCCGGTCTTGTCCGCAGGAGCGCCGTCATCATTGGACGGGCGCTGGTTTGTGCCCGGCTTCGCATTGGGCTGCCAGGCTTCGTAATCACCGCCGGCGGGCTGGCGCTCACCGCCCGGGCGCAACACGGACCCGCCGGGCCGGTAGGCGCCGGGAGTGCCGGTTTGGTTCGGCTTGTGGTCCTTTTCCCAGGCCTGGCGCTTCAGGGGCGCGACCGTGGGCGGCTCTTCCGCAATATGATGGAGCCAAGCATGCCATTCCGGCGGCACCCGGGTGGCCTCGGCAACCCCTTTATAGACCACCCAGCGGCGGCGGCGCTTCTGACCCTTGGGCAGGGTCTTCTGCTCATAATAGCGGTTGCCCTGCTCATCCTCACCGACGAACCGGCCTTTCGCCCATGTGAAAATGGCCGTTCCCACTGTGGGACCGTTCCACCACGTGAACAACCAGTTCAAAAACGAAAACATCCTCGACCCACCCTGAACCTCAGTCGCGCCTGCCCTGCCGCCCAGATGATTGCCTAGATCATTGCCCCGATCATAAACCCGGCCAAAGCCTCACGACTTTGGCCGTGTCCTTCGGCCGGATAGCCAATGACCATGGGGATCATGACCACATGACCACCGGCGGGACTGTCTGGCGAGGACCGTTGGCGCCAATCGCAGCCGTTCAGCCCGAACCCGGACAGACGGAATCACCCTAGAGTGCGCTGGACTATTGCACCGCAGGATACAGGCGTCCAGCCCCTGCGGATCCTGGGCTCCCAAGGGTTACCGGGCTGCCAACAGGTGCGTCATTCACACCCGCCGCACCGGCAGAAAGCCATTGCACGCTTCCCGACAACCCACTAGATTTTGGGCTGATTTGCGAAAAGCATACTATATCTAGGGGCTGAACGCCCGCGTGGGGCCTTGCGCCCGGTGGTCCAGCGGACACGCGCGGCATCTAACGGGGCTGAGCCCGTTTCGGGCAAAGGCGCGGTTCTCGCGCCGGAACGGAGAGGATGAACGGTTCGCATGCGTATCGACCGCCGCTTTACCCAGGCCGATCTGGGGCCCTATCACGGGATTGGATTCACCACCGCAACCAGCGAGATCCGCAATCCGGACGGATCAACCGTCTTCCACCACGCCGGAATCGACGTGCCGTCGAACTGGAGTCAGGTGGCCGTGGACATTCTGGCGCAAAAATACATGCGCAAGGCCGGCGTGCCCGCAAAGCGGGTGAAAGTCGCCGAAGACGGCATGCCGGAATGGCTTCAGCGCCAGATTGCCGCCACCCCTGCTGAGATCGAGTCCGATGAGGACGCGGACCCCGCGGAAGCCCAGGCCACGGAGACGGAAACCGGTGCCGAGGAATCGGCCCGCGACGTGTTCGACCGGCTGGCAGGTGCCTGGACCTACTGGGGCTGGAAAGGGGGCTATTTCAGCTCCGAGACCGATGCCCGCTCCTATTTCGATGAAATGCGCCACATGCTGGCGGCCCAGAAAGCCGCGCCCAACAGCCCCCAGTTGTTCAACACTGGGCTTCACTGGGCCTACGGCATCGATGGCCCGGGCCAGTGTCATTATTATGTGGACCACGTCTCCGGCGAACTG
>CAZLPU010000101.1:0-14977 GCA_964561475.1 uncultured Alphaproteobacteria bacterium
TCTATCGGCCTACGAAAATGGGCCCATAGGTTCTGATCAAATGCGATTGGTATTAGGGTCTGCTTTGGACTGGGGGCCTGCTTTGGACTGGGGGCCTGCTTCGCACTGGGAGCCTGCTTCGCACTGGGGGTCTGCGAGTGGGGGAGGAAGTGGCACCAAGGATCAATCCGGTTGAATGCTGCTTCTATCGGGCAGCGGCCTGGAAGGCCGCCCGGGCTGCTCCCAGGCGATCAGCGAACCGATCGTTTGGTATGCCGCTGATCCGGGCGGCCTCTTCAAGACTGAAGTGCTCCATGTGGATGAGCAGCATGATCTGACGGAACAATGGGGGCAGCCGCTGCCACTGGGTCAGAAGCGGCGAGGATCCATGCGCACTGGCAGGCGGCCGGTCGTCGGCATTGGCCTGAATGACCCACCAGCATTCATGGCTCAGATCCCGGAACACCGTCACCATTTCCTCCGGGGGCAATACGGCGTCCCTGGACGAAGGCAGTCTGTGACGGCCGGCAACGGCTTGAGTGAGGGTGCGGGCGAGGCCCCGGTCGCCAAGCATGAAAAAAGAGAACCGTTCCAGTCGAGCCCTCAAGGGCATCCCAGACGTTTGGTCCATGAATACTCTCCAAAACTGATCGCTTGATATCGGCTTAACCCAGGGCTGTGATGTGCGCATCAACATAGGTTAAGGCCGGATCAGGTCTGGGCGGCGGGAATAGGGCCGGGGCTTAGGGCGCGGGCTTGGGGCTGCGGACTACCGGGACAGGCGTTCGGGCAGGTTGAGACGGAACATTTCGATGGTCGCGTCCAGGTGCAGGTAATCCGTGTCAAAATCGCAAAGGGTCTGAAGGCCCTTGCGGTCCCGCAGATGCAGGACAGGTCCGTCCCGCTCGATCAGGCCACGGGCCGTGAGCGTACGGAGGGTTCTGTTGACATGGACAATGCTGAGCCCGAGGGCATCGGCCAGAACGGACTGGGTCAGGGGCAGAACAAAGGCTTCCTCGGACCCCTGATGAACAATGCGGTTGCGCCGGTGAAGCTCAAGGATCAGATGGGCGACCCGTTCCAGGGCGGTGCGCCGGCCCGTGCGGACAATCTGTTCACGCAGGATCGCTTCTTCCTGCAAAGTGGCCCACCACAGACTGATTGCGACATCTGAATTGTTGTAGAACAAGTCCATAATGTCGGCCGGTTTGATGAACAGGGCCGTGACCGGGGTCACGGTCGTCACCGAATGATCGCTGGTGCGTGCCAGAAACACCTGCAAATCGAAAAAGTCTCCGGCCAGAAGAAAATTGACTATCTGTCGGCGGCCGTCAGCCAGGTTCCGGTGACGGATCGCCCAGCCCCTCTCAATCAGAATGACCTTGTCGAGCCGGTCCCCTTCCAGGACCAGATCGGTATGAGCGGCGATTTCCTCGTGCGGACCGCCGATCGCCTCAAGGCTGGACCAGAGACTTTCGTTCAAATCGGTGTAGTGACTAAGCCGGCGAAACAGTGCGCGCACGATGTCAGCCCCCTCATCCAACAGTTTATCCATCACTTCGCCGCGGCCCTTCCAATCACCATCCTGAACGCCCCGTGACATTAACATAGGTTGTTGACGGTCAATACGCTTTGCCGTCTCGCTAGCTTTGCGCTTGAACGGAATAATTGATGGTGTGGCCCTTGTATTCCTTGGCGCAGTGCAACTGTGGTTTGGAAAAGGAGGGGACCATGGCGGGAGATGGAGACCCAAACGGTCAGTATATGTCCAGGGCGAGCGACACGTTCTGCTCTGAGTTGGAGCGCACACTTCCTCTGCTTTTGCCCTATGCCCTAAGCCTGACCCGTGACCGGGATCATGCGGACGACCTGCTCCAGGATTGCGCTGAACGGGCCCTTTCAAACTGGGAGCGCTTTGAACCGGGCACCAATCTGCGGGCCTGGCTGGCAAAAATGATGCGTAACCTGCATCTTAACGCCAGGCGACGGGAAACCCGGGCCCCCTTCGAGCCGAATGCCGATATTGCCGACTGTCCTGATCCGCGTACGGTGGAAGACCATTCGCTCACCTGGGATATCCTTCGGGCGGGCATTGATAAACTCAGCGTCCAATACCGCGAAATCGTTCTTCTCAGCATATTCGACGATCTGATCTATGAGGAACTCTCCGCCGTGTTGAGTGTTCCCGTGGGAACCGTCCGATCGCGCTTGTCCCGTGGCCGGACCCAAATGGCTCTTGCGCTGAAAACCGGCGCGGATGCGTGATACCCCGCGTTGGCCTTAACAATCTAAAACCTCTGGGCTGAATGTGGCTTGGCGAAAACTATTTTAGAATGAAAAGTGCCTGTTCCATGGAACAATTGAGGCGGTGATGCCGTTTGCCCCGCAGGAGGTGAGCGAATGACCGATCATGCGACTGTTTTCCAGGAACGGGTGGCAAAAGCCGCTGAAATTTGTGATCTCTCCCCGGATCTTCCAGCTTTGATTGGCAGCGCCCAGGAGTGTCTCAGCGTTCATCTTCCTCTGCGCCGGGATAGCGGTGCCCTGGAGATGGTGCCGGCGTGGCGGTGCCGCCACAATGCGGTGCTTGGGCCCACGAAAGGCGGTATCCGGTTCACGTCCTCCGTGTCCATGGATGAAGTGGAAGTTCTGGCCCAGCTCATGACGGTCAAATGTGCCCTGGTCGGCCTGCCCTTTGGCGGGGCGAAAGGGGGGGCACGCGTCGATGCACACTCCTTGTCGGCTGGGGAGTTGGAACGGTTGAGCCGTCTTTATGTCCGGGGCCTGTCCAGCATTGTACGGCCGGACAAGGATATTCCTTCTCCTGATATTGGCACCAATGGCCAGCCGGTTTCCTGGATGGCCGATGAACTCGACCGGCTGCTTGGCGGGCATACCCCCCATGCCATCACCGGAAAGCCCATTGAAATGGGGGGCTCCAAGGGGCGCAAGGAAGCGACCGGATACGGTGCCTATATCGCTGTCTTGCAAACCCTGGCCAGACTCGACCGTGCACCCATGGACATGACCCTGGCCATTCAGGGTTTCGGCAATGCCGGCTATCACCTCGCCAGCTATCTTGCCCAGGAGGGGGTGCGGCTTGTGGCTGTCTCCGACTCCCAAGGTGGTGTGTACGACCCGGACGGTCTTAACCCGGAGCGATTGCGCCAGCACAAGAGCCGAACCGGATCCGTTGCCGGTGCGACAGGCCGGGGGCGTACCGTGTCCATTGAGGTGGACGAAGTGCTGTCAGTGGATTGCGATATTCTCGCTCCGGCGGCCATCAGCAATGTCATTGACGAAACTATCGCCAGAGCCATTGAGGCCAGCCTCGTCGTTGAGGTAGCCAATCATGGCATCACGCCGGATGGAGACTCCAGACTGGCGGATCGCGGCATTCTGGTCCTGCCGGATGTGCTCGCCAATTCCGGTGGTGTCATTGCATCCTATGCGGAGTGGATTCAGGGACACCATGGCGAGGTCTGGGAAGAATCCCGGGTCTTTGCGGAGATCGAGGAGCGGATCGACAGCGCCTTCAGCAGCATGTGGCAGCGGATGCGCGAACATGACCGGAGTCTGCGCCAGGCCGCCTATGATGTCGCAATCCACTGGCTGGGCCGGGCCATGGTCGCCCGGGGCATTCTGCCCAAAAGCTCGTAAAACGAAAAGCTCGCGGAACGAAGGGCTCGCGAAACGAAGAGCCCGCGAAACGAAGGGAACGCGAAACTGGGGTGGGGCGTTATCTTCACGTCAGGGAAGAAACTTCGGGCCTTTAACCAGTTCAGTTCTCGGTATCGGGCACGACCCGAAAGTCTGTGGACGGTGCGTTTGTATTCAGTTCGTCAAATCCCTTGGCGAGGAGCCCTCGTCTGAGCAGTTCGCGGATTGCCGCTGCCCGTGTGGGCATCCGGTTCTCGAACCGCCAGTCATCAATGGCTTGCAATTCCACGGAATCCAGCATGAGTTGCAGTTTTTCCGTGCGTTTCAAATCGTCATTGTCACCTGCGCCATCATTATCGCTCATCGTAGATCTCCAAATAGGGCGTTGATCCATGATCAGACCGGATGCCCTGCAATGGACATGCAAATTAAGGGACGGACCCGGTGGCGGCAAGGCGTATTTCGTCCGTCACCAAACCAGTACAAACAGGCTGAAACAAACGGGAACGAACAGCCGATTGAGGTGTTCGGCTCCGCCTGAACCGGGCCAGCCTCCGTTTTGGACTGTCCTGTCAGACGGTGAATGAGGAGTAAAAAATGGTTGCGCGACCTGCCCATCGGAGCGAAGCCGCCGGGCGCACAGGAAGCGAGGGCGGGGCAGGGTTGAACGGTCGCCTTCTAATGGGTGTCCTGAGCCTGACGAAATCCGGTGACGCGCTTTTGAACATGCGCATCGTCATCATTTGGCTTCTGGCCACGCTCAATGCGCCGGCTGCGGTTATCGGGCTCGTGGTTCCCGTCCGCGAGGCTTTGTCCATGTTGCCTCAGGTGGTTCTGTCCGGGCCGGTGGCGCGGTTAGGGCGGGTCAAGGGTCTGTGGATCGCCGGCAGTGCGGTGCAGGCGATATGTGCTGGCGGCATTGCCGGTGTCGCACTTTTTGCGAGTGGTGCTTTGGCGGGCTGGCTGATCCTGGCCCTGGTCGCCTGTTTCAGCTTGGGCCGATGTCTAGCCTCCCTCACCCTGAAGGATATTCAGGGGCGTGTGGTGTCCAAAGGGGAGCGGGGGCGGATATCCGGTCCGCCTGCGGCGATTGCCGGGACGGCCGGGTTTCTGCTGGGTGCGCTCTTCATTCTGTCCGGAGACGTCCGTTCACTGATCTGGATCGCCGGGGTCATCCTTGTGGCCGCCGGGTGCTGGGGTCTGTCGATCATCGCCATGGGTCTCGTCCGTGAACCCGAAAGGGAAAAGGGCGGGCCGGAGAAGCCGGGGGCAGATCAAAAGGGGACTAGCAGAGTGGAGGGAGAGAGCTCTCAGCAGGCCGATCATCTGTCCACCTTTTCTCTTTTGCGGAACACGCCTGGGTTCGTGCAGTTTCTGGCCGCACGGATCCTGCTGGTGGCCACGGCTGTTCTGCCTCCCTTTGTCATTCTGCTTGCCCGTGAGCAGGGTGTCGGGGCGATTGGTGACCTTGGCTGGATGATCGCTGCCTCTGGCGCAGGGGCCGCCGCCAGTGGTGTGGTGTGGGGGCGGTTTGCGGACCGTAACAGCGCCCATGTCATGGCCATCGGCGGTGCCATTGTCTGTTGTTCCATCATCAGTCTCATGATTTCCATCCAATCCGGGTTGGCTGCCGGAAGTCAGATCGTTCCCTATGCCTTCGTGCTCTTTGTCATCAGCATCGGGTATGCGGGGGTGCGCCTTGGCCGCAAGACATTCATTGTGGATATGACGACGGACGAAAACCGGCCCCGTTATGTGGGACTGGCCAACACCATAACCGGCGCTTTTGTGTTGTTGAGTGGAGCGGCTGGTCTTTTCGCGGAGTGGGCCGGTGTCCGTATGACCTTGATGGCGCTGACGGTCTTGTGCGCGGCGGGCGTGGCCGTGAGCCTGGTTCTGCCAAATCCGGCATCGGATGAAATAGAGGCAAAGGCCGCGTAAGGCCTGACTGGCCGTCGGTTGTGGCTCCGGTGGAGACGCTCCACTGGAATTGGCGGGATTGAACGAGACCTGCTAACATCGGTGCGGGGACTGCCGACCAGGGGATGAAATACCTGGAGAAAGGAACTGTCCGATGATCCGTCTCGCCTGCCCGTTTCTTGCCGCTGCGTGGGTCCTGATGGTTCCACAAGCATACGGATGTGAACCCGACGAAAACGTGACCTGTGACCAAGGACTTACCCTGACTGTCCGTGTCACGGGTGCAAAGTCCGGGGGCGGAAAAATCCATGCGGGGCTGTTCGATGGTCCGGATGAGTTTCCGGATGGAGAACCGTTACTTGATGGTGCGGCTTCCGTCGACGGCACGGAAACGGTCCTGACGTTTGAGAATGTCAAACCGGCGGTCTATGCGGTCAGTCTCTACCACGATGAAAACAACAACGGTTCCTTCGACCGATCCTTGATCGGCCTGCCGCAGGAGCCTTATGGCTTTTCCAACAATATCAGTGTTGGTCTTTCCCCTCCAAACTTTGAAGATGCGCGGATCACCGTTCACAAGAGCCAGGATATTGTGATCCGCCTCCAGCGTTGAGCGGGCTTACACTTTTGAGATCTCGATGGTTTTGAGTTCTGGAACCTCAAAGAAGCAGCCACCACACAAGCCACAGAGAAGCCCCGAACAGGCCCGCGCCCGTCAGGGCGATGACACCGTCGCGGGTCGAAATGGCAATGCCGAATGCCGCGATCGCAAGGCCCGGCACTGCGACCGCGAAGGGGATGAGTTCCAAAGGTGCCATCAGCACGGAAAGCATGATGCAGATGATCGCGATCACTTGCACAAAGGGTGTGTCGGTGAAGACGGTCAGACGGGGATGGACCACTTTGTCAACGCGCTGAAAACCGGGTCGGAAACGCTCCCATGCCTCATCAAGGGTTTCACGGGGAAATGACATCTCCCGCAGGCGTTTGGGTATCCAGGGGCTTTCCCGTCCCGCCAGGAGCTGGGCGCAGACCAGAATGATGACAAATCCCAAAAGCAACGGCACGCCAGGAATCGCGCCTGTGGGGAGAACCGCAAGGAGGGCGGGCGCAACGATCAAGGGACCATAGGTGCGGCGCCCGAAAGCGCTCATGATTTCCTCAATGGAAATTTCGTCACCTTCCCCTGCGTCCAGAATGCCGTCGAAAAGATCCTCAAAACCGTCAATGGAGGGTTTGGTGCCCTCCGTCTCCGGATCGTTCCCCATGCCGCTGCTCCTGTATGTGGGTTGGCAGTAAAACGGACTTACACAGAAGTTGTACCCTTAGACAAACACCGCAATCCTTGATTTGTTCCCGTCCAAGGGGGCCCGTTTGCTCCGGTCTCTGGGAACCAAAACCGGACGTGCCTGTTGATGTATTCGTGACGAGTGAGGCTGATCTTCCCGCTCCACCATGGAAGCGTATGAGGATCATCCATCTTTTGCGATGCAGCGACAGGGGAACAGATATGCTGACTTGGGCTTTGTTGTTTTTCATTCTTGCAATTCTTGCGGCAATTTTAGGCTTTGGCGGACTGGCCGGAGCGCTATCCAGTGTGGCGCAGTTGCTGTTCTTCCTTTTCATCGTGCTGCTGGTCATTGCCCTGCTAGCGCGGGCCTTGCGTGGCCGCCCGCCGGTTTGATCCAGACACCAACTTTGGACCCACTAACAAGGCAATGGAGAAGGCTGATGAATTGGGATTATGTGGAAGGTCAATGGATGCAATTTCGCGGTGTCATCCGCGAAAAATGGGGTGAGCTGACCGATGATGATCTGACGGTTATCGCAGGCCAGAAGGATCGTTTTATCGGACGGCTGCAGGAGCGTTACGGCATCACCCGGGAGAAGGCGGAGCAGGAAGTCGATGACTGGCTGCTCTCCTTGAAACGAGACCCGGAGTAATAGGCCTCCGGTCATGGGTATCCTGGGATCGCCAAGGGTGATCTCAGCCCTGTCGTTTCGTGCTTTTGGATTGGTTTTGAAGGATCAGTATCATGCGCAATATTCTTAGGTTTCTTGGCCTCGTCGTGCTGATTGTCCTGATTGCGGCTGCCGTGTTCTTTTTCATGGAAGAGCAGAACGACAATCCGCTGGAGGAAGCCGGCGAAGAGATTGAAAACACCATTGAGAGTATCGGAGACGGTCAGTAAAGACACCATCCTGCCCGGGGCAATCTCCGGGCAGGATTGTTCGTTTCTCTCTGGGCTGAGGACCCAACCCTGCGCTGGGTTCAGGTTCCAGTCATCATCAATCAATCAGATGACGGTCGAAAAAATCGATCATTTCCGTCAGAGCAGACTGCCCTTCAGGCAGACCCTGGGGGATGCCGGTAAAAGCATGCCACATGCCTTCATAGACATGGAGATCCGCTTCAATACCGGCATCGCGAAGGACCCGGTGGTGACGCACGGTGTTGCTCAAGAACAGGTCCCGCGTGCCGGTCAGCAGGAATGAAGGGGGAAACCCCGCGTCATAATCCGCATACACCGGTGACAGCAGGGGGTGTTTCATATCTTCATCACCAGCATAAATGCGCGCCATTGTCGCCAGAAGGCCGTCATAGTCGACAAGAACCGGATCGAGGCCCGCGAGCGTCGCGTAGCTGTCTCCCGTTTTGGTTAGATCCGACCAGGGCGTGTTCATGAGGACGGCGGCGGGCAGTGGCAGGCCTTGATCCCGTGCCGCCAGGACGGCCGATGCGGCAAGGCTGCCACCCGCTGAGGTGCCGAAGATTGCAATGTCTTCCGGCTGATGGGTTTTAAGCAGTTCCTTGTACACCGTCACAGCATCGTCCACGGCGGCCGGGTGGGGATGCTCCGGAGGCATCCGGTAATCAACGGCGACCACGGTGTACCCGCCTTGGATGGCGAAGGGGAGGGCGCCCCGGAGGCTTGAAAGGCCGCCGCCGAACACGTAGCCGCCCCCATGGACATTCATCAAGACCTTCTGCGTTTTTTCGGCCGGCTGATTTTTGGGTCTAACGATCCGTACCGTGACACCGTTCCATTCCGTTTCCTCCATGGACACCGGCAGTGTTGGCAGGATCCGTGCCAGAGCGGCGGCGGCTGGCCCGTCGCGCTGTTCGCGCAAGGCAATCCATTCGGCGTCCGTATCCGGATTGACGGGGGTCTCTCCCCGGGTGATCGGCTGGTTGAGAAAGGCTTGCGCCTCTGGGCTCACCGAAGCTGGGGCCGGAATGCTTCTTTTTTCCGACGCGCCGGCAAAACCGCTGCCAGCGAGAATCATGGCATGGCCAAAAGTAAGGGCGAGACCGAGCGTAAGGATCAGGGCGGATTTCTGGGGCATCACGTTTCCCTTCGTTCATTTTCGTTCTACGGTACAGCGAAACCCCGCTATCCTAGCCCGGCGATTGGGCGCGTTCCAGGGAAGGTGAAAGGACCGCCCGGCCGCTTGAGCGGGGCGTGCGGGTTTGATCGGACAATGTGGCCGGACTGACTGGTCGGGCATTGGGCTGGAGGCCAAGGGTGACGGAAGCATCGCGGGAAGTCGCATTGATCGTAGGCGGAGGTCCGGGGATCAGCGCCAGTTGTGCCCGGCTGTTTGCCTATGAGGGCATGGCTGTCGCCGTGGCGGCCCGTTCGCCGGACAAGCCAGTGCTGGTGGAGCTGGAACGGGACTGGGGCATACACCGTTACGCCTGCGATGCGTCGGATCCAACGTCGGTGTCCGCCCTTTTTGACAAGGTTGCCGGTGATCTCGGAGCGCCAAGGCTCGTAGTTCACAATATCGATGGCCGGGTGCCCGCGATTTTCCGTAAGGAGATTACCGAGGCCGACCCGGCCCTTGTGGCAAAGGTGTTCAACAACTCAGCCTTGAGTGCCTTCAGTACGGGGCAAAATGCGGCATGCCGCATGCTGGACCAGGAACCCGACGAAAACGGGGTACGCGGAACCATCATTTTCACCAATGCGAGTGCGGCCATCAAAGGCTATCCCCGCAGCGGTGCCTTTGCCATGTCCTGCCACGCCAAGGCGGGCCTGGCCCAGAGTATGGCCCGGGAACTGATGCCCAAGGGGATCCACGTCGCCCACGTGCCGATCGACGGCGCCATTGGCTGGACCCAGGCCGACGGTTCCAGGGCCCACCGGCTTGCGGGGACCACCGTGGACGACAATATGGTCGATCCGGACTATATCGCCCTGACCTACTTACAGCTTCACCGTCAGCATCGTTCCACTTGGGCGTGCGAAGTGGTCCTGCGGCCATGGGTGGAGAACTGGTAATATTCGCCGTCATCTTCTCCGGCCTCGCGCTTGGCTCTTCAGAAGATAAGGCGTGGGCGGAGGGGATAAAATCGGTCGTGGGGCCGGCTTGGTTGGCGTCTGACTGGCGTCGGGGCGTCTTTGGTGCAATCATGCGCGCAATATCAACCCTAACGGAAATGAGGGGCGATCATGCTGCGCGTACTTCTTTACATCTTCCTGGTGCTGGCGGTCATTGTTGCCGCCGGTATCTTGTTGCTCCAGGGCGCCACAACCTGGACCCCGGGCGAAGTGGTCCGGACACCGGAAAGCCGCTTTGCAAATCTGCCGGACTATCCTTTTGAAGCCAATTACGTGGAAGCCGGAGGATACCGGGTTCATTATCTTGATGAGGGTCCCCGGGACGGTGAAGTGATCTACCTGCTCCACGGCCAGCCTTCCTGGAGCTTCCTGTACCGCAAAATGATCCCGCCGCTGACCGCCGCCGGATACCGGGTTGTGGTTCCGGACCTGGTGGGCTTTGGCAAGTCTGACAAGCCGGTCAACCAGGCCGATCACAGCTATCAAATGCACATCGACACGATGACCGATCTGGTGCGCAAGCTCGATTTGCGCGACGCCACCTATTTCGGCCAGGACTGGGGCGGGCTCGTGGGCCTGCGGGTCGTGGCGGAGGAGCCGGACCGGTTTGCCCGGATCGTGCTGTCGAACACCGGACTGCCCAAGGCGGGCGGCCTTCGGGGTTGGATCGGCTACCCCCTCTTCCAGATCGGCGTGTGGATGGAAGGCACTCCGGATTCGCCGGCGGAGGAGGGCGAACCCTTCCGGTTCACCCGTTGGGTGGCCTGGGCCCGTAACGCGGAAACATTCGAATTCAAAGGATTGTTCCAGGGCTCGACGGTTTCTGAACTGACGGATGCGGAACTCGAAGCCTATGCGGCACCGTTCCCGGATGAGACCTATCAGGCAGGCCCGAGGATCTTCCCCTTTCTCGTGGCCTCGCAGTTGCGCCAGAATCAGCAGGCCTGGGACGAAGTTTTCGCCAAATGGGACAAGCCTCTGCTCACGGCCTTTTCCGATTCAGACCCGGTCACCAAGGGCCAGGATGTGGTTTGGCAGGACGGTGTTCCCGGTGCGCAAGGCCAGTCCCATACCACGATCAGGAATGCAGGCCATTTCGTCCAGGAAGATGCTGGTGAAGAACTGGCAGCCGTCATCCTGGACTTCATCGACAACAACCCGCTTTAAGCGGATCAATAAGACGGAGGATGGGGGCATCGTGTCTCCATTCTCCTCAAGGCCGATCAAGGCTCCCGGTCTCCGTCCTGGGCGCGGGCACCAGCCAGAATGGTGGGTAGAGCGTCGCTGCCCTTGTGGTAGGCATCTTTGAAAATCGGACCCGCGGCCCGGCGCAACAGCATTACCGCGCGAGGCCCTGGTGTAGACGGATGGCCCGTCCACTGAGCACTCCTACAGAATTTGATCTGCAGCGATCCCGGTAAAGCGTTCCTCCACCGTCGTATCCGGCGAGAGGGAGTCCTGAAGCTGTCTATGGCCTGTCCCTGTCCCTGTCCCTGTCCCTGGCGCCGGTTGTTTCACCGATGGGGAAGACTTCTACTTCGTACCCGAAGCCTACAATGCGGCGATCGAAGCAGGCGGAATGGACGGTTTCGGTTTCCGGGCGGATTTTGTAACGCCACAACCAGCCCTGCCGTGGGACAGCGGGGATTTTGAAATCGTCGGTCTGGAGGACGTGCCCGGATTTGACTTCACAAGCCTGGATCTTTGAGACCCGGACGCCTTGTGTGACGATATACAACCAGGTCCGGCACTCCGCGTGCTGAGTGCCGGATTTCAAAGGATACCGACAAAATCCCCGACTTGGCCGGCCCTTTTTGGGAAGGAGAGAACCTCGTTCTTGTCAGCCTTCCCAAAGTGTACTGTAATGAAAAAAATGATATAAACCTGATGGGAGCGTGTGCACGCCAATGTACACACGATATAAGACAATCATCGCGTCATGTGTAGTGGCCTGCATTGCCTATGCGGGAGTAGCGGCGCTTGGCCCGGCGCAGGTCATTGCGACGTCCGAAGTCTTTCCGTTTTTCAGCTGGTCGTTATTCAGTACACCTTACCGGATGCAGACCCGTTATGTGCTCGTGCTGAAGGACCGCGATCTGCCTCCCATGGCCACCGTGCCAGGTGATCCGCCCCCGTCGGGTTCCGGCTATGACAGCCAGATCACGACCTCGGATATTGGTCTGCAGAAGATCATGAATGTCTTCGGGACGCTGCTTGAACAGGGCCACGATGTGGAGACCGCCCTGTCGGAAGTGCGCCCTCACATCCTGCGCAAGATTCCCGATACGTATGACGGCTTCTATGTGGTGGCCGTCCGGTTCGACGCCATCGACTATTACCGCGACCGGTCGTCAACGGATGAAGAGGTCGTGATGCACTACGAATCCCTCGTGCGATAAGGCATGCCCTTGTCTGAATCGCGTGTTTCGTGATGCAGGTTATCAGTGGGCACACAACCACATTGACGGAACAGTGCCCCCGTCGGGTGAGGAACAGGCCATGTATTGGAGAGCGTTGCACACTCTGCGCCGCGTCCTGAGAGGGCCGGGAGCCAGCCAGGATTTCAATCCGGCCCAGCAACGGGCGGCTTTCGTTCAGGCCCAAATGCTCGTCCGGGCCTATTACATCCTGATGCTCGTGGTTGCCTTCCGCACATCCAATGAAGTGTTCGCCCTTGTCATGGCGAATGATGTGTCTACGCCCCAATGGCCGGTGATCTGGATCAGTCTGACCGATCCTGTGGCGGCAACCCGGGTTCTGCTCCTCGGTTTCCTGGCCAGTGTGTGCCTTGGCGTCATCATGCCCCACCGGTGGTGGGTGCGCGGAGCGATCTTTACATTCCTGTTGATGGTGTCGAGCCTGAGAATGTCCTTCGGCTATGTCCACCATGATTTGCATCTGTTTCTGTGGCTGTCCCTGGCGTTTGTCTTCTTTCCGCTGGGCCGGTCCGTGCCCGTTGGGGATCTCCCCCGTCCCGCGATCCGTCACGGTGCGTTGTCCGCCTTCTTCGCCGCCCAGGCCATGATCGCCATGTTCTATACCCTGAGCGGTTTGTGGAAAGTGCTGCGGGGTGTAATCGTTCCACCGGATGCCATCAGCAGTTTCTCGCCGGATGCCCTGGCCGTTCTGACCGCCCAGCGCTGGATCCATAACAGCCATGAGACACTGCTTCAGGGCTGGTTCGAGGGCTCTCTCTGGGTCGGCTGGCCCGCCCATCTTTTCGTCATGTATATTGAGCTTTTCATGCTTGTGGCGATCTTCCGTCCGGAAATGCACCGGGCATTCGGCATAGCACTGATGATCTTCCATTTGATGGTCTGGGCTCTGATCGGTATCGAGTTTCCCTATCAGCCAGCGACCATGGCGTTGATCTTTGTGCTCTCACCCATGGCAGTGGGCCGGACCGTGACCTTCCGAAGATTCTGTACCCAGGTGCCTCTTTTCGGTGATCTCTGGACGCTGATCATAGGGCTGCGCCGCCGGCACCATCCCCGGGCGCCGGCAATGGAAGGAACCGCGCCATGATGGGAGCCGACGGCAACACAGGCTTTTCCAGCGGGCAAGATCTCTCCATGGCCCTCGCCGCCCCATCGGGGGCGGTCATGGTTTATGACGGTGCCTGTCCGTTCTGTACACAGTATGTCCGGTACATGAAGTTCAAGCAGGCCGTCGGTCCGGTGGTGCTCAAGGATGCCCGGGAGGGCGGCGCGATCGTCGACGGGCTTGTTGCCAAGGGCTTTGACCTGGACGAGGGCATGGTGCTGATCTATGGGAGGCAGATTTATCACGGGGCGGATTGCATCCACATGATCGCCCTTCTGTCCAGCCGCAGCTCCATCGTGAACCGGGTCAATGCGGCATTGTTCCGTCATCCACGGATTGCCCGCCGGATCTATCCGGTGTTGCGGGGATGCCGGAACGCGGTCTTGCGGCTGTTGGGCCGGTCCAAACTGTCCGGCTGACCAGAAGGGCTGACCGTCCCGGTCATGATGCCGGCTTTTGCCATTCCATGACATTGAACCAGGGCACGCGCCGGTTCTTGGCGTCCGCGCCCACAATCTCGGCAGGAGGGAGAGGTTCGTCGAAATGACGCAGTTCAAGCCCCGCACCGAGATAGGCCTGCATGTAGGCGCTCAGGGGTCTGTGCCAGTTGAGAACCCGCAGGCCGGACCATTCCACCCAGGCCGCCCATTCGTCCGTATAGTCATCAAGGGCGTAATGCAGGGGCCGCCCTTCGGAATCGTACTGCCATCCGGCCCGGGGCGCGGTGGATATCATGCTGGTCAGATTGGCAACCCAGAGCGTGCCGCCCGGTGCCAGAACCCGCGCCATTTCTGCAATCGCGGCCCGGAAATCCGTAATATCGATGAGCGCCACGCAGCTGACCACCAAATCGAAGGATCCGTCCGCAAACGGTAGATCCTCCGCAAACCCGTGGCGGTAATCGCCGCCGGGGTCCCGCTCACGGGCCACCTCCAACAGGCGAGCAGTGGCATCGAGACCGACGGTCGCCATGCCGAAGCCCTTCAGCATCCGGCAGATCCGCCCCTCTCCGCACCCCACATCCAAGGCCGTTCGAAACCCCCGTCCCGGCAGGCGCTCGCGCATGACCGGGTCAAGGATCAGTCTCCGGCCCACATCCCCATGGGCACCCAAATGATCGAGCCACGCTTCAGCGGACCCGTCCCAGCCATTGTCAGACATGCGGCTTATCCTTGTGCGGGCAGAGCGGGTGTTCAGACCCAAGAGGGCCGGAAAATCTAGTCCATCGGAACCATTCTCGGCAATTCATTGGGGGAAGTGAAACCTATCGTGCCGGGATATGGCAAGGCCGGGGTCAGGGCGCTTCCGGGACCGCGTGCAACGTTTCGTCGAATTCCAGCCACTGGATTGTTGCCACAGGCTCCTGTTACTCTCATTAGGGCGGCGGGCGCAAAATCACGATCACCTTCAAACAGGGTGGCCGCCGCCCTAGTTTTTTCGCTCACGGCGCGAAGCGCCTCCGCGAGGGCGGCGCTGTGGCGCCGGACCGCAGTCGCGGCCTTGAGCATGATGCGGATTAAACGCCTCAT
>CAZLPU010000102.1:0-14911 GCA_964561475.1 uncultured Alphaproteobacteria bacterium
GCGAGGGCGGCGCAGTGGCGCCGGACCGCAGTCGCGGCCTTGAGCATGATGCGGTTTAAACGCCTCATGCGCTAGTAAACGCTGTCCAGTTCCTGGAGGATGTCACCCAGGTTTTCGACAGTGTCGCTGAAGGGGAAATCGTTGGGGAGGGCGGTGTTGACCGGGCCGTCCACTCCTGCGAAGGCCAGGGCCTCGTCCCAGGTGATGATCTCGTCCTTGAAGGCGAAGACCTCCACAAAGCGGACCCTGTCATTGCCGAAGAAATCGCTTTCAATGAACAGGCTCGTCCCGTCGAAGCTGAACTGATAGTTCAGCTCGCCGCCGGGGGTGTAGAGATTACCGATGTAACCGGCCGTGTCCGTACCGTTGCCGCCATTGATCAGATCGTCACCGGTGCCGCCGATGAGGAAATCGTTCCCGTTGCGGCCAAACAGCGAGTCATTGCCGTTCCTTGTGTCGTGATACTGCTTTGACGGATCGATCAGGCCGCCGCTCAGGAAATCGTTTCCGCCCTGACCGTCAACGGTGTCGTCACCGCCGCCGCCGCCGATCCGGTCCGTGCCCCTGCCGCCTTCGAGAAGGTCATTGTTGAAGCCGCTGCCGAAATAGCCGACGAAGTCACCATGCATCACGTCGTCACCGGAACCGCCCAGCAGGGTGTCGGCGCCTTCCATGCCGATCAGCGTGTCATTGCCGTCGCGGTTGTCATGGTAGCGCTTGTCCTCCGGCAGCAATCCACCAACCAGAAGATCCGCGCCCCGGCCGCCATTGATGTAATCATCACCGCCGCCGCCGCCGATGCTGTCCCGGCCGTTGCCGCCTTCGATGGTGTCCGCGCCGAACCGGTCATTGCCGAAATAGGTGACCAGGTCTCCATGGATCTCGTCATGGCCGTCGCCGCCGCGCAGCACATCGCCCAGATCACCACCCTGGATGAGATCATTGCCGCGTCCGCCGTCCAGAGTATCCGAGTCCGGACCGTTGCCGTCGCTGAAGTAATTGTCGTTGTTGCCCAGGAGCGTATCGTTGCCGTCATTGCCCTGAAGATAATCCGATCCGCCCTTGCCCCTGAGAAAGTCGTTGAGGTTCTTGCCGCTTACCACATCCGCATCGAATGTCCCGGTGAAGACCTCGGGTTCCGGTGCTGGCGCAATGGAATCTCTCGGTGCCGGCGGCGGTGGCGAATCCTTCGCTTCTTCCCCGTCGGACAGGTCGATCGGATTGACGCCGTCGGGGCTTCTGGCGAATTTCTGGGTCCAGTAGGTGGTGTAATTCACGCTGCCCGTGTCGTTGGTGAGGTAGAAATAGCCGACACCGATCTCATTGAAATTCGGGTTCACCAAGTTGCGTTCGTGACCGGGGCTGTTGATCCAGGCCTGAACAACGCTCTCAGCGGTTCGGTATCCGGCGGCAATGTTCTCGCCGTAAGTGTTCCAGCGGTAGCCTTCCTCCGTAATCCGGGCGCCCGGGCTTTGACCCTCCAGGTTCCTGTGATCGAAGAAGTCGTTGACGGCCATGTCTTCGGAATGGCCCTGGGCCGCGTCGAACAGATCCTGATTGAGGGTCACCGCTCCGACGCCATTCGCGGCGCGGTACTCGTTCGTCAGGTCCACAACAGCAAGGATGAAAACGTCCCAGGTGGAATTTCCGGTCAGCATGTTTTTGGGTCCCCACCGCTGTAACAGCAAATTTTTGAAATGCCTGCGGGTCCCGAGGCTCAATAAGCCCGGATTCCCCCCGGCGATGGGATGGAGAATAACCCATTGATGGCACGGAAAAAGTTACGGGCTCTTAGGGTGGATGTCTTCTGTGCAACCTGCCGCCGTCCCCTGTCTCTCCCCCCATCTCTCGCCTCGTCTCTCGCCTCGTCTCTGGCGCCTTCAGTGCCCTGAGAACACGGTGTCCTGAGAACACGGTGTCTTGAGAACACGGGGCCTTAAGAAAAAAGGCGCCCTCCCACCGGAAGGCGCCCGTTTGTGACAGTTTCAATAGAAGTCTGGGCGCACCCGCCGCCCTGCCGGATGATCAGCCGTAGTCAAGCCCCAGGGAAGCGGGATCGAAGCCCGGCACCTCTTCCAGCCCGACAATGGTGAAATCGGCGTCTTCCCAAGGCAGTGCGCCCTGGGGTCTCTGGAATTGGACATTGAAGCCGAAGGCCTGCTCCTCCCCGGGAGCGATCTGGGCGTTATAGGGCAAGGGGACGAAATAGAAGGCGGTTCCGTCCGTGTAGGTTTCAGCCCGCCAGGATTGGGGAGCGTTCTGGATCAAGGCTTCCTCGCCCGGATCCAGGGTGAGCTTGACCGCCCAGGCATCCGCGGATTGCGTGCCAGTGTTGCGCACACTGACTTCATGGCCCGCGCCGTTGCCCCAGAAATTGGTGCTGTCCACCTCCACCAGGAGGTCCGCATCATCGCTGCCCGAGGGCACCGTGGGGGCCGCGTCCAGATCCTGGAAGGTGAAGGACAGATCGTCCGCGTCAAAACCGGTGCCCTGGACCTGGACATAGAAGGTGATCTCATCGCCCACCTGACGGGGACGGACGTAATCCATATTCTCCGTGGAGAAGGTGCCCGTGGTCTCATCAAAGGCAATGGGTGCGTTGAAGCCGCTGAACCAGCCTGCGGAAAACGCTGCCTCGGGCACGTCGATATCCGCATCAAGAGTGAAGCGTTCGACAAAGTCACCATTCACCAGGTCTTCGGTCAGCACGAGCTTGAAGCAGGCATTGTAGCCGCCTTTGTCCGTGTTGGGATCATACCAGTCATGGACCCCGCAGAATTCCGGCGTGATGTTGCCGCCAGTCCCGCCATCTCCGCCGTTCCCGCCGTCGCCGCCGCTTCCACCAGCCCCCCCATCGCCGCCGGAGCCCCCATCGCCGCCGGAGCCACCGGATCCGCCGCCGCTTCCGCCATCACCGCCGAGAGAGCCAATGGGCGCGATGAACAGGGCGGTGTCGAGAAGACCGTCCCGGATATCGGCGACCTCGATGCGGATATCGTTGGTCTGACCGGTGATCAGGGGTGCCCTGACCGTCAGCACCCGGGTATAGGCATCGGCACTGATCATATCCGCCTCGGGACCGGTGAAGGCCGGGTTGAGGATCAGGTCCTCGCTGAAGAGGCCGAAGGGGGAAAAGGCCAGGGTATTCATGGTGGCGATGGAGCCGTCATTGAGCAGAAGGGCATCCACGCCGTTCACGGTCACCCGGAAGATGTCCGCCAGTTCCGACCCGCCGAATTCCGGCAGTTCTTCGGTCGCCATCACAATGTGGAAGAGGTCCCTCTGGACCAGTTCGCCCGCTTCCGGCTGCTCTCCCTCCTCAAGATCCGCAAACAGATCGAGATCGGCGAAGGAGAAGGACAGGTCAGAGAGGTCGAACCCGGTGCCCTGGACCTGGACCGCGAAGGTGATCTTGTCGCCCACGGACAGATCCCGCTGGTAACTCTGGTCCAGAGTGGAGAACAGGCCGTCCGCCGGATCGAAGTCCACGGTGGCATTGAACCCTTTCATCCAGCCCGTGGAAATGGACCCGTCCGGATCATCCACATCGACATCCAGGGTCCAGTTGGAGACGGACAGACCACGGACCAGTTCCTCGGTCAATTCCAGCTCGAAGAAGGCATTGTAGCCGCCGCCCCAGCGCGGATCGTACCAGTCGTTGAGGCCGACCAGTTCAAGGGGGCCGCCGGGGCCTGTGTCAATGGGTACCGGCAGGCCCGCATCCAGGAAGAAGGACGCCTCATAGACCGCCCGGTCGCCGCCGGCGCCGGTGCCGCCGAAATCCGTACCCTGATCGCCGAGACCATCGGTATCACGGGCGCTGTTGCGGTTCAGGAACCGCGCACTGGAGACCGTGCCGAACAGGCCCTCCTGGGCGCCCGCATCCGCCACATACAGATAGGTGCGCTCACCATCCGTGCCGGAAAAGGCGTCCGCGCCGACAATGGGGGTTGTGAGATTGAAGGTGGCCGAGCCGCCGTCGCCGAGGGACAGGAAGCCCCGCTGGAGGAAATCAGGGAGGCTCTGGTCATAGTCCCGTTCCCGCAGATTGGCAAAGCTGTTGTTCAGCATACCGTTGAGGGAGCCGCTCAGGGTGGTGCCCGGAAAGCCGACCCCCTCGCGTAGATCGCCTTGTTCCAGGAAAGTGGCGCCAGGGCTCAGATCGATGACCTCAAGCTGCTCCAGCGCATCGAATGCCGCCGCGCTGCCGCCGAAGCCGAAATCGTCCTGGCTGAAAAAGACCGCATCAAGATCAACACCGGTGGCGGCGTTGGCTCCGCCCCGCAGGCGCAAGGAGTCGGTCAGGGTGAAGGAGGCAATATCGAGGCCCGTGACATCGGCGCGGAAGATCTCACTGTCGCCGGCCCGGCCCAGATATTCAAAGGCGATGGGCACGTCCCGGCCCAGGCTGGCAAAGGAATCCTGGCTGCCGTCCTGGGTGTTGGGCCGGGCCAGATCCGTCACATCGCCGGTGCTAATCACCACCCCTTCGCTCAGGCCAAGGGCATTCTCGAATGTTCCGAAACTCGCCGGATTGCCGAAGGTGGAGGAGGTAAAGGCGCCGCCGCCGCCCGGTGAGGGGTCAAAGCCCAGGACCTGCTCCAGGGCACCGGTCAGGATACTGTCAAAGGCGCTGGTGCTGCCCACCGGGGTCTGCTGGACACTGAAGGTCGGTTCAGCCGTGGGGTCCGGCGAAGAGGACGGCGGGGGAGGCGGGGGCACCGCATTCGCCGGGTTCGTCTGATCCGCAAGCTGAGCGATGAAATCCGAGACGGAAATCAGCCCGTTCTGGAAATCCGCGACCGTTTGGGTAAGGAGGGCCGACGGGCTTGTCGAGGCCGCGATATTGGCCGCCAGGGATTGCAGGGCCGGGCTGGGGCCGATCAGGCTGGACAGGGTTTCAATCGTGTCCTGTACGGACAGGGTTGGTGAACCGCTTTCATCTCCCCCGCTTTCACCTGCTCCGTCTTCGCTACCATCACCCGTGCCGCCAGACCCGGAAGCGGATTTCTCACCAGCGTCTTCTTCCGACACAGAGCCGCTGCCCTGGAGACCGGCGGCGAAGGCGCCAAAGGGAGTGAGTTCGGTGTCCGGTCCGGCTTCGGTCAATTCCACGGTCGAGAATGCGGAGAAACTGAACGGGGCCAGTTCATTCAGGGAAGAAGGCGCCTCAACATACTGGATGAAGTCATCATTCAGATCGAATGTGGTGGTGCCGAAAACCGAGAACCGGACATGGCCTTCAATGTCCCCGTCCGGATTGCGGTCCTTGTAGTCGAGGTTGACCTGGACGGAATTGGTGAAAGCCGTGGCCTCGAACCGGTAGTCATCGGCGGAGCCGAAAAGCTGGAGACGGTCGTCCTGGTCGAGAACAATGGAACCAATGTTCAACCAGTCAAAGCCAAGCGGATGGGCGGAGTCCTCACCATAGAAGAAACCGGTTTCATCGCCGGCGACGAACAGATCCGCACCCAGATAACCATCCATGAACTCGTAGCCGTCATCGGCTCCGGCCACACCGGCGATCAGGGTGTCATCGCCCCAGGGGACGCCTTCGCCATCGGCGATCAGGGTATCCGAACCGGTGCCGCCCACCAGCAGGTCGGACTGGCCCAGGCCATGGAGGAAATCGTTTCCGCCCAGACCGAACAGCACGTCCCCGTCCGCGTCATTGGGCAGGAACCGGTCGGTCACCCCGTAGATCTCGTCGTCAAACTCCGTTCCCAGAACGAACATCCGCTCGATGTCCACAAAGAACAGAAGCTGCTGGTTGCCCTGGCGGTAGGTCTGTCCCTGTTCCGAGGTGGGATTGGTGGTGCGGATGCCGCTGTCCAGGGTGGAGTAGTCAGCAAACACCACATCCACGTCGCTCACGGGGCCGTAGTCTTCCGGGCCGTAGGTCAGACCCTCGAATTCGCTGCCCCGCTGGCCTTCATAGCCCTTTTCGCCGGACTCGCCGTCGATATTGTCCGTGAACTCGATGCTGTCAAAGATGATCCACTCTTCGCCGTCGCTGAAGATGACCGCCGGTTCCGGTTCCGTGTCCCCGCCATCCACATAGTCCCGCCCCAGACCCGGTGCGAAGAAGTCGTTGCCGCTGCCGGTGACGAACGTGTTGTTCACCTCCCCGGGCTGGATCAGCACGTTGTCCCCGTCACCGGCGAAAACATCGTCAATGATCTCGATCCCGGTCACCGCCGTGCGATCGTCCAGGCTCAGAAACTGGTTCTGATTTTCCTGGGGCACCAGATCCATGACCAGGATCACGTCGTCCACGGAATCTCTCAGGTCGATGGAGAGGGTATCGATGCCGCTGCCACCTGCGATGAACAGGGGTGTTTCGAATTGTTGGTAGGAGGAGGATGCCCCGTTCCAGAACGGGCCGTAGCGGATATCGTCGTTCCCGTCACCGGCGAAGATCTGATCCGTGCCCCGGAAGTCATTTCTGATCTCATCGTCGCCGTCACCGGCGAAAATCAGATTGAAACCGTTGTTGTCCAGATTGATTTCGTCGTCGAACTTGGTGCCGAAGAAGTGGAGCGCCTCGAATTCCTCGAATGTCAGGGCGGTGGCGCCGGATACGGTGCCGTTCACCTCTTCATTCAGGAAGTCATAGTCCCCCTGGACCGTGACAGCCGCGGTCAGTTCGTCATAGTCCAGAACGAGGGTGTCGATGCCTGCATCGCCGGTGGCTTCGTCCGTACCGGAATTGGCAATGCCCGGGTCGATGACATTGGCCGCGTTGTCGCCGATCAGGGTATCGGCCTCGGCCGTGCCCCGGAGGTTTTCCACCTCCCGCAGCACGTCTCCCTCCGCGTCGCCGAATTCGCCGATGCCCTGGGTGGGAAGGGGACCTTCCAGATCGACAAAGACGCTGGTGATGCCGGTGCTGTAGTCGGCCCAGTCCCGGCCCAGGCCGCCGATCAGTTCATCCGCACCCGCACCGCCGATCAGGGTGTCGTCGCCTTTGTCGCCCCGCAAGGTGTCGTTGCCCAGGCGGCCCTGGAGTTCATTGTCCTCGGCGCCCCCGTCGATCTCATCACCGAACCGGGAGCCGATGACCGTCTCGAAGGTGCTGTGAATGCCCGTCCCTTCAATGGGATCGCCCAAGGTGCCGTCGAAATTGACGGGTATGAAAGAGGCACGGACAATGGTGTCCCCTTCCGCCTGTCCCGTGCGCAGATTGACCCGAACCGGACGATTGAACAGGGTGTAGTCGAGAACATCCTTGCCGGGACGGTTGTTGATGAAGCCGCCGCCGTCGAAAGTATCCCCCAGGAAGTCGTCCCGCACCCGGACCGTATCGTCTCCAGCGCCGCCGTAGACCACGTCACTGCCCAGTCCCGGATCGATGAAGTCGTTTCCGTTGGAGCCGTCGAACTCGTTGCGGCCGTTGTCGCCGAACAGGAAGTCGTTGTAGACCGTACCCTGAACGCTCTGGATATTGATCAGATCGTCCCCGGTCGCGTCTCCGCCCAGGGCCAGACCCGTGGCCAGATTGATCAACACCGGCGCCCAGGAGGTGAGATAGGATGTCTGGTTGAACCCGCCGCCGCCGTCGATGAGATCCGCACCCGGACCGCCCAGCAGCAGGTCATTGGCGTTGCCGCCGAACAGGCTGTCATTACCGCCCCGGCCATCCTGGACATTGGCGGTGTTCAGGGAGCCGAAGAACTGGTCGGCATGGTCCGAACCGGTGAACAGTTCCACATTGGCGATGGTATCGCCCTGGGCTTCGCCGCCGGAGCCGACAAAAACCTCGTTGCCGTCGATGATCTGGCGGGTGAAGATGACCCCTTCAGGGGAGTCGGAATAGTCCACTTCGTCGGAGTCCGCTCCGCCGTCGATGTAATCCGCACCGGGACCGCCGTCCAGCAGGTCATTGCCGCTGTCTCCCCGCAAGGTGTCGTTGTCGTCACCTCCGGTCAGCTTGTCATCACCGGCACCGCCGCCGAAATCGACCTGAACCGCGATGCCTGCGGCAATCGCCAGGTCATCCTCGCCATTGCCTGCACTGGCAACAATCAGCGTGACCAGATCCTCGTCTTCCCCGGCGATCACTTCCTGAACCCCGAAAGCGTTCACGCTGAGACCCTTGGGCACCGGTTCGCCTTCAGGGGCGGTGGGCAGGGTGATGAGGAAAGTCTCGTTCACGGATGGTTCGGCGATGACATTGCCGTCCGCGTCCACGTCCTTGTCGATTCCGTCGGGCAGTTCCCGGAGACCCGCCCGGTCTTCGCCCACATTGAGGTTCCAGCGGTTGAGGTTGTCCAGATCCTGGGAGGCGAGCCCCACATCCTCCAGAACCGGAATTTCCTGACCGTGAGGACCGTCGCAGGGAATCTCATAGTCGAACTGGGCCAGGGTGGCTTCGGCAATCTTGAAGCGTTTGGTGAAGGAGAAAGGACCGAAGCCGATTTTCAGTTTCAGGGAAAGAAGTGCGCCCAGACGCCCGCTGATGTCGTCGAAAATGCAAGGCAGCAGGTCGCCGATATGGGCCCGGCCCATGTCGTCCTGGCCGCTGAGCCCGATGCCGATGGCCCCGGTGATACCCCCATTGACGGTGGCGCGCACCACGACCGCGTCAAAGCCCAGTCCCGCCTCGACAATGGAGTTGATGCCCGCGATGGGAACCGGATCACCGCTTTCCGACACGGCGGTGGAGACGAAAAAGCCCGAGGCAAGATCCGGAGTGTCCCCCTCTGAAAGGCCCCGGAGGCCCCTGGTGGAATAGCCGACACCGAAATCGAGGAAGCCGTTCAGCCCGCCGCCCAAGGTGGCAATGAAGGGGCCGAAAATGGGGATGGCAAACTCGATCCCGGCGCCGAAAGCGAGTTCGGGAATGTCATAGGCGATCAGGGTCTGGTCGTCCTCAAACAGATCATTGAGGAGCAGATTGATCGCCACATCCGGGGCTTCGGTGATCAGGGGGATGGACAGACCGTCGATGCCACCGGTGAGCAGGTCCCCCAGATCCCCGAGATCCTGGTCCAGGAGGGAGGTGAGACCGTCCGTGTTGAACAGGGTGTCCGTGTCCACCAGACCGTTCTGGACGATGGCCTGGGAACCTGCGTCCGAGAGGGGCACATCCCCCAGTGCAAGCTTCCCGTCCTCAAGGCTGTCGGCCAGATCCCGCAGGTCGTCAATGGCGTTGATAACCTCGATAATGGTGATCAGCGCATCGAGATATCCCAGGTCCACCGTACCCTGAGCGAAAAGCTGGATCAGGTCCTTGAAGGTGACGCCGCCCACACCGTCAAAATCGAGAAACGCACCGCCCAATTCCGAGACGATGGGCACCCGCTGATTGAGGGTCTCTCCGATTTCCTTCAGGGGGAAGACATTGGTGATCGTCGCAATCTCGCCGAACACTCCTTCGAAGACATCCGCCAGGGCATCAACGGAGAGGGTCACGTCATTGAGGGCGAGGGTGGGGGTGGCCTCCAGGGTGGCGGCATCGGAATCGAGATTGGTATCGACCGTGAATCCCGCCAGAAGATCAGCCCCGAGAGAAGGGATCACACCGTCAAATGGCGTGGTGGTTTCCAGGGACAGGTCGAGATTGGCCGTCCCCGCTGCCGCGATCCCGGCAATGTTGGCGGTTAGATCATCCACTTCCCCTTCATCGAAGTCGAAGGTGAAGGTGAGATCCACTTCCGGATCCGTGTCGAGATTGTCCGTAATCGTGACACCGAGAAAGCCGAGGGTGGCGTCGGCCTCGAAGTCGAGGGCGCCTTCCAGGCCCAGGGAAAATTCCGTGGGCGTTTCTTCCGTGTCGACAATGGCGAGGGTTTCGCCCGCGATATCGTAGGTCAACTCGAAGGCGTAGCTGGCGTCGGCTTCCAGGGCCGCTGTCCCGTCAATGTCGAAACCAAGGGCGGGCAGGCCGATTTCGCTGTCGACATCAATGACCGCCAGGGTCTCGGTGAAGGTGTCGGTGATGGTGAGATTGAGGCTGCCGTCCTCGTCATCGATGCGTGCGGTGATCCCGTCAATGGTGTCGAGGGCCGTGGCCAGAAGCTCTGCCAATTCCGCCTGCTCGTCCGGTCCCAGAGCTTCGATGGCCTCAACCAGGTCCTGATCACTCAAGGCTGTATCGATGGCGTCCCTGACCGCCTGGATCTCGTCCAGCACCTCTGAGCCGAACCCGGCGGACGGAGTGCCAATCACAGGCAGTGAGGCCTCAAATATTCGTCCGCGTGTGGTGTTCAGAAGGGTGTCAAAAAATGCATTCAAACTGTCACGTAAGGATTCGTTCGGCATCGTCCCTAACCCTCGCCCAGACCTGTCTTTGATGCAGGTCAAATTATTACCAATTTTTAAGATCGAGCGGCCGGTTTTCTCTTATTCGGACGTTGCTGGTCCCCACCACAACTGTGCCGCACCTATCCAAGTCGAAAGATCTCACGGATTTGCGAGGTCGACAATATCTACTTTTCGTCGAATAGGGTCAGCGCCCATATAATTCTTTGCGTGTGTCCAAGGAGCATCGGGCGCTCGTCCGGCGGGCGCAAGAGCGCGTGGGGCTACGCTGACCAGCGCTTATCCCAGAGCGGACCGGGGCAACCGGGAGCGGGCATGGTGGAGACGAATGAGGTCGGCGTCTTACCGCATTCCATAGCCCGCGTTTGCTTGGGCGGCTTTCAATTGCGCGCCCCTGGACAGGGCGTCCCTTAGTCCTGGGATGGGGAAACGGCTTTGCGATAAAGGTGCCAGGTGGCGTGCCCGACCACGGGCAGGGTAATGGCGAGGCCCACCAGAAGGGCCGCAAATCCGATGGCCAGCATTCCGGCAATGATTCCACCCCAGATCATCATGACCACCGGGTTCTTGAAAAAGACCCGGACGGATGTGGTCATGGCCTGGGACGCGCTTACGGGCTGATCCAGGGCCATGGGGAAGGACACGGCGGAGATCATCAGCACGACCAGGGCGAACAGGAAACCGGCGAAATTGCCGAGAAGGAGCAGCTGCCACCCCTCGGTCGTGGTGAAAACCCGGCCCACCAGTTCGAAAATCGAGGCGGGCAAGGGCAGGCCCAGGGTGATGAGATAGATGTATTGGGCGACCGCGATCCAGGCGGCGAAGATGATCAGCAGCACGGCGGTCATGGTCAGCATGGCGAGGATCGAAGGGGCGGGGATGCCCTGGATGGCCCGGCCCCAATTGGCCTCCAGCCCCAGTTCCCGCCGCCGGCTCAGTTCATAAAACACCAGCGCCACGCAAGGCCCGAGCAGGGCAAAGCCCGCGGCCAGGGGAAAGAGCAGGGGCCAGCGTTGTTCCTCGAAAAACAGCAGCCAGGCCATCACGCCGAAAACGGGATAGATCGGGATCAGAAAGATCAGGTGGCTGGGTTTGGCGTAGAAGTCATTGAAACCCTTGGCCAAGGCCTCCTTCAGGTCGGCCACGGTGAGGCTGTTGACGCCGTAGGACCGGGGGGCGGGGGCATCGACCATGGTTGTCTTCCTGCTGACGGATGGCTGCCTGACCTCAGACCGCCGATGATTGCTCGGCGAGGCCCTTCCAGCACGTGCCCCGAATGTCTACCCGATCAAATCCCGCACCGAGGCACTGGCCCGGCGGAACCCGTTCATCCCCATAACTGACCTCCAGTTCAAGAGGACTGGGCGCGAGGGTAAGACCATTCCGGCGCCGGGCAAAGGTCAAATCGCAGCCCGTGGGCCGGATCAGGATGAAGAACAGGAAGGGAAAGCCGGAGCCGCGCCGATGCCGGGTGGTTCGGTCCAGCCACCCATGATAAGGCATCGGGCTGGGTTTATGCCCTTGGATTGGCATGTGTTTCGCCACCCTCTGTGCACGGCGGGCTTGATGGCGCTTCCTACTTTGGAGCATCGTCCTTTGAAGCGTCGCACTTTGGTGCACCGCTCATGCATGCACTGTACAGTGGTGGAGGGAAAGGGCGTCCAAAACGCAGCAAGAAAAGGCGGCGCGCCATGACGGCCAAGTTTCATTTCATTTCCGGGCTGCCCCGGTCCGGCTCCACCATGCTGGCGGCCCTCTTGCGCCAGAATCCCCGGTTTCATGCAGGCATGTCCGGCCCGGTGGCGAGCCTGTTCGAGGGGGTGGTCGCCCAGGTTTCGGCAGGCTCGGAACTGTCGTCCATGGTCAATGAGGAGCAGCGGGCACGCCTGCTGAAAGGCCTCTTCGACAGCTATTACGCCGACCGCGCGGAAGCGGTGATTTTCGACACCAACCGGGCCTGGACGGCGAAAATGCCCGCTCTGATGACGCTGTTTCCCGAGGCCAAGCTGATCTGCTGTGTGCGGGACATTGCCTGGATCATGGACTCCATGGAGCGCCAGTTCAGGAGCAATGCCTTTGAACACACGAGGCTGTTCAACAATCCCGGTGAGCGGGCCACGGTCTACACGCGGGTGGAGGCCCTGGCCCATGCCAATCGGCTGGTGGGTTTTCCCTACCATGCCCTGCGGGAGGCCTGTTGGGGGGAGCACGCGGAACAACTCGTGATCGTGGATTACGACCTGATGGTGGCCCGGCCCCAGGAGGTCATCGGCCTCATCTATCAGTTTCTGGGGGAAGAGCCCTTCGACCATGATTTCGACGCGGTGGCCTATGACGCGCCGGATTTTGACAGTCAGCTCGGGGTGCGGGGGCTCCACACGGTCCACGCCCAGGTCGCCCCCCGCCCGCGCCAGACCATCCTCCCGCCGGACCTTTTTCAGAAGTTTTCCAATATGGCCTTCTGGCGTGACCTGCAAAACTGCAAGGCCTACCGGATCGTCGCCCAACCCACCCAACCCCAGGGGCAGACCACGGTGCTCCCGGGAAGCGGTAGCATTGGTGGTGGTGCGGACGGTTCCGGTACGGAGCAGACCGGAGGGTGAGGGCCGAGAATGGCGATGGGGCCGATCAAGGGCGTCCCCGTCCAGTTGGCGCGCATGTCCACGAATTCGTAAGAAGGCGGACGGGTATAATCCTTGTGTCAATCATCCGCACAACGAGGATGTTGGATTGTGATCAGTCCCGCGCCAGGATGTATTGGCCGACATCCGTGGCGCCGGCGCGGAAGCCGCCTTCGCAATAGCTCAGATAGTAGGTCCACAGGCGTTTGAAGCGCTCATCAAAGCCCTGGGTCTCGATGGTCTTCCACTGGGCCTCGAAACGGCGGCGCCATTGGTGGAGGGTGCGGGCATAGTCCTGGCCGAACGTGGACTCGTCATCGAGGGTGAGGCCCGCCTGCCGCACGGACCGGCTGAGGGCTGCGGGGGAGGGCAGCATGCCACCGGGGAAGATGTAGGCCTGGATGAAATCCACATTGCGGCGGTAATGCTCGAACAGATCGTTCCGGATGGTGATGATCTGGAGACCGGCCCGTCCCTGGGGTTCAAGGAGTTTGCGGATCTGGCTGAAGAACACGGGCCAGTATTTCTCCCCTACCGCTTCGAACATCTCAATGGAGGCGATCCGGTCGAAGCGGCCCTTTACATCCCTGTAGTCCTCATACTGAATGGAAACCCGGTCCTCAAGACCCGCTTCCGCCACCCGGCGCCGGGCCATATCGTACTGTTCCTTGCTGATGGTCAGCCCGGTGACATGGGCGCCGGTGGTCCGGGCCGCATGGATGGCAAATCCGCCCCAGCCGCAACCGATCTCCAGGAGCCGGTGCCCTGGCTGCACATCGAGCCGTTGGAGCAGAGCCGTGAACTTCGCCTCCTGGGCGAGGCTCAATTCCTGGGCCGGATGATCGAACAGGGCGCTCGAATAGGTCATGGTCCGGTCGAGCCAGGTCTCGTAAAAGGCATTCCCCAGATCATAATGGGCTTCAATATTCTTCTTGGCCTGGCGTCGCGTGTTCCGGTTGAGCAGATGGGCGAACCGCTGAGCCAGGCGCACGAAGGGCTGGGCCTCGATGAACTGCTGGAAGCGTTGGCCGTTATGGCTGGCCAGTTCGATCAGCGCCGCCAGATCCGGGCTGTCCCAGTGGCCGTCAATATAGGCGGCGGAGAACCCGACAATCCCTTCCCGGATCAATTTGGCAGCGACTGCCATGTCATGGATGTGGATGATGGCGATCCGGTCCACCGCCTCCTGACCGGAAAAGCGCAGTGCCTCACCATCGGGAAGGATGACAATCAGTGTGCCCCATTCCAGCCGGAGTGCGATACGAAGGACCATGCGCATGGCAAGGCTTAGACCCTTGCGCCGGTTGATCCACTCCTTGGTGGCCGGGGCCACCGCTTCCGGCTGAAGGGTGGCGAGAAGGCCCGCATCGGTGCCAAAGCCCGGTTGAGCGCTGTTACCCGCGCTGGTCACATGATCAATCATTGAACCACCCTGTTGTCCCGAATGCCCGTATACCGGTTGTTCCATGGATGCTTTTGTCGGCGGGGGCAGATGACGCCCGTGTCATACCCAATTTCCCCGTTTCTGCCCGGTCTGGCAAGTAGAGGGCGGTCCCGATCAGGACCCCCACGGATTATGGATTGGCCTTATGGAAAGGGAAGGTGCCACCCATTGGCGGAGAAACACCGGTCAATCATCGTCAGGCGGGCGGGCGTGATATCCATTTGAGGTCACAGGCGCCAAGGGACGATCAACATTCCCAGCCGCGTTTTGTCGGCGAAAGAACCCCAGACGTTTTGGCTGTGAAAATAGAAGTGGAGCGTTGGCGGGTCACGGAAAGCTGTTTGCGACATTTCATCCCGCCGCGCTTTCGATGGGGTTGGGGCCGCTGGGTCTGGGCCGCTTCTTCAAGTCCCGGCCAGAGGATTTCGAACCTAAATACTTCTTGCGAAGCGCGTAGCAGTACCTGCTTAAAGGCGCTTTTTTTTGTGTGTGGGGGGGGGGGATGGATGGTTGGGCCAGAGTTGGCATGTTCAGAGCATGAGGCGTTTAATCCGCATCATGCTCAAGGCCGCGACTGCGGTCC
>CAZLPU010000103.1:0-14583 GCA_964561475.1 uncultured Alphaproteobacteria bacterium
GACCGCAGTCGCGGCCTTGAGCATGATGCGGATTAAACGCCTCATGCTCTAAGGCACAAGATTGTCGGGCGGGACGATAGACCCGCGCAACAGGATGGGGTGGACCATCATGATTTCCTTTGAACTTTCGGAAGAGCAATCCCTGATTGCAGATACCCTGGCGGGCTATGCACGGGATGTACTCGCGCCGGCCGCTCGGGACTGCGACGAAGGCCGGACGATCCCCGATGACCTGCTGAACGCGGGGTGGGAGCTGGGCCTTGTGGCGTCTGCCATTCCTGAAGCCTATGGCGGGGGCGGGTCGGAGCGTTCTCCGGTGACCGGCACCCTGGCCCTTGAGGCCCTGGGCGGCGGCTGCGCCAGTCTGGGTGCGGCCCTGATGGCGCCGAGCCTTTTTGTCAATCCGCTGATTGATTTCGGGACCGAGGAGCAGAAAAAGGCCTATCTGCCCCAATTCACGGGGACCGGCTATCAGCCGGCGACCATGGCCCTTCACGAGAGCCAGGCCAGTTTCGCGCCAGCGCGGATGATGACTCAGGCGGAGAAAACGCCTGACGGCTGGGTGTTGAGCGGACGAAAGCGGCTTGTGCCTTTCGGGGTGAGCGCCAATGAGATCCTGGTCATCGCCCGCTCCTCGGGCGGGGAAGGGCTCGACGGTCTGGATGCGTTCATCGTCCCCCGCACCGCCAAGGGTGTGCAAGTGGAGCCGGAGAGCGGCACCATGGGCATGGCCCCCATTCCCTTCGCCCAGGTGGATCTGGACAAGGTGACGCTGGCGCCGGAGGCGAAGCTCGGGGGGGAGCAGGGGGCGGATATCCGCCGTATCCTGAATAGTGCCCGGGTCGGCTCCGCATCCCTTGCCGTCGGGCTTGCCCGTGCAGTGACGGATTATGCCATTCCTTATGCCAAGGACCGGGTGGCCTTCGGTGAGCCGATCGCGAAGAAGCAGGCCATCGCCTTCATGCTTTCGGACATGCACTGCAATTGCGAGGGCATGCGCTGGATGGTGTGGAAAGCGGCAAGCGCCCTTGAGCACGGGCAGACCAGTGCCAAGGAAACGGCGCTGGCGGAGAATTATGTCCAACGCTACGGCCTAAAGACCGCCGATGACGGTTTGCAGGTTTTCGGCGGGCACGGTTTCATCCGGGATCTGCCCCTTGAGATGTGGCTGCGTAACATGCGCACCCTGACGGTTCACAACGCACTGGTTTCGGTCTGAGGGAGAGCACGATGGTGGACTTTACGGTTTCCGAGATCGACCAGAAGATTCTGGCTCAGATCCGCGCGGAAGGTCAGGCGGGGGAGAAATATGCCCGCTATTACGAAGAGCACGAGGACGAACTGCTTCCCGACCGGTTTCCGGAAGCGGACGAGTTTCCGCCTCTGGGAGAACTCTACAAGCAGCGGTCCTTTGAAGACACGCCCGGCTCGACCCTGGGCATGCTCATTGCCATTGAGCGGTCCGCATCCTGCGGGGTGTCCCTGGTGCAGCCCACACGGGGGCTCGGCAATGCGGCCCTGATGGCGGCGGGTACGGACGAACAGAAAAAGAAATGGGGCAATCTGCTCCTGGCCATGTCCATCACCGAGCCCGGCACCGGGTCGGACACCTCGGCCATCCGCACGACCGCCCGTCTGGACGGGGATGAATGGGTGCTGAACGGGGACAAGATCTATGTGACCACAGGCATTCGGGCCGAGGGCGTCGTGGTTTGGGCCACGCTGGACCGGGACGCGGGCCGGGCAGGCATCAAGTCGTTCCTGGTACTGAAGGGCACGCCGGGGTTTGAACTGGTGCGCAAGGAGAAGAAGCTCGGGATCCGTACCAGCGACACTGCCGCTTTTGCCTTCCGCGACTGCCGGATCCCCCGGGACCATCTCCTGGGTGCCAGCGAGGAGGTGCCACGGGAACGCAAGGCCGGATCATCCGCCTACAGCGGCGTTCTGAAAACCTTCAACATGACCCGGCCCGCCGTGGCCGCTGGCGGCATCGGCAAGGGCCTGGGTGCCTTCCGGTTCGCACGGGATAAGCTGGCGGAAGAAGGGATCGAGATCGACTGGGACAAGGCCCCCGCCGACCGCACAGCCGCGGAACAGAAGCTGATCGATATCGAGGCGGATGTGGAGGCGGCCACCCTGGTGACGCTGCGGGCGTCCTGGCTGGCGGATACGGGCAAGCCCAACAATGTGGAGGCCTCGGTGTCCAAGGCCAAGGGCGGGGATGTCTGCCGGACCGCCCCTCAACGGGCCATGGATCTGGTGGGTGCCATGAGCGTGTCCCACGACCACTGTCTTGAGCAGTTCATGCGCGACGGGCGCATCACCGACATTTATGAGGGTACCGGACAAATTCAGCGGCTGATCATTGCCCGGGCCATACTGGGCTATTCCTCATCGGAACTGCGATAGGAGGGCACTGGTCCCTCTATCCCCGGTTTCGGAGTTCACGGAAAGTCGTACGGGCATGGCGTTTGTGCCCGTACGGTGGAAAAGTGTGGTCAGCGCACTCATTCCATCCGGTTGATGGCCTGTGTGATCAGTCTGCTGAGGTCGTTCACCGAATCCTGGACCGCAGCCATATAGCCGCCATAACCCTCCCGGGGCGCGGGTTTGGAGAGGCTGAACCGCTCGATATGCACCACCTCATCCGTTGGTTCGGAGACGATGAGAAACTGGCCCTGCATCTGGGCTGACCCATCCTGACCCCGCAACAGCTTGTCCAGGGCCACCCGCACCTGAACCGTCGGCTCAAGGCTGCGCGGGTAAGGGCGCTGAACCACGGCCGTTCCCAGTCGGGCTTCGAGGGCATGGGCGAGAGCGGTGGAAATGGCCTCGGCCGGCGGATTGGCCCAGCGGTTGTCGTCGTCTTCTTTGATCCGGTGGGTGCCGGTCAGATTGATGATGGCCTGTTTGCGTGCATAGGCGGGCAGGCTGACTTCGGCCAGACCGATCCGTTTGTCCGTACGGACGTTGGTTTGGCCCGTTTCCGGAACATTCAGAACAAAGAGATTGGGATTGCTGCCTCCGCCAAGGCAACCGGCCAGGAGCAGGGCGGTGCAGGCGAGCATGAGGGATCTCGTCATGGTCCTGAATGTCGTTGCGGTGGTGAAAGGCATCGTTGTCTTGTGAGGCATGGCGTTCATCGGATCAGCGTCCTGTCAGCAAGGCGTTGGGGTTTTGTTCAAGATGGGAAGCCAGCGCCGCCAGGGACCGGGACGCGTCCCGCAGGTTGCGCAGGGCGCCGGACAGATCCTGATAGACCTCCGAGTCCGGAGAAAGTCCTGACAGTGTCGCTTCCCCGGCATCGGTTATCCGGTTGAGATTGGCGATCAGGGTGGGCAGGTCTTTCGAGGCGGCGCTCAGATCGTTGGCGGCATCGGCGAAGGATGCCAGAAGCCGGTCAAGATCCGGGTTGTCCATTACCGTGTCGGTGCTGTTGAGCAGATTGATGGCCGAACGCATCAGTTCATCAAGGGGCAGTTCGGCCACATTGGCGATGATCTGTTCCACGTTCTGGGTCATGGCCCCCAGTTCCGACGGTGCGGTCGGCAGGGACGGGTAGGGCTTGCTGGAAAAGTCAGCCTGGGCATCGTCAGTGCCGGCATCATTGACGAGCTTGATCAGTTTTGTGCCGGTGAGCAGGTTCCCCGTGGCCAGTTGGACCCGCATGCCCTGATCCACCCATTGGATGATCATTGCCTCGAGCATTTCCTGGTTTGCGCCCTGGAGCCCGATCCGGCTTGGCTGAAGAGCGAGCAACACATAGACCGCGCGTCCGGCGGCCCGCCGCTCGTCATTAAGATCGAGAACAATATCTCGAACGGTCCCAAGACGAATGCCCTGCCATTCCACAGGCGCACCCACGCTGAGCCCCTCCACGGAGTCCTCGAAGGTCACCATGAAGAGGATGGCATCTTCGCCACCATCATCGAAACGGCTTTCCTCCGCATCCGTCTTGCTCGCGTAGACCGGGAAAACCGTCGACTGGTCGAAGGTGTCCGATGCCGGAACGATATCCAGATTGCTGAAGGAAATGCCCCCGGCAAACAGCGCTTCCATCGACGCCAACTGCACCTCCAGGCCGCTGGTACCGGCTTTGACCTGGATGCCGGACACGTTCCAGAAATGGGTGGCCGGGCTCAGCAGCTTGTCGTAGGGGGCGTTGATGAAAGCCTTGTACTTCACATGGGAAAAGTCGTCGGCGAGTTCCCTGCTTTCCACCTGTCCGACCCGGATGCGCTTGTAGAACACGGGCGAACCGACGGAAATGGACCCGGCAGTGTCCGTACGCAGATTGACCTGACGGCCTTCCGTGCCCGGTGGGGTCAGGGGTTGAACATCCAGACCCTTGAACTGGCGCTCCCGCTCCTCCGCCCGCCCGGGCCAGCCGACCTCGATATAGGCGCCTGACAGAAGCGTGCCGAGGCCAGAGAGATTGGTCCCGGAAATGTTGGCGCTGACGATCCAGAAATCCGTCTCAGGACCCAGATAGGGTTCCACCACATTGTCCATGCGGGCCTTGACCAGAACATTCTGCAGGTCTTCCGTGAGGGTCACTTCCTCGACAATGCCGACCACCACATCCTTATGCTTGATTTCCGTCTTGCCGGCTGCGATGCCGTGCCCCTTTTCGAAGCTGATTTCCACCAGGGGACCACGGTCCGCATAAGACTGCCAGGCCACAAGACCACCAATCAGCGCCGCAATCAGCGGCACGAACCACACGGGGGACAGGCGCCAGGACTGGCCCGTCTTGACCGCGGGATCGTGCACATGGGCCGCAGGCAAATCATCGGAATGCGCACCGGCGCCGGGCGCCCCGTCCTCATGAGTCGGCATGGCCTGTTTCCTTTTGGGCGGAATGATCGCGGTCCCAGATCAAACGGGGATCAAGGCTCATCGCGGAAAACATGGTGAAGATGACGGACATGGCGAAGGCATCGATCCCCCGCCCGGGCAGAATGGACATCAATCCGCCAACCTGGATCAGGGCGGCGAGGGCGGCGACCACGAACACGTCGATCATGGACCACCGGCCAATGAATTCGACCACCTCATGGGTCTGGTGGCGCCGGTGATTGCTGACGGCCCAGTTGAACTGCACCGAGGCGGCCAGCCAGGCGATGACGGCGAATTTCGAGATCGGAATGACGATGCTGAAAATGAAAATCACCAGGGCGATGCCGTAACTCTGGTAGTGGACCAGGGAAATGATCCCGCCCATGAGGGTGGATGGACTGTCGCCGGCGACGGATTTGGTGATCATCACAGGCAGGAGATTGCCGGGAATATAGGCAATGACTCCGGCGATCCAGAAGGCCCAGACCCGCTGGAGACTGGTCCGGTCCCGGCTCCGCACGTCCGTTCCGCACACAACGCATTTCTCGCCCGGCTGGTCCGTCAGCGTCCGGCAGGTCCGGCACAGGGCAAGCCCCCGGTCGACGGCCCGGATGCCGACATTTTCCCCGCTATGGCCGTGGGCTTGGGTCATGTGGTGCGCCGAATGTCATGCCAGATCGTGTCGCGGCAGACGGCGGCGGCACCAATGGACAGGAGGATGATCAGGGCGGTCATGGCCCAGAAGGCGGGGCCGAGACTGATGGTCGCCAGGGAGCCCACTTTGACCAGGGACACGATGACACCGACCATGAAGATCTCGGCCATGGTCCAAGGCTCGATAATCTGGGCAATGCGAAACGAGAAGGCATGGGGGATCCCCGTCTGCCCCCGAATGGCCAGAACCACGCCGAGAAACAGCAGCAACAGGATTCGCGCCAGGGGGAACACCAGAATGAAGCACGCACAGAGAATGGCCAGGCTGGGCATGTCGTTGGCCCACAAAACACCCACTGCGTCGATCACGGAAATCTCGTTCGACAGGCCCGAGCGTTCCATGCGCATGAAGGGATAGGAAATCGCAACGCCATAGAGCATGAGATTGGCCAGCATGAACGCGATCGTGCGTTCCGCGCTGCGCACTTTGTTCGTGAGGATGGTGCTGTGACAGCGTTCGCAGGTCGCCCGGCCTCCCTCAGGGAGGGAGGGCCGACTGTAAAGCATGTCGCAGGACGGGCAGGCGACATATCGGGCGTTCAGCGCCTCGATCTCGGTGCGCCGTTGCTCCTTCGACTGCGATGGCCTTGTCCCCTCACTCACGCAACTCGCCCCACCATCTGTTATTACCCGTCACCTGTGATTACCCGTCACCTGTGATTACCCGCCACCTGTGATTACCCTCCACCTCTGATTACAAGCCCGGCGGGAGCCACCCGCTAAAGGGAATGGTCCGGCATCCGGCCACCAGACCCGACCGCCCAAACAACGGATTTGGAAAGCGGTAACTATCAATCTGCCACCCCAGCCGGGATCTATACCAGTCATTGTAAAGGCTTTGCTAGCCCTCTCTGACGTAAGGCGGACCGGGCCTTGGGCGGAAGGACCATCTGCGCCCGCTCCCCTCCTGGATCTCCGGCAGGGAGGTGGGCCGCATCCGGAAAACGGCCGTAAGCGGGGCGTTCGCCCTGGCGCTGCTCGCGGGATGCGGGTCAAACGATGAACCGGAGCCCAAGCGGCCCGATTTTGACGGCGTCACCAAAGCCCGTGTGTGCTGCAAGCTCCGGAGCGGTGTGGATTACGTGACCAACCCACCGGCCTGCCGCCAACAGGGCGGGCGGATCGTGGCCATGAGGCAATGCCGGATCAACCGACGGCGGCCCATAACGGCGGCCCATGCGCTGCAAGCGGACGAGTTGACGAACCAATCCGGCCGACAACCTGGGCTGGATGGCTCCGCGGGGACCCATCCGGCTGCTTTCGGTGACTTGCCGACGACCGACCGGGAGCCCTGCATCCAGGGCCATACAACGATTGGTCGACAGAGTGTCAATCAGCCGACATAGGCGGCCAGCCGTCCTGCAATGATTTGTTCAGCTTCCGTCACAATGGACCGGACAAGCTCCTCGCAACTGGGCACGTCATCCACCAGCGCACCGGAGATCCCCGCGGTGACCATGCCCGCTTCGATATCGCCGGTGGTCCAGGCTTTTTCCTGGTTGGCGCCGGAGACCAGTTGATGGACCTGGGAGAAATCGCCGCCGGACGCCTCAATCTCCGCCACCTTCTCGGAGACGGAATTGCGATAGACCCGCGCCGTATTCCGGAAGCTTCTGAAGATGATCTGGGTCTGGTTTTCGTCCATTTCGACGATTTTGTCTTTGATGCCGTCGTGGATCGGCGCTTCCTTGGTCGCCATGAAACGGGTGCCCATGTTGATGCCGTCGCATCCCAGAGCCAGGGCAGCCACGAGCCCCTGGGCGTTACCGATGCCGCCGGAGGCAATGACGGGGACGGTCAGGGCGCGGGCGGCCGCCGGGAACAGCACCAGTCCGCCCACGTCATGTTCGCCCGGGTGGCCCGCGCATTCAAAGCCGTCAATGCTGATCACGTCCACACCCAGACGCTCGGCGGCAAGGGCATGGCGCACCGTCACGCATTTGTGGATGACCTTGATGCCCGCTTCCTTGAACCGGTCCATGAACTGGGCCGGGCTGCGTCCCGCGGTTTCAACGATCTTGACGCCGCGTCCGATGATGACATCGACGAACTCGTCATAATTGATGGGCGTGGCCACGACGCCGATGGTGACATTCACGCCGAAAGGCTTGTCCGTCAGGGCCTGACAACGGGCAATGGCCTCATCCAGGCCTTCCGGGGTTTTCGGTGTAAGCGCGGTCATGACGCCCAGGGCACCGGCATTGGAGACCGCCGCCGCCAGTTCCGCCGTCCCGACCCGCATCATCCCGCCACAGACGATTGGCGCTTCAATGCCCAGCAATTCCGTCAGTCTGGTTTTCATCAGTATTCCCTCAAGACAAAGAAGAACATTCCGTGGTGTTCGCGGGATCGTCACGGTCTATCCCTGGCCAGCCGGGACAGGGCGTGTAACGGTTCGAAGCCCGCTGAAAGCCTAGCATAACACCCATGGCACCGAACAAGGGATTTGCGCGGACAGGCCGGCTCAACCAGCGAGCGTGTGATGCAGGGAGCCTGACCGCCTTATCCCATCAGTCGTAACCAGCTTTTCCCCGCCGGATGCACTATGGCTGGTCACATGGTGCCACAACGGCAGCCAGTCCGCTCAACACACTATGGCTGAGAGTGCTTTGCGCCTTGTTTTTCCCTCACCCGGTCCGGCCTATCGCCGCCAAACAGCGATGATCACGCCCAAGCCTTTGAGCAGGGGGGCAGATCGCGGTCATGCCTACTCAGAGGGGAGGGGCGATCTGGGCTGGACGGGGCTTTGCCAGGGGTGTTGGTTGCGTGGGGTATTTGTTGGCAGGGGGCAAGGGGGCTGGCCCTCTGGCCCGTTTGCGCGGACAGTGCCCTTGCCATTCAACAGAGGAGACAAATTTGATGACGATTTCAGGGGATTTTTCCCGCGGCCTCCTGGCAGCGGCTCTGGTGGCGTTGAGTGTGGGCGCGGCCGGCTGCGCGGGGGTGAAGACCGGCGCGAACGGGTCTGGGAGCGGGGCTGGAAGTGGGGCTGGGGAAACGGCGATGACCGGCTCCGAAGGCATGGACGGCGAAACTCCGGTCTGGATGACCTGCCCGGACGAAATCGGCCTGCCCGCCCGGGAAGGCAGTGACGAGGATACCAACAGCCTGCGGGCCGTGCGTCCGTCCGCTGGCGGAGAAGAGAACGCAGACCTCCATGCGGTCGTGCAGTTCCTGCCCGGTGTCTACGTCATGTACGACGCCTTCGATGCGGATGAAGATCCGGTCAGCGCCTTTCCGTCGGACCAGTTGACCTTGAACGCGCTCATCATAGGCAATCCCGGTCGGGCCACGGAACGGGGCCTGCGTGCCAAACGGAACCGGACGTTCTATGGCTATTGGGCGACCAATCCGGCTACGAATGAAGACGTGATCGTGATCAGGGGGACGATCACGCCCCGGGAATGGATCCGCAATATCCAGGCCACCCAGCGAGATCTTCCCAAGGCTGACAATGGTGCCCGGGTCCATAAGGGCTTCCAGGAAATCTATAAGACTTTCGAACTCGACCGCGGACCCTATGAGGGTGATTTCCTGGATGCCGTGGACGCAGGGGCCTTCTCCGACCGACCGGTGGTCATCACCGGCCACAGCCTCGGCGGCGCGCTCGCCGTGCTTACGGCAACAGACATTGCCCGCTTCGATGATAAGGCAGAGACACGGCTGATCACGGTGGCCTCGCCCAGGGTCGGCAATGAAGCCTTCCGGGATGTGGCCGGAGCAATCGGGTCAGCGGTTCGGATCTGCAACATGCCCGATCTCGTGCCCATGGTGCCGCCGAGCGGCAACCGGATCACCTATGTCCATGTGGGTGAGCCTGCGCTCTATTCGTCCTTCGATTATGACAGCACCCTGATCAACGAAACCGAAAGCAAGGGTGACCAGATCTTGTGCTGGCACGGCATCGACACCTACACCTGGATGCTCGATCACGACCATGAATGGACCTACGCGCCCCAGTGCTGGCGCTGACCCGCGGATCTGTTCCGGCATGGGCCTTTCCTGCGCTTCGCGGGTCTGCCCATGCCGGAGGCTATCATCGGTAAGCAGACCAACATGATGGTGCGGGGCGGGGCGACCTGCTCAACATACGGATTTAACGGGAAGGGTGCTGGCCCCCAGAAATCACGCCGCTCCTGCGCCGATGCACTTGGCGCAGAGGCCATCCACTTCGACCAATGGGCGAGCCGTCCGGAAACCCAGCAAGGCTGCACTTTCGGCGATCAGGTCCGCCAGCCGCTCGTCTTCCAATTCCAGCGATGCCCCGCAATGATTGCAGATAAAGAACAGGCAGACGTGGCTGCGCTCCGGATGGGCGCAGGGAACATAGGCATTCTTACTTTCGATTTTGGAGACAAGTCCCTGGGTCATGAGAAACCCAAGGGCCCGGTACACCGTTGGCGGACCAATTTGACGGTCAGTGAGCCCCTTGAGGGTCTCGATGAGTTCGTAGGCCCCGGTTGGCCGGGCACGGTCCCACAGTAATTGCAGGATCTGGCGCCGCAGCGTGGTGAGCTTTACGCCGCGGGACGCGCAAATGGATGCAGCCAGTGCAATCCGCTCTCCCGAGTCATGGCGACCTTGGCACTGGCGATCCGTGCATGGCTCAGGAGGGGGAGTCATCATGGCGGTGTTCTCACTTGCGATGTGCATACGCAACATTATAACGTACTCATGTACGGCTCAAGCCGCGGCGCCGTTGTCCGCGTGAAGGCATGCCACACTTTGAGACTTCAGAGGATCCACAGATGACTGACCCGCAGCACCATCCGAAACTGCCCGTAACCGTGCTTTCCGGATTTCTGGGAGCGGGCAAAACGACGTTGATGAACCACATTCTGAACAATCGTGAAGGCAAGCGCGTTGCCGTCATCGTGAATGACATGAGCGAGGTCAATATCGACGCGGATCTGATCCGCGACGGCGGGGCCGATCTGAGCCGGACGGAAGAAACGCTGGTCGAGATGACCAATGGTTGCATCTGCTGCACCTTGCGTGACGACCTGCTCCAGGAAGTGCGTCGCCTTGCCGAAGATGGCCGGTTCGACTACCTGCTGATCGAATCCACTGGCGTTTCGGAGCCGCTTCCTGTCGCCGCGACATTCAATTTCCGGACGGAAGAAGGCGACAGCCTTCTCGATGTTTCCCGCCTGGACACCATGGTCACGGTTGTGGACGCGGTGAACCTGTTGCGCGACTTCGCATCGACCGATTTCCTGGCGGATCGGGGGGAAGCTCTCGGAGAGGAAGATGATCGCAGTCTGGTGAATCTGCTCGTTGATCAGATGGAATTCGCGGACGTCATCATCCTCAACAAGATTGATTCCGCGACGCCGGACCAGCTGGACGCAGCGCGTAAGATCATCCGCTCCCTGAATCCAGATGTGGAACTGATCGAAACGACCAGGTCGCGGGTGCCTTTGGACAAAGTGCTGAATACCGGCCTGTTCGACCATGAAAAGGCCGAGGAACACCCCCTTTGGTACAAGGAGCTTTATCAGCCCGAGGCCCATAAATCGGAAACCGAGGAGTACGGGGTCCGAAGCTTTGTCTATCGTGCGCGCCGGCCCTTCCATCCCTTTAAATTCCACGCCTTTCTCAATTCCGACTGGCCGGGCGTCATCCGCGCCAAAGGACATTTCTGGCTCGCGACCCGCCCGGAATGGGTAGGCGATCTGAGCCAGGCGGGCGCGCTTGTACGCCATGAAGCCATAGGGTTCTGGTGGGCCAATGTGCCGAAAACGCGGTGGCCGGATCATCCGGACTGGCGTGAGCATATGGCGAAGAATTGGGATCCGGTGTACGGAGATCGCCGTCAGGAAATCGTCTTTATCGGGACCGATATGGACGAGGAAGCCATCCGCCGGCGGCTTGATACGTGCCTTGTCGGGGAACCGGATGCCACAACCATGGACACGGCAGCCTGGAAGAAACTGAAAGACCCGTTCCCAGCCTGGAAGCGAGCGAACGAAGCATGACCGACCTTTCAACCGTTCCTGACAATTCCACTCGGGCGCCGGCACTGGTGGGACATGCCGGTGTCGAGAGCTGTGACCGCGTGGATGGTCTGGTGGCCATCACGAAGCCGGACATTGACCTCGTGATCTGGCGCCGGACCCTGGCACCGGCCTTCACGGAATGGCTTGACCGGTTATCGCCATCGGACCTGCCCGATCTGCGGCTTCTCGCTGAGCCGAGCCAAGTGTGCCTTGCCCTTGAGACCAAGCTCGCCGCTTGCCGCATGCCCCCAGGGGAAATGCGTGACCTGCTGATCAATGACATTGGTTGCCTTGCCTCCACCTTTGCCGAGATTGCAAAGACGGACCTTGTGGATGTTCGTCTGGAGGGGGTTAGCCATGATGCATGTTGGCGGTTCCACCGCGACTGCGTCGAAGCGCGCCTTTTGACCACCTATCTGGGGCCAGCGACCGAATGGGTCTCCAATGCCTATGCGGAGCAAGCGTTGAGCGAACAGACGGAATACCGCGGGGCACTTGAGCGTCTCGACGCCCATGACGTCGCCTTTTTCAAGGGCAGTTGTGCGGGGCCGGGCAGCGGCATTGTCCATCGGTCGCCACCAATCGCGAATACCGGACAAACCCGTCTGCTGCTCTGCCTGAACAAGCGATCAATCATCTCACCCCAGCCCTGGCAGACCGTTTGAGCCTCAATGCAACAGAAGCCTTTAGATGGGGTAGGTCAAACCGCGGTAGCGGCGAGCCCGCACTAAAGAATAGCTGAGCTGACGAGTTCAGCGAGTATGAATTCGATTGCTTCAGGATCTATGCCAGGCTCGAAGATATCCGCCATCCAAAGGGAAGGCACTTCGGGTACCGGGGTTCCCCATATTGCCGATCCATTTTGGGTGAAAGTGGCATTCTCTGCGGATACCCAATCTGGCAGAAGAACTTGCCCGTCGGAGAAAACAAACATATCCCGGTCCTCCGTATAGGGCATACCCGCTGGCACTACGAATGGCGTATCGCTTACCTCGACACCATTGGTAGACTGACTGGATTGCTCAAAGTCGAGAAGCTGGGCAACGCCTGTATGAGACGCAGCAAGTGACGGATGAGGCCCTATGGCAAGAGCAAAGGTCTCCTCACCCTCATCCAACCCATCCGCGAGAATGGCAACGTCAACCGATGCAATGGTTTGTCCTGCGCGGAAATTCACTACACCAGACACGGCACGATAGTCTTGGCCCGCCTGCGCCGTTATGTCCTGTGTCTCATAGCTGACGGATATATCCTCCGTAGCTGGACGTGAGAGCGAAATCTCAAAGGATGCCAGACGTTGCCCTGCTTCGGGCTCGCGAATGACGGGTGCACTGACGAATAGAGCGCGCAACTCATCGCCGCCTTCCAGGATCCAGCCTGGCGCACGGAGCGCGGCCGCCCCCTCTACGAAATCTGCACCCTCAATGGAGACAAGTTCAACGACATAGGCTTCATCGATTTCAGGGGTTCCGAATGTCCGCCTGTGATTGACGACGATCGAAGTAGACGTCTCGCCGGCCGCTATTGTGGCTATATCGCTCTGTGCAATGTAGTCATCGGCAGAAGTCGCTGTGCCGTCACGGGTTTCATATGCAACTACGACGTCGCGCGGCGCTGGCTCTGACAAGACCAGGACGAATTCACTCTCTCCAGTGACTGTGCCGACTACCGAGAAACGCTCCGCGGCCCGGCTGCCCAAGACCGACAACACTGGGCTTTGGTCTGTGACAGGATCATCATCCAGGATGCGGATGTTGCCAGCTGGAGACGCCGCCACATCGGGATGGCTTCCGAATGCGAGGGAAAAACTCTCCGTGCCTTCTGGGACAGTATCCCCCAACAATTCTATAGAAACACTGGCAACCGTCTGCCCCGCAAGGAACGTGACCAAACCGGCAAATGCTTCATAGTCCTCGCCTGCTTTCGCAGAGCCATCAATCGTGAAGAGCGGGACAGTGATATCCGTTTCAGCTGGACGGGATAGGAAAACATCGAGATTGACCGATCGATCAGCGTCGCCCTCAAGCGGGAGTGGATCGGCAATAGCCACGGACCGGCGCACGGCGCTCTGATTGTCGTCTAGCAGCCATCCCAGGGAACTGAAAATCGGTCCGTCTACCGCCAATGTGGCCCCATCTGGATTAAACAATTCGATTACGACTGTCTCGTCGATTTCCGCACTGTTTTCGTCGCCTTCACTTTCAATTGTGATTGATGCTGTTTGCTGGCCGGGCGCAAAGGAAATAGTGCCGCGCGTACCATCCAGTGCTGATGAATAATCAGTGGTCTTCAACGCTGTACCCGGCAAAAGGCGATAGTCGATGTCGACTTGGGTTAGGGCAGGCTCGGACAGGACCACCTCGAAGGTAAGCGGCCTATCATTGGAAATAGCGCCGCGATTGTCCTCTGGAACCGCTCCCCCTCTTGCTGACACGACAGGCCCACTCCCCAGCGCCACATCGTCATCAATGATCTCCGCCATTCCTGCAGTGACCACATTGACCAAGGGGTGCGGATCAATGGCCAGGGTAAACCGTTCATTCCCTTCCACAAGGGTGTCGGGGATGAGATCAACACCGACAACGGCCGTCGTTTCACCAGCCGCGAAAGTCAAAGTCCCTGCCGCAAGGCGATAGTCCTCGTCTGCCTTGGCCGAACCGTCAATCGTTCGATAACTGATCGTTATGTCCTCGGTGGCAGGACGCGACAGGCTGACCGTGAAGAAGGCCGTGTGCTGGCCTCGATCACCTTCCACTGGCATCGCTGTCGTGACGGCAAGAGCCCTGTTCTCGTCGGCGGTTCCGAATTCGTCCAGGATCCAGCCAATGGCTTCTACTTGCAAAGCATCTCCTTCAAGGGAGCCGCCCAGGGGGTCATCGAACTCAATACGGATGAACTCGTCCACTTCATCGAGATCTTGGTTGTCACCAACACCGGTAGCAATGAGGCGGTATGAGGATTGACCAGGTTCGAAAGTCAGTGTTCCCTGTTCGAAGTCAAAGTCGAAATCATCACCGCGCAGATTATTCTG
>CAZLPU010000104.1:0-14027 GCA_964561475.1 uncultured Alphaproteobacteria bacterium
CGAGGCGCCTCCGCGAGGGCGGCGCAGTGGCGCCGGACCGCAGTCGCGGCCTTGTGCATGATGCGGATTAAACGCCTCATGCTCTAAATTTCGATTTCGGTGTCTGGCCGGGGAAAACGGTGAGTGACGGACCCGGTTCTGTCCTGCCCCTGCCCTGTTTCGCCCCTACTGATTGCGGGCATGACATGCCAGACCGCCGAGCCCGGCCCAGGGAGACTTAAGCGCCATGACCTCACCCACATTCAAACAGCGCCCCGTCGTGTTGTGCATTCTGGACGGCTGGGGCTGGCGGGAGGATCCGGCGGATAACGCGGTGGTCCAGGCCAACACCCCCTCCTTTGATCGCATCTGGTCAAGCTGCCCACGGACGTTCCTGCACACCTCCGGCCAGAATGTCGGCCTGCCCGACGGCCAGATGGGCAATTCCGAAGTGGGCCACATGAATATCGGCGCAGGCCGGGTGGTCCTCCAGGACCTGCCCCGGATCGACCAGGCGGTGACCACCGGCGACCTCGCGCGGACCCCTGCCCTGGGCGATCTTGTCTCCCGCCTGAAGGACAGCGGCGGCACCTGCCATATCATGGGACTTCTGAGCCCCGGCGGTGTCCACTCCCACCAGCGCCACATGGCCGCCCTCGTCAACACACTGACGGATCTGGGCATTCCCGTCGCGATCCACGGGTTTCTGGATGGCCGGGACACCCCGCCCCAGAGCGCGGGCGAATTCCTGGAGGATTTCCTCAGCACCCTGACCGGAAATGCGCGACTTGCCACCATTTCCGGGCGCTACTACGCCATGGACCGGGACAAACGCTGGGAACGGGTGAGCAAGGCCTATGATGCCCTTGTGGACGCCAAGGGCGAGACCGCCGCCGACTGGCGCGAAGCACTCAAGGCATCCTATGATGCCGGGACTACGGACGAATTTGTTCTGCCCACGGTTCTTGACGGTTACGGAGGCATGGCTGACGGGGACGGTCTGCTGATGACCAATTTCCGGGCCGACCGGGCCCGCCAGCTTCTGGGTGCCCTGGTGGATCCGGACTTTGACGGCTTCGACCGGCGGGTGGTGTCCTTCGCGGCCAGGGCCGGCATGGTGGAGTATTCAACCCGCCTGAACGAATTCCTCACCGCCCTTTTCCCGCCGGAGACGATCATCAACAGCATCGGCGAGGTTGTTGCCGCATCCGGCGGCAAGCAGCTCCGGATCGCGGAAACGGAAAAGTACCCCCACGTCACATTCTTCCTGAATGGCGGCGAAGAAGAGACCTATGAGGGTGAAGACCGGATCATGGTGCCCAGCCCGAAAGTGGCCACCTATGATCTCCAGCCGGAAATGTCCGCACCGGAAGTAACCGAGAAGGTCACCGACGCCGTCCGGTCCCAGAAATATGATCTGGTGGTGATCAACTACGCCAATCCGGACATGGTCGGTCACACGGGCGACCTCCAGGCCGCGATCAAGGCGGTTGAAACCGTGGATCAGGGTCTGGGCCAACTCATCGAAGCCGTTCGGGAGACCGGCGGCGTGATGTTCGTGACCGCCGACCATGGCAACGCGGAGATGATGCGCGATCCGCAGACCGGCAAGGTCCATACGGCCCACACGACATTTGTCGTGCCCGCAGTGCTGGTGAATACCGAATCACTTGGCAGTAATGTTGTCCTGGAAGAAGGTCGTCTGGCCGACATCGCTCCGACCCTGCTCGCCCTGATGGGGCTTGCGCAGCCGAAGGAAATGACCGGCCGGTCCCTTCTGAAATCCGCCTGATCCGGAATGGAGCCGGTGGGCTGCCCCCGTGGGAGCGTCTCCTTCTTCCTTGAGGCGCGTACCGTGAACGACAGAAACGAGAGCGCCAACGTGTTCAGTTCGATGGGGTGCAGATCAATCGCCCGGCGCTTCAGGCAGGTTCTGGTGCTGTCCGCCGCCATGGTGACCCTCTCGGTGCTGACACCCCATGGCCGGCCCATGCTCCACGCCCAGTCCCTCAGCGGAGATGATGTTTCCGCGGACCAGCTCAGGGAAATCGAGGATTCCATTGAGGAACGGCGCAACCGGCTCAAGGCCCGCCGGGCCGATGCCCGGCGCCTCACCCGGGAGATGGAGGAAACCCGCCAACGCTCCATCGACGCGGCTTTCGAGGTCCAGAAACATGAGGCCCGCCTGACCCGCATCGAAGCGCGCCTTGAGGAATATCTCGTGGAAGAAAACGAGGTTCTGGACCGGCTGCGCGAACGCCGTGACGCTCTGGTGTCGGTCCTGGCCGCCCTCCAGTCCATGGAACGCAACCGCCCCCCCGCCCTGCTGGTTCAGCCCGATGATGCGGTGAACGCCGCCCGTTCCGCCATGCTTCTGGGCGCGGTGATTCCGGACATCCATGCCCAGGCCGAGGCCCTCGGCCAGGAATTGAACGCGCTCACGGAAGTGCGCCTGCGCATCCAGTCCGAGCGGGATGATCTGCGGGAAACCGGCGAGGCGCTGAAACAGAAGCAGGAACGTTTGGCGGAAATCCTGGTGGAAAAACAATCGCTCCAGGAGCAGGCGGAGGCCGATGCGGATCTTGAGGCCCAGCGCATTGCCGAACTGGCGGCCCAGGCCAAGGATCTGCGCAGCCTGGTGGAGGAACTGGCCCGCCGGGGGGCTGCGGTCCAGCCGGTCATGCGGCCCTCCGCCCGGCCTTCGCTGCGCGACGGCATCCCCATGCCCGCGGCCCCCACGCAGATGGCGGATGTGAAAGGCCGTCTGCGGGCGCCGGTCGCGGGACGGATCGTGCGCCGGTTCGGCGCCGAGAACAGTGAGGGCAATATCTCCGAGGGGCTTGTGTTCTCCACCCGTCCGGGGGCACAGATCGTGGCGCCCTTCGATTGCCGGGTGGCCTTCGCCGCGCCCTATCGAAATTACGGCAAGGTGCTGATTTTATCGGCAGGTGACGGGTATCACTTCGTCTTAACCGGACTTGCGCAGATCTACGGTGTTCCAGGCCAGGAGCTCCTGGCCGGAGAACCCGTGGGCGCCATGGGCGTGGCGGCCCAGGCCGCTTCCAGCCCGGACCAGAGCGACACCACGGCCCGGACCCTGGCGGTGACCGTGGCCGGGGCCTCATCGGGCAGCGGCGCGGGTCTCGCGCTCAATGCCCAGGGCCCGACACTCTATTTCGAACTGCGCCAGAACGGCTCGCCGATCGATCCCCTGCCGTGGCTGTCCGGATGGACCCGCCAAGTCAGTGGGTAGGGGGGCAGCGGGTAAAGGGCCCGGTGACGATTGTCGAAAAAGACCCGCGAATGCGCGGCGAACTGCGTCATTTGAGTAGATAAACGGGGGAAAGGAAGATTGCCCCCCATGATGGTGTTCACAGCCCGGTCAAAGGGCGGATATGGTAAGGGAAGTGTAAACTCGTGCGAACCCATCCTGAACGGTCGGTATCCCCCATGGCTGCCGCCCTGGACCGGCGCCGAGAGTGCCAGCCCCATCGCGTAAACCTGCCTCGGACTTTGCGTCAAGGAACTGATCGGATGATAAAGCGGTCCCGCAATTCTTTCCTCCCGCCCCTTCAGGCCCGCCTTGTTTCCGGCGTTCTCCTGCCCCGTGTACTCGTGCCCCGCGTATTCTTGCAGGGCGTTTTGGTGGCTGCCCTGGCGCTGGCTTTCGTGCCCGGAACCGCCCAGGCCGCGACCTCGGAGACCTACCGGCAACTCAATCTCTTCGGGGATGTGTTCGAGCGGGTCCGGTCCGACTATGTGGTCGAAGTCGAGGACGAACAGCTCATCGAAGACGCGATCAACGGCATGCTCGCCGGCCTCGATCCCCACTCTTCATATCTGAGCCCGCGCAATTTCCGGGACATGCAGGTCCAGACCCGTGGCGAGTTCGGCGGCCTGGGTATCGAAGTCACCATGGAAGACGGGGTGGTGAAAGTGGTCGCCCCCATGGAAGACACCCCCGCCGACCGGGCCGGGATCAAGGCCGGCGACCTGATCACCCATCTGGACGGCAAGCAGGTCCTGGGCCTGACCCTGACCCAAGCCATCGACATCATGCGGGGCCGGCCCGGCGACCCGATCACCATCACGGTGCTCCGCGAGGGCACACGGGAACCCTTCGATGTCACCATCGTGCGCGCCGTGATCGAATTGCGGGCCGTGCGCCACGAGGTGAAAGAGAATGTCGCCTATATCCGGGTGGTCACCTTCAACGAGAACACCGAAGAGAAGGTCCGCAAGGCGGTGCGGGACCTGCGCAAGGATCTGGGCGATGCCATGGCCGGTTATGTGATCGACCTGCGCAACAATCCCGGCGGTCTGCTGGATCAGGCGATTGATGTGGCGGACATCTTCCTCACGGAAGGGGAAATCGTTTCCACCCGGGGCCGTCATCCCGAAGACACCCAACGGTTCAATGCCCGCCGGGGGGATCTGACCGATGGTCGCCCCATCGTGGTTCTGATCAATGGCGGGTCCGCTTCCGCGTCAGAGATTGTGGCCGGTGCTCTTCAGGATCAGCGGCGGGCCGTGGTTCTGGGCACCAAATCCTTCGGCAAGGGGTCGGTCCAGACGGTGATTCCCCTCAATGGCGGCGCCAATGGGGCCCTGCGCCTGACCACGGCCAAGTACTACACGCCCTCAGGCCGGTCCATTCAGGCCACCGGAATCGAGCCGGACATTGAAGTGACCACCCAGAACGGCAATGAGGGCCGTCGCCCGACCGAAGCGGATCTGCCCGGCCACCTTCCCGCCGAAGGCGAAGAAGACACCGGTGCCGATGACGCAGCCGCTGAGCCGGATGCGGCAGACGAGACACCGGAAGCGTCCGCCCAGGACGAAGATGGCGAGCCCGTGGACGTGCAGCTCAATCGGGCTCTGGAGATCCTGGAAGGCATCAAGGCCAACAGCGCCAGTCTGCCCCGGCGCAGCGCCCAGCGCTGAGCCTCGCGCCCGTCACAAAGACCGGTTCCTCGCATCAAGTGAGGGACCGGTTCAGTCAGGTTTAACGGCATCTGGTCAATGGTCTGACCATGTTGGCCCTGACCCGTCTTTTCTCCCCATCTCCTGAACCGGCTGACCCGGCGGGCGCTGCCCCCGGGACCGGACAAACTTGGCCCCAGCCCTCGGTCGGGTCCGGCGGTTTGGTGCTTGTCGCAGGCCTTGGTCTTATCGGCCTCTGGCTGGCCATTGCCGACCCGTCAAAAGGCATCGCGATCCAGAACGATGTGCTCGTGGTTGCGTTGAGCCCGCGCCCCGCCCCGCCGGAGACCGGGACCACCGAGGTGGACAAGACCGCTCAACCCGACAACCGGGCCGACAACCGGGCCGACCTCCGGCTCCAGGAACCCTCCGCTCAGGCCAAGCCCGACATCCCGCCGCTGCGGACGGACGCAGACCAGCCGAAGACAGAAATCCCGGCCGCCGCGCTGGCCCTTCCAGACCCCCAACCGGTGACCGCGCCTCGTATGAATGGAGAAGAACCGGTCTTTCTGGACCCCGTGCCTGATCTCGGCCTGATCGCGGAGAGCCCTCAAGGGTTTCTGCCCCGGATCGGGGATGAAGGGCGCCTTCCCCGGAAAGTCTATGCCCGCCCGGTCTCATCCGGTCACCACGGGGAGCACGCAGGCAAGCCAAGGATCGGCCTCCTCATTCAGGGCATTGGTGTGGGCGCCCAGGCCAGCGCCCAGGCCCTGGCCGGTCTGCCTGGAGTGGTGAGCGTTTCGGTGGCGTCCTATGCCGAAAGCCCCCAGAGCTGGACCAACCGGGCCCGGGGCCACGGACATGAGGTGTTCCTCGACCTGCCCATGGAACCCTATGGCTATCCCCGCCAGGACCCGGGCCCCAAAGCCCTGCTGACCCGGCTGGATCCCTCCGAAAGGCGGGGCAGGCTTCACCATGTGCTGACCCGAACGACGGGCTATGTGGGCCTTGTGAATGTCATGGGCGGGGCCTTCATGGCCCAAGAAGAGGAGTTCAAGCCGGTTCTGGAGGATCTGTCCGCGCGGGGCCTTGCCTTTCTCGACAATGGCGAGGCCGCCGGATCCCGGACCATGGCCCTGGCGCCCCAGGTGGGACTGGCGGCGGCACGAGCCCATTTGCAGATCGACGCCAAACCGTCCCCCCGCCGCATCGATCTGGCGCTGCTCGAACTGGAGGCCCTGGCCCGGTCCTCAGGATCGGCGATTGGCATCGGCACGCCCTTACCCGTAACCGTTGCACGTATCGCCGCCTGGGCGCCGACCCTGGAGCGCAAGGGGCTTGTTCTGGCGCCGGTTTCGGCAATGATGGCGGAAAATCCCGGAACCGCCGGTCCCGACGGCCCTGGCCCGAGGACCACGAGGCCCCAGTCGGGCGGGCCGGAAGTCCGGGATGCCCATCATTTTCCCCACGGAGCTGACCATGCCGCCCTCACGCCAGCCGCCCAACAATGACCTGCCGCCGGTGGCGGATCGTCCCTTACGCCGGTGCGTGGGCATTGCCCTGTTCAATCGGGAGGGCCGTGTCTGGCTGGGCAAACGCCGGACCTCCAGCGGCCACGAAGCCAATCGCAGCTACCAGTGGCAGCTTCCCCAGGGCGGGATCGACAGCGGCGAGAACCCTGAAGACGCGGTCTTCCGGGAGCTCCATGAAGAAACCGGTGTCAGAAATGCCCGCATCATCGGCGAGATCGATGATTGGCTTTATTACGAGTTTCCGCCGGAACTGACCCAGGACCGGTTCATGCGCCATAAGGGCCAGACCCAGAAATGGTATGCCCTGCTGTTCACCGGCGAAGACAGCGAAGTCGATCTTGAGGTCCATGAGCCCGAGTTTGAAACCTGGCGCTGGGCAGCGCTGGAGGAAATCACGGATCTGGTCATCCCCTTCAAGCGCGACGTCTATGAGCGGGTGGTCAAGGAATTTGGCCCCGTCAGCCGCAGGCTCGCCGATGGCGAAACCCTCTGAGGGGCTGGTCATTAGCCCCGATCTGCCCGCAACCCATGTGAGGAGACCAGCCCGCCCATGAAGGTGTTCATGATCCATGGGGCCTTCTGCGGCGGCTGGGCCTTTGAACAATTCCGCCAGCCCTTCGAGGCGGCGGGCTTTGAGGTCGTGTGCCCGGATCTGCGCCATCACGGGGAGGACGCCCGCAAGCTGCCCCACCCGGAACTGGGCACCCTCAGTCTCACGGATTTCGCCCGGGATCTGGAACAGCAGATCGCGGCGAACCCGGATACGGGTGAGCAGAGCGACCAGCGTCCCTATCTGATCGGTCATTCCATGGGCGGATTGTTGTGCCAGATGCTCGCGGCCCGTGGTCTCGCCCGGGCCGTCGCCCTTCTGGCGCCCTCTCCGCCTTGGGGCGTGCTGCCGTCCACCCACTGGGAAGTGCTGTCCGCCCAAGGTCTTTATCTGACGGGACAGTTCTGGAGCCAGCCCCTCTACCCCAATTTCCATATGTCCGCTGAACACGCTCTCGACCGACTCGCACCGGAGGACCAGCGCCGGATTTTCTCGCGGTTCGTGCCCGAATCAGGCCGGGCGATGTTCGAGATCCTCCATTGGCCTGCGGACACCGCCCGCGCGAGCGCCGTCGCCGCCCGGTCCGTCCGTTGTCCGGTCCTGTGCCTCACCGGCAGCCGTGACCGGGTCAATCCCCCCGGCACAGTGCGCCGTGTGGCCGCCCGCTATGGGGGGACCGCGCGTTTTCTGGAATTGCCGGAATTGAGCCATTGGCTGGTGGGCGAGCCCGGCTGGGAACGCGCGGCCACGACCTGTCTGGACTGGTTTGCCGGTCTGGACCGGGACGCCTGACCCGGCCGCCCATCCACCCGGATCTTCCCTCCGCTCTTCACGATCGGGGGATGGGCGCGGCTTCCCCCGGTCATCGCCGTGCGGCGGAAATACGCGGGTCTTGCCTTCAAAGAACATTATCGGGAGGGTGTGCATCGAGAAGCGGTTGATCAGAGACCGCCTCCGACCGGCCGGACGAGTATCCAGCACTGTGCATTCAGCACTGGGCATTCAGCGTGGGGCAAACAAGGGGAAAGCATGTCTTCGGTTCCATCCACCGCCAACGGCGTGATCGCCTATCTCACGGTATCGGACGCCGTTGCCGCCATGACCTTTTATGGCGAAGCCTTTGGCGCAAGGGAACTATTCCGGGAAACCCATCCAGGGACGGGCAAAATCCTCCATGCGGCCCTTGACCTGAATGGCGGGCGGTTGTTCCTGTCCGATGACTTTCCGGAGCTCAATGGCGGTGTCCCGCGCACACCGGACGCCACGGGTGGGACATCCGTAACCCTTCACGTCCAGGTGGAGGATGTGGACCTGACCGTCGTGCATCTGGTGACCCTTGGGGCGACCATGGTGGAGCCTGTTTCGGAAAAGGTCTGGGGTGATCGGTTCGGGAGAATCCGGGATCCATTCGGCCACGAATGGGCCATCGTGACGCCCGTGGCTCAGATGAAGGCCGTCGAACAGGACGATTTGCCCCGTGTCACTCAACGGCTGATTTGATCGGTCCATAGACGGATCAATTCGCGGGAACACCCTGGCCACCCGGGTGCGGATCAACCTGCCAGCCGGGCCGGGCACAGCATGTCCCGACCATGGTCGGTGACCGGTAGACAGACGAAGAGTTGGAGTGCGACAGAATGGCTGGCTTACTTGCCCACCCTGCCCCCAGAACCATGCTCGGCGGATCCTTGTCGCCGCGCCTGGCTGAGTTGGTCCTGTTTATCATCCTGCTCTACGCCTTCGACATTTTCACGCCCAGCATCGAGTCCTCGGACAACCAGGCCCATGATCTGGCGCTGGAGATGGCCCAATCCAATGTCTACAACCAGCTCTTCTGGATATCCTGCGCGGCCGTATTGGGTCTGGCCATTCTGCGCCAGCCCGGACGAACCTTGCGTATTGCCCTCCAACAGGCCCCACTCCTCATCCTGCTGGTCTATGTGATGTTCAGTACGATATGGGCCGTGGCGCCGGGTATTTCCCTGCGCCGGGCCATCCTCTCCCTGATTTTCGTCTTCTGTATGCTGGCGGCGGCGGCTTTCGTGCGCTCGCCCCGGCGGATGGTGATGATTCTCTACACCGCCCTGGCCTGTATGCTGGCGCAATCCGCGGTGGCCTTGGGGATGGGCCAGAGTTTCGACGACAACGGTCTTTTCGTGGGCTACCAGGGCAACAAGAACACCATGGGTTCCATGGCGGCGATCGCGTTCCTGGTTGGTCTCGTCATGCACCGCTATTTCGAAAGCGGCTGGATGCGCGCCCTCAACATTGTCTATCTGGCCGCCGCCGTCGGTTTCATGCTCATTGCCTGGTCAAAGACCGCCGTGCAATTGTCCGTCATCGTGCCGTTGACGCTGCTTCTGGTCTTCGCGTTCAGCCAGACTTTCAAGCTGACCATGGGCCTGTCCCTGCTGATCATTTCCACCATGATTGCGGCGGTGCTATCCCTGATGATTGCAGGGCTTGGCGTCGCGTCGACGGAAATCCTGGCCGTGGTTACGGAAGACACCACTTTCACCAAACGCACGGATATCTGGGCCTTTGTGTGGGAGAAGGCCCAGGAGCGATGGTTGCTGGGGTATGGTCACCAGTCTTTCTGGTCGGTGGGTCTTGATTCGGTCAATCTGACCGCGCGGGAAACCTTCGTGCGTTCGATGCAGCAGGCCCACAACGGCTATCTGGACCTGTATGCCATGCTGGGGCTGATCGGCGTCATTTTGACGGTGCCCATTCTTTGGCGTTTCGGATCGGCCACCAACGCCATCCGCTACACTCATCCCCGCGCCCATGTGGTGGCCTGGACGCTCCTGCTTTACGCCCTGCTGCACAACTTCTTGGAAAGCTCGATCCTGCGGGGCTACACTGGCTCATGGCTGATCATGGTTTTCGCTTTGGTTCTCGCAGAAAGAGCCCGTTACGATCTGGGAGCCGCTGAGCGTCACTCAATTAGAATGCCAGCCCAGTAGAATTCCGGCCTAGCGATAGAATATCAGCCTCGAGACGAATGACCCGGCGGACGGTTTGGGGCCGACGCCGTGTCCACGATCTTGGCGCCGCGATTGGGGGAACCGGCCAGTGCAAGGCCCGGTTTAAGTCTTGGGGCGAGCCCGCCGGCCGTCCTTCAGGAACAACAGGTGTGGAGGGCGAACCCATGGCAGGGGCTCCCAATTCGGAACGTGGCCGACCAAGACCGAACGGGCAGGGATTGGGCGCGGGGCGCAAATATCCGTCCATCGTCGCCAAACCTTACAAAAGGTACAGTAAGGACAATCCGTATAACGCCCTTCTCTACAAGGCGCTTGAGGCCCTCGGCGGCAAGGTCTCGGAATTCAGTTTCAAGACCGCCCTGAAAGCCAAAGCCGATATTTGGCATATCCACTGGCCGGACGCGCCCCTGAACCGGCGCAGCCCGGTCATGGCATGGCTGCGCACCCTCTACGCCATGGGCATGCTCAGCTATGTGAAACTCCGGGGCAGGCGGATTGTCTGGACTGCCCATAATGTCAAACCCCACGACTCCCGCTATCCCTTTCTGGAGCGGCTTCTCTGGGCCAATGTCACCTGGATGCTCGATGGGGTGATCTACATGTCCGAGGCCGCCCGCGCCCAGGCTGCGGAACGGTTCCCTGTCCTGGCGCAACGCCATGCGGCAATCATTCCCCATGGGGATTATCGCGACTGGTATGAGAGCACCCTCTCGAAGGCAGAGGCCAAGAAGGCGCTGGGCATTGCTCCGGACCAGACCGTCATCGCCAATGTGGGACAGATCCGGGCCTACAAGAACATTCCCCACCTGATCCGCTGTGTCCGGGAGCTGAACCGGGAGGATGTCCATCTGGTGATCGCGGGCAAACCTGGCTCGCCGGACATTGCCCGGGAGGTGGAGGACGAGGCCGCCAAGACCGCGAACTGCCACCTCCATCTGCGCTTTGTCGATGACAGCGAACTCAACACGCTGATCAATGCCGCTGATCTGGTGGCCCTGCCCTATTCCAACATCCTCAATTCAGGCAGTGCCATTCTCGCCCTCTCCTTCGACCGGCCGGTGCTTGTGCCTAACATGGGCTCCATGCCTGAATTGCAGGATGCGGTGGGTCCGGACTGGGTGCGTCTTCATGGTGACGGTCTCACAGTCGATGACTTGCGGAGCGCTCTGGACTGGGCCAGTGCGGGTCCCGCCGCGGACGAGACACCTGCTCCCCTGGAAGCTCTGTCCTGGCCGGTGATCGCCCAGGCCACCCTCGATTTCTTTGCCGAAGTCCAGGCCAAGCCCAGACCCGGCCAAGTCCGGGCAGAGGAAACCCGCGAAGCTGCGGTGTCCTGAGCGGTATCCTCCCGGTCCATGATCCGGAGGGGGGCGCTGCGCCGCACCCAAATGCCGCGACCGGTGTTCCATGAGGACGCCGGTGCCATAAGGACGCCGTGGGGGGATCACGTCTTTTGACAGTCCACCTGTGACGAGTGCGTTTCAGCCCAAAGGGACGGAAAGAAAAACCGGTCGGGTGAGCGCAATCACGGCGGCCATGTGATAACCGGACACTCGAGGAGATCCTAAAGTAGAAAAGGTCAATTCATCCAAATCTCATATTTTTACCTGATGAATCTTCCGCTCCGGAGTGCGCAAGGCGTCGTGAGATTCCGCAAATTGGTGACTAATGCCGCACATTAGTGTTTAAACGCAGCCGAGATTTACCATATTGTTGTTGGGAACGAAGTGGGATGGATCTGTAAGTTTTTCTTACCGTGGTTAGACAGGCTTGACGTTGGATACTGATGTAAAACTTAATCGGCCGTCCGCAGACTCAATAGAGCGCACGCTCGCTATTGCGGGAGATGCGTGGACGTTCCGGATTCTGCGGGAAGCCTTTTTCGGTGTCCGCCGATTTGACGGATTCAAGAAAAACACCGGCGCAGCGCCGAACATCCTCACAGACAGGCTCAAAAAACTGGTCGCCAACGGCATTTTCGAGAAAGTGCAATACAGCAGCCACGCTACCCGGTTCGAATACCGCCTGACGGAAAAAGGCCTCGATCTCTATCCCATGATCGTGCTGATGATGCGTTGGGGAGATCGCTGGCTCGATGACGGGGGTGGGCCACCCATCAGGCTCATCCATAAATCCTGCGGTCAGGTTTGTTCTCCGACCTTAACCTGTGACCATTGCGGTGAACCAATCACCGCCCAGAATATGGAATGGGAAAGCCGGGACCAGTAACAGCACCTCTGCTAGGATCCTTCTCGTGGGTGGAAACTTCTAGAGGGTTGGCAACCGGAACAGCTCGGAATTGGGCCATCCGGAGTGGCAATATTTCAGACCGAAAACCTAGTCGGATACAATGCATCCGGATATCGGGCCAAATGGCGTCAGCACAGCTAAAAGAATTGCGTGTCGCAGAGATTTTATCCGGCAGCCCCGGTTATAGCCCGTGCCCATCAATGATCAGAAGCCGCTGCGGATCTGGCGCATATGGGCCAGTTCATCGGCAGCGCGCAAACGCGCTTCGTCGTCCTTGGCGTCGGCCACATCTTCTTCCAGATCCTGGATCCGCTGATCAAGCTTGGCGGTATCAACCTGATCCAGAGGGATGGCTTCTTCCGCCAGAATGGTCAGACCATCCGGCGTGACTTCCGCAAAGCCGCCCCGCACGAAGATGCGGGGATGCTCAATGCCCTCACCCTTCACATCGATCACGCCGGGGCGGACCGTGGACATCAACGGCGCATGGCGGGCGAGGACCGTGAAATCACCGTCGGCGCCGGGCACCACGACACTGTCCACATCCTGGGACATCAGCAGTTGCTCGGGAGACACGAGGTCAAATTGGAGCTTCTCGGCCATCGGTCACATGTCCTTCAAGGGTCATCCTGCGCGGATCATCCAGCAGGATGACCCGGTCCCAGTCCATTCCCGGTCCGACCAGTCTTGCGGCATCGGGAAGGCAGCACTGGTCCGGTCTTTGTTTGCGATATGCGGCCCGCCCGGATCGTCGGGATACGGATGGGCTCGGTCTTCAGGCTGCCGTTTTCAGGCTGCCTGGGATCAGGCAGCTTCCTGGGCCATGGCTTCGGCTTTCTTGATGGCATCCTCGATGCCGCCGACCATGTAGAACGCGGCTTCCGGCAGGTGGTCATACTCACCGGCGCACAGGGCCTTGAAGCTGGCCACGGTGTCTTTCACGTCCACGAGCAGGCCCGGGATGTTGGTGAAGACTTCGGCCACGTGGAACGGCTGGGACAGGAAGCGTTCCACTTTCCGGGCCCGGGCCACCACCAGCTTGTCCTCTTCGGACAGCTCGTCCATGCCGAGAATGGCGATGATGTCTTGAAGAGCTTTGTAGCGCTGAAGGATCCGCTGCACTTCCCGGGCGGTGTCGTAATGGTCCTGACCCACCACATTGGGGTCCAGGATCCGGGAGGTGGAGTCGAGGGGATCCACGGCCGGATAGATGCCCTTTTCCGAGATGGCCCGGTTCAACACCGTGGTGGCATCCAGGTGGGAGAAGGACGTGGCCGGCGCGGGGTCGGTCAAGTCATCGGCGGGCACGTAAATGGCCTGCACGGAGGTAATGGAACCCTTGGTGGTGGAGGTGATGCGCTCCTGCAGGGCGCCCATGTCCGTGGACAGGGTCGGCTGGTAGCCCACGGCGGAAGGAATACGGCCCAGAAGGGCGGACACTTCGGCGCCGGCCTGGGTGAAGCGGAAAATGTTGTCCACGAAGAACAGCACGTCCTGGCCCTGATCGCGGTAATATTCGGCGACCGTAAGACCGGTCAGGCCGACCCGCGCGCGCGCGCCCGGCGGTTCGTTCATCTGGCCGTAAACGAGGGAGCACTTAGAGCCCTCGCCGCCGCCTTCTTTGTTCACGTTGGATTCGATCATTTCCCAATAGAGATCGTTTCCTTCACGTGTGCGCTCACCAACACCTGCAAAAACAGAATAGCCACCATGGCCTTTTGCGATATTGTTGATCAATTCCATGATCAAAACGGTTTTGCCAACACCAGCACCACCAAAGAGACCAATTTTACCTCCCTTGGCATA
>CAZLPU010000105.1:0-13784 GCA_964561475.1 uncultured Alphaproteobacteria bacterium
GGGCCGTGGCGGCGAACTTGTTCCAGGGGCAGACCGCCAGACAATCGTCACAGCCATAGATCCGGTTGCCCATGGCCGCCCTGAGGGAGCGGGGAATGGGGCCCTTGTGTTCGATGGTCAGGTAGGAAATGCACTGCCGGGCGTCGATCTGGTAGGGGGCGGGGAAGGCATCCGTGGGACAGATGTCGAGACAGGCCCGGCAGGAGCCGCAATGGTCCTGCTCCGGCTCATCCGCAGGCAGATCAAGGGTGGTGTAGATGGCCCCGAGAAAAAGCCAGGAGCCCTTTTCCCTCGAGACCAGATTGGTGTGCTTGCCTTGCCAGCCCAGCCCCGCCGCTCCGGCCAGGGGTTTTTCCGCCACCGGGGCAGTATCCACAAAGACTTTCACGCCGCATTCATGGGTCTCAGCCAGCCATCGGGCGATGCGCTTGAGCCGCTTCTTGATCAGGTCGTGGTAATCCGCACCCCGCGCATAGACCGAGATCACGCCCCGGTCCTTGTGAGCGAGCAGGGCCATGGGATCGCTGCCGGGCCCGTAGTTGAGCCCCAGCATAATCACCGAACGCACCTCGTCCCAAAGCCGCCGGGGATCGCCCCGTTCATCCGTACGCACACCCAGCCAGTCCATGGTCCCGTGGCGTCCCGCTTCCAGGAAGGCGGCCAGCCTTTGGGGCACATCGGGGATGGCATCGGCCCGGGCGATGCCCACCGTATCGAAACCCGCCGCCAGAGCCTCATCCATGATCGCCGTCCGGATGGTCTTGCCGCCTTGTCTGTGCTGGGTGGTGTGGAGATCGGTGCCGGTCATGGTCAGGAGCCTAGCCTGGAATTGCAGGCAGGCAAATCGCAGAAGACCCCTTTTGCGGAAGACACATAACGCGGAAGCCCCGTGCACCGGGATCAGCGGACCGGGGGCCGGGAAGGGACGCCGAAAGGGCGGAGATCATGGCTCCTGCCATTGCGCGGGACCGGCGCGGCGGGTCACTATGGGAGTGCAACCTGGGCCGGTTGGCGGCCAGCGCCCCTGTAACAGAAAGCTCACGCGATAAAAGGACCGAGGCAGGATGACCGGACCCTATATTATCTATGGCAGCTATGCTTCCTACTACACCGCGAAGGTCCGGGCCTATCTGCGCAAGAAGGGCATTCCCTTCACCGAACGCCTGCCCAGCGCCCCCCGTTTCCGGGACCATGTGCGCCCCACCTCCGGCACCCACCGCATCCCCCAGCTTGAAACCCCCGCCGGTGAGATCATTCAGGATTCCGTGGAGATCGTGGATTATCTGGAGGCCCGCCATCCGGATATTCCCGCCTTGCCCACAAGGCCACGCCAGCGCCTGGCCGTCCATCTCATGGAACTGTTCGGCAGCGAAGGGCTCGTGCGGCTGGCCTGGCAATTCCGCTGGTTCTTTCCGGAAGAGAACTATCACTTCGTCAAAATGGAATTTGGCCGCTCCTTCCGCCCCCAGGGCAGTGACGAGGATCTGCTGAAATATGGCAACATCATCGCCGACCGGATGCTCAGCCGGGGTGCCCTGGACAATACCGAGACCGTCCGGGAGGACATGAGACGGGATTTCCTGGCCCTGCTGGCCCGGCTGGAGGCCCATTTCCAGGGTTTCCCTTATATGTTGGGCGGTCATCCGAGCCATGCGGATTATGCCATCATGGGCGCTCTTCATGCCCATATGGGCCGGGACCCTCTGCCCCTGAACATGATGCAGACCCATGCGCCCCGGGTGTTCCGCTGGGTGGAACATATGCTCATGCCGGAAATTCAGTCACCGGAATTCTTCGACACGCCCGTGGCCTATCCCGATGATGACCTTCTGCCCCAGACCTTCGTGGATCTGCTGGGATATTTCGGTGAGCGTTACGCGGGGCAGTTCGAGCGCAACAGTCTGGCCTGGGCGGAACATGCCCGCCTGCGCCTGGAGGAACCCAAAGGCCAGCATGTCTCCGAGGCCGGCGAACAGCCTGTTCTCGACCCGGTGGAGATCACCCACCGGGGCTTGAGGGTGAGCATCCGCTGCAATGTCCACCACGCCTGGGTGACCCAGCGCGCCCAGCGTTACTACTGCTCCCTCTCACCGGCGGACCAGTCCGCCTGCGATGTGCTCCTGGATGAAACCGGCCTTGGTCCCCTGGTCCGGACCGATATCGTCCGCCCGCTGACCCGCCGGGAAAACCGCCTCGTGCTGGCGTGAAGCGGTGATCGGGAGATCCGCTGCCCCGTGGCGATCGGAAGCATGGCGCGGCTTGGATCGGACCGGCTCCGCCCAAGACGTGCCGTTTTCCCGCCCCATCCTGTGAATCGGGCATGGTTGCGGGGGTGTGCCCCTTGAGCGGCGTTCACCTTTGGGAGATGGGGAGAGATGGCGGGAATTGGGTTGCGTGGTCCTGGTCGGCAACGGGCGGCCTTTGGCCTTCTGGCGGTTCTTCTGGCAGTTCCTACCGCTGGGGTGCCGGCCATGGGTCAGGACAAGAAACCGGAGAGCGGTGGGGCGGAGGTCTGGACCGGAGCCGCCCAGGCCTGTTTCGAGGCGCCGGCGCCCGAGGATGGGGTCGTGGCCTGCAGCAAGGCGATCAAGACCGGCGGGCTCAGTGCGCGCACCCTGGCCATCACCTATTCCAACCGGGGCAATTCCTTTTACGACCTGGGCCAGCTTGACCGGGCCATTACCGATTACACCACCGCGCTGAGCCTGATCCCCGATGATCCCGTGACCTACTCGAACCGGGCCGCCGCTTACACCGACCAGGGCTCTTACGAGTCCGCGTTGGCGGATCTGGACAAGGCTGTCGCCCTCGACCGGACCAATGCCACGGTCTGGGGCAACCGCTGCTGGGTGCGGGCGATTCTTGAACAGTTCGAGGAAGCCATCGCAGATTGCGGTCAGGCCCTGCGTCTCGCGCCCACGGACCCGATGGTGCTGGCCAGCCGTGCCTATGCCCGTCTGGCCTCGGGGGATCCGAAATCGGCCCTGGACGATGCCAATGAGGCCGTGCGCTATGGGGATGGGGTCTGGCAGACCCATTTCTACCGGGGCCTGATCCACAATGCCCTGGGCCATGAGGCCGCCGCCCGGGAAGACCTGACCCTCGCCCATGGTCTGGGCGCGGGCGAACCCCGGATCACCGAGACCATGAAGGCTCTGGGCTTTGCCGTGCCATCCCAGTGATGGACCCGGGCAGGCACGGGATGCGGGCCATGTCAGCGGTCCTGGTGCCCGCCTCCGGGGTGAAGGCGTCCCGCAGGTGTGAAGGGGGGAGGCCGAATGCGATTTGGCCTTGAGGTCTGAATTGCCTAGAGTGCCAGAAATTTAATGCCGGAGCGGTCAGGTGCGGTGCCCTTTGGGTGCGCCGAGCGCCGCGCCGGAAATGGACTTGCCCGATGGTCCGTCCAGGCGCGTCTGGTCCGGGCGGGGTCCTGTCCGAGTTGGAGTGACAAACCGTGAGCGATACCACCACTTTCGAGCGCGAGGTCGAGGAAGAAGTCCGGCGCGAACAGATGGAGCGGCTGTGGAAGACCTACGGCCCCTGGCTGATCGGCGGGGCGGTTCTGGGTCTCGCCGGCGCCGCCATCTACATGTATTTGCAGCAGGCCCAGGCCACCCGGTTGGCGACCGCGTCCAACGCATATTACGCCGCCGTCGATGTGGCCGAGGAGTCCCAGGGCCCGGAGGCCCTGTCGGCCCTGCGCGCCCTGCGCGATGCCCCCGGCGGGTTTGCGGCCCTGGCGCGGATGCGGGAGGCAGCCATTCTTGCGGACTCCGCCAATATCGAGGGCGCGGTCAATGTCTACACCGAGTTGGCGGAAGATCGGAGCCAGGACCGGCTCGTGCGGGATCTGGCCTTCCTGAAATCCGCCTATCTCCTGGCCGACCGGGAGGAACCGGAGGTCTTTCGGGATCGGGTGGTCCCGCGCATTGATGCGGACAGCCCCTGGACGCCGTTCCTCCAGGAACTCGTGGCCCTGTCCTATCTGGAGCAGGGCGCCGATGCCCAGGCCCTGGGCTTTTACCGGGATATCGCCATGAACCCGGACGCGGCCCAAGGTTTGAAGACCCGGGCCGAACGGATGCTGGCCTTCCTGGAAGCGTCCCAGAACGATGCATCGTCAACCCCTGCCCAGGCCCCGCAGGAGGCCGCCGGTGCCGATGCTGCCGAAGCATCCCCAGCGGAAGATGCCGCCGAGGCGGATGAGCCCACGGGCGCGGAAGCGGGCACGGACGGGACAGATACGGACGGGACGGGCACGACGGCTACTGAAGAGGGGGGAAGCGAGGAATGATCAATTACCAAGGGGATGGGGACAGCGGTCTGCGCGGCACTGCCCGGACGGCACTGACGAAAAGCGCGGCCATGCTGACGGGTCTGACGCTCGCCTTGGCCCTGGGCGGTTGCGCCGTGGCCGACAGCCTCTCGAGCAAGCCCAAGGACGACTCCGGCGAGGATGTGGCGCCGGTCAGCCAGCGGGTTCAGATCCTCCAGCTTGACGAGCGCCTCCAGGCGGATCCCCGCATCGCCGAGATGCCCGTGACCCTGCCCCAGGCAGTGGTCAACACCTCCTGGGCCCAGCCCGGCGGCTCGCCCAGCAACGGGTTTCCCCATCTGCAACTGGGTGACGGCTCAGCCGCCCCCACCACGCCCATGAAGAAATTGTGGGACGTACAGGCGGGCGCCGGCTCCTCCAAGGACGCGCCCCTGACCGCGCCGCCCCTGGTGGCCAATGAGCGGATTTTCGTGCTGGACAGCCGCGCCACGGTGCGGGCCTTCGACCGCAAGACCGGCGACCGGATCTGGCGTCTCGACCTTGCGCCGGAAGGGGAGAAAGTCCGCAGCGGCTTCGGCGGCGGTATTGCCCTTGGTGAAGGGGTGCTGGTGGCGGTGACCGGGTTCGGCCAGGTGATCGGCATCAATCCGGAATCCGGCGAGGAAGTCTGGGCCCGGCGCATTTCCGTTCCCATCCGCTCCGGCCCCACGGCCACCGATGGCCGGGTTTATGTGACCGCCACGGACAATCAGCTCCATGCCTATGACCTGGCCACGGGCACCAGCCTGTGGAGCCACCGGGCCATGACCGAGACCGCGGGCATTCTGTCCGCTGTGAGCCCGGCGGTGTCCTCCGGAGTGGTCGTGGCGCCGTTCTCCTCCGGGGAACTGGTGGCCTTCCGCATCCAGAACGGCCGGGAGATCTGGTCCGACAGCCTTGTGCGGAACAATCGCTCCACCGCCATGGCCGGGATCAACGACATCGCCGCCCGCCCGGTGATCGACGATGGCCGGGTCTATGCCATCAGCCATTCCGGCCGCATGGTGTCCATCGACATGCGCACCGGCGAGCGGGTCTGGGCCCAGAACTATGCGGGCATCCGCACCCCCTGGGTCTCCGGAGAGTTCGTCTTTGTGGTGACTTCCCAGGCGGAACTGCTGTGCGTCTCCAAGCGCGATGGCCGGATCCGCTGGCTGACCCGCCTCAAGCGCTATGAAAATGTGGAAAAGCGCAAAGGGGAACTGGCCTGGATGGGTCCGCTGTTGATCAGTGGACGCCTGCTCATGGCCAATTCCATCGGCGAAATGGCCTTTTTTGACCCCGCGACCGGAAATGTGCTGGTCGCCTTTGCCGGACCAGGCGAGCTCTATATTCCGCCCGTCGTGTCCAATGGTGTCGTTTATGTGCTCACCGACGACGGCCGTCTTTCGGCCCTCCAGTAATCCCCGCGCCCTGTCCGGACCCGGATGGTTCCGGACAGGGCGTGCCTTTCCCGCCCAGGCCTTCATCCTTCTGCGGAAGGATCTCCGCCCATGACCGACCTGCTGACCGCCCCGATCACCCCGAGGGTTGCGATCGTGGGGCGCCCGAATGTGGGCAAATCCACCCTGTTCAACCGGTTCGTGGGCAAGAAGCTCGCCCTCGTGGACGATATGCCCGGCGTCACCCGGGACCGGCGGGAAGGGGACGCGCGCCTGGGGGCCCTGACCTTCACCGCCATCGATACCGCCGGTCTTGAGGATGCCCCGGACGGCAGTCTGGAAGCGCGCATGCGGGCCCAGACGGAAGCGGCCATTTCCGAAGCCGACGTCATCTTGTTCATGATCGATGCCCGTGCCGGGGTCACGCCCCTGGATGCCCGGTTCGGCGATCTGCTGCGCAAGGCCCGCAGCCCGGTCATTCTGCTTGCGAACAAATGCGAAGGCAGCGCCAGCGACCCGGGCCTTTACGATGCCTATTCCCTCGGACTGGGCGAACCGGTGGCCATTTCAGCCGAGCATGGCGAGGGCCTCGGAGACCTGTTCGCGGCCATGGAGAACGCCCTCAGGCCCATCCTGGAAGAGGCCCTCGCGGAGGAAGCCAGGAGAGCCTATGCGGCGGAGCAGGGCGAGACACTGGAAAGTGCAGGTGGGGAAGACGCGGACGGGGAGGAAGACTATCGTCTGGGTCCGGACCGTCCCCTGCGCCTTGCGGTCTGCGGACGGCCCAATGCGGGCAAGTCCACTCTGATCAACACCATGCTGGGCGAGGAGCGGCTGCTCACCGGCCCGGAGGCGGGCATCACCCGGGATTCCATTTCCGTGCCCTGGGCATGGGACGGGCGCCCGGTCAATCTGTTCGACACGGCGGGCATGCGTCGTCGGGCCAGGGTGACGGGCAAGCTGGAGAAACTCTCCGTCTCCGACACATTGCGGGCGATCCGGTTCGCCGAAGTGGTCGTGCTTCTCGTGGATGCCACCATGCCCTTCGAGAAACAGGACCTCTCCATCGCCGATCTGGTGATCCGGGAAGGGCGGGGCCTCGTCATCGGGTTCAACAAGTGGGATCTGGTGGAAGACCGCCAGGAGGCCCGCAAGGCCGCCATGGAACAGGTTGACCGTCTGCTGCCCCAGGTGCGCGGCGTGCCCCTGGTGCCCATGTCCGGGGAGCAGGGGGCGGGCATACCCCGGCTCATGGCCTCCGCCTTCGACGTTTACGATATCTGGAACCGGCGGGTGACCACATCGGCCCTGAACCGCTGGCTGGAAGGGGCCCTGGAGCGCCATCCCCCTCCGGCGGTGGGCGGGCGCCGGGTGCGCATCCGCTACATGACCCAGGTGAAAGCCCGGCCGCCCAGCTTCGCCGCCTTCACCTCGAAGCCCGACGAGATGCCCGAGGCCTATACCCGCTATCTCGTGAACGGCATCCGGGAGACCTTTGACATCCCCGCCGTGCCCATCCGCCTGTTCTGGCGCAAACGCAAAAACCCCTTCGATCCGGATTGACGTTTCGCACTGCTTCCATGTTCCCCACTTCCCTTGGCGCCGAAGACATGGGATGTCTCCCGCGCTGAGCGAATTGGGGAACCAAAACGTGGATGGCGGCGTCACAAAAAACGGGTGGGGGAAAGCAGCCATGACCAAATCAGCCGCGATTGATCCGGCGATGGCCTTTGCCGGTTCTGGGGCCGGTTCCAGGGCCGGTTTCGGGGCCGATTCTGGCGCCGGTTCAGCTATCGGTGAAGGCTTGTTGAAGGGCAGGGCCATCACCCAACGGTTCTCGGCCGACCCGCCACCCCCAAACCAGCCGCCAGCACAAGCGTCGGTCAACACGCCCGCCTCCGGTCCGGTCCCCGCGCCAGGGCGGCGGACCATGACCGCCCACTACCTCGCCCTGCGCAAGGTCCTTGATGAAGGCGGCACCGGGTCTGAAGGGGCCGTGGAGCGCCACGCCGCAGCCCTCGTGGCCACGGATCCGCGAACGGAACCCCGGGTCCGCGCCGCCCAGATCCGCGCCCAGGCCCAGTTGATCCGGGAGGGCATCCCCTGGCAGGAAAATCTCGGGAGCCGGTTTCAACTTCCCCTGGCGGCGTTTCTCGTGGCCAGCGGCGCGGGCACGGGGGACCTTGTGGCCTGGCGGGATGAAGCGGAGGCTGCGTTCAAGGCGGCCGGGATCACCACCAGCGACCCTTACACCATTGTCTCCGCCATCATCCTGGGCACCCATCCCCGGGGCACAGGCTTCGAGCGCACGGCAATCCGTCTTGCAGGCGCCCGTCAGCAGGCCCTCCACAGCACTTACCGGTTCAGCTCCCAGCCCCTGATCGTGCCGTTCCTCATGCTCCATGTGGACGACACCACACCGGCGGAACGGTTCCGACAGCAGGCCTCCCGCTGGGCTGCGGCCTTGAAGGAGCGGGGCATCAAGCCCTGGCCGGAACGCCTTGCCGCAGCCCTCATCCTTATGCTGATGGGTGACGAGGCTCGGGACGACCGGATTCGCGATGTCGAGGCCTGGACCAGGGCCCTGAAAAGCCGGCGCAGCCGGGGCCGGCCCCCGTCCTTGCTGACCCTTTCCGGGTTGGTGCTGAGCGGGATCGACCCCGAGCCGGAGGTGCTGGATGCCCTGGCCGGGGCCACCGCGCTCCTCTGGGATCTCGCACCGGGTATTCGCGGCTACACGGCGATGGACGCGGCTCTCCTTTTGCTTGTGCTGTCCGGACAAGGGGATGATGACAATCACGGCGGACGCATCGACCGGGCAACCCTGACGAAAATCCGCCGCACGGTTGCAATGACCGCCGCCCTGGCCGCCATCGCTGACCCCAAAGATACCGGATCCTGAGGACGCTCTTTCCTTCCTCCCAGAGACATGGGATGCGTTATACCTAGAAAACCGGAACATCAGGGCCTCCCTAGGCCCCTCAGGCCAAGGCCCAAGGCTGGGGCTGGTGGCTGGGATCCGGGCGGCGGGTGTGAGGCGTGAAGGGAAACTGGTGATGGGAACGGAGCAAGACGGCGCGGGAGATCCGCGTACTCATTCCCCCGCCCAACCCTCACCCAACGGGTCCTCGCCCACCCGGTCCATTCCCGAGCGGCCCTCTCAGGACCGCCCCTCCATGACCGCCCATTATCTGAATTTGCTTCGGGCCCTGGAGGCCGGGCAGCCCACCTTTGAACATGCAGACTCCCGCCGGACCGCCGCCATGGTCGCCGCCAATCCCCGCTGGGACTCCAGCGAACGGGCGGATGCCATTCGCCGGGAAGCCCATGACCTGGAGCAGGGCGGTGTCTGGTGGACCGGCGGCGGACGCCGGTTCCTCCTTGTGCTGGCTGGCGTGCTTGTGGCCACCAGGCGCCGGGCGAGCGACCTGATTGCGTGGCGTGCCGAAGCCCAGGTCCGGTTCGGCGAAGCGGGGCTCCGCCTGTCCGAGCCCCACTGGACCATTCTCGCCATGATGCTGGGAAGCCGTCCGCAAGGTGATGGTTTTCATCCCCGCGCCCTTGAGGCCCTGGCGGGGCGCCGGCGCGTGCTTCGCTCATCGTTCCGGAGCAGCTACAAGGACGACGCCACGGTGCTCCTGGCCCTTCATCTGGACAATGAAGATGACAAAGAGGCGTTCAAGGCCAGGGTCCTCGAGTGGACCCGGACCATGGATCATGCCGGGATCCGCTGGTGGTGGGAACGCCTGCCCGTTGCCCTTCTCTTGATGGGAGCGGGGGACAGCGGCCTGAACAACCGGATCGAGACGCTGGGGGCCTGGGGCGACAGGCTCAGGGATCATCGGGAGATCGGTTGCCGCCCGGCCCTGATCACCCAGGCTGCCCTGACCCTTACTGGTTTTACACCGGACCCGGACTGTCTGGATGCGGTGGCCCGGGCCATGGCCCCTCTGACCAGGGGCCGGCCAAGGCTCAACCGGGAAACGGCCCTGGAGACCGCCCTGGGCCTTCTGATGCTTTCCGGCCGGAGCGATGTCAGCGGTCTGCCCAGGGGGCTGGATCTCCAGCTCCTTCTGGCCGCGGCCCGTCAAACCGCCCCGGAGGTTTCTTCTGGAAGCGGCGGCGGTGGCGGCGACAGCGGCGGCGGCGGCGAGGGTGACTGAAGGGAGGTCTGAGGTCATGACCCAGAAATCAGCCCACAAATCAGGCCGGATGGGGCGGGATCCCGCCCTTCCTGACCCGGAGGATCTGGCGGCCCGCTATCTGGCGGTGATCCGTGCCCTGCGCATGGGCCGCTGGTTCATCACCGTTCCGGAGTTCTACCGTGCCGCGGCTCTGACCATAACCGGTCCCGGCCTGGTAAATCAGGACGGAACGCCGGAGACGATCGCCCGGGACATTCACCGGACCGCCGATGCCCTGCGCGCAGTCCTGCCCGTGTGGAGCGGCCTGAAGGGAGAAGTGCGCATTCCCATCGCCGCCTTTCTCCTGACCCATGGCGTTGCACCGGACGATGTGCCGGAGCTGCGGCGCAAGGCCCTCGAATTGTTCCGTGAGGAACGGCTGAGCTATGTGGAGCCCTACGGTTTTCTCACAGCCCTGATCCTGGCCACCCAGCCGGGTCTGGGCGGGCTGACCACCCCGGCCGTGCGCCGGGTCAAGGCCTCCAGCCAGTTGCTCCGGGCACGGTTCTGGTTGGCCTACTATGAGGATGTGGCCCCTCTGGTCGCCACCAATGCAGGCGGCGCGGACTCACCGGAGCAGTTTACGGGCCGGGTCCGGCAGGTAACCCAGGGCCTCAGGGATGCCGGTTTCCGGGATTACAGCAATCGTCTGCGTGCGGCCCTTCTGATCACCGCCGGTGCCCGGGACACCAAGGCCGTGGTCAGCGCCATGGCCGCCTGGCGCATGAGCCTCAAGGGCAGCCAGTTGCCCCACAAGCTTGTGAACCTGACCACTGGGGCGCTCGTGACCATGGCCTGGGGCCGTCCGGATCCGGCCTATCTCGATGCGATCAGTGTGCTTTATGAGGATCTGCGGGAGGGCCGGCCCCGGGCCAACCGGCGCACCGCGATCAATGATGCCCTGATGCTGTTTGCCCGTTCGGCGGCGACCGGTGAAGAGGCGCAACCCCGGGGCATCGCACAAGGCATGCTGGCCACCCTGGCCGGTGCGCAACTGGTGTCGAATGCGGCCTATGCCGGGCTCCTCGCCACGATCGGGGCCTCATCGGAGGGGACGGAGGGGGACTGAACCGTCCGCCTCTCCCGTTTCCGCCTCTCCCGTTTCCGCAGTGCCCTTTCAGGTCTGCCAACGGTGCCATCAGAAAAAGGGCAGGTCGGCGTCCTTCAGGATCATGGCCAGAGCCAGCAGGGCGCCGGTGAACAGGGCAAACTGCACCACACCCACCGCCAGGAAGCGCAGCCGGGACACGCGCATCAAAATCTGTCCGGTTTGCGTATCCAGAATGCGTGCGGCCCGGCCTCCTTCCATGTCGAACAGAACATCCTGGGACGATCCGTTCCTCAGAAAGGCGCGGGCACTCCGGGCGCTGTCTTCACCGTGGACGCTGATCCAGCCGGGCGGGCGTTTGATCTGGATGACATAACGGTGCCGGATCGCGGCGTTCTGGAGGTCTTTGTTGTCCTCGGGCTTCATGCCGTGCCTCATGGGCGTCCCTCGCGATTGATCTTTTGCCGGAACACTATGCAACCGGCGCGGAGGAGGGAAGAGACCTGTTGGTCATGAACCTCCGGAGAGGTGCGGATCCGGCGGGCTCGGCATTTGATTGATGACAAGGCGCTTTCGAGCGCGTCGCTCCGGATCGAGATCCGCGCCTTGTCGGAATACCAGGGGGAAACTTGCGTCCTGTCCGGCCAGACGGTCAAATTGCCAGGCGGGGAGGGGATTCGGCAGGAACCCTGTCCGCCCGTCAAAAGGAAATGCCGTGAAATACGGGAAATGGGCGGGTATGTGCTAGCGTTTTACAGGAGATAAAGCGCAAAGTGCCACACAGGGGCTGCGATGGGCGTCCGCCACCGGTATGGTGGGTATGGAAATGCGCCTGACGTGCTGTCCAAGGGGGCAACCCAAGGTGCCGCCCCAAGCTGCCGTTGCTGTGCCCAAGTCTGGCCATGGGTCGGGATGACTGATAGGGCCACGGGTGGACGGTCTGCATGCCCTGGTTAGTTGGGTTGCGGTGCCTGGTGGCTGAGTAAGCCTGATGAATTATCGAGACTGAGACGTGCTGAAGCCGGATCCGGAGTTCAGATGAGCAAGGACTACATGCGATACGACCTTCTGGCCCAGGATGCCTTGCGTGGTGTGGTGCGCATGGCCCTGGAGCGTGCCCGGGACGAAGGGCTGCCGGGAGGGCATCATTTCTACATCGCTTTCGCGACGGGATTTCCCGGTGTGGAGATTTCCGAGGTGCTTCAGGCGCGCTATCCCGCCGAGATGACCATCGTGCTTCAGCACCAGTTCTGGGACCTGCAGGTGGAGCAGGAGCGCTTCATGGTGACCTTGAGCTTTAACAAGGTGCCCGAGCGGCTGGTGGTCCCCTTCAAGGCGATCAAGGGTTTTGTGGATCCAAGCTGCCATTTCGGCCTGAATTTCCAGGTTGAAGGCGAGGGCGATCTGGAGCCTGCGGAAGTCTCGGAACTCCCTCTGGAGGCCTCCCCGGGCACACCGGACGCCAAAGACGGTCAGGACGGCCAGGATGACGTCAAGCCGTCCTCCGGCACCGCCGATGTGGTCAGCCTGGATGCCTTCCGCAAAAAGTGACCCCTCCTTGACGCCTTCCTGACGAATTTCGCGAATGATCCACGGGCGCGTTGCCGTGCCGTGCATTCCGGTGCTCGCCCGCCGTCGCCTGCCCTGAACGCCATGTTTTCAGCGCCTTAACCTCCATGCTCCCTGACAATGTGCTAAGGGGCTGTGGCTGGCAGGATGGATGCATCGACTTCGGGCAACTCGCCGGATTTGTGGGGCCCGGACATGCGGGCGGTCCAACCAGCGCCGCAAACTGCTACGACATCATTGCAACGACAATTGTGCCGCGACACCAATGAACGAGGACGCCATGGCCAGCACCCGTACCGAGACCGATTCCTTCGGCCCCCTTGAGGTTCCCGCCGATAAGTATTGGGGCGCGCAGACCCAGCGCTCCCTGGGCAATTTCAAGATTGGCACCGAAACCATGCCCGTGCCCATGATCCGGGCCTTGGGCATCGTCAAGCGCTGTGCCGCCCTGGCCAACAAGTCTCTGGACAATCTGGAACCCGAGATCGCCGACGCGATCGTGGCCGCCGCCGATGACGTGATCAACGGCCGTCTTGATAACAATTTCCCCCTGGTGGTCTGGCAGACCGGATCGGGCACCCAGAGCAACATGAACGCCAATGAGGTGATCTCAAACCGGGCCATCGAAATCCTGGGCGGCACCCTGGGCACCAAAACGCCGGTCCACCCGAATGACCACTGCAACCGGGCCCAGTCCTCCAACGACACGTTCCCGACGGCCATGCACATCGCTGCCGCCGAAGAGATCCACAACCGGCTCATTCCCGCGCTCAAGCATTTGCAGGGCGTGCTGGAGCAGAAGTCCCGGGATTTCGACGCGATCATCAAGATCGGCCGCACCCACCTCCAGGACGCCACGCCCCTGACCCTGGGCCAGGAGTTTTCCGGCTACGCGGCCCAGGTGCGCTACGGCATCGAGCGGGTGACCATGTCCATGCCCCGCCTGCTGCAGCTTGCCCAGGGGGGCACCGCCGTGGGGACCGGGCTCAACACCAAGCCCGGGTTCGCCGAGAGCTTCGCCAGGGAAGTGGCAACCATCACGGGGCTGAATTTCCGTACAGCGGAGAACAAGTTCGAGGCCCTTGCCGCCCATGATGCCCTGGTGGAAATGTCCGGCATGCTGAACACCGTGGCAGCCAGCCTGTTCAAGATCGCCAATGACATCCGCCTGCTGGGCTCCGGCCCCCGGTCGGGCCTTGCGGAACTGAGCCTGCCGGAAAACGAGCCCGGCTCCTCCATCATGCCGGGCAAGGTCAACCCGACCCAGTGCGAGGCCCTGACCATGG
>CAZLPU010000106.1:0-13574 GCA_964561475.1 uncultured Alphaproteobacteria bacterium
GGGGTGGCCGGATCAAGCGCAGCTGATCCGGCTTGTGGGGGATTACAGCAGCAAGAAACCGGTCAGAGCGCTGATGATGGCCACGGCCCAGACGGGGGTTGGGGTAAGGGTCAGGAGGGCAAGGAGCGCAAGACCGACGGCCCCATGGAGGGGGCTCGTGACGGCGCTGAGCAGGATCGGGTCGATAAGGGCTGCGGCGAGCAGGCCCACCACTCCGGCATTCACCCCCATGAGAGCCGCCCGGGCCGGGCCGATGCCGCGCAGGCGGGACCAGAGGGGCAAGGCCGCGGTGACGAGGAGCAGGCCCGGCAGGAAGATGGCCCCCAGGGCCACAGCGGCACCCATCAGGCCGTAAAGGGGAGCGGTGGCCGGATCGGCGGCACCGCCCAGGAACGCGGAGAAGGTGAACAAAGGTCCGGGTACGGTCTGAGCCGCGCCGTAGCCTGCGAGGAAACTGTCCCGGTCCACCCAGCCCACGGGCACAATAGCAGTCTCCAGCAAAGGCAGAACCACATGGCCACCGCCGAACACCAGGGCACCCGCGTTATAGAACGCAGCGGCAAAGGCGACCGGACTGTCCGGGAACAGCAGGGGGGCGAAGAGGGCACCCGCCAGAAGGACGAAAAACACGGTGAACAAAAGCCAGGATGGGATGCCCAGGCGCGGATCCAGGCTCGTTTCCGGTCCGTCCTCCTGGGTTTCCGGCTTGAGCAGCAGCCAGCCGGTCAGTCCGGTGAAAATCAGCAGGGGCACCATGAAAAGCCAGCCGGGCAATCCGGCAAGGACGGTGGCCGCCAGAAGAACGGCACCAGTCAGAAGGGCCATGATCCGTCTGGTGACATCGGGGGCGAGGCTTGCCGCCATCTGCCACAGGGCCTGGGCCACCACCGCCGCCGCCATCAGTTTCAATCCGGCGATCACGCCGGTGCTCAGGGCCTCTCCAGCGGCAATCACCCCAAGCCCGAGGGCCGCGAGGAACAGTGCGGAGGGCAGGGTGAACCCCGCCCAGGCCGCAAGCCCACCCCCCAGCCCGCCCCGCAGGAGGCCCACGGCAAAACCCACCTGGCTTGACGCGGGTCCGGGCAGGAACTGGCACAGGGCCACGAGATCCCCGTAAGTGCGATCATCGAACCAGCCCCGCCGGTCCACGAATTCCCGGCGGAAGAAACCCAGATGGGCGACGGGGCCGCCAAAGGACGTGAGACCCAGTTTGAGGAAGGTCCAGAAGATGAGAGCCATTGGTCCGTGTCCTAACAGGTCTACAGGCTTACGGTGTCGTTCCGCACCCTGTAGCCGGTGCGCTCGACCGCAAGGAGGGTGGCGGACCGGGTGAGCCAGTGCCAGATGAACGCCTGAAGCACCATCACCAGGACCCACAAGGCGATCAGGTTGACGAGCAGATCGCCCCGGGGATCGCTGGCGCGCCAGTAGACCAGCAGAGCCGCTCCCAGAACGGCTGTCAGCAGGCTGAGGACAATGTAGACCAGGGTGGCCTGGGCGGGGCGGACGCATACGGTCTTGATGCCCTCGGCGAGCGCGGGAAGGAGACGCGCCCGGTCGTCAACGGCCAGGGCGGCGCGGGCATGGAGGCTCACCGCTCCGGTGATCCGGGACCAGAAGAAGATGGCGAAGGCGGCAAGGGCCGGTCCCTCCACCATGCTTTGATACAGAGTGCGCCCTTCCGGCACCTCCGTCACGGTCAGGTAGTTGGCGGCCAGGAGCAGGGTTGTGACCGCCCCGGCACCGGTAAGGAACAGGGATGCACACAGAAGGGGAATGAGCAGGACCCCGAAAAAATAGCCGTTGCCGGGGCTGAAGGTCCGCCGCCAGAGACCACCATCGGGCTGCTCCAGACCGGGGGCGGTGACGGTGAACAGCCGGAGGGCGGTGCCGTCCATGAGCAGCTTGAACATGATCAACACAAGGACCACCGGCCCCAGGGTGAGGAGGATCCCCCTGCGGCTCTCTTCAAGCAGATCCATCAGGATGTTGCCGTTGAGGGGCAGGGCGGCTCCCGCATAGAAAACCTGCCGGGCCTCCCATTGAAATGTTCCGCCCAGAGAAGATGCCGCCAGCAGCACCACCAGGGCACTGAGCAGAAGGCGCACCATAATGAGGGTGAGGGAGCCACGCACGAATGGCAGCGCCCCGAGAATTGGCCGCTTGATCATCAGAATGCTCCCCAAATGACGGCGGACAGGGCCTCCACGAGAATCACGGTCCACAAGGTCCAATCCCGCTCCAGGCCCTTATCGGGTTCCATGAGGCGGCCATTGGTCATGGGCCAGGAGTCCAGGGCAATGCGCCGGTCCGGATCAATTTCCACCGCGCTGAGTTTCGCCGGGCGCAGGAACCGGTAGCCCTGCCAGGCGGCCTGTCTGTCCCAAAGAAGGCGCGCCTCAATCCCGTCCTCGAATCGGAAGGCCACTTCCACGGGCAGTTGCTTCCAGGCCGGGCCGGTCAGGCGCACGATGGTCTCATGGAACTGGGTGTCAGCCAGGGTTTCGCCGGTGACCGGGCTCACGGCACCGGATGTGGGGGCCAGGGGCTGCCAGGTGACCGTACCCGCCCGGGTGCCTTCCGGTGTGTTCTGACCATCCGCCCAGCCCGGATCGGTGATTTCCACCCAGACCTGCCCGTCCGTCTCCCGGGCACGTTCCGGGATCAGCAGATCGCGATACTCCTCCCGGTTTTCCCGGGTGACGATCACCGGCTCCCCGTCCGCGTCCACATGGCGCCCCAGAGGCAGCTGGTAGGGTCGGCTGGTGACCCGGCCAAGGCGGAAGTCCGGATGGCGGGGGCTGAAAAAACCTTCCCTGAGAAAGGCCTCCAGATCCGCGCCGCCGGTCTCCCGGGCGACGGTGAGGAAATCCTCCACATCCGGATGGCCGAACCGCCACTGTTCGAAATAGGCCTTGAACACCGCATCCATCCGGTCCTGGCCGAACAGGTTGGCGGCGGTCCGCACGGTCACCGCCGGGCGGGAATAGACCTGGCGCCCCGTGGTGCCCGGATAGAACAGGCTTGTGGGCTGCTTGGCCAGTGGTTCCCTGAGCCGTCCATAGGCCCGGTTGGCCTGCTGGTCGAGAAGGGCGTCGAAGGGTCTGCCAAACCGGGTCCCTCCGGACCCGTCCCGCCCATAGACGGCCGCCATGATTTCGCGTTCCCAATACGAAGTGAAACCTTCGTCCAGAAAGGCTTCTTCCTGCTCATTGGTGGCCACCAGATGCTGGAAATATTGGTGCACGATTTCATGCACATCCGTGGATTCCATGGCCAGAAGTTCCGAGCCCGGCCATTCATAAAAGACACGATCCACGAACAGGCCCGTGATCAGAGTTGGATACTCCATGCCCACCAGGAACAAACCCTGGATCGGGGGATAGGCAATGGTCAGGGTCTCGTAAGGGTAGGGGCCGACCCGTTCGTTCATCACGGCCATGGCCCCGTGGACGGCCTTTTTCGCCCGCTCCAGGTCAAAGCCCCGGCCCGCAAAAGGCAGATACCGGATGGATACGGACGGGCCGCCATTCCCGGGGGTGAAGGTGGAGGTGTATTCCTCAAAGGTGCCCAGCACGAATGCGAAGTCATGGACCGCCCGCTGGGCGTAGGTCACCACCTGGCGGCCGTCCTGCGCTTCCCGAGCGGTCCGCTGGCCCGTAGCTCCGATGATCAGGCCGTCGGGGGCGTCGATGGAGACGGTGTAGTCGGCGAAATTGGCGTAGAACTCCGATGCGGCGTGGAACTGGCGGGCGGCAAAGCCGTCCTTGAGCGCCCCACGTGTACCAGCGGTTTCAAAAGCGCCGAGCTTGGGGAACCAGTGGGCAAAGACACACATCTGTGGGATGCAGCCTGTGCGGGCCACGGGACGGGGCAGACGACCCTCGAAAACGATGTCGAGAACAAGCGTCTCCCCGGGCGCGAGAGGCACCGGAAGGGTGGCTTCGATCAGGGTGCGGTCCGTCGGGTTGCCGTCATCGGGCTGGATCGGGGCCCAGGAGACGTCCCTCTCCTGCGCGTTCGCAGCCCCGCCATCGCGGGAGACAAAGCGGGCGACCTGGGGTGCCAGCAGGCCCGTTTGAGGGCGGATGACCTGGCGGATGGCCTTGGGTTCCAGATAGCCCCAGCTATCCTCTTCACTCAGAACATTCGTGCTGAACCCCAAGCCATGTCCCGTGCGGCTTTCCCGCATCCAGGTGGAGCCCTGATTGGAGAAGGCGTTCAGATAGAGATGGATGGGAACCGCCTCAATGGTGTCCGCCGACGGATTGCGCCACTGGATTCGCTGGGTCCCGGAAAAGGTGCGGTCCTCCATGGAAACCGTCACCTGTATGTCATAGCGCAGATCCGTTTCAGGCAGGATATCCGCAGCGGGAACATCTGGTTCAGACCCGGGCTGGGTGGCCGCGTGGGCCGGGACGCCCGCGAACACCAGTGCCGCCGCCAACAGGATCGATAAGTGAACCGCCATGATCCGCAAACCGGATCGCACCCGAAGATACGCCATACCCAACCCCCGCAAGGAAGAAACCCTGTGCGCCGCCCCATTCAGGCGGGACGACCAACTATAACAGGGCTGAGGCGCGCTTGCAGATCGATAAGGGCTGTCTGCTGCCCCACGGGCTCAGCCCTGTTTGGCCGTGGGCAGGAACGCAGCACCCTGGGCCTTTTTCCAGTACCGGGAGAAGCGCTTGAGGTCGATCCGGCCCTCCAGATGGGCGAATGGGGGATGGTCCAAAACAGTGACGGGGATCCGTTCTTTCAGCTCGTCAATGACCTGGAGCAGCCAGGGATCCGGGGTGTCCATGCACAGGATCCGGTCGGCCCCCTTGGCCTCCGCAAGGTCCGTCAATACGCTGACGAAGCGGCCCTTGTGGATGGAGACCGGCAGGTCCAGGGCGCATTCCGCCAGGAAAGTCAGCCGTTTGAGACCATAGCCCCGGGCGTCGATGAACGCTTCATCGAGGACATAGGCTGCCTCCACGTGGTTTTCCTCGAAAACCGGGGACCGGGGAGAAAGGCTGTCATCGTGGATCCAGACCAGTACGCTCATGTCCGTTCTCCCTGATGGGGAAAGAGCCGTGCGCCCAGTTCCTCATAGCTGGCGTCGAAGGGGCAGGATCCCGCCTTGGGGCAGCCCGCGCAATAGCGACCATCCGTGTATTTCTCCAGGTTTTCCCGGTTGAAGAAATAGGGCCGTCCACTGAAGGTGCTGGCCACCCACTGCCAGGACAGATTGTTGCTCGCCGGATCCCCGTCGAGGAGATGGGTCAGAAACCAGCGGGCGCCCGCCTGCCATTTGATCCGCAGGAAATGGACCACATAGGCCGCCATCCACATGCGGGCATGGTTATGGAGATAACCGGTTTCCGTCAGGTCCCGGGCGAACCCGTCCATGCAGGCAAGACCCGTGCGACCTTCCTCCACCATGGGGGGGAGGGTGTCGCCGTAATCCTCCGCATCCCAACCGGTCTTGTAGGCCTCCCGGTCCTCCCAGACCCCGTCGCCGGTCTTGCGGTAGACCCGCTGCCAGAAGTCCCGCCACCCCAGTTCGTTGACGAATTTCCAGGCGGATTTCTCACCACCATCCCCGGAGATCGCGTGATCGCGCACTTCCGCCAGGGCAAGGGCGCCGTGACGGATGTAAGGGGAAAGACGGGACACATCGCCGTCCAGGTGATTGCGGGTGCGGCCGTAGACCGGCGGGTTGACCGCCTCAAGCCGGGCCCGGGCCGCGTTCTGGCCGCCTTCCATGGGTGAGACTTGATCGTCCCGGGCCAGGGCGGCGGGAAAGGCCGCGCCGAGGGTCTCGGCCAAGGCCGCTCGGTTGTCCTTGGGAAGATCGAAACGGGTGTCTGCGGGGTCGGCCAAACGGGGTCCTCCTTTGCCGGTCCGGTCATGAATGCGTCGGTGCAAGGAAGGGTAGGGCGTCCGGGGCCAGTGGCCAGGGGATCAGGGAGCGGTGGTCAGTGGCGGGGATCAGGGATCAGGGATCAGGGGTGTGTCAGCAGGGCGTTAAGGCTGGGTCCTGTAGTCTGCGATGGCCATGCATCAGCGTTTTGTCCACACCTTGCCCCGTGTCCTTGCCCTCCTTCTCGCCCTGGGGGGGCTGGGGGCCTGCGCCGGTGAGCCTGCCGTCATCACCCCCGCATGGGAGGTGGCCTTCCGGGAGGACAGCCGGACATGGGCCGTACCCGAGGCGCAGCGCCAGCCCTATATCGAGCGGGTGGCCCGGCGTCAGGCAATCTCGGTGTTCCGCAGGATCGAGGGCCCCGAGGGCTACCGGGTGGCCCGTTTGGAAACCGGGATCGGGGCGCCCCTCAACCGCCAGAGCCAGGTTCTCGATGATATCGAGCGGGCGGTGGTGCGTCTTGAACAGGCGGAACAGGACGCCCGGCGTCTGGTGGCTGCAGACCGGGCGCGCATTGCGGTTCTTGCCCAGGCTTTTGGCCAGGGCCGTCAACCCTCATGGGCCCCCATCGTGCGGGAGCGTGCCCGGGCCAATTATGAGGCTCTGGCGGCGGGGGTTCTGGCGGCCCGGGATTGGGGGGCGGCCTATCGGCGGACGGTGGAAGAGCTGGGTGTGCTGAGCCCCGCATTGAGCTTTGAGCAGAATATCGGCCTGGCGCCCGGCCCCAATCCCACGGTGCAGGATGCGCTGGAGCGGTTCGAGGCGGCCCTCGACCGGCTTGAGGCCCTGGCCAGAGCCCTGCGCGGGGCTGTGTACGGCCTCCCCGGGGAGCGTTGATCGGATACGATCCCCTGACGGAACCGACACAGGCACTCTTGTCAGCGGGGGTGGGTTTACGTACCTGAAGAATGACTTTCGTCGTCTCAGGTAAGGATGCCGCCCGTGATGTCCAAAAAGACCGCGTTCGCCCGCCCGTCCGCGCGCCTCTCGATCGGGTGGATCAGCGCCCTTGTGGAGGGCACCCGGTTTCAGGCGCTCATCACCGTTGCCATCATGGTCAACGCGGTGACCTTGGGGCTGGAGACATCGGACCAGATCATGGCGGCGGCGGGGGATGTGCTCCTGTTCATCGACAGGACCATCCTGGTGCTTTTCGTTTTTGAACTCACCGTGCGGCTTGCGGCCCAACGGTTGCGCTTTTTCCGCAACGGTTGGAATGTTTTCGATTTTGTCATCATCGGGATCACCCTTCTCCCGACCACGGGCAATCTGTCCGTGTTGCGGGCGTTCCGGATCCTTCGGGTTTTGCGCCTGCTCTCCGTGGTGCCTCAGTTGCGCCGGGTGGTGGAGGCTTTGCTCAAATCCATGCCCGGCATGGGCGCGATCGTTGGTGTGCTGACGCTCTTTTTCTATGTGGGCGCCGTTTTGTCCACCAAGATGTTCGGCGAGGCTTTTCCGGACTGGTTCGGCACCCTGGGCGCCTCCATGTACACCCTCTTCCAGATCATGACCCTGGAGAGCTGGTCCATGGGCATTGTGCGCCCGGTGATGGACGAGTTTCCCGTTGCCTGGATGTTCTTCGTGCCCTTCATTTTCGTGACGAGTTTCATGGTGCTGAATCTGTTCATCGCCATCATCGTGAACTCCATGAACGCTCTCCACCAGGACGAAGTGGAAACCGCCCAGGCTGCTTCCGTCCACGCCCATGAGGAGCGGGAAATCCTGCTCGCGGAAATCCGCGCCCTGCGCGGCGAAGTGAGCGACCTGCGCACCGCCCTGAAAGACGGAGAGAAGGGCCGGGAGTGAGGGGCTTTTGCTGAAATTTTTGCAGTAACAGTAATCTATTTATCAAAATAATCAAAGAAGTATAGGTAAAGCGTAACACTTTGGCAAATTTTTATGCTTGATCTCATCAGGAATTTGAGGCCTGATTTTGATAAATATTATCAGGCAAACATTTTCTATAGTCATGTTGTTTGTTATTTTATTTTGGTGGTTGATTGGTGCGGGATTTTCTCTACAGACACTCCTCACAACACGCTCCCCGTAACAAATGGCACTTGTCCTCCAGCCTTTTCCGCAGAACAATGGGCTGGTGAGGATTTTCCGCGTCTGGACGGCGCTTCCTCGGATTTAAGCGGCATTTGACACATGGGGGATAAAAATGGCTGCGATGAATGAAATGGAGATGAGAAGAAAGGCCGTCTTTTATGTGCGGCGGAGGATTTCCACTCTGGTTTCTGCTCATATCCGGGATGCCAGTCTAATCAGGCCCCACAACCAAACTCTTTGGGACCGTTTCTTTCCGTCCCAGGGCAATGTGGCCGAGGTGGAGGAATACCTTAAGACCCTCGAGGAAGAGCCCTATGTGGCGGTGGTCATGGAAGCGGGCCGTGAGATTGTCCGGGATACGCTCCTGCGCCGGGCGGATGTGGCCGTTTTGGTGGCCAATGAGACCGGCGATCCCATTGATGTTGCGATCAAAAAATCGGCGGAAGGCGATGCGAATGTCTCCGTTGCCATGTCCAACACCGTTGCCAAGATTCAAGAGGCGGTCGAATTTCTGATCCTCGCTATTGCCAAAATGATTGAGGACCGGTCATTCATTGATCTGAACAAAGACATTGAGACCATCAATATCCGTCATTACCGGGATCGTGCCCAGGCGTTCCTTTCAGCTATTCAGGATCTCTATGTGTCTGTCCGGTCGCTCTCGGTGGCGCTCAATATCTTCAAGGAAGTCAACGAAGAAATCGCCCATCAGGTTGCCGTCGCCCAGCAGGATCCTTCGGATGCAGCCCGGCAAAGGGAACTTGATCTGCTGATCAAGAACGCCGTGATCATTTATGAAATGGCCAATATCTCCTATCTCTACATCAACATGATGCAGACCATGGGACTCGATAAGATCAAGCAGATCCACTCCGATGTGGTCAAGGAACTCAACGACGTTTATGTCGAAAGCCAAAGAATCCGGCGCGAACTTGCCCGGGATCCGAATGTGGACGATGAGTTCAAGGAACTGACCTTTTCCGAACTGGACCGCCAGGACGAAATGCGCACCCTGACGCTCCAGTTGTGGCAGGATATTTTTGAGACGTTCAATGACAATTCTGACAAGGTCAAGGACCTGAAAAAGAAGGCGAAAAAGCTTGTCTATATACGCGATACAACCCTGAACCGGTTGAAGGGATTGAGTGCGATTACCCTCACGACCCTGATCAAAAGCAATATCACCAGCATCAACGAGATCGCAGATCTGGCGAACTCCATGGAGGCTGTTCGTCTTTCTTCAGAAGATCTGCACCGTCTTCTGGGCTTGAAGAAAGACACTGATGAAGACAGTGAGAGCTAATCATGCCGACATTGTTCTGGATGCAAAGAGCCGGGGTTCAGGGTCCCGGCTCTCCAACCATTCGTGGTCCATCCGCATCTGCCGATCATTGATCCCGGAGCAGATAGTCTTGTTTGCCCAGGGGGACGCCGATCTGGCGGAGGATGATGTAGGCCGTGGTGGTGTGGAAATAGATGTTGGGCTGAATGAACCGGGTCAGATAGGCGTGGCGGGTCATGGTGACTTGCTCGCCACCGGTCTTGAAGGTCACGGTGCCGTCCGGGTCCGCGTCGATGGCGGTGTCTGACAGGCGCGCAATCACGGCGCGGGATTTGGCGATCCGTTCCTTGAAATCATCGAAACTTGCTTCCCCGTCCGGAAAGGGTTCCGGCTCAACCTCGGCGAGGCGGCACAGGCCCCGGCGCAGGATGTCCGTGGTGATGGTGATCTGCATACGGAAGGGCATCATGGACGGATGGAGCCGCCAGCCCAGGATGGTGGCTTCGTCAATCCTGTTCGCCTCGGCATGACCCTTGGCTGCATCCAGAAGGTGCTCAAGGGTTCGGAAAGTGTGCAGATGGCTTTCGCGGGCGAGGGTGGAGGGGCGTATCTGTGCGGTGTTGCTGGTCATGTCTGAGTATCCCGGACCAAATGTGGTGCTATCGGACGGCTGTGTTGTTGAGGCCGACCGGATGAAAACTGCTGTAAGGGACAAGTGGTTGTGAACGGCGCCATCCGGAAGGCCTGCCGGGCATGTTTTCTCGGAATGCCCCTGTTTCAGGCCATCTTTGCGCGCCTACCCATGGGTCTTGACCCGACCTGTGGTAGAATGTTGCCGGAACGGCCCAGTTGCCTGTGCAAGCGCCAAGTCAGAGGATGAGGCGGCGCACGTCGGGGCACGCCTGGACCGCAAGCCTTGACTGACCGATGCTTTTCGATGGGTCGTGATCCGGATGATTGTCGCTGCGCTTACTCCGCTTATTGCCGCCTTCTGTCTGCTTGTGGTCCTGCGGCTGCCCGCCGACCGGGCCATGCCCATCAGCCTGCTGCTGACCGGTCTTGTGGGCGTTTTCATCTGGCAGGTGCCCGCCATCCATGTTCTGGCCGCGTCCGTGGAAGGGCTGATCATTGCCGCCTCGATCCTGTGGATCGTGTTCGGCGCGGTGTTGTTGCTCAAGGTGCTGACGGAAAGCGGCGCCATGGCCACGATCCGCGCGGGCTTTACAAGCATCAGCGCGGATCCCCGGGCCCAGGTGGTGGTGATTGCCTGGCTGTTCGGAGCGTTTCTGGAAGGGGCCGCCGGTTTCGGCACGCCAGCGGCCATCACCGCGCCCCTGCTTGTCGCCCTGGGCTTCCAGCCCCTGGGGGCCGTGGTCATGGCCCTGGTGGCGGACAGCAGTCCGGTGTCCTTCGGTGCCATCGGCACGCCGGTTGTCGTCGGGCTGGGCCAGGGTCTTCAGGAAGGCGGGGTGGTGGTGCCGTCCGTGGCCGCCGTCATCGGCGCCATGCCTCTGGATGCCTATCTTCAGGCGGTGTCCGTGCAGGCGATCACCATCGACATCTTTGTCGGCTCCACGATTCCCCTTGTGCTGGTGGTGATGCTGACACGATTTTTCCATCCCTGCCGGAGCTGGGTGGAAGGGTTGAGGGCGTGGCGGTTTGCCCTGGCGGCGGGCCTGGCGTTCACTGTGCCCGCCCTGGGCGTGGCAGTCTTTCTGGGTCCGGAGTTTCCCTCGCTCCTGGGTGCCTTGGTGGGGCTTGCGATCATGGTGCCTCTGGCCCGCAAGGGTGCTCTCCTGCCGGAATGGCGGGGCGGGTGTGAAGGCGCAGGGGCGGCGGTCCCGCCGGCAGGGACACCAAACCCAGCAGGGACGCAAAATGAGGAGGCGGCCATTCCGGCGGTTCGTGCATGGCTGCCTTACGGACTCCTGGGGCTTGTCCTGGTCCTGACCCGGATCGATACGCTCCCCTTCAAGAGCATGCTCCAAGGGGCCTCCATTTCCATCGAGTCGATACTCGGCACGGATATCGGGGTGTCCGTCGCGCCGCTTTATCTTCCGGGTGCGGCCTTTGTCCTGGCTTCCCTGTGCGGGATGGCTTTGTTCCGTGTAAAGATTGATCAGGCCGGGGCCGCCCTGTCCGGCGGCCTCCACGTGGTCGCGCGCAGTGCCATTGCCCTTGGGGCGGCGGTGGCCATGGTGCGCATTTTCATCCATTCCGGTGTCAATGACGGGGGGCTGATGAGCATGCCCCTGGCCCTTGCGGCGCTGGCTGCGGAGTCCACCGGCAGTGCATGGCCTTTGTTCGCGCCCTTTGTCGGTGCCCTTGGGGCCTTCCTCTCCGGCAGTGCCACGTTCAGCAATATGATGTTTGCACTGCTGCAATTCAGCACGGCGGACGGCGCCGGCCTGCCCCATCACCTCGTCCTGGCGGGGCAGATGCTGGGGTCCAATGCGGGCAACATGATCTCGATCCTGAATGTGGTGGCCGCCGCCGCCGTGGTGGGGCTGCTGCGCCAGGAAGGGCGGATCATCCAGTACACGGTCTGGCCGATGGCCTACTATTGTGCCGCTGCGGGCGTGCTCGCCCTGGCGATCTCGCTTGTGCAAACATAAAGGACCCGCAGCGGTGTGCGGGCCCTCTACCAGGGCGATGCCGACGGAAGCGGGAGTGACAAGACCGCAGAGCCGACTACTCCGTGGTGTCTTCCGATTGCAGGGCTTCATAGACCAGGGCCACCGTGTCGTCCCGGTAGCTGGCGCCGCCTGCTTCCGCGGCAAACCGCTGGATCATCCCGATATAGAAAAGATCATTGACCGGATCGATCCAGAACCAGGTGCCCGCGGCACCGCCCCAGAAGTAGAGCCCCGCCGGGATGTTGTTTTCCGGATCGGCCCGGCGCAGAACGCCGAAATCCAGGCCAAAGCCGATGGCATCGGCGGCCGTCTGGTTGAGGGTGCCGCCGATCGTGACATTCAGATCGTCCAGAACATCCGTACGCATCAGATCTACGGTTTCTTCCTTGAGCAGACGGGTGTCCTGATAGATGCCGCCATCCACCAGCATCTGGCAGAAGCGCGCGTAATCGCTCATGGTGGAGGCAAGACCGCCGCCGCCGGATTCGAAGGGCCGGGTCTCTTTGCGCCAGCTGAAGCGGGGCTGGGGCATGGGCACAAGACCGCCCCGGGCTTCCACATAGCTGAAGACCTGGCTCAACCGGTCGAGATCCTCTTCAGGCACATAAAAGCCCGTATCGGTCATGCCCAGGGGCGTGAACAGGCGCTCGTCCAGAAACGCCCCGAAACTCATGCCGGAGAACTTTTCCACCAGATAGCCCTGGATATCGACGGCCACGGAGTAATACCACTGCTCGCCGGGCTGGAAGAGCAGGGGCACGCCGGCCACTTTCTCGATCAAGGTTTCCATGTCCGGGGAGCGCAGGATCTGCTCGTCCCGGAACGCCTGATTGGCCGGGTCCTGACCGCGCAGGCCATAGGCGAACCCGGCGGTGTGGCTCATCAGTTCCCGCATGGTGGCCGGACGCTCCACAGGCTCCAGCTTCACCGTGCCCTCGTCGTCATAGCTGGTCATGACCTGGAGGTCTTTGAACTCGGGGATATGCTTGGTGATCGGATCATCAAGGGAAAAGGCGCCATCTTCCCACAGCATCATCAGGGCCACGCCGGTGATGGGCTTGGTCATGGAATAGATCCGGTAGATGGTGTCTTGGGTGATCGGCGCACCGGTGACCACATTGCGCAGCCCGGACTGGGCATAGCTGATCACTTCACCATCCTTGACCAGGAGCCCGGCCGCGCCTTTCACATGGCCGTCCTCGACAAATCCGGCAATGGCTGCCTCCAGGGCCGCGATGCCTTCAGGCGAGAAATCATCGGTGATTTGCGCTGCGCTCAGGTCCGGCCATGGTGCCGGTTCTCCAGCCGCCTCGGGGGCCGCCTCGGGTGCCGCCATTTGCGCGGCACTGCCATTCATGCCCAGAGCAAAGGCGGTGAGCCCTGCGAAAACCATGGTTCTTGGGTGTTTCACCCATTCTTGTGCAAACATCAGCCCCTCCCGTATCAAGACTGTTTTGAGGTGATTGACGGTCCGCTCCCGGTGTGAAGAGCGCCGTCTGGTAACTATAGGCGCCCGTCCGTGACCTTGGCCACCCCTGCCGGTCCGGGGAGACAAAGGCGCAGGGGCCGCACGGAAATCCGCTTTGTCTCTGTACAGATTGTCATTAGAGCGGCGGGCGCAAAATCACGATCACCTTCAAACAGGGTGGCCGCCGCTCTCGTTTTTTCGCTCACGGCGCGAGGCGCCTCCGCG
>CAZLPU010000107.1:0-13404 GCA_964561475.1 uncultured Alphaproteobacteria bacterium
GGCTCTCCAACCGCGTCTTTACCTCAACCGAAGACATCATCGCCCTCAGCTGCGACGCCTGGAACAAGCTCATCGATCAGCCCTGGAGGATCATGTCCATCGGCCTACGAAAATGGGCCCATAGGTTCTGATCAAATGCGATTGGTATTATTCCGCCGAGGCGACGATCCTTGGTTTTTCTCCGGGAAGCAGGCGCGCCCCGTTGGCAATGCGCTGAAGGAACGGGGGCAGGGCAAAGGCCGCGCCGTGCACGGTCGGGCTGTAATAGTCCGTGTGGATCGCTATGGCCCCATAGAGTTTTTCCAGGACCTGGGTCTTCACCTCACCCAGGGGGCCGGTCTTGGAGCCGTAGGTCAGGGCCATGGCCCCGCCGATATAGGTTGGGGTCACGGTGAGGAAGACACCAGCATCGTCAAAGCTGCGTTGAAGCTGGGGCAGGGTGTCCGCCAGTTCGCCGGGCTGCATGAAGGGCACGCCATTCTGGAAGACGGCGATGCCGGAAGGCGTCAGGGCCTCGTTCACATGATCATAGAACGGATCGCCGAACAGCACCCCGGCCGGACCCACGGGATCGGGACGGTCGGCGATGATGACATCGAAACCACCCTTCACGTCCGCCCGCTTGAGGTATTCGGCCGCGTCGCCCACTTCCAGGGTCAGGCGCGGATCGTCGAAGGCGCCCCGGTGCACATCCCTGAAATGCTCCTTGCACAGCTCGATCACGTCGAGGTCGAGTTCCGCCAGAACCACCTCCTGGACGGTCTTGTGCTTGAGAACCTCTTCGGCAATGGCGCCGTCACCGCCGCCGATAATCAACACCCGGCTCGCGGGCGTTCCCCTTGCCATATGTTCAAACAACGGCAGATGGGCCAGCATCTCGGAATAGGTAAACTCGTCCCGGGACGTGATCTGGATGATTCCGTCCAGCGCCATGACCCGCCCGTGACGCGGCGTGTCGAAAATCCGAATCGATTGGTATGGGCTTTTCTGATCGGCAACAATCGCGTCCACGTCGAAGGACTGGTGATAGCCGTCGTGAAGGGTTTCTCCGAAGGAGATGGCCATGGGGTCGAAAACTCCTTTTGTGTTGGGGATCCCCGCCCTGGCAGGACGGTGTTCCGGAAGGCCCGGCAGACGGGCGCATTGTGTGAAATGCCAGCCATACCGTCAGGCGATAGAGCCCGCTGGGCTGGCGCGTCGAACCGTTCCGTGGAGTGTGCCTCAATGCGTGCACTTTCCGGATCACACTTGAGGATGTGACTCGGGCAATATGGTGGTCGCCCCAGTGCGGAGGCGGCGTTTTAGCCCGGTTCTCGTGTTTGCCCAAGGGCAGGGTCCCTGATTTCCGGGGATCCGTTCTCTCACGCCGGTTGTTCACGGCCCGTTGTACGGGTTTGGGTCGTGCCGCGTACCGTTTGCATGGACCATCTCGCGGAGACTATTGGACATGGTGGCTGCCACCGGACCGAGCCATGACGTCATTGTCATCGGCACCAATCTCGAAGCACTGGCTGCGGCGGTGACCCTGGCCCGGGCGGGACGGGATGTTCTGATCCTGGACCATGCCCATCAGCCGGGCGGACCTCTCGCGCCGGTGCCGCTCAGGGACACACGCGGCGGGGACCTTGGACGCTGGGGGGCCATCGCTCCCATGACCGGCAGAACCTTGAGCGGTGAGTTGATCCGCACCCTGGAACTGGAGCGTTTCGGTCTGCGCCTGCGGCCCATGGCCGGGCCCATGCTGGTCTCGGCCAGCGGACCGGCCCTTCATCTGGAGCGCGATCCCCACGTCACCGCGCATCATTTGAACAGCCTGAAGGCGGGGGAAGGGCCGCGGCTCCTGCGCCTGCGCACGGAACTGGGCCGGGCCCGGCGCGCATTGCAGCCCTTTTTGAATGGCCTGCCCGTTGATCCAGGCCGCCTGCGCCGGGACGGGGGGGCTGGCGCCAAAGACATGCTCAACACCCTTGCCAGCCTTGGTTCGGAGGCGGCTGAGGAAGCGCTTCACCTGGCCAGCGTGTCGGTCTCCGGGCGGTTGAGAGAGGACCTGCACTACGGTCTGGCGCGCACCCTGATCGCGGCGGATGCCTTGAGCGGCCAGTCCGCCGGCCCCATGGCACCGGGAACCGGGCTTGCCCTCCTGGATCCGCCCTGGCTCGCGGCGGAAGCGGGCGGATTTTCCCCCCTCCATTTCGGGGCGGCCCCCGCCGGGGGCGCTGTTGCCCTCGCCAACGCCCTGGAGCGCTCGGTCATGTCGAGCGGTGCGCGGTTGCGACTGGGCACGGAAGTGGCCGAGATCCTGGTCAAGGACGGCAAGGTGCGGGGCGTGGCCCTGGCGGACGGTATGGAGATCCAGGCCCGCTCCGTCATCTCCGGATATGACGCCAAGCGCACCCTCCTCAATCTCGTGAACTGGAAGGCGGTGCCCGAGGCACTGCTGCGGCGGGTGAGCCGGTTGGATGCCACCGCCAGTGTGGCGCGCATGGCCGTGGCCCTTGGCCATCTCGATTTTCTGCCCCGGGACATCCTCGCCCGGGGGCCTGCGGACATTCACATCGCCCCGTCCATTCAGGATATGGAGCGGGCCGTGGACAGCGCCCGGGAAGGTATCGTGCCCTCCAGGCCCTGGCTCACCGTCAGTTTTGCGGAATGTGCCTCCAGCCTGTCACCGTCCCAGGGCGGGTCGGAATACGCATCGGGGGGCGGGGACCAGGGGCTCGCGGCGCCGGGAACCCTCGGACGGGTGATGATGATCAGTGTCCACCATGTCCCCTGGCGTCTGAGGGAGGGGGACTGGTCCGCCCAGCGCAAGGACGGCCTGCGCAACGACGTTCTGGCCACCATCGCCGGGATCTGGCCCGGGTTCATGGAAGCGGTGGAGCAGGCGGCCCTGTGGCTTCCCCAGGATCTGGAAGCCAGTCTGGGGCGCACCGGCGGCCTGCTGACCGCCGGTGAATGGGCGCCGGACCGGCTCTACTGGAACGGTCCGTTACCGGAGCTTTCCCGCCATCTGACCCCCTTGCACGGGCTTGCCCTGTGCGGGCCTGACACCGCCGTGATGCCCGGTGCCGACGGTCAGGCCGGTCTTGCCTGTGCTGAAGCGGTTCTGGGGCTCACGGAGCAGCCGGGCCGGGTGTCCTTCATGCCCTTCCGTTCCGGTGACAGTGCTGCGCCCGCCCGGACGGGGGTCTCCGGAACCGATCAAGCGTCGAGGATGACATCGTGAGCCTGCAAAACGCCGAGACACAGTCCGCGGGTCAGGGCGTCGCCATCGCCGCCCAACCCACCTTGCCGGAGACCGCCGATGCGGTGATCATCGGGGCCGGACACAATGGTCTGACCGCTGCCACCTATCTCGCCAAGGCCGGCTGGCAGGTTGTCGTGCTTGAGGCCAGGGAATCCATTGGCGGCATGGCGGGGAGCCAGGAGCTGGAGCCCGGGTTCATGGTGCCCCATTGCGCACACCTGCTCCACAGCCTCTCCGGAGAGGTGGTGAAAGACCTTAATCTGCATAAATACGGTCTCGGTTTTGCCCAGCGGCGCATGGCCACCACCGGGGTCAATCCGGACGGAGAAACGATCACCGTCGAAAGCGATCTCACCAAGACCCGGAGCCATCTGGCCGCCGGGGCGCCGGCGGATGTGGCGGCCTACGGGGCGCTCATGCACCGGATGAACCGGCTGGCCGAACCCCTCAAGGCCATGAAAACGGCGCTCCCGGACCTTCGCACCGGATCCCAGGACCCGCGGCTGCCCGACAGTGCCCTGCGCAAACTGGGGCCCGAGGATGCCCGGCACTTTGCCCATCTTCTCCATGGCCGGGTGGCTGACCTTCTCGATACGGAATTTGACAGCCCCCTGTTGAAGGGACTGCTGGCCTTTGATTCCTGTCTTGGCGGGGATCATCCGCCCCGCAGTCCGGGCAGCGCCCTTCACTGGCTCTACCGGCAGACCGGCCGCACCGCCGGTGTCCGGGGCGCCCTGGGACAGCCCAAAGGGGGGATCGGCGCGCTGGCCGAGGCCCTGTCGGCGGCGGCCCAGGACGGAGGCGCCGAGATTGCCGTGGGCGTTCCCGTGCGCTCCATTCTCCATGACCAGGGACGGATCTGCGGTGTGCTAACGGGCACGGGTCAGATGATCCGGTCTGGGATGGTCCTGTCTTCCCTGGATCCCCAGACCACCTATCTGGGTCTGCTCGGACCTGAGCATCTGGATGTGGAAACGGTGCGCCGGCTGAAGCGCTGGCGCAGCCGCGGGGTGACCGCGAAGATCAATCTGACCCTGGATGAATTGCCGCTCTTCCGGGCCCTGAAGGACGGCCAGTCCGCCCACAGACTGGTCCTGGGCGCCGGGATCGAGGATCTGGAGGCGGCCTACAGGCCGGTCAAATACGGGGATATGAGTACCGTGCCCGTCATGGAGGTGGTCATCCCGACCCTCCACGATCCGGGCCTCGCGCCCGAGGGCAGGCACATCATGTCCATCATCGTCCAGTATGTGCCCTACCTGCCGGATCCGGCTGCCAATGAAACCCTGCGGCGGCGCCTCGCGTCGGTGGCGGTGGAACGGCTGGCGGCCTATGCGCCGGATCTGCCGGGGCTGGTGCGGGAAGTGGATGTCATGACCCCCCGGGATCTGGAGACCATTTTCGGGGTCCGGGGCGGACACTGGCACCAGGGTGATCTGTCCCCGGATCAGGCCTGGCACGGGCGCCGCTTCAGCGGTACGGGTACGGAAGGACTGATCCTGTGCGGCGCGGGCAGCCATCCCGGCGGCGGCGTGACCGGACTGTGTGGCAAACGGGCGGCGGCGGAAGCGCTGGGCCTAGCCAAGGCAGCGGCGTGAGGCAGGGCGGATGGGAGAGAACACCATGACCGACAGCGACCTGAAAGAGCCGGCCCAGCCGACCGCCCAGAACCCCAGCGGAAAAGGGGAGCAGCCGGCCAGTCCGCCGCAACAGCCGGTCAAAGCGGAACCGCCGGCCCCTGAAGAACCGTCCGGAGGTGCTCCTGCGGGGGGGCCTGTTGATCCCTATGGCGCTCCGGAATTCGGGCCTGAGACATCCTATGCCCTGGATGCTCCGATCCCCCTTGAGGCGCAAATTCCGCCTGAAGCCATGATGCCCCGGGATGCGCTTCTGGATCATCCGGTTCAGGACGCGGCACCCGTACGGCCGCAACCGGCCCGAATGCAGGCGGATCTTGCCCTGCCGAACCCGGCCCAGTCCTCCTACAATCCCTCCGCCCAGTCTCATCCCTCAACCCAGCCCGCCGCTCCGGTGCGGACCTATGGGTTCGCCACCGGCCCTCAGCATACGCCCTTTCACCAGTCCATCGAGGATGACTGCGCCGATGGGATCTGGGACCGGTGGAATGGGGCGGCGGCGGTGCGGGTCTGCTCCAGTGCCCAGGCCGAGGCTGCCATTCTTGCCCATGGGGCGGGCATGGCCGATCTGACCGCCCTCCATGCCCTGCACATTCACGGGCCCGACGCCGGGCGCCTCGTGGACCGGGTGACGACCATCGCCACGGAACGCATGTCCGGCGATACGGTGCGTCCCGCCCTGCTCTGCCGGGCCGATGGCCGGGTGATGGCCGTAGCGGATGTGGTGCGCTGGCACGGTGATGAGTACTCCATGATCACCGAGGCCTCAGTTCAGCCCTGGCTTGAGGATGCGGCCGTCGGTCTTGATGCCTTCATCACCGATCTGGCGTCCGAGCGGGCGGCTCTGGGCCTCTTCGGTGCCTCGGTGGATTCGATCCTGCGCCGGGCCGGGCTGGCCCCGGACGGACCGATTCTGATGGGCGCGGCGTGGAGTGCTGCGCGCCACGGGGTTGGTGTGCGGGTGATCCGCCATGGCGGCGCGGGGGGACCCTTCGGTTTTGCCCGGCGGGCGGAACTTTGGGTCGATCCCCGGGATGCGGCGGGTCTGTGGACCTTGCTGGCCCGGGAAGCGGGCGCGGCGGTTGCGCCGGTGGGTCTGGGCGCCCTTGAGGCGGCCCGGATCGAGGCGGGCTGGCCCCGGATCGGCGTGGATTCCCCCGGAGCGGAAAGTGCTGTCATGCCGACCATGGGTCTTGATCCGGTGGATCTGGGCCTGGAGGAGTGGGTGGATATGGAAAAGCCCGCCTTTTCCGGGCGCGGGGCCATCGATCAGCGTCTTGCCGACCGGCGCCAGCGTATTCTGCACGCGAGCCTGCCCGGCCCGGTGAGGGTGGGGGATTCCCTTTATTGCGATGGGGAAGAGATCGCCCGGTTCACATCCGTGGCCCTGACCCCGGTTTCCGGCCTGTGGTCCGGCCTGGCTGTTTCCCGGCAGCCGGTCTCCCCGGCCGGGTCCTGGTCTCTGCGGGGTGGGGACGGCGTTCAGGTCCGCCCGGCGGGACTTGCCGCGGTCCGTTAGGCCCGGTCCTTTTGAAAAACATCAAAAAAAGCGGTCTTCGCTCCGACGGGTTTTTAAATCCCATGTCGTTTATCCGGTCAGATGCGGTACGGCCAAATGGGGAGCGGCCAGATGGGGACGGCACAGGCGCAGGGTCCGGAGACTGACCCGGATGCCGCACTGGTGGCCCGGATTGCGGCGGGTGACCAGTCGGCGGTGCGCGATCTTGTGTCCCGTCATACGCGCAAGCTCACCCTGCTCGCCTGGCGCATGCTCAAGGACAGGACCGAGGCGGAAGACGTGACCCAGGAAGTGTTTCTGCGGGTGTGGAAGCATGCGGCATCCTGGGAGCCGGGCCGGGCCCGGTTCGAGACCTGGCTGCACCGGGTCGCCGTCAATCTGTGTTACGACCGCCTGCGCAAGCGCCGGGAGGTGTTGACGGACACCCTGCCCGAGCGGGCCGATCCCACACCGGGGCCCGCGGACGATCTGCACCGGGGAGAGGTCTCGCGCCGGGTGAGCGCGGCCATGGAGATCCTGCCGGAACGCCAGCGCGCGGCGCTGGTTCTGTGCCATCATCAAGGTATGAGCAATGCGCAGGCCGCCGCCGTTCTCGAGGTGAGCGTGGAGGCTTTGGAGTCGCTTCTGTCCAGGGCCCGCCGGACGCTGCGAAAGACGCTTCGCAGTGAAGCGGAAGATCTGTTGGGAGATCTGGGATGACAGGCTTGAACGGGGACCCCGAACCGATGGTCGACTCTGTGAAGAGGGATATAGAGCGGGCCCGGACGGTCATCGAGGCCTATGGCGCCGATCCCCGCCGCTGGCCTGGGGAAGACCGAGACCGGGTGGCGTCGGCCCTTGAGAGGGATCCGGATCTTCAGGCCCTGTTGAAGGCCCAAGCCGATCTGGACGCGCAATTGGGGCTTGGTGAGGACGTGGATCTGGGGACGGCGGATCATCCGTTTTCCGAAGCGGCATTCGCGGATCTGGAAACCCGGATCTTGGCTGACGCGGCGGACCAGAACCCTGTGACCCGCCGGGATGCCCGGCGCCGGAGCGGCCTGAGCCGCTGGCTGGTCTGGCCCGACCGGATCGACCAGGCCGTGGGCGGAATGCTGGCCGTGCCGGCGGCATGGCGTCCGGGCAGTGTCCTGGCGGCCAGCACGCTGACCGGTCTGGTGATGGGCACGGCCCTGCCCACGGGCGGCGCTCAGGCAGGGGCGGAGCGGAATACCCAGGAACGGGGTGGTCTTGAGGCGGAGGATTACTTCCTGATCGGGGCCTTCGATCCGATCCGGGCATTTGACGTTCAGACCGATCCCTGGGCCGCGGGTCAGACCGGCGGCACCGGGGCGCATACCCCTCGGCCGGACGCAGCGGGAGAGCAAGAGCCATGACCGATCATGATCGATCCCAGCCGCCCGCGCCCGGACCTCAGGGCCAGAAACAGATGAGAGGCTTTCCCAGTGTCTGGGTGGCCGGTGCGCTCCTGGTGTCCCTGGCGGTGAATATGCTGGTGGCCGGATATTTCCTCGGCGCTCTGTCCACGGGCCGTCTTTCCGGCGATGAGAGGGCAGCGGAGCGTCATGGTCAGAGTGAGAGTGCGCCACAGCAAGGGGCCACCGCTCAACCTTCCGAGGTCGCCCAGTCTTCGACCCGGACTTCGGTGGCCAGCAGGGACCGCCAGGGCCGTGGAGGGGGCTTCGCGAATGTTCCCAATCTGAACGATCCCCGCCGGATCCTGCGGGTGCTGCCGCCAGAGGCCCGACGCCGTGCGCTCCGTGCCCTGCGCCCACGGATGCCGGAAATGCGGGCCTCAGTCAGGAGAATGCGGGAATCCCGCCGGGCATCCGTGGAGATCCTGGCCCGGAGCCCCTATGACGCCGCCGCCGTCCAGGCCGCTTTCGATGAGGTGCGCAGTGCGGTGGATGCCTTCCAGACCCTCTCCCAGGAGGCCATCATGACCATCATGGCCACCCTCAGTCCGGAGGAGCGGGCCTTGGTGGGGACTGCCATTCGGGAGCAACTCGCTAAGCAGCGCGGTAACGGGGGGCGTGCCATTTCTCCGCCTCCTGAGCGCCAGCGACTTCAAGATGATCAGCCTGAAGACCGCTCTCAACAGAACCAGTGAGACGTGTAAGTGACTGTGTTGAATGACGTGGAGAGCGCGTCAGGCAATGCGGGATGCACCGGCCTCGTAAAGATCATCCGCATTGTGATCGTGCCCTGCGCCGGGCTTGACCTTCTGGGCGGTCCCGCCGGTCTGGTTTGATTTTGCCGGGCGGCGGGGCAGGGTGAGGATTGCTCTGGTGCCGTCCCCGGGCTGACTTTCCAGGGTCAGGCTGCCGCCATTGGTCTGGGCCAGTTCCCTGGAAAGGGCAAGACCCAGTCCGAGGCCGGGAAGACCCTCTTCCGTCGCCCGGCGGGAGCGCTCGAAGGGGCGGCCCAGGCGGTCCAGATCCTCCGGATCGATCCCGATGCCGGTGTCTTCAACCACCAGCCGGACCCGGTGCAGGTCGGCGCTCGCGCGCACGGCGATGGACCCGCCCTCCGGGGTGAACTTGGCCGCGTTCGACAGAAGATGCAGCAGGATGCGCTTCAAGGCGCCCGGGTCCGCGTAGACCTTGGGCATGAGGCCCGCATCGACGGTCAGGTCGATCTTCTTGTCTTCGATCCGGGGACGGATCAGGCCGATACAGCCCGCGACCACCGGTTCGATGTCAAAGCGCCGGGGATCGGTCTCCATGGAACGGGTGCCGTCCATGCGCGCCATGTCCAGAAGGTCCGTGACCATCTGGAGCAGCGACTGGCCGCTGCGGTGAATGTCACCCACATATTCCTGGTACTTCTCATGGCCCACGGGCCCGAACAGTTCCGATTGCATCACCTCGGAAAATCCGAGAATGGCATTCAGGGGCGTGCGCAGTTCATGGCTGGCATTGGCCAGAAACTCATCCATGGCATGGCGGGCGGCTTCCGCCCTGACCCGTTCCTCCTGGAGGCGGTCCTCCAGAGTCACCACGGTCTCCGTTTGCCGGTGCAGCCGGTCCGAAAGATCCGCCACTTCCCCATCCCGGCTCTGGAGGTGTACGGATTGTTCCCGCAGGGACTCATCCAAGGCGTCGATCCGGTCAAGGGCATCGATTTCCCCGGTGACATCCCGCAGAATGACCAGAAGACCATGGGGCGGCAGGTCCACATCCTGGCGGCGGAACCACCGGGCGCCGTTCTCGGACAGCACCTGTTCGATGACCGGGTGGCGGGGCAGGTCCGACAACACCGGCGCGGGGGCACTCTCCGGATCCCGGGACCATCCGGCCACATCAAAAAAGCGGGCATTGGCGGTGATCAGCTCGCCGGTATCGGTCCACAGCGCGAGCCCGTCAGGCAGATTGCTGATCATGGCGGCGAACCGGTCCCTGGCCTCCTGGGCCTCGCGCAGTGCAGGGGACTGGGCAGGGGACTGGGCCGGGGATTGGGATTGGGACAGGGATGAGGACGGGGCATCATCCGGCGTTTGATCCGTGTGCGCCTCGCCCCGATCCGGTACCCGGGTCCAGACGGCGGCAATGCCCACGGCGCTGCCATCCTCACCGGGCACGCCAAGGCCGGTCATTCTCAGATCCGCGGTGACCGCTTCGTTCCCCTGCCCATCGATCGTGATGCGGCAGGGCAGATCAAAGGTCAGCACACCATCGGCCACGAGGGTTTCGGCTGCGTCCAGCGCCGGACCTTCCGCCCCTTCTGCGGTGCATTCAAGGCAGGTGTCAAGACGGTCCCGGGAAACAGTGCGTTCACGGCCATCGGCCTCACCGTCCATGTTCAGCAGGACCAGGAGCGATCCGGAGACCGCCACCTGATCCGCGCCCGCCTCCCAGCGCGCGAGGGCGCATCCGGCCCTGGCCATGACCTGCGCCATGGAGGGTTCCGCCAGGGGGAGGAGGGGGGCGGTCTCGCGGTCCGTCTCCTCTTCATGAGGCCGGGCATGGGACCCTTGATCGTCCAGGGTCGCCGGGCGCTCCGCGTTCAGCCGGTTCTCGGTGTTGTTGCGATGGGAAGCACTGCCGGTCTGAGCGCCCCCGTCCCAATCGCTTGCGCCCGGTTCACTCGTTTCCTGTTCACGTGTGTCCTGGGCGTCGTGCTCCAGAGTGCAGGGTCCGGATGATTCAGCCCAGGCCCCACCGGACCGGGTGGAGGGCTCCGCCTCCTGGGTCTCGTGCCGGGGGCGCGCGCGCAGGGATGGGCCGGCGATCAGCACCCAGGCGAGGATGGGCACAAGGGTGAACAGGGCAATCAGCAGGGCAGAGGCACTCCAGGGGCCAAGCCGCCCGGCGCCTTGATGGCCAGCGGTGACCTCCAGATCCCGACCCGGGACGGGCCAACTGCGGGAGGCGGCAATGGTCTCGTGGCTGGAACCGTCAGGGGATGGATCGGCGCCATGGCTCCAGAGAACGGTGCCGTCCGGCCCGTTCACCCGGGCAAAGATCCGCTCGCCATAGGACAGGGCCGACAGGGAGCGTTCCGCCTCCTCGTCAAGGGCCGCGCCCTCGGTCTGGAGCCTGAAGCCGGAGGCGCCATCCCGGGCGGAGAGGGCAAGAGCCAGTTCCGAACCCAGACGCCGGGTTGCGCTGTCCAGGGCGTTTTCAGTGCGCTGAAAATAGTCCTGGACGCCGAGGGTCAACAAACCGGCGAAGAGGAGATAGGCCCCGCCCGCCAGAAGCCAGGGCCGCACAGTGCGATGATCGCCGCCGGTCTCGTCATCTAATCCGGCGCAGGACGAGCCGTCATGGGAGGGGCCGTCATGGGAGGGGCCGCCATGGGACAAGCCGTCGGTCGACTCACCGAACGGAGGCGCCCAAGACCGCCGGCTGCCCTGGCCGTCTCCGGGAGCCCACGCTGTGTCCGCATGCTGGGTCATTCGCCGTCCGCGCCGGTTGATGTCAGTGGTGGCCTCACAGTCCCCTCGTCAAGCCCCGCATGGACCCCTGAGGCCCGCTCCCTCACGAAGCCGACAATCAGTGCCCTGGTTTTCCGTGCGAGATCGGGGCTCTGGCAGGACCGGCCGAGTATGGACGGATTCGACCCACGGCTGACCGCTTGGTCGCAGCCCGCCAAGCCCGAAACTGGACCGACAGGCTGATTCGCCCTGATTCGCTCTTGTACCGATTATCTGATGCGGGAGAGTCTTGTCACGTCCTGTCTCAAACAAAAAAGCCCCGCGGGCGCAAAACGCATCCGCGGGGCTGGAGACGGGAGGGCAGAAACCGGAAAACACATCCCCTGAAAAGGAAAGCGTGGGGTGTGTTCCCTCAGCCCTTGAGCATCCTGGTGACGATTTCGAAGAGATTGTCCGAAATCGGCCGGGCCTCGGCCACGGTCTTGAAGGCCTCCTGGATCTTGGCCCGGCGGCCCGGTTCCAGGGTGCGCCAGCTCTTCACCGTGCTGAACAGGCGCGCGGCGAACAGAGGATTGAGCCGGTCGATCTGGAGCACCTGTTCGGCAAAGAACGTGTAGCCGGAGCCGTCGGCGGCATGGAACCGCAGGGGATTGCCGGTCACGAAGGCCCCGATCAGGGCACGGACCCGGTTGGGATTGCGCAAGGTAAACCCTTCATGGCCGGTCAGCCGCTTGACCTGTTCCAGGGTGTCGGGGCGGGAGGACCGGGCCTGGACGCTGAACCATTTGTCGAGCACCAAAGCGTCATGCTTCCAGGTGTCGTGGAAGTCCGCGAGGATCGCCTCCCGGTCCGGCCCTTCCATGTCCACGATGATGGCAAGAGCAGCGAGCCGGTCGGTCATGGTGGTGGCGGAACGCCCCAAGGCCAGCACGTGGGCGGCGATATCGTCTTTTTCCAGGCTGGACAGCAAGGTGAGGGCCGTGTTGGCCAGCGCCCTGCGGCCTGCCTGATCCGCACCGGGATTGAAGGGTTCGGACCGGTCATAGGCCGCCATGTGGGCGCGCAGAAGCGGTTCGATTTCCCGGGTCAGGGCGGTGCGGTAGCGGTTGCGGGCGTTATGGATCGCTTCCGGATCCACCACGGTCATGCTCTGGGCGACATCATCCTCCGGCGGCGGCGCGATCAGCCGGGCCAGGAAGGCCGGGCTCAGGGCGGTGTCCTGGAGGGCGGTGCCCAGGGCCTGGATCAGGGCCGGCATCGTGTCGCTGCGGTCCTGGCCTATGGCCATGCCGGCGATCTCCGCACGGACCAGATTGGTGGCTGTCTCCCAGCGGGTGAAGGGATCCGCGTCATGGCTCACCAGGACGATCCGGTCCTGGAAACTCAGGTCGCTTTCCATGTGAACCGGGGCGGAGAACTGGCGCAGCAGGGACGGGATCGGGCGCTCCCGGACATTTTCGAACACGATGGTCCGCTCTTCGCCGGTCAGTTCCAGGACCCGCTCCAGGGGCGCGTCCGGCTGGTTTTCACCGTCAACATGAAGGCTCAGGGCGGTACCGGACTCACCGGTCAGTCCCACGGTCACCGGAATGGGGACGGGCTCCTTGTCCGGCTGGTTCGGCGTCGGCGGCGTGGTCTGGCGCAGGGTGAGGGTGAAGGTCTGATTGACCCCGTCATACCGGCCCTGGGCGCTGACCCGGGGAGTCCCGGCCTGGGCGTACCAGCGCATGAACTCCGACAGATCCCGGCCCGAGGCCTTGGCGAAGGCGTTGACGAAATCCTCGACCGTGGCGGCGGTGCCGTCATTGTCGCGCAGATAGAGTTCCATTCCGGCCCGGAAGGTTTCCCGGCCCAGCATGGTGGCCAGCATCCGCACCAGTTCAGCGCCCTTTTCATAGACGGTGGCGGTGTAGAAATTGTCGATCTTGATGTAGTGGTCCGGGCGCACCGGATGGGCGAGGCCGCCGCTGTCTTCCGGGAACTGATGGGCGCGCAGCATGGTCACATCGTCGATACGCTTGACCGTGGCATCGCGCATATCGGCGGTAAATTCCTGGTCCCGGAAGACGGTGAGGCCTTCCTTGAGACAAAGCTGGAACCAGTCCCGGCAGGTGATCCGGTTGCC
>CAZLPU010000108.1:0-13200 GCA_964561475.1 uncultured Alphaproteobacteria bacterium
GCGGGCGCAGAATCACGATCACCTTTAAACAGGGTGGCCGCCGCTCTCGTTTTTTTCGCTCACGGCGCGAGGCGCCTCCGCGAGGGCGGCGCAGTGGCGCCGGACCGCAGTCGCGGCCTTGAGCATGATGCGGATTAAACGCCTCATGCTCTAGTCTTTTTTCGCTTACGGCGCGAGGCGCCTCCGCGAGGGCGGCGCAGTGGCGCCGGACCGCAGTCGCGGCCTTGAGCATGATGCGGATTAATCGCCTCATGGGCTAAAGCGCTTTCCCGCCCTTGTCCGCGCATGCGCGTCTAACGCCGGAGGGCGGGCGCCTCTTGGATGGGCGAGCGGATCCGGCTCACGCCTCCTTCACCGAACACCACCAGGTCTCCCGCTTCACCGGGGAGGGCGGCGGTCAGGTCCTCCCGGGAGGGCAGAACCGTTGCCTCGAAGCTCCGGCCATGATCCTGGGACCAAAGCAGCGTGCCCCCAAGCCCCGCCAGCATGACCGTCCCATCCTCCAGCACCGTTCCTCCGCTCAAGGACTGCCGGATACCGGACACGACGGGCCGCCATGCTCCGGCTTCAGGCGCGCCACCACCGGCGGCGCGGTTGGACCAGATGGTGCCGCGCATACCGAAGGCCAGAACGCTACCGTCCGCAGCCTCAAGTCCGCCCCAGAAAGACCCCTCATAGCCGGTCTCTGTGGTGGTGAAGGCCCGCTCCCCCGGCCCCGACCGATGGATCAGCCCAAATTCACCGGCAATGTAGAGGGTGCCGTCCGCCCCGGCGAAAATGTGGTTCAGGTGCCCGTCCTGGGCGGACCCACCACCGCCGGAACCGGTCGAGACCGGACCCGTCGCGCTGGCACGCCCTTGCAGGTCCCGGGGGACCCAGGTTGCGCCCCCATTCCGGGTCTCCAGCATCATGGCAAAGGCTCCGGCCGCCAGACCGTCCGTGGGCGAGGTAAAATGGATGGTGAGGAGTGGCGCTTCCGCCTCGGGATCCGAATACTGAAGATCCCAGGTCTCGCCCCCATCCCTTGTGGCCAGAATGACCGCATCATGACCCGTGGCCCAACCCGTCTGTGGCGTGACGAAAAAGACACTGGTCAGAAGCACCCGCACGGGAACCTGAGCGGCTTGGCGCCAATTGGATCCACGGTCGTCGGACAGAAGAATGTGGCCGTGATCACCCACCGCCACCAGTCGGGTCCCGGCCCGGGCGACCGCCGTCAACAGCCGCCGTGAGGCCAGAGCCGACGGCATGGCCGGCTGATGATTGCCGGTCCGGCTCTCGGTACTGGCCGAACCTTGGGCAGAACCTGGATCCTCAGCCCGCACCTCACCCCATGGAGAGGCGACCGCGAGGGCGGCCAGAACCAGAAGCGAACCCAGTCCGCCGGGCTTAACGCACCCCAAGGCGGCGCAGGCGGCTTGGCTGATAGCGCTCCGCATCGAGATCCGTGGCGAAATAGTCGAGGGGTGGCTGTTCATTGCGCATTCCAAGGGCCAGATAGCGTCCATTCTGGAGATCATAGACCGTTTCCGCCCCGGACCCGCACAGGGGCACATGATAATAATTCAAGGTGTGCACTTCCTGCACCCGCCACAGTTCGCCTCGCCCGTCATAGAGTTCGCTGGCGGCGATCTGGCCGGAGTCCTCATCAATGTAAAAGACCCGGCGGCTGTAGACGTGACGGGTCCCCTTGCGCAGGGTGGCCTCCACCTCCCAGACCCGGTGCAGCTCATAGCGGACATGATCCGGGTTCAGGTGTCCCGGCCGGATCAACTCACGGATGGGCACCAGGGCCGCATCATAGGTGTTGTAGGCGATGAACCGCTCGGACTTGCCCACCAGCCGCCAGTCATACCGGTCCGGCGCACCGTTGTAGCCGTCAAATGCGTCTGACGTAGACAGAGCATCGGAATTGAAACCCGGGTTGTCATAGGCGATGTTCGGCGCCCGGCGCACCCGGCGGGTACCCGGAGAATAGGCCCAGGCCGCCCGCCCTTCTTTGGACTGATCGATGGTTTCATGAACCAGGATGATGTTGCCCGCCGACCGGGCCGGCGCGATCGTGTTGGAGATGTAGTAGAGGGACACATTGTTCAGGTCCTCGACCTTGGAAAAGGCCGGATTGGACCACTGAATGATCGCCTCGTCCTGCACGATCTGAAGGGTGTAGTCTCCGCCCCGGGTCACCGGCGCGGCGGCGAACTGACGGGTCAGCTTGAAGCCGCGATAGCGCAGGGTGTGGTCCCAGATCAATTCGAGCCCCTGGGACGGAATGGGAAAGGGCATGCCGTAAGTGCCCCCGGTCACCCCGTTTCCTTCGGCGGTCAGTTTCGTTGCGGTGGCGTTGCGCCGGTTGGCTTCATAAACGGACTCGGGGAAGGCGCAGGTCCGCCGGGTCTGGTAGACATCCATGCGAAAGTCCGGGTAGGTCTGAAACAGCGCCTTGTAGCCCGGCGTCAGCTTGTCCCCATGGTCCGCCATATCGGCCGCGGTGATGGAGAAAAGCGGCTGGTCACCGGGAAACGGATTGGGATGCAGGTCCTTTTCCGGATCGAAGGTGACGTTGGCCGGAACCTCGGTGATGCCCCCGGTCCAGGCCGGAATGGTGCCCTCCTCGTTACCGGCTTTCTCCGCGCCCATGGGCGTCAGATCCTGCCCGAGGCGGGCGGCCACCTCTTCAGGCACCGCCGCTGATGCCGATCCGATCAGGGCCGGTCCCGTCAGGGCAAGGATCGCCGTCATGCTGGCGATTGTCAGCTTACGGAGCCCCACTCGCGGCGGTGTCCGCTCAAGGATGGTGGGCGTTGCATTGGCGGTGGTTTGGGCTGTCATGGACCGCTTTTTCCTGCTCATCTCGCGTTCCCCTTCGGCTCAGAAAGAGTAGGACAAGGTCGCGGACACTGTGTCCCGGTCGCTTCTGGTGTTCCGGAAGCCTGCCCCGAAGAAGTTGAGATATTGTGCCTGGGCCCGCCACCGGTTCTTGTAGTCGAAGGTCATGCTCAGGGCCACGGACCCCTGACCGGCCACGAAGCCCGGTCCGTAAGGGCCCGGCGACCGGCCATGGAAATCCTTACGCAGAGCAACGCCGGGCGAGACGGTGAGGGGGATGTTCGCCACATTGGCATAGCTGGTGGTCACCACGGCCCGGTAACCGGCGGAGAAAGGCGTGGCGCATTTCAGGTCCGTCTTGGCGCTGGAGCCGCTGGCCAGGGTGAGGGACGTGGTGAGTTCCGGATGGCCCACTTCGCAGCCCGGCGCCGCAATCACGGTCTCGTCGAGACCGGGCATGTTCGGGACCCACATGAAACCGCCATTGAGGATCACGGTCGTGTTGTCCGCACCCAGACCGGAGGCCAGCCAGTGGGAGCCGGCGAAATTCGAAATGCTGGCCACCTGGCCGGTGATGGCGTCCTGCTGCTCGAAAGCCTCGAACACCTGCCCTGCCCCCCTGCTGGAAGACCCCACCGCAAAGGGCCGGCCCGTTTCCGAGGCAACCGCCGCAAGGCCCGCCGGAATGGCCCCGGCACCGCCGTAGATCTGATAGGCCTGGAGCAGCAGGGGTGCACGGATCAACTCGCCCGCAGTCGGCCCGGAGCTGGTGTCGCTGTCGATGATCCGGGCATTGATTTCACTGTCGGTCAGGGCCAGGGGCATGTCGGGCCAGAAGGCAAATTCCCCGGACAGTGCGGAGCCGAACAGTTCCGTGTTGAAACTGAATCCGAAGATCTCGATATCATCGGGGAAATCGAAGCCGTATTCAGAAATGCTGGCGGACACCGTGAAGGCCTTGGGCGCCTGATTCAACGGGTCGGCGACGCAGGACTGGGGGCCGCCGTCATAGCCGTCGGGAATGTTCAGGGCCGGAAGCGGATTGCCCACGAGGGAATCGCAGATCTGCTCGAAATTGAGTCCCGGCGCCCGGAAGGTCAGATAGGGCAGGGTGGACGAAAACTGGACGTAATAGGCCCGTAACTCTGTGCCCTGATTGAGCCAGTCGGCGAAATAGGTCGCCCCCACCCCCCAGGCGCCGTCATCCTGGCCCCGGTCGGCAAAGCGCTGCTGGACCACCGGTGAGGTGTTGGGATCGTCCGGGCCGCCGAAGACAATGAACCCACCCCCGGCACCAGCGAAATCCGCCACGGAATAATAGGACTGGGCCGGATCGATTTCCGTTTCCACATGTTCCCACTGGTAGAAGGCCTGAATGTCGAGGCCCGGCAGCACCCCCAGGGACGCGAACGCGGCAGGAACGGGCAGCAGGCCGTCTTTCACTTCCGATCCGGGCGCGCGCAGGCGGGAGACATCAACGGGCAGGTAGGAATTGATCCCCCCCTGAATGAACAGGCTTTCCCCCCAATTGATGACCTGATTGCCGACCCGCACAGTGAGAGGCATGTCGCCTACGTCGAAATTGCCGGTCACAAAGGCATCCCGGAGAAACAGCTCACTGGCCAGATCGTCCTGGGCTTCGTCGCGCACGTCACGAAAAGCCAGATTGTTCCGGTCATAGACGGAATCGTAAAACGCCAGGGTTCGCACGAACAGGCTGAAATCCCGCCAGCGGGCCTCGAAATCCGTGGACAGCCGCCAGGTGGAATTCACCAGGTCGCCCCGGTCGAAATTCAACGTACCGTCATCGGTGTTTGCACTGCGGGTGCCGGTGCGCAGGCCGCCGGCGGGTATCGGATCGCCAAACGCATTCACGCCGCCGCCGGGAATGGCGAGGCCGAAATCCGGCAGCTTGGGTCCGAAATAGCACCCCCCATTGACCGGATTCACATTGGTGCAATCCCGGTCCTGAATCCGCCAGGACGCCCCATAGGACGCGGTGTTGTCGACGAAGATCTGGATTTCACCGAGATTGAATTCGGCGGCATGGGCCTGCCCGGTACTCAACCCGAAGCTGGAGAGACTTAAAATAGGAAGCCCAAATATAGGGAGCCCTAGAATGGGGAGCCGGGCAAGGGTTACTCCCGCCAGGATGCCGTGGGGCGCTTTTTTCCGTCCGCATGTTCTGGACCGCATGTCACCTTCTCCCGTAATTCGGCCAGACGGAACTGCCAGCCTTGTCCGGTGTGAAGGGCATTAAACGCCGTGCACGGTAAACGCGCCGTTTTCAGGGGGCGGATTAATGGCATCATGCCCGCTCCGCCTGTCTTCAGCGGACAGGCAAGCAGCACATCAATAATTCGGCAACACCTTTGGGATAGGATGAAGGCTGATGAGGATTTGGCGGATCTTGTGGCCGATCCGGCGTAGTGCCCTATGCGGAAGGTTTCTGCAGGGAAAGTGCCCGGGCGCATCTTGGCGGAGGCTGCGCCCGGGCGAGAAGAGCCCGGAACAGGAGATCAGGGGTGCGTCACCTGTCCCGGGCGTGTATGCGACATTGGGGTGATCTCGGACTTTGCCGCCGGGTTGAGAACGGCAAATCTGGCCAGTTGGGGGGATTTGGCGTGGGGTGGCCGTTTCGAGACCTGTCGCATACCTCGGACCGGCGGGCGGCAATGCCTTGCGCTGTGCACGGAGTACCGCGCGCCGGAAACTGAATTGTCCCTCTCATAAAGGCTGCGGGAGCAGCCCGGTTTGGGTGGTGACTGGCGCTGTTGTCATCTCCCCGATGGCGCGAGCGCGCTTGGTTGTCATCACCTCGTTGTCCTCACTCTCTTATCAACCTTACGAAAAGTCAATCTGAAAAGTTCATCTCGGCGACATTTTTTTGACAGTTGAAATCGGACACCCGTGGCGGACCGCTGTGAGTACTAATAAACGTATTAAGCGCAAAAAACGATCGAAACAAGGGGCTTATCCCATTGCTCAATCGGATTATTGGACGAAGAGGAGAGTTGTGTGTTCTACCTCCATACACTTAAGTTATAAGCCAGGACAGTTTTGAACAAAAAGGCTAAAAGCGTTGATCCATAAGCTAAAAGCGTTGATCCATAAATGGACATCTGACACGGGCTCTGACACACACAGACGTCAACACCCGTGAATGAGCATTAGGAATTATACCTATGCCGCATTCATCCGAAGATGACTTTTCGCCATGGAGTTGCTGTCGATCGGAAAGCAGCGGCATAACCTGTGCGGTTGCGTGCTGACCGGCCGGTCGGGAGGCAGGCGCCAGATCAGGGAGACCTGCCGGCGCGCCAAATCCATCAGCACCCCTCGGGACTGTGACACCCGCCACAGTCCCGCCCGGCTTTATTCGGTTCTGCGGACCAGAACCTGCCCTGCCCGCTTTATTGTTCAGACTCACCTTCTTCAAGACAGTCCCAGCCGGCCCGGGCCTTGCCCCGTTCCCGCTCGCCGGAGCCGCTGCGCTCTCCATTCGGACCGCCACGGCGGCGCTCCCGGACTTTTTCTCTCATCTCGCGCACCTCGTCGCCGGTTACCGCATCATCCTTGTTGGCGTCGGCCCGGCGGAAGAATCGGTCCGTGGGCTTTGCAAATTCCGCATCGGACACCCCGGCGCTGTCGTCACCGTCAAGGCGGCTGAATGCGGCATTGATCCGTTCACGGTGGCGCTCAAGCCACATGGCCTCAAATTCCGCCTTGGACAGGGAGCCGTCACCGTCCCCATCGAATTTCTGGAACTCGGCACTGCGCTTCGCGTCCGCCTCCGCCCGGGTGATGGTGCCGTCGCCATCGGTATCCATGCCGCAGATGCGCTCCATGGCCCGGCGTCCATGGCGGCCCGGTTGGGTCTCGGCAGCATTGGCACTGGACAGACCGTCCACGACGACTGGCCCCGCCACAACGAAACCGCCCGCGATCAAGGCAGCGCAGGCAACGGTATTCAAATGGGATTTCCAACGGATCATTGCGTTCTCCTGTTTATGGGTCTGGAATGCGAATGGGGCTGCCAGGGGCACCATGCCGGCCTCGCCGCTCATCCGCGCTCGCCAGAAAAGCCGTCCTTTGTGGCGGAAAAATTCCCGGAATTCGAAGTTCCCTGCCGAAGTGTTCCCGCCCCTGCCCGTGACACATTTTGCGACAGTTTTTGACCAGGGGCCGCCCCCCGAACGTGCTAGGCCAGACGGACGAAGACAGGGCAGAAGCCGGAGCCATCCACCATGTCAGCACCCTCGTATGACGAGCCTCATATTCTGGTCGTCGATGACCATCGGGACATTCGCGAGGGTCTTGAAGCCATGCTGCGCCGGGAGGGCATGCGCGCCACCATGGCCGCAACCGCGAAGGATGCCCGCCGTCTGCTCAAGACCCGTTCGGTGGATCTGATCCTGCTTGACATCATGATGCCCGGGGAGGACGGCTTGAGCCTGTGCCGTTCCATGGCGGAATCAGGCCAGGTGCCCGTCATTCTGCTCACTGCCAGGGCCGAGGAAACCGATCGGATCATCGGCCTGGAGATCGGCGCTGATGATTATGTCACCAAACCCTTCTCTCCCCGGGAACTCCTGGCACGGATCAAGGCGGTCCTGCGGCGCACCAACAGCCTTCCCCCGTCAAGCCGCCCTCCCAACCATGACCGTCTTGCCTTCGATACCTGGGTCCTCCACGTACCGGAGCGGCTCCTCGTGGGTTCCGACGGGGTGAGCGTGCCCCTGAGCACCGGTGAGTTCCGCCTGCTCATGGCCTTTCTCACCCACCCCCGCAGCATCCTGACCCGGGAACAGCTTCTTGATCTGACCCAGGGAAAGGACATTCAGGCTTTCGATCGCAGCATCGACAATCAGGTGAGCCGCCTGCGCCGGAAGATCGAAGCGGACCCCAAGACGCCATTGCTGATCAAGACGGTCTGGGGTGGCGGCTACAGTTTCAGCGCCGATGTGCGCGCCGACGGGGGGTCCGGGCATCTTACTGGCGAGGCCGGAACCGCTGACCATGGCGGAGGCGAACAATGACCCTGCCTGCCTTGACCAACCTCGTCCGCCGGCTCTACCCGCGCACCCTGGGCACACGGATTATCGTACTGACCATCGCGGGCATCATGGTTTCCCACGCCATCCTGATCACGGTTCTGGTGGATGACCGGCGGACAACGGTCTGGGCCACGGTGGTGGATGCGGGGCTCAAACGTCTGGCCGTGGTTGCCCGCACCCTTTCCGCCCTGGAGGAGGAAGAACGCGACCGGGTCATCCCCATGATTTCTCACCGGCGCCAGCGGATCCGCATGGGACCCCTACCCCCTTTCCTGGCCGAGGCGGGCGGCGCCGATGCGCCTTTGACCCAGCGCGCGAGGATGCACATGGAAGCCGCGGGTTTGAGCGTGACGTCCCTCACGGTGCGCCGGGCCAGGGACCTCAGCCGGCCACCAAACTCGACCTTCCGGGACGTCCAGTCCTCCGAGACCGCCCAGTCCTCCCCGCCCTCCGAGACCGGCCGGCCTGATCGCCGCTCCCAATTGCGCCCAAGAAGCAACAGGGCGGTCATCACCGAGGCGGTCTTCGTTGACGGGATGCGATTGCACAGCGTGCATCATCTGCCCACCCGGCAGCCTTTCATCAGCCGGTATCTGCTCATCGCCACAGGCCTGACCGCCCTTGTGCTTTCACTGATCATGATCGTGATTGTCCGCCATGTGACGAAACCCCTTGCCGCCCTGGCCGGAGCCACCGCCGCATTCGGGCGCGGCGGACCGGCCAAACCCCTGCCGGAGGAGGGACCCGAAGAAGTCCGCCGGACCATTGCTGCCTTCAACCAAATGGGCGCACGGATCGAGGACATGCTGGCCCATCAGCGCCACATGATCGGCGCGATCGGCCATGATCTGCGTACACCCATCACTGCCCTGCGCCTGCGTGCCGAGACCGTCACGGATGAGGAAACCAGAACCAGGATGATCCGTACTTTGGATGAAATGCAGACCATGACGGAGGGTGTTCTTGATCTGGTGCGCCAGGATCACCGGGGAGAGCCCATGCGCCCCACGGACCTCAGCGCCCTTGTGCAGAGCCTTGCCGATGATCTGACGGATCTGGGCGGCACCGTAACCGTCACTACGCCGGAGCGGTTTGTCCATGACTGCCGGCCCGCCGCCATGATCCGCTGCCTGCGCAATCTGGCCGAGAATGCCCTGCGCTATGCGGGTCCGGTGGACATTGTGCTGGAGCGGGCGCCGGACGGGTCGGCACGGTTTCAGGTTCTGGACCGGGGTCCCGGCATTCCGGAGGAAAAGCTGAGCATGGTTTTTGAGCCCTTCACCCGGCTCGAGGGCTCCCGGAACGCGGAGACCGGCGGCATCGGACTGGGGCTCACCATCGCCCGCATGCTGATCGAAGCCCAGGGCGGCACCATCCAATTGGCCAACCGTCCGGGCGGCGGCCTTGTCTGCGAGCTGACCCTTCCTCCTGCCTGACCGGACGCCTCAGCTGGTACCGGCACAAACCCGTCGGGAGATCACGGCTGTGTTCTCCCGCGCCGGTGCTACACTCTCCCTCGACCTGACATGAGCGTGAGACGAGGAGTGCCTCCATGGCCCTTTTCCGAAAATGGCCCCGGCGTGGGCTCTTGATCCGGCCTGGACTTTTGCTAGGGATCGTCATTCTGGCGGCCTGCCTGCTCAACCCTGGCGGCTCCGGCTTTTTGGGCGCCAGCACCGTCCGGGCCCAGGATCTGGCGGGGCTGGCGCCGTCCGGAGAGCCCTGGCCGGTTGGGCGGGTGATCACCCCGAAAGGCCCGGTATGCACCGGTGTTCTTATTGGTCCCGCCGCCGTGCTCACGGCCGCCCATTGCCTGACCACCCGGGCTGGTGACGGCTATTTCTCCGCGTCCCTGGTTCATTTTGGCCTTGTGATCGAGGACGGAGAACAGCTCTACGCCAAGGCAACCCAGCTCCATGTGGCGCCGGATTACCCCCTGCCGGTCTCCACGGACCCGGCCTCCCTGTCCCATGACTGGGCGGTCATGGTGATAGACACCCCCCTTGGAGAGCAGGTCCCTCCAGCGCCCATCCTGGCGGCGGCGGACTGGACCGGCTCTTCGCGGACCACTGACCCGCAAGACTGGACCTTGAGCGTGATTGCCTTTGGCCGGGCCCGGGCCATGCGCCCTACCATTGCAGGCCATGGCTGCCGGGTGCTGGAGCGCAGGCCTCCCCTTTTCGTCCATGATTGCGTGGTCGAGCCGGGCAGTTCCGGATCGGTGCTTCTGGCCGTTCGGGGTACGGAGCTTCGGGCGCTGGCGGTCAATGTGGCCGTGCGCAGGGGCACCACCTCCAGTACGACAGCCACCCTGCCGCCAGCTAAAGCTATCGGGCTCGCCGGAGCAAGGCCGCCACGGGGCAGCCTTTCGGGCCAGAAATGGGAAAGCCCCTTCGACAGCAAGGGCACCGCACGATGGGACTAGAAATGACCCGACAGCGCCGTGCCGTCCGCGGCCAGACCAATGGACTGCCTTGAGGAGAAAGTGGAATGACGGACCCCGCCGCCGTGCCTGAGGAAACCATGACCGAGACCTTCGCGACATTTTTTGCGGATGTGGCCCAGTGGATCACCACATCCAGCGGTGCCCTGATCGTTTCCGCCGCTGCGGCTGTGTTGTTTGCGGTGTTCTGGACCCTGCGGTTCATTCTGCGCCGGGCGGTCGGTGCGGCCGGTGGCGACCAGGAGGGATCCCGCCTGTTCCTGCTCCATGGCATGGCCCAGCGCATTGGCGTCCTCTTCCTGTTCATCCTGTCCCTGAAGATTGCGGTCACCTTCGCTGAAACCCCAGGCCAGCTGACCCGGGTTGTCGATGCCCTCTTTGTGATCTCCGCCGTCATCCAGGTCGCGAGCCTTGCCCGATATGTCGTCCTGACCCTGATCGAACAATATGTGAAAAGCAGCCCCGAACGCACCAGGGAGCTTCAAAACGCCCATGGTCTGATCCGGGTCTTGATCACCATTGCCATTTCCGTCGTGTCCGTGGTGGTGATCCTGGAAAATCTGGGCGTGAATGTTTCCGCCCTCATGGCCGGGCTCGGCATTGGCGGCATCGCCATCGGTCTGGCGGCCCAGGGGGTCTTCCGGGACCTGTTCAGCTCCATGTCGATCATTCTCGACAAGCCGTTCCAGACCGGGGATTTCATCATTGCGGGAACCACCATGGGGACGGTGGAGCGGATCGGCCTTCAGAACACCCGCATTCGCAGCCTGTCCGGAGAACAGCTTGTGGTCTCGAACACGGATCTCGTCTCCAGCCGGGTCCAGAACTACAAGCGCATGTTCGAACGCCGGGTGGTGTTTTCCATCGGCGTGACCTACGAGACGCCTTACGAAAAACTGGCGGGCATTCCCGACATGATCAAGCGCATCGTCCTGGCCCAGAACAAGACCCGGTTCGACCGCTGCCACTTTGCCCGCTACGGCGATTTCGCCCTCCAGTTCGAGACCGTCTACCATGTGCTGTCGAAGGAATATATCGACTACATGGATATTCAGCAGGCCATCAATTTCGCCATTTTCGAAGCCTTTGAGCGCGAAGGCATCGTCTTTGCCTATCCCACCCAGACCGTCCATCTGGCCTCGGCGCCCATGGCCGCCTCCGGCCAGGCAGTGCCCCCCGCCCAAGGCGGGCCGATCGAGACTCGGCCCGGCCCCCCGGTGGAGACCGGCTATGGCTATCCGAACGGAGAAAGCTGATCCGCCCGCGCCTGCATGGCGCCATCCCCACACAGACCATAAAGCCGAGGATACCCGGCCCACGGTATTCAACACCGGGGTATTCACCACCGGAACAAAGGAACGCCCTTCATGCCGTACATAGACCCGACCGAGCCGCAATTGGTGCAGTTTGCCGGCGGCGACCTCGCGGAACCGTTCGTGATGGTCAACCTGCTGAAATTCCGTGACAAGGCGGAATACGGCCAAGACTCCGGCGAGCCGGAGCGCACCGGCGCCGAGGCCTATGGTCTTTATGGGATCGTGGCCATGGAGTCGATCCACGCGGTTGGTGGGCGGAACATTTTCACCTCCGCGAACCACCCCATGCTGATCGGCCCGGTGGACACGGCATGGGACATGATCGCCATCATCTACTACCCAAGCCGCCAGGCCTTTCTCGACATGATCGCCATGCCTTCCTACCGGGCCGCCCTGCATCACCGGACGGCGAGCCTGGAGACAACCCATGTCTTTCCCAGCATCATTCCCGAGGATCTGCTCACCCAACTTCAACACACCTGATGTTGGATCGCAGAAGTCCACCTGGGCGCTCAAAGCCGGGGGCACGGAACGATGGCGGGCCTTGGGTGTTGGTCAGGCTTGATGCGCCGGCAGAGCGGCCGACCGGTCCTGATGCCGGATTTAGGCGCCCGATTTGGCCCACGCATCCCGGGGGAGCACATACGAACCTGGACATGTGTCCTATTCAGTTCATCTTTTAGGGGCTGAAGGTCGTCGGAAATGCGAAGCAAAAGGAGATTTATTGATGGTTGGCATGAGGATCGCGGATCGCCCGGAATTTTCGTCAAAGCCCAAACCGCTCACCTTTCCCGCCGATGCCATGGTGTTCGAGGCCGTGCAGGACATGGCGGCCCGGGACTACGGGTCCGTGGTGATTGTCGATGAAAACGAAAAGTTGATCGGCCTGGTTACCGAGCGGGATATCCTCAAACGTCTCGTCGGCGCGGGTCTGGATGCCAAGTCCACGCCCTTGAGCGCCATCATGACCACGGAACTGCGCGTCGCCCGGGCCGATGATGAGTTGATCCCCTGGCTGCGGATCATGTCCAACGAGCGCTTCCGCCGCTTACCCGTGGTCGATGACGACAACCGGGTCATTGCCATCATGACCCAGGGTGACTTCGTTTCCTACACATGGCCGGACCTGATCTATCAGGCCAAGGAAGTGACCAAAGCCACGATCAGCAGCAACTATCAGATCTTCCTCGTGTTCGGCGCCCTGCTGGTCTACACCTTCGCCATTCTCGCGTTCCTGCGCTGGGGCAGCGAAATCGGCATTTGATGGCGACGGCGTCTGCACCAAAGCGCCCGGCGGCTCAGCCCTGCCGGGCGCTTTTCTTATGGGGATTCCATCAGCATCCGGCTGAATTTGTGAAGCGCCACTCTTCTCTCCGCATAGGGCGGATCGGCGCTCCGGAAAAAATCTGAAACCCGCAGGGTCCGCAAACACGACGGGGCGCGACCCCGCAAGCCCACCCCATAGGAGGCCTGAGCAAAGCAAACTGCCGTGAGAATAAAAATGGTGCCGGTGAACGGACTCGAACCGCCGACCCACGCATTACGAATGCGTTGC
>CAZLPU010000109.1:0-12511 GCA_964561475.1 uncultured Alphaproteobacteria bacterium
CGATCATCCTGAAATGGCTCCAGACCACCTATGGCTGCGAGGTGGTGACCTTCACCGCCGATCTGGGTCAGGGCGAAGAGTTGGAGCCCGCCCGGGCCAAGGCTGAAATGCTGGGCATCAAGGAGATCTTCATCGAGGACCTGCGGGAGACCTTCGTGAAGGACTACGTGTTCCCCATGTTCAGGGCCAACACGGTCTATGAGGGGGTTTATCTCCTGGGGACAGCGATTGCCCGACCCCTGATCGCCAAACGCCAGATCGAGATCGCCCATGAAGTCGGCGCCGACGCGGTCTGCCACGGCGCCACGGGCAAGGGCAACGACCAGGTGCGGTTCGAGCTGAGCTATTCCGCCCTGGATCCGTCGATCCGCATCATCGCCCCCTGGCGGGACTGGGACCTGACCTCCCGGACCAAACTTCTGGATTTTGCCGAACGTCACCAGATCCCCATTGCCAAGGACAAGCGCGGCGAGGCGCCGTTCTCCATCGACGCCAACCTGCTGCACACTTCATCGGAGGGCAAAGTGCTGGAGGATCCGGCGGAAGAAGCCCCGGATTATGTCTTCCAGCGCATTGTCGATCCGCGCCAGGCGCCGGACACCCCAACGGAAATCCGCATCGGGTTCGAGGCCGGCGACCCGGTCAGCGTTGACGGTGAACGGCTGAGCCCCGCGGCTCTGCTCACCAGACTCAACGAGCTTGGGGCCCGCAACGGTATTGGTCGGCTGGATCTGGTGGAAAACCGGTTTGTCGGCATGAAATCCCGGGGGATTTACGAGACACCGGGCGGGACCGTGCTGCTCACCGCCCACCGGGCCATGGAATCCATCACCCTGGACCGGGGCGCGGCCCACCTGAAGGACGAGCTGATGCCCCGTTATGGGGAGCTGATCTACAACGGCCTGTGGTTCACCCCGGAACGGGAGATGCTCCAGGCCCTGATCGACAAGAGCCAGGAAGCGGTCAGCGGGGAAGTGGCTCTGCGCCTCTATAAAGGCAATGTGGATGTGGTGGGCCGGTCCTCGGACCTGTCCCTGTATTCCATGGACCACGTCACCTTCGAGGAAGACAGCGTCTATGACCAGGCGGACGCCACCGGCTTCATTCGCCTGAACGCCCTGCGTCTGCGCCTGCTCGGAGAACGGCGCAACCGCATGGGCTCAAAGGTCTGATCGGGACCTGAAGCCTTTCGATCGCTGAACGGAAGGCAGCCGCCACAAACGCGGCCCGCCCAAGCGCGGAAGAAGCGTGATCCAACCGGGTCGGATCACGCTTCAGACCAAAGCAGCCCTGAGTGGCCGCCCTTATTGACCGCCCTTATTGACCAGTAACGCCGGCCTGTCGGGCCATGCCGTCAAAGACCTGAGAGAGACGGTCGGCAATCGGGGACACCGCTTCCTTGTCAGCCTGGGGCACAGCCTGAACCGCTTTGGCAAACCGCATGACACCGCGGATTTTGGCCTGGGCCTGGGGAGGCATCATGGAGAGCATCTGCTCGTTCATGGCACCCATTTGGGCCATTTCCCCGGAAGAGCGCAGGGCGAGATAGGCCAGCATCACCCGGTCACCCACCTGGGCCCAGTTCTCCGCGCCGGAAAATCCGTTGGCGCTCGCCAGGCTTGAAAGCTGCTGATAGCCGCTGCCGGAGACTTCGCGCAGTTTGCCGACGGCCATCACATAGGGGCCGATCTCGTCGGCATTCAGCAGATCCTCAGGGGTGATGAGCTGTTCACCGATGCCCTGGTCCCGCAGCTCGGACCCAAGGGCTTCGGCGGCGGGCAGGCTGTCGGCGAACCGGGATGCCATGTCCGTGGTCAGGGTGAAGGCCTGGGCCTGGAGAGGCACCAGCACCATGGCCACGAAGGCCGCGAGGATCGGCAGCACGCGCTGTGTCATAAGAATAGCTCCTGAAAAGATGCGGCCCGGATGGGCCTTGGACAGATAACAAAACCTGTGTCCTCACCGATTGGTCAAGGACGCGTTATCACCTCACAACCCTTCCGGCACGGATATGTCCATTTGGCGGCAGGCAGCCAGAACCGTATTACGCAACAGACAGGCAATGGTCATTGGCCCCACGCCGCCGGGCACCGGAGTGATGGCGCCCGCGACGCTGAGAGCGCCCTCGGTATCCACATCCCCCACGAGGCGGGTCTTGTCCGGCCCCTTGTCCGGCGCAGGCACCCGGTTGATGCCCACATCGATCACCGTGGCGCCGGGCTTGATCCAGTCCGCTTCCACCATGCTGGGCCGACCCACGGCGGCGACCACAATGTCGGCCCGCCCCACCAGGTCCGGCAGATCCTGGCTGCGGGAATGGGCGATGGTGACGGTGCAGTGCTCGGCCAGGAGAAGCTGGGCCACGGGCTTGCCCACCAGGATGGACCGGCCCAGGACCAGGGCATCCTTGCCTTTCAGGTCCGGGCCTAGATGCTCTTTCAAGAGAAGGATCACGCCGCTTGGGGTGCACGGCACGAGACCCGGCCGCCCCAGGGCCAGGAGGCCCGTGTTGACGATGCCCAGTCCGTCCACGTCCTTGGCGGGATCCACCGCGTCCAGGACCGCATTCGTATCCAGATGGCCGGGAAGCGGCATCTGCACCAGAATACCGTGGACGGAGGGGTCGGCGTTCAGGGTGCGCACGACCCCCATGAGGGTTTCCTGGTCCGTATCCGCCGGCAGGGTGTGCTCGATGGAGACCATGCCCGCTTCCTTGGTGAGTTTCACCTTGTTGCGGACATAGACCTGGCTGGCCGGGTCCTCACCCACGAGAACCACCGCAAGACCCGGGGTGACCTTATGGTCCCGGGTCAGGGCAGCGGCCGCGAGGGCGACCCGGTCCCGGATCCGGGCGGCCACGGCCTTGCCGTCGATCAGGGCCGCTGGGGCCCCATTTGCAGGGCTGGCGGGGCTTGCAGGGCCGGAGGAAGCGGAGGTGGCGGAAACAGTCTGGCGTTGGGCTTCAGTCATGGGGGCACTCTCCCTTTTACGGACTCGACCAGAGCAGAGAGGCGGGCGCACAGGTCCTCTGACGCCCCCTCCACGTGAAAGCTTTTTGCGCGCCCGGAGGCGCCGGCGGTGAGCGTGAAAGCGGATTTCGGGCGGCCGAAGGCCTTGGCGAGAAGGGCTGTCACAGCCTTGTTTGCCGCGCCCTTGTCGGGAACGGCCCTTACCCGAACCTTGAGCCGCACTGGGCCGTCCATCCATGGCGTGAGACCGTCGATGGCATCCGCAGCGGCATTCGGGGTCACAAGAACGAACAGTAGAATGCCGCCATCACGGTGGTCCGCGGGCAGCGCCTGTTCAAGCTTCGTGCTCAGGCATGGGCCTGAGCAACTGGATTTCGGGCGGTTGCGTTGTGGGCGGTTGGCGAAGGGCGCCTCGCTGAAAAGGAAAGCCGGACGGACTGCCGGATCTATGCCCCGATAATGAGCGGCGCCAGATCCCGGGTCACGAGGATCCGCAGGAAGGAGACGCCAATCAAAAGGATAAGAGGGGACAGATCGAGATTGGCAACCGCTGGCACGATTGAACGGATCGGCCGCAACATCGGTTCCGTCAGGCCAGTCAGGGCATTGTAGATCGCGCGAACGAATTCGTTCCGCAGGTTGATCACGTCGAACATGATCAACCAGCTCATGATTACCGAAGCAATCACGATGAATTGGATAATTTGCAGGACTGTATCGATCAGCCAGATGAAAGCCATCAGGTCACCACTCCGGTTGGGTTGCTCCAGATGTAGCCCCCACCGCACCAGAAAACAACCGGAACCGGGAGGAGTGGTGGGAGGCGGGATCGAGGCCCCCTGACCGGCAAGGGTCAGGCGAGCCAGCCCGCCATTTCCCGCCGACAGATGGTTTCGATGACGTCAAGACCGGCGGGACTTTCGTTCAGGCAGGGGATGTAGCTGAATTGTTCGCCGCCTGCTTCCTCGAATTCCTCTTTGCCCTCGATGGCGATTTCCTCAAGGGTCTCGACGCAGTCGGCCACGAAGCCTGGCGTCATCACCGCGACGCGCTTGACCCCATCCTTCGCCAGTTTTTCCAAGGTTTCGTCGGTATAGGGCTGGAGCCATTCTTCCGGACCGAACCGGGACTGGAACGTCGTCAGCAGACGGTCCTTGGACCAGCCGAGCCGTTCGCGCAGCAGCCGTGCGGTCTTGTGGCAATGGCAGTGATAGGGATCACCATTCTTGAAATACCGATTGGGCAGGCCATGAAATGAAGCGATGACCACTTCCGGCTCCCAGTCGAGCCCCGCGAGATGGTCTTCCACACTGCGCGCCAGGGCATCGATATAGATCGGGTCGTCATGGTAGGCGCCCACGGTGCGGACCGCAGGCTGCCAGCGCATTTTCAGCAGGGTGCGGAACACTTCGTCGTAGACCGTGGCGGTGGTCGTGGCGCTGTACTGAGGATAAAGGGCGAATACGACGATCCGGTCGCAACCGGCATCCTTCAGACTCTGGATTTTGTCCGGCACGGAGGGCTGACCATAACGCATGGCCCAATCCACCTTGATGGCCGTACCCTGATGGTCCAGACGCTTTTGCATCGCCTCACCCTGAAGGCGCGTGAAATAGCGCAACGGACCCTCATTCGTGTCTTTGCGCCAAACTTTTTTGTAGGCCTTGCCGGTTTTGGACGGACGGGTGTTCAGGATGAAGCCCTTCAGCAGGGGCTGCCAGATGATGTCCGGTGTATCAATGACCCGCTTGTCGCTGAGGAATTGATTGAGATACCGGCGCACGGACCAGAAATCCGTCCCGTCCGGAGTGCCGAGATTGACCAGGAGAACCCCCAGCGTCCCCAGCCGCACCTGGGGGTGACCCGATGGCAGATGGCTGACAGACGGTGCGCTCTCACCGGCTTGCGGACCATGTCCCATGGTGCCTGTCGCCTCCAAACTGTCGCGCTTTGCCATCGTGGCCATCTCCCGATCCTTTTCCAATGCCCACGAGAGAGCTAGCGTAAACCTGTCAGCGGTCAACCGGCCTCACCACCGGTTTCTTTCCAATGCCGCACCTGTCCCAAAAAGCCGTAAAGCAATGCTCCAGGCGGTCAAGGGACGAGGGTGCCAACCGGCCCGGCGTTCAGATCCCGTCCTGATGCCTTCAACAGCCCCTGTAATCCTTGCACATCGTCCGCGACTCCCTGTCGCCCGACCCCGTCGTCCGTACCGGAGGGGCCCGACCCGGAGCCCCCCGACACGTCCATGTGATCACTGACAAGTTATCATTTCGGGAGCGACTGCGGCCAGACCCGGGTGGACACCGGCGACCATCCTCAAGGTCCGTTTTGGCCACGGAATGGCGTTAGGGGCCGGCGACAGTGTCACAGGCCCTTTCAGATCGACCGCATATTGGTGGTGCGGAATTCGCGAGCGCGGGCGCTGAGGTCAGCCGCAGGTGGCCTTGCCCCGCTCCGATGCGTAGCGGGTGCGTCCGATCCGCCAGCTTCCATCAAGCACCCATTGAAGACGCAACCGTTGTACGCTGCGGCTCTCGTCATCGTTGTAAAGCACCAGATCCTGGCCGTTCGGACCCGGCTCAATGGCCCAGCGCCCGGCATTGCGGGAGACGGACGCGCCGGAGACATTCTCGTTCGTTCCGCTGTTGGGATCGGTGCTGATGTCCGGTCTGTAGCCTCTGCCCACGGAGAAGGACCCCTCCGAGGAACGGTGGAACACATAGCCGGGGCACAGATGAATGTATCCCGAGGCCCCGCCCCGGGCGGCGGACAGGGGACTGGGGGTGAAGACCCAGTAGATCCTGGTAAAGGGTATCTGCGAGACGTTTTCTTCTTCGCTCGTTTCCGCCGCAGCCGCGCCGGCTGTCGCCGCAAGCCCGGCCAGGACCGAAGCGAAACACAAAACGGCGGCCCTGGATCCTGCGGATCTGCTCTTGTGCACTGGTTTCTTCGTCATGCCAGCCTTGACCATGGCGATGTCTCCCTCGGTTTTCTGTCTGGTTACCCTGGTGAATCGACCATCCTGAAGCGCGGGAAAAAAGTGAAACGCCCGCAATGTCGCTGCCCGTGACCTGACCCATGACAGGCCCCATGACCAGGAATAATCCGTAGACCCCGCGCGGGCGCCAGCCTGCCGGTGACTTGCTCCCTAAAGATCGGCACAGCACCACAAAGGAACAGGAAATCAAGACCGATTTCGAAGCGAATATGAAAGGCACCATCGACCGCCTGACCGAGGCATTCCGGCGCATGCAGACGGCCATGAATGACGTGGCCCAGGTGGCGGACCGAAACAAGCTGCAAACAGCCTCGGTGGCGTCATCCTCCGAGGAAGCAACCGTGAACATCCAGACCGTGGCCAGCGCGACGGAGGAATTGTCCGGGTCTTTCAAGGAGGTGAGCCAGCGGGTTCACCACCGTCGCCGCCGCCGTGGAGGAACAGCAGGCCTCCACCCAGGAGATCAATCGCTCCGCCAACGAAGTGGCCGACGGCACCCAGCAGGTTTCCCGGAATATCCAGATGGTCAGGGAGGGCTCGGATCAGACGGAAGCAAAGATCACGGAAATGGGCGGCGATCTGGACGAGCTGATGACCGTGATCAAGGATCTCGCCGATGCCGCCGATACCTTTGTGGAAAGCATCGCCACCGCGGCCTGAACGAACCCTCCGCCCTTTGTCCCGGCGCTCCCCTGGGTATAATCGGGGCCGCGAAGTGGACAGCCGGATTTGAGGGAGATCTTCCATGGCATATGTACAGCGCTCAGGCTTGGATGTCGCCGTCCCCCTGGCCCGGTTCATCGAGGAGGACTGCCTCCCCGGACTTGATCTTGATGCGGAGGCATTTTGGTCCGGAGCGGCTCAGGTGTTCGCGGCTTTCCCGCCCGAAAATGATCATCTGCTGGCGGAGAGAGCCCGTCTTCAGGAGGCGGTCACCGCATGGCATCGGGCCCATCCGGGGCCGGTGACGGATTTTGCCCAGTATGAAGCCTTTCTCCGGGAGATCGGCTATCTCCAGGACGAGCCGGCGCCCTTCGAGATCACCACGGACAATGTGGATGAGGAAATCGCAGGTCTTGCGGGCCCGCAGCTCGTGGTCCCGGCCCTCAACGCCCGCTACGCCCTGAACGCGGCCAATGCCCGGTGGGGCAGCCTCTATGATGCTCTGTACGGGACCGATGTGTTGCCGGGCGCGCCTCAAGGGCCAGGCTATGACCCGGTACGGGGCGGCCAGGTGATCGCCTGGGCCAAGGGTTTTCTTGATGAGATCGCGCCCCTGGAAACCGGCAGCCATGCCGGCGTCACCGCCTACCAGGTGGTGGATGGTCGTCTTGTCCCGGCCTTGAAAGACCCATCCCTGCTGGCCGGGTTCACGGGCACACCGAAACATCCGGACTCCCTTCTTTTACGCCATAACGAACTTCATGTGGAAATCCTCCTGGACCGGACCAGTCCCGTGGGCTCCGCGGATCCCGCCGGCGTGAAGGATATTCTGCTCGAAGCGGCCCTCACCACCATTGTGGATCTGGAGGACTCCATCGCCGCCGTGGATGTGGACGACAAGGTGGCGGCCTACCGCAACTGGCTCGGTCTGATGCGGCTGGATCTGGAGGAGACATTCGAGAAAGGCGGTGCACCCATGACCCGCCGCCTCGCCGGGGACAAGGCCGTGATCACACCGGATCTCAGCCGCACCGTCCTGCCCGGGCGCAGCGTGCTCCTGGTGCGCAATGTCGGCCATTTGATGAAGACGAGCGCCCTGCGCCTCGCGGACGAGAGCCCCGCTCCGGAAGGCATTCTCGATGCCATCGTCACCAGCCTGATCGGTCTTTACGATCTGCGCAAAACGGCAAGCCCGCGGAACAGCCGCACCGGCTCCATCTACATCGTCAAACCCAAAATGCACGGGCCGGAGGAGGCCGCCTTCACGGACCGGCTGTTTGCCGCCGTGGAGGACATGCTGGGTCTGGCGCGCAACACCCTCAAGGTCGGCGTGATGGATGAGGAACGGCGCACCTCTGCCAATCTTGCCGCCTGCATCAAGGCCGTCTCTGGGCGGATTGTCTTTATCAATACGGGTTTTCTCGACCGCACCGGCGACGAGATCCACACGGCCATGGTGGCTGGGCCGATGATCCCGAAAGGAGAAATGAAGGGTGCGGACTGGATCCAGGCCTATGAAAGCCGCAATGTCCTGACGGGTCTGGCCTGCGGCCTGTCCGGGCGGGCCCAGATTGGCAAGGGCATGTGGGCGGCGCCGGACCGGATGGCGGACATGATGGACCAGAAAATGGGCCATGTCCTCTCCGGGGCCAACACCGCATGGGTCCCCTCCCCGACCGCCGCAACCCTCCACGCGGTCCATTATCACCGGGCCGATGTCTTTGCCCTGCGCGCAGGGATGGCCCGCAAACCCATGCCTCCGCTTGAAGACCTGCTGCGTCTGCCCCTGTCCCAACGCCCCTTCAGCGACGAGGAAGTGATGCGGGAGTTGGAGAACAACGCCCAGGGCATTCTTGGATACGTGGTCCGCTGGATCGATCAGGGTATCGGCTGTTCCAAGGTGCCGGACATCAACGATATCGGCTTGATGGAAGACCGGGCCACCTTGCGCATTTCATCCCAGCACATCGCCAACTGGCTGCTCCACGGCGTGTGCTCCCTGGCCCAGGTGGAAGACGCCTTCGCCCGGATGGCTGGGAAAGTGGACGCCCAGAATGGGGCGGACCCTGCCTATCAGCCCATGACGCCGGGCCTGGATGGGCTGGCCTTCCGCACGGCCAAAGCCCTGGTGCTGGAAGGCATTTCCCAGCCCAACGGCTACACCGAACCCCTCCTGCACCAGTTCCGCATCGAGAAAAAGGCCCAAAGCACCGGCTGACCTGTCCCCCCCACGCGCACACAACACCAGGATTAGAGCGGCAGGCGCAAAATCACGATCACCTTTAAACAGGGTGGCCGCCGCTCTAGTTTTTTCGCTCACGGCGCGAGGCGCCTCCGCGAGGGCGGCGCAGTGGCGCCGGACCGCAGTCGTGGCCTTGAGCATGATGCGGATTAAACGCCTCATGCTCTGACTGCCGAAAAAGCCCTTGCACGCGAAGCCAGCCGCTTCAATCGCTTCATCCTGGGATCGGAGGACGGGGCACGGTTCCGTCTTGGCTACACAGTCTCGAAAGATCACCGGAACCAGATGGACCGCATCGAGCCTGCCCATGAAGCGGCGGACCGGTCGTGAGGGTTTCGCAATCAACGGACATTTACCGCCAGCGGAGCATGCCCCGGTGTAGCTGGGACACGGTGGTGACACCGGCCAGTTTCATGGCCCGTTCGATTTCGCTGCGCATGTTGGCCAGGGCCTTTTCCACACCGGGCTGGCCGGCGGCGGCGAGGGCATAGAGATAAAACCGCCCACCCGAACAGGCGGTGGCCCCAGCGGCCAGGGCCTTCAGGACATGGGTGCCCCGACGGATGCCCCCATCGAGCACGATGTCGATTTGTCCGCCCACGGCATCGGCAATTTCCGCCACCTGATCGAACGGGGAGCGGGAACCGTCGAGCTGACGGCCGCCGTGATTTGAGATCATGATCGCATCCGCGCCAATGGCCACCGCCCGGCGGGCATCATCCACGCTCATCACCCCCTTGAGGCAGAACGGCCCGCCCCATTTGGCCCGCAAGGCCTCCGCATCCCCCCAATTCATGGACTGATCCAGCATTGTGGAAAAGTAATCCCCTACGGACACGGCCACATTGGACCCTTCCTTGATGTGGCTTTTCAGTTCCGCCAGTTCGAAAGGCTCCCGCAGGAAATAGTTCAACGCCCAGGCCGGATGGGCCGCGAAACTGAGCAGGCTGGCCAGGGTGAGCCGGGGCGGCGAGGTGAACCCGGTGCGCAGATCCCGCTCCCGGTTGCCCCCGGTGATGGTGTCGACGGTCAGGGCAAGGGCATCGAACCGGGCCGCCTTGGCCCGCTCCACCATGGCATCGTTCAGACCACGGTCCTTATGGAAATAGAACTGGAAAAGCTTGGGCGTTTTGATCATTCCGCCGATTTCCGCAAGGCTGACGGTCCCGAGAGAAGAGACACCGAACAGGGTGCCGAACTTCTCCGCCGCCCGGGCCACCGCACGTTCCCCGTCGTGATGGAACAGCCGCTGAAGAGCCGTCGGTGAACAGAAGATCGGCATGGCGAGGGACTGGCCCATGACCGTGACGGACATGTCCACCTCCTCCACACCGGCAAGCACCCCGGGCACCAGATCGCACTCCTCGAAAGCGGCTGTATTGCGCCGGTAGGTGACCTCGTCGTCGGCGGCCCCGTCAATGTAATGGAAGATCGGCCCCGGCAGGCGCTGCTTGGCCAGAAGCCGCATATCATCGACGTTCGTGCAGTGGCTCAATCGTCTGAACACCATGATTGTTCTGCCTTTGCCTTGGATCCGGTCTGATTTCGGGGCAGGGCCCCTTTGTTCCGCCACCAAGCTTGCTATAACGGGGCCATATACGCACGCGTCTTTGACCGGCCATAGGACCGAGAGCCTAAAGGCCTGGAATGCCGGCAGGGGGAGTGCCGGCGCTACCGAACCGCGGGTCGGACGCCCAGACAGGGGCATAGACGGTTTGAAACGGATTCATATTGTGGGCGCGCCGCGCAGTGGCACGACCCTGATGCAGACACTGCTGAATGCCTGCTTCGAGATTGACGGGGTGATGGAAACGGAGCGCCGCCTGTGGCGCACCCCCGGGCGGGGCTATGAGGTCTTGTGCTCGAAACGTCCGGGAGACGAAGCCCTGGCGCCGGGCCTGATCCATCTCGACCGGGCCATCTGGTTTATCTATATGCTGCGGGATCCCAGGGACACGATCGTCAGCCGCCACCCCAGGGCGCCGGATGTCTACTGGTCCAATCTCGACGCATTCAAGACCAGTATCCGCTTTGCACGGAAGGTCTGGGACCACCCCCGGTTCCTCGTGGTGAAATATGAGGACCTGGCCAAGGATGCGGACGCGGTCCAGACCCGGTTGTCCGAGGCGATGCCCTTTCTGGACCAGAAGGCCAAATTCTCCGATTTTCACCGGGTGGTGGGCGACGGGGATGTGGCCCAGAAAGCTCTTGGCCCCGTGCGCCCCATCAACAAGGCCAGTATCGGCGCCTGGCGAAACCAGATGCCCCGGATCAAGGCCCAGCTACAGATCCATGGCTCCATTGCCGGGGATCTCATCGACCTGGGCTATGAGAAGGATGAAAGCTGGCTCGCCGCCCTCGAAGATGTGAGCCCGGAAAACGCAAAAAGCCTGCGGCCGGAATATGTGGGCCGGGGCAAACAATTCCGGCGCGCCATCCGCCGCCAGATCCACCGGGCCATCTATCTGAGCAAGCGCCTGGACGGCGAAGTGGCCACCCGCTTTGCCGCCTACCTGCATGACAGGCGTTTCAGGCACTACCGCCGATAATCCGACCACCCCACATTTGCGTCCCGAAAGCCCGGGCCCAAAGAAAACGAGCCCAAAAAAAACGAGCCCAAAAAAAAACGGGCCTGCCGATTTTCACCGGCAGGCCCGCTTTTATCAGTGAACGCTCCGCCAAAAGCGTTCACCCCCCAGGCGGCAAGTCGCCACCCCTTTGAAGCCAGGACCGTCACCGGCCGTTTTGGCCTGACTGTGACGGCTCCCCCCTGGCCGAGAAATCTTGTGCTCCAGAATCCGATGCGAGATTCAAGGGAGGTGTGGTCGGAACGGGAGCGGCAGTGAGGTGAAGGGGGTCGCAACGGTAACCACCGCTCCCGTCCGGTGACGCGGTAAGATACGCAATACCGCGACGTCCACGTGCCAGAGAGGAGCAAGGGGTGTGCCAAGTCGGCCCCGAAAATCACGAGGCGACATTAACCCTTTGAAGATAAGGTGAAAACCGAAAAGAGACTGCAAAACAGCCATCTTTGGTCTTGACCTGAATCGGGATTTATCTGCATGCAGCGCTGCATTTTGCAAGGCAACCGGCGGCACACGCACGATATCCGCGCGCGCGGGAACAGCCACCATCGTAGGATGTGGCGCCGCAGGATGTGGGGCCGCGGGCCTACCCTGATCGCCGGCGTGCTCGCCGCCAGCCTTCTGGGTCCTGGCATGATGGACCAGTCCCGGGCCGCCGAAAAGCCGCCCAAGGAAAGTGAGCTGCAAAGTTTCATGGCTCTGGCCCCGTTCCAGCTCACGGTGCTCAGCCGGGGCCGGCCCCTGGGTCTTGTGAGCCTTGAGATCGGCCTTGATGTGCCGGACGAGGATTTGCGGGAACGGGTGAAGGCGAGCCTGCCACGGCTGCGGGACCATATGATGCGGTCCCTGAATGCCTATGGCTCCCGGAACATCCGCTTCGACCAGCCCCTCGACATGAACCGGATCGCCGGGCGGCTCCAGACCATTGCCGACGCCTATGGCGGGGACGAGACCATCACGGTGCTGCTGATCAACGCCACCATGTTCCGGCGCTAAAGCGGCGGGCGCAGAATCACGATCACCTTTAAACAGGGTGGCCGCCGCTCTCGTT
>CAZLPU010000110.1:0-12483 GCA_964561475.1 uncultured Alphaproteobacteria bacterium
GGCCCTTGTCCTTGAATTCCGCCTCATAGACTTCCTGGAACAGGTCCTTGAAGCGCCCGTCATAGGCCTTCAGGATCGTATTCTTCGTGGACAGATAAACCGGCCAGCCCCGGTCGAGGCCATAGTTCATGCAGGCCCGGGCGAAATCCCGGATGGAGGAATCGAGATTGTACATGCCCATGGCCACACCGCCGCCGGGGAAATCGAACACCTCGAATTCCATGGGCGCGGTCCCGTCCGCAGGCTCGAACTTGATCGTGAGTTTGCCCTTGCCCGGCACGACGAAATCCGTCGCGCGGTACTGGTCGCCGATGGCGTGACGGCCGATCACGATGGGATGGGTCCAGCCGGGCACGAGACGGGGCACGTTCTGGCAGATGATCGGCTCACGGAACACGGTGCCGCCCAGAATGTTCCGGATGGTGCCGTTGGGAGAGCGCCACATCTTCTTGAGGCCGAATTCCTCCACGCGGGCTTCGTCCGGGGTGATGGTGGCGCATTTCACGCCCACGCCATACTGCTTGATGGCCTCGGCGGCATCGACTGTGACCTTGTCGTCGGTCTTGTCCCGGTACTCCATGCCCAGATCGTAGTATTTCAGATCGATATCGAGATAGGGAAGGATCAGCTTCTTCTTGATCAGATCCCAGATGATCCGAGTCATCTCGTCGCCGTCGAGTTCAACGACGGGATTTTCAACCTTGATCTTGCTCATGGATATTGGCTCCAACGGACATTCGGAATAAAGAGAACAGTGATCCGGGCCACGCGTCTGGACAGGTTCATCCGCTCATGGGGACGGTCTGACCACGTGATACCCGGGCGTGCCGTTGCTATAGCATCCCATAACGGGGGGCGCCATAACGGGGCGCCGGGTGCAGAATGCGCGGCGTTTCCCGCGCGGGTTTCTCACGGGCGGGCCGGTGACTCACCCGGCGTCTGGACCGGCGCCACACGGTGTCTTGACCGGCGCACCACGGTGCGACTGGGCGACTGTGCGCCAAAAGCGGTGAAGGGTTTCTCAAACCATGGCTGGAACCGACCACACCCAGGCCGCAAGGCTCGCGGAGCCCGGCGAAGGCCCCGCCATCGTGCTGGTGCGCCCTCAAATGGGGGAAAATATCGGTGCTGCCGCCCGGGCGATGTACAATTTCGGGTTGACGGATATGCGTCTGGTCAATCCTCGGGACGGCTGGCCCAATGAAAAAGCCCGCACCATGGCCTCGGGCGCGGACCGGGTCATCGACAATGTCCAGGTGGCCGGTTCCACGGCGGACGCCCTTAGGGATGTCCACTATGTCTACGCCACCACCGCAAGGGACCGGCGCATGGTCAAGCCGGTGCTCACGGCAGCGGAAGCGGGGGCCGACATGCGCGCCCGGGCCGCCCGGGGAGAGCGCACCGCCATCCTGTTCGGGCGGGAGAGCGCGGGCCTCCACAATGATGACATTGCCCTGAGCGACTGCATCCTGACCGTGCCGGTGAACCCGGCCTTTGCCTCCATCAATCTCGCCCAGGCGGTGCTTCTGGCGGGATATGAATGGTTCCAGGCCGGTGATGACACGCCCGGACGCCAGATCGACCATCTGGGCGCCCTCCCGGCCACCCGGGCGGAAGTTCTGGCGTTTTTCGAGCATCTGGAGGCGGTTCTGGATGCCTCGGGCTTTCTGTTCCCTCCGGAAAAGCGCCCGCGCATGGTGCGCAATCTGCGCAATATGTGGCACCGGGTGGAACTGACCCATCAGGATGTGCAGACCCTGCGGGGCATTCTCGTCTCCCTCACCCGGCACTGGCCCGCCACCATGAAGGATGGCCTGAACCCGGGCGGGGCCACGGTCGACAAGGCAAACGAGCCCGGTCGAGAGTAATGCCCGGGATTGACGCCCGGATTGGACCGTGTATAAACGCGGATCTTCACGGATCCAGGCTTTGCCATGCACCATGCCCGTTGTTTTTCGCCATCGGTGCTCGCGTATGGACGATGCGGCCGGACCGGAAGTCATCACGGGATACGCGCAAGCCGCCGTTGCAATCGCCCTTGGATGTGATCTGGGGGCCGGCCCGCGTCGCATTTGAGAGTGAGCATGTCGAAGCGTAAAGCGACCAAGTACAAGATAGACCGGCGTATGGGCGAGAACATCTGGGGCCGCCCCAAAAGCCCCGTTGCCCGCCGGGAATACGGCCCGGGCCAGCACGGCCAGCGCCGCAAGGCGAAACTGTCCGACTACGGTATCCAGCTTCGGGCCAAGCAGAAGCTCAAAGGCTACTACGGCAATATCGGTGAGAAGCAGTTCCGCCGGATCTACGCCGAAGCCAACCGCCGGAAAGGCAACACCGCCGAGATCCTCATCGGCATTCTGGAACAGCGTCTGGATGCCGTGGTGTACCGGGCGAAGTTCGTCCCCACGGTGTTTGCCGCCCGCCAGTTCGTGAACCACGGCCACGTAAAGGTGAACGGCCGCCGGGTCAACATTCCCAGCTACACGGTCAAGCCCGGTGACGTGGTCGAAGTGAAGGATAAGTCCAAGCAGATGGCCCTGGTGCTCGAAGCAGCCCAGTTGCCGGAGCGGGATGTGCCCGACTATATCGATGCGGATCATTCCAAGATGACCTGCACTTTCGTCCGGGTTCCTCAGCTTGCAGACGTGCCCTATCCGGTGCAGATGGAACCGAACCTGGTGGTGGAATTCTACTCCAGCTGATACCCTTTTATCTGGGTGCAGACAAAAATTCGATGGAACCCGGCCCCTGTGGCCGGGTTTTTGCGTTTCCGATCCTGGCCCAGGACCGGCCTGTCCCAGGATCATCCTGTCCCGAGATCGGGCAAAAGGCCGAGTCAATAGGTCTGGCGCCAGCGGGCGGACAGTTTCAGGTTCCGGCCCGGTTCCGGCACGCCGGCGAAGACCCGCTCATACTCCTCATCAAACAGATTATCGACGCCGAGATCCAGGCGCAGTCCGGCCAGGGGACCATCCAGGGGCTGCCAGACCGCATACAGATCGAAGACCTGGTAACCGTCGCGGGCTTCCGAGGGATCGTTGACCTTCGTGAACGCTGTCGCAAATTCCATCCGGGTGCCGATCCGCAGATCCCAGGGGGCCACCTTCACACCAGCATTCAGGAACACCCGGTCCGGGTTCAGGAGACCGAGGAAATCACCGGTGTCCTCGTCGAAACCCTCGATCCGGGTATAAGACAGGGTGAGGAAGGTCCAGTCCGTCTCATGGGAGCCCTCGACTTCCACCCCTTCCAGAAAGGCGTTGCGGACATTGGCATTCCGGCTGGTGCCGGCGGTACAGGGGAAGGGCAGGCCCGGCGCGAAACAGGAGGGGGCAAAGGTCACGTCCACATCCAGGTCGATCAAATTCTCCGCATGGGTGCGGTAATAGGTGCCCTTCAGAATGACCTGATCCCCGTCCAGGAAAACGTCCGCCCGGTCCAATCCGGCTCCGGCCTCCCAAGTGGCGGAGGACTCCGGCTCCAGATCCGGATTGGCGATGAAGAAATTGGGTGCATCCACGCCGGGGTCAAGGGGAATGGTGAAATGGACCCCGTCGGCAAAAATCTCATTGATGGCTGGTGCCCGGAACGCCTCCGCATAACTGCCGAACAGCAAAAGCCCGTCCATCGGGGCCAGGGACACACCGATTTTCGGCGAGAAGGCGCTATCTTCCGTATCGAAATCCCCCTCGGTGATGAACCGGTCATAGCGCAGGCCCGGAATGGCGGTGACCAGGCCAAGGGGCGTATCGAGCGCCAGGTCCGCCTGGACAAAGCCGCCATAGGTCCGGGCGGTCGCGTTCGGCACGCCTCCGCGGGTCCCGTCCGTGGTTTGATTGTCCGTACCGGTCTGTTCATCCTCATAGACCTCGGCCCCGTAGGTCAGGGCGAGGGTCGCCCCAGGGGCCAGGGTGAACCGGGAGGTGTTCGTTGCCACCAGACCGAAACTCTCCACCTCCCGGGAGATGACGCGCGGGCTGTCCAGCTCCGCCTCGTCCACCGACGCGCTGGTGTAATAGCCAAAGAGCTCCCCGTCCAGAAAGGCGCGGTCGGCGGGATTGAAGGTCAGGCCCGCCCGGACGGTGTTGCTCTCGCTATCCTTGTCGACCAGATCGCCGCTGTTGAGACCCTGTCCGTTATTGGGTTCCTGGGCGGTGCCGTTGTATCCGATCCAGGTGGCCGACGCGGTGATCCCGTCGGTGATCTCATAGCTTCCCTTCACGAGGCTTGAATAAAGCTCGTCGTCGGAGCGCAGCACATCCCCCGTGGCCAGATCAATGTCATCGGAAGACCGGAAGGTGAGGCTGGCGACCCCATCCAGACGCCCGTCCATGCCCCTGCCAAAGAGTGTGCCCCCGGCCAGAATCTCGTCATTGACCCCCTGAAACCCGGTCTTCAGTTCAAATCCGAAGTGCTCATCCTCATTCAGAAGATCATCGGCGGTCAGGGTCTGAAAGGCGATCACCCCGCCCAGGGCGCCGGACCCGTAAAGGGCCGAACTCGCCCCCCGCACCACTTCCACCGCACGCAGAAGATCCGGGTCGATGAAGAACCGCCCGTCATGGCCGGACAGGAAATTCTGGCGCACGCCGTCGAACAGTACCAGCACACCCGCGCCGGAAATGCCCCTCACGGTGGGGACCTCGCCGGTGCGCCGGGGACCGCCAGCGAATGTCACGCCGGGGACGGAATCGAAAATATCGGCAATGCTGGAGGCGGCGAAATCGGAAATCGCATCGCGGTCCAGCACACTCACTGAGCCGGGATAGGTGAAGGCAGGGCGGGGGGTGCGGGTTGCAACCACTGAGATCCGATCGACCTGACTTTGAGACTCGTCCGCAATAAGTGCCGTCTCAGCTTGGGCGGCCTGAAAGCCTGTGAGGAGCAGCGCAGCGGCTGATACCGAGAGAAAAGCAGCCCTTCTGCCCGATACTATGGTCGTGCCAAGGCGATTTTCCATTGAAACTGTCCCCCCTCTCTAGGTGAGAATGATCCGCAACAACCCCCTCATAAACCCCCTTGACGAAAGCTGCAATAAAAAGTGACTCTCATTCGCATCTAGAGAGGGCGCCGCCCCCGACAACCCTGGTTTGCGGACTTGGTGTTTTGGGAGGGCAGGGGGCGGTCGCATGATTCAACCTGTGGAGAAATGCCATGTCCCGAACCGGATTGACCATCGGCCGGTCCCTCGCAGCGACCGTTCTGGGCGCTGTGCTCAGTACCCTCACCATAATGCCCGGCGCCAACCTGCCGGGTCCGTCCCCGGTCCAGGCGGCGGAAACCTGTGAATGCTCCGGCCTTGCCCGCTACCAGGCTTTCGAGCAGGACCGCAAAGCCATCCTTGCCATGGCGGGAAACTACCGGGTGACCTTCGACTTCACCGAAACGGTCCCCTTTCAGCACGGCTATGCGTTGAAAGAACCCAAACTGTCCAAGGCCACGGAAGTGGTCCGGGTGATCGAGGATACGGGCCGGGTCATCCGCCTTCAGCATATTCTTCTGGCGGGACGGGAGCAGGACATCGTCATCAAGCACTGGCGCCAGGACTGGGTCTATGAGCCAGAAACCGTCTGGGATTACACCGGCTTCAATGCCTGGGTTGTCCGTGAGGTGAGCGATGCGGAACGCAAGGGCGCCTGGGCGCAACTGGTCTATCAGGTCGATGACGCCCCGCGCTATGCCGCCGTGGCCCGCTGGACCCATGAAGGCGGCGTCTCAAGCTGGGCTTCTCCGCTGACCTGGCGGCCGCTCCCTCGCCGGGACGCCACCACCCGGGATGACTATCAGGTGATCGCCGCCGTGAACCGCCATGCGCTCACCCCGTTCGGCTGGGTCCACGAGCAGGACAACACCAAGATCATGCTGGATGACGAGAACGGCATGCGGGCCCTGGTGCGGGAAGTGGGGGTGAACACCTATACCCGTGCGGATGATTTTTCCACGGAGCATGCCGAAAGCTACTGGTCCGCCACCCAGGCCTTCTGGTCCGCCATCCGCCGGGAATGGGCGCGGATCGCCGATGACCACAGCCGCTTCGGCCTGACCCTGCAAGGGGAGCCGGAAGATCTGTACGGGCCGGTTCTGGAGATCGCAGATTATGTGGAAAGCGGCCGCAAGCCTCTGAACGAGGCCGTCCAGGAAGCCATCGCCGTGATCCGGACCTATCTGACCACGGAGTCGGTGAACGGACGGGCCATGGCCGACCGCCCGGAACTGTAAGCTGGTGCTTGTTGAACATCGCTCACGGCGCGCTGGGCCTTATGTGAGGGCGGCCCTGTCGTGCGGCGGACAATAAAAAAAGGGGGAGCATCTGGCTCCCCCTTTTCATAGTCAGAGCCCGCAAATGCCCATGTCAGCCGGCCTTGGCGACGCTCACGCCTTTTTCCGTCAGGAAGCCGCGGAGTTCACCGCTTTCGAACATTTCCCGGATGATATCGCAGCCGCCGACAAACTCGCCCTTCACATAAAGCTGGGGGATGGTCGGCCAGTCGCTGAAATCCTTGATGCCTTGGCGCAGATCGTCATCGGCCAGCACATTGTGGGCCACATAGTCGACGCCCAGGTAATCCAGCACCTGAACCACGGTGGAGGAAAAACCGCACTGGGGAAACTGGGGGGTGCCCTTCATGAACAGCACCACGTCGTTGTTCTTCACTTCATTACCGATGAATTCATTGGCTGGTGTATCGGTCATTGGGGGGCCCTTCCTGGTCCGTGCACACGGCCCACGCCATGTGCCTTTGGTGTGCCTGTCTCACTACCCATCCCTGCGACATAAACCGGCTTGCGCCATGGTTCAAGGCGCTGGCCCTTCGATTGGCTGAAACCCGGGGCCAAGGCGCCTGGTCTTTCCCCGGCGGCGATCCCCCGCCATGGCCGGACTTTACCCAGGTTCAATCTGCGGCAGGCCCTTTCCAAAGCGGTTCAGGTTCTCGGCAGACCGGGGCTGCCCGCCTCCTCGGGATGGTCCTTGGCAAAGCGGGCCTTGATCTGGCGCGTGGTGAGCCGTTTGCCGTCATGGCTCCAGCCCGGTGGCGCGAAGAGATAGGCAAGGCGTGCCCGAACACCCAGTCCTGGCCGCAGCAGATCCCGGGCAATCGCCAAATATTCATGGACCGCGATGCGCAGGGGATTGAACGTGCCCAGATTATGGACAATGCCATAGCGCACAGGCTCGGCTTTCTGTTCCGGCACGAAGGTTCCGAACAGCCGGTCCCAGATGATCAAGGTGCCCGCGTAATTGGCATCCAGATACCGGGCATTGCGCCCATGATGGACCCGGTGATGGGACGGGGTGTTGAAGACCGCCTCGAACCAGCGGGGCAGCCGGTCAACGGCCTCGGTGTGGATGAAGAACTGATAGAACAGGTTCAGGGAACTGCAAAAGGCGATCACCGCCGGATGAAATCCCATCAGGGCCAGCGGAATCTTCAGCACAAACAGGAAGGTGAGATGCCCGGTCCAGGGCTGGCGCAGGGCAGTGGTCAGATTGAAGTGCTGGCTGGAATGGTGGACCACATGGCTTGCCCAGAACCAGCGGACACGGTGCTGGAACCGGTGTGACCAGTAGTAGCGCAGATCATCGAGGACAAAGCACAGCAGGATCGCCCAGACCGCGAAGGGGAACGTGGCAATCCGGTGCTCATAGGCAAAGAACAGGACCCCATAGGCCAGGGCCCCGAAGCTCCCCGCAAACACCACCCCTGAGAGCACATTGCCCACCCCCATGGCGAGGCTCGCGGCGCTGTCCCGGGTCTCGAAGGTGCCTTTGACCCGGTGCAGGACCACCAAAACCAGCTCCAGCACGATCAGGCCGACATAAACTGGCACCGCCATGGTGCTGACATCGGGCAGGCTGGGAATGTCCGGCATGGCAGGGTCCATTTTCTCAGTGTGCCGACGGCTTTTCGGACTGATGAGGAGCGGCGTGATGAGGAGCGGATTGGCCGGATCGCGGTTGGAGCGCGCACAGGCGGTCAATCCAGGCATCCAGCCCGTCGGTTTCTTCCCCGGTGCCGGAGGTCGGTTCCGCCGGATCAAAACGCAGAGCCGGGCCGGTGAAATCCCGCAACCGGATGCGCAGGCCCCCTTTCCGGTCCGCCTCCACCCGGGCCACCATGCCGGGCTCCAGGATCCGGGTGGCCCAGAATGTACCCATGGCCTGGACCACGCCAATGGCCTCCGGCTCATCGCCGGGGCGGGGCAGGGTCAGAAACGCCAAGGTTGCGTCCCGTGAGAGGGTCACCGTCGCGGGGCTCTCATCGGGGAAGTCCGTGGCAAAGACCGCCCGCACCTGATCCGCGCTCTCGAGCCGGGCGGTGCGGGTGCGGCCCATCGCGGCGTGGAGGGCGATGATGACGGCAACGGCGCTCAAAGAGCCGGCCATGAACATGAGCAGGGCGGGCAGAGACATGGGGCAGCGCCGTCAGGCGTCAGGCGTCCGGGTGGTCAGCTGGAGGGCGTGGAGCACCCCGCCCATATTGCCCTTGAGGGCGGCGTAGACCAGTTGGTGCTGCTGCAGCCGGGTCTTGCCCTCAAAGCCGCTCCAGACCACTTCCGCCGCGAAGTGATCATCATCCCCGGCCAGATCCTTGATGGTCACGTCCGCGCCGGGCAGACCTTCCTTGATCAGGCGCTCAATCTCATCGGCTTTCATGGGCATGGGTTTGGGTCCTTTGTCGATCCGGGGGAGGGGATGTGCGCCGCGCAGTTTAGCCCCGCGGCGCGGTTTGACCACCCCTCCGCCGGGCCCCCCTCTGCTTGGCCCCCCCTCCGCCGGGCCCCCTCCGCCGGGCCTGTGCCGTCTAGCGCCAGGTGGCGTCCCGGCCCGTGCGGACCCCGGAGGTGATCAAGCCGCCTTCATCCGCCTGTCTTTGACCACCAACTGGGCAAAGAGTCCGATCAGGGCGCACCACAGGGCAATCCACAGCAGATAGACCATCACGTCGCCCGGAGGATTGCCGAGTAGGGTCAGGAAGACCCCGCGTCCCACCGTCCAGATCAGCCAGAAGGTGATCAGCCGGGGCAGGTATTTCAGACCCAGAAACCACGCCAACGTTCCGGTCACCGCCAGGGCCATGAACTGGGCCAGGGGGACCGTTAAGACCCAGAACAGGTCGCCAGTGAGGTCCCAGGTCGGCGGCATGTAGGGTGTCAGCATAAAGAGGAACATGAGATCCTCCAGGATGACGGTGACCAGGGCGAGCAGAATGATGCCCGCCCAGCTCAGAATGGTGAGTACAGTGCCCATGGTCCCCCCTTTTCAACACTGACGATCTTCAAGACCGACGATCGAAGCTGGTCCCGAAGCCGGGGCGGTTATTCACCGCCCACGACCCCGCGAACATCGTCCAGAACCGTCGACCAGTCCGCCCGGGACCGGTAGCCCGGCTCGGCATATTTGGCGAGAATAGTGCCCTCGGGGGACAGCAGCACCACGCCCGGATGGGGAATGCCATAGGCAGGGGAGTCTTCGCCATATTCCTCGTTGCGGATGCCCCAGGCGTCCACGTGCTGGCGGTCCACATCCCGCAGCAGGGGGAAGGCCAATTTCCATTTGTCATGAAACTGCTTGATTTCGTCCGGGTCGTCGTAAGTGACGCCCGTGACATTCACGCCAGCGGCCGAGAATTCTTCCACATACTCATTGAGCTGGATGAACTGACGCTGGCAGAACGGGCACCAGTCGACAGACCGGTTGAAGACGACCACGAGGCCCTTTTCGCCGGTCAGACTCTCCAGAGTTTGAGGCTCGCCATTCTGGTCATTGGCGGCCAGAAGCGGGGCTTGCGACCCGACACTGGGTCCCCAATTCGCGACATAGTCCGGATCCGCCTGGGCCAGCGGCGCCATGGCGATCATCACAATGGCCACAACACCAAGCTGCAACCCACGCACCCAACCTCCAAAACCCGATCGAAGTCCCACGATATCCTCCATGCTGATGATTTTTATCCCGCCGCAACTCTAAACGGGGGTTGGGCTGGCGCAAACTGAAACCGTCTCCAGCCACGGACACTTCACCGTCATCCGTCCAATCCCAGGGGATCGGATGCCCCCTTCTGCCCTCGGCCCTCAGCTTGGCCCACTTCAGGGCACCCAACGCGCAGCTACGGTCACGTCCGAAAATGGCGAGCCATGTGCGGGCGGGGGGCCTGTAGAGCAGACATCACGCTTGATCGCGAAAGACCGCAGCGGGTGGAACCGGGCCTCTCTTGATGTTGCGCGGCACGCCATGGTTTCAGGCAACACGGGAAGCTTTTGGGAACAGGCGCTCCTTACAGGCACAGGGAAGGATCGGGAAATGATCAGAAATAAGATGATCTTGGGGTCCTGCTTCGCCGTCGCGATGTCATCCCTGGCGGCTCTCACAGCGGCCGCGCAGGACGGAGAGGCGCTCCTTGCCTACACGGACGAGTACCGCGATTGGCGGCACATGAAGACGGAATTCTGGGGCGAAGATCATGCGCTCCATGAGGATGTGGGCGGGCTTCATCATGGTCCGGAACGAAACCCTCTTTGAACAGACCGGTGGCCGGGGATACGAGGACTATGGTCCCGATGACCACACAATCCGTCTTATCGGCGATCAAGCCGCCACCATGTGCCACGCCTGCCACCTCCCCGCCGCCGAAACCCACTATGTCTTCGAGGACGGCTTCAGGCAGTAACGGGATGGCAGCAACAAGCTCCCCACGCCAATCCTGTCTCGATTTGAATCGGGGTTAGGGGGGAACTGCTCGTGCGGGCAGCGCGTGCACATCCAGTCCCGTGACAGAGCGGGCGGCCATGATAGGCTGGAGTGGAGAGAAACGGTTTACCGCAGATGCGGTGGGCGTTGCGGCAGAGCAGTCATGGAGGACCGGAGCGATGGGCAGAACCGGAGGGGTGAGCTTTCACCCATGGAATTTGGTCGTGCGGGGTATGGTCGTAGTGGTGGTCCTGCTGGGTGCGGTTCTGGTGAATGCGCCCGCCAGGGCTGAGCCTGCCCGCGAGATCCACGAACGCCTGCTGGTTCTCGACTCCCATCTCGATACGCCGGCACTGCTGGCCGCGCCGGGCTGGGATGTGACCGAGCGCCATGATCCGTTGCGTGATTACTCCCAGGTCGACTTGCCGCGCATGGTGGAAGGCGGACTGGATGGCGGCTTCTGGGTGATCTACACGCCCCAGGGTCCTGTGACCGATGAAGGCTTCGTTGACGCCCGCGATCACGCCCTGATGCGCGGTATCGCAATCCGCGAGATGATCGCCCGGCATGACGCGTTTGAACTTGCTCTCACGGCGGATGATGCCGGGCGCATCGTCGCTGCGGGCCGCCGTCCCACCTATATCAGTGTCGAGAATGCCTATCCCATCGGCAAGGACCTAACCCTGATCAACACCTTCTATGAGATGGGTGTGCGGATGATGGGTCCGGTTCATTTCAGTCACAATCAACTCGCTTCCTCCAGCACTGACGAGGCGGATTTTCCGGTTGACGGGCCCGACGCCAATCTGGGCGGGGGCCAGGGCGGGGGCTTGAGCGCACTCGGCAAGGCATTCGTCGCGGAGTGCAACCGGCTCGGCATTGTCATCGATGCCTCCCACGCCTCGGACGCGGCCCTGGACGATATGCTGGCCCTGTCCAAGACGCCCATAATTCTGTCTCATTCGGGTCCGGACGGTGTGTTCGATCATCCGCGCAATGTGGACGACACAAGGTTGAAGCGTCTTGCGGAGACCGGCGGGGTCATCCAGATCAACGCTTTCGGGGCCTATCTCAAACAGTTGCCGGCGGATCCGGCGCGCCGGAAGGCGTTCGGCGCCCTGATATCCGAGTTCCGCCGCATTGAAAATCCGGCGGCGGAGGACTATCGCGATTTCATCGAGAAACGGCGTGTCCTCGATGAACGCTTTCCGCCCGCGCGGGCCGATTTCGAGGATTTCATGGCCCATCTGCTCTACGCGCTCGACCTGCTCGGTCCCGATCATGTGGGGATCGGCGCGGACTGGGACGGCGGCGGCGGCGTGACCGGCATGGAGGACGTAAGCGCCTTGCCGCGTATCACGGACCGTCTGCTTGCTGAGGGCTACTCGGAGGATGATCTCGCCAAGATCTGGAGCGGCAATCTCCTGCGGGTTCTGCGGGCCGCCGAGACCCATGCTGCGTCCCTCAAGGCCAGCGAAACACCTCCGGAATAGGGGTTTCCTTGCGGGGACAAAGCCGGTCGGTGGGAGGGCAGGCACCACCGTCAAAGGCCGCGCATTCACTGAAAAGAGCCATGTAGCGCAAACGGGGCATGGGCGGTGGCGGAATGGGCCGCTCCCCATTCTAGGCCCACATCTTCAGCACGCGCTGCCTGATCTGCACCCCCCAAGTGGGCCACGGATGATGTGCCCGTTGACGGAGTATACGACCCGGGCCCGACCTCCGTGCCGTCAATCCTGGATTAGAGCATGAGGCGTTTAATCCGCATCATGCTCAAGGCCGCGACTGCGGTC
>CAZLPU010000111.1:0-12322 GCA_964561475.1 uncultured Alphaproteobacteria bacterium
GGACCGCAGTCGCGGCCTTGAGCATGATGCGGATTAAACGCCTCATGCTCTAAACCCATGAAGCCTGCGACAGGTACGGTTCTTCATCCGTGGCCCTACGGTCCGGTCTTTTGGCAGAGATAACCTGGGTATCGAACAGAACATTGCCGGAAACACGGCGCTCCTTCGGCCTGTTTCCGCCCTCCCGCCGCCTTCAAGCGGAGGGAACGTCATCCCGCAACGCCGTGTTGCCTTGTGGACGGAGGCGCGGTTGATCGCGCTTTTTGCGGGCTTCGGCCTGCGGTTCACACCCAACGGAAGGGAGGCCATGATGACCTTTAAACCCGTTTCCTTTGTTGTTGCCGCGTCGCTTTTTGCCGTCGTCGGCTGTCAGAACGGCACGCAGCCCCAGCGGGATGCAGCCCTTGGTGCGGCAGGCGGTGCGGCCCTGGGGGCCGCCATCAGCGAGGACAAGAAAACCGGCGCTCTGGTGGGCGGGGCCATCGGAGCCGCCGCAGGCTACTACACCGGCTGCCGCCGCCAGGGCGGCTGCTACATCGGCGGCACCCAGGTCAACAGCGGTCTTGTCTACGATGACCGGGCCGACCGATACTATTTCCGCGATCCAAACTCAGGAGCAACCTACTGGCAGAACGGAGATATCCGGACTCAGTGAGGTGCGATCGGGCGTGAGAGAGGGATGATTGGTGCAGGGGGGGGCAATTCCCACCCTGAATTCATGGGTGAAAGACAGTGGACAAATGATTGCGGTCTGCGGAGTCTATCCCGCTGCATCCCCATGCCGTTCGGAGAGCACTCCTGAACGGCCGTCGCCGGTGGTTTGGTAGAACACTTTTTGTTCTTCCATGGCCTCTTTCCAGTCGTCGAGGGCGAAGCGGTCGTCGATCTGGAAAGTGTCGATGCCGCAGCGGGCCATGAAAAGCCATTGGTCGCGCAGGACATCGCCCACGGCGCGCAGCTCGCCTTGATAGCCCATCCGTTCCCGGAGCAGGCGGGCAGTGGAGTAGGCGCGGCCGTCCTTGAAGGCGGGGAACTCCAGGGCGATCAGGGCAAAACGGTCCAGGTCCTGGGTGATCTGCCCGGCATTGTGATGGCTTTCCAGCACGACCCCGAGGGGGCCGCTATGTCCCAGCAGGCGCTCCCGGTCCGCAAGCCAGCGCTCCAGGGGGACGAGGACCGGCTGGTTGTCATGGGGATCAGCACCGTCCTCAAGCAGGAGCCAGGGATCCTCGACGGGTTCTCCACCCTTAATCAGTGCCATAAAGGGCCTCCTTGAAAGGTGTCTTGCCGACCCGGCGGTAGGTGTCGAGGAACCGTTCCCCATCCGTCCGCAGGCTGAGATAAGTGTCCACCACGGTGTCGATGGCGCCGGGCACCTCTTCCTCCGGGAAGGCAGGGCCGACAATATCCCCGATCGAGGCGGTTTCGTCACCGCTGCCGCCCAGGGTGATCTGGTAGAACTCGATGCCCTTCTTGTCCACGCCCAGAATGCCGATATGGCCCACATGGTGGTGGCCGCAGGCATTGATGCAGCCGGAGATCTTGACCTTCAGTTCCCCAATTTCGTGCTGACGCTCAAGATCGGCGAACCGGTTGGAAATGGCCTGGGCAATGGGAATGGCCCGGGCATTGGCCAGATTGCAGTAGTCAAGACCGGGACAGCAGATGATATCGGACACCTGGGCCAGATTGGGGGTGGCCAGATTGTGCGCCCGCAGACTATCCCAGACCGCGAACAGGTCCCGCTTGGCCACATGGGGCAGCACCAGGTTCTGTTCGTGGGTCACCCGGATCTCGCTGAACCCGTAGGCATCGGCCAGATCGGCGATGGCTTCCATTTGAACGTCCGTGGCATCCCCGGGAATGCCGCCGATGGGCTTCAGGGAGATATTGGCGATGATGTAACCGGGCTGGCGGTGGGCCACGCAGTTGTTGGCCACCCATTCCGCGAAGGCCGGATGGTCCGCCTTCTTTGCCTCAAACCCTGCGTCATCGTCGTCGAGAGCCTCGAAGGGTGGGGGGGCGAAATAGGCAGTGATGCGGTCGATTTCCGCCTGGGGCAGGGGCTGGTCCATGGTGCCCTTGAGGGCGGCATATTCCTCTTCCACGAGACGGACGAACTCTTCCGTCCCCGTCTCATGCACCAGGATCTTCACCCGCGCCTTGTACAGATTATCCCGGCGCCCGAGGCTGTTATAGACCCGCATGACCGCTTCGAGATAGCTCAGAAGCTCCGGCTTGGGCACGAAGGGGTTGACCAGCTTGGCGATCATGGGGGTGCGCCCCTGGCCGCCGCCCACATAGACCTTGTAGCCCACATCCCCCGCATCGTTCCGGACAATCTGTATGCCGATGTCATGGACCTGGATCGCGGCCCGGTCGGTTTCCGCGCCCGTTACGGCGATCTTGAACTTCCGGGGCAGGAAGGAAAATTCCGGATGGAAGGTGGACCACTGGCGCAGGATTTCAGAGGTGATGCGCGGATCTTCCACCTCATCGGCGCTCGCGCCGGCATACTGGTCGGCGGTGACATTGCGGATGCAGTTGCCGCTGGTCTGGATGGCATGCATTTCCACCTCAGCCAGGTCATCCAGAATGTCGGGAATGTCACCCAGTTTCGGCCAGTTGTACTGAATGTTCTGGCGGGTGGTGAAGTGGCCATAGCCCTTGTCATAGACCCGGGCCACATGGGCGAGCTTGCGCAACTGGTTCGAAGACAGGGTGCCATAGGGAATGGCCACCCGCAGCATGTAGGCGTGGAGCTGGAGATAGACCCCGTTCATCAGGCGCAGGGGCTTGAATTGGTCTTCGGTCAGCTCACCGCTTAGGCGACGGGCCACCTGGCCCCGGAACTGGCGGACACGGTCCATGACCAGGGTCCGGTCGAATTCATCGTAACGGTACATGGCTGCTCTCGTTTTCTCGCTCGCTGTGCCTCTCCAGAGGAGGGGGCTTGCGCGGTGGCGGCGCCCGCCTGCCAGGATTGGAGCACCCGGCCGCGGCCTTGATGGTGCGTCAGTGCTGGGCCGGGGTGTCCCCACTTCCGGTGCTGCTTGTTTGCGTGTCCACCGTATCGGTGCGGGCGGTGGGTCCGAAGGCCCGAATGAACTCCCGTGCGGAAATCGGGGCGATCTGGCCGTCCCGGATGGTCACGTCGAACGGATAGATGGCGACGACGATCCGCGCGGTCTCATCAGCTTCGGCCTTGGCGACCCAGGGTTCAACGTCGTCGTCCAAGCCAATGGGATGGGCGTGGGCGAACTGCTCGGTCCAGGATTTGTCGGCGGTCATGTAAATGACCACGCCGTCGCGGAGCCGGTTTGCGGTCACCACCTGTGGGTGCTTGCGGGCGGGCACGTGCATCTCCTTTGGCCATGACGTTTACGGGCGGGCCTTGACGAGTGGTCCTTGACGAGTGGTCCGGGACAAGTTGGTTGGGGCCAAGGCACCCGGGCCGGTTCCTTTCACACAGATGACCCCGTTCTATTCTCCATCAATACCCGCGTAAAATATTCAGATCACAGCAGAACAGTGTGGAATACCGGTGACGGGTCAGTCGGGACTGCTCAGGGTGCTTTCATGCCAGCCCTCCAGAAGCCGGCGTTCGAGGGCCGAAAGGGCCGCGTAGATGGCAATGCCCATCAGGGAGAGCAGAACCAGGGCCGCGAACATATTGGGGATTTCCAGGCGGTTGCGCGCCTCCATGATCCGCCAAGCCAGCCCTCCGGACTGGCCGGATCCGGCAATGAATTCTGCGGTGACCACAGCAATCAGGCTGAGGCCCCCGGAAATCTTGATGCCTGCAAGCATGTAGGGCAAGGCGCTGGGCAGGCGCAGGCGCCAGAGCACCTGCCAGGGGCTCGCGCCGTAAAGGGTGAACAGGTCCCGCAGATTGGGGTCCACGGACCGCAGGCCCACCATGGTATTCGCCAGCACCGGAAAAAAGGCGACGATCACCGCAAGGATCAAAAGCGCGAGCCGGGGCTGGTCAACGCCGACCCAGATGATCACTAGCGGGGCAATGGCCACAATCGGCGTGACCTGAAGAATGACCGCGTAGGGAAACAGGGCCCGCTCCAGAAGGCGGCTCTGGCTGAACAGGATGGCGAGGCTCACCGCGCCGCCCACCGCCAGAACGAACGCCGCGGCGGTCAGCCCGAGGGTCACGGCAGCGGCGCCGAACAGCTTCGGCCCGTGGTCCACGAGTGCCACGGCAATGGCGCTGGGGGCGGGGAGAATGTAGCGGGGCACGTCCATCCCATGGACCGCGATTTCCCAGACGGCGAGGACGAGCAGGCCGAACAGGGCCGGCACTGACCTGTCGAAGACCCGCTCCACCTTTGCCGGGGCGTCTTTTCCCATCATGACCGGCTCTCCTCGATCCCCGCATGGAGACTGGCGGAAACCCGGGCCGCCAAGGCATTGAATGCCACGGTGGTGCGGATGTCCGGCCCGCGATCCCCTTCATGAGCCAGTTTGTCTGTGTTCTGATTTTCGGGCAGATCCCCAGGCAAATCCACCGGCAGAATCTCGCGGATCCGGCCCGGACGGGGGCTCATGACGGCAATTTCCTGGGACAGATAGACGGCTTCGCTCACCGAATGGGTCACGAATACGGTGGTGACACCCTGATGGCGCCAAAGCCGGAGCAGATCGTCATTGAGAGCGTGCCGGGTGATTTCATCCAGGGCGGCGAAAGGCTCGTCCAGAAGCAGGATCCGGGGACGGGTCACCAGGGCCCGGGCCAGGGAGACCCGCATTTTCATGCCGCCGGACAATTGCCGGGGCAGACGCTGGCTGAAAGCTTCCAGCCCGACCATGGCGAGGGCGCCGTTTACCCGGTCCGAAATGGTCTCTTGGTCCTGAGTGCTGGAGAGGCGGAAGGGCAGGGCCACATTCTCGAACACGTTGGCCCAGGGCATCAGGGTCGGCTCCTGGAAGACGAAGCCGATGGGGTGGCCAGGATTGGCCCCATCGTTATCGCCCTCATCGGTGTCGCCTACATCGGTGTCGTTCCCATCGGGAACGCCGGTAATGGTGCCGGTGCTGGGCGGGGACAGGCCTGCGATCAGGCGCAGCAGGGTGCTCTTGCCGCATCCGGATGGTCCCAACAGGGTCAGGAAGCGTCCCGGCGCAATGGTGAGGTCTGCTGGCGCCAGGGCCAGGGTGCCGTCGGGGTAGCGTTTGCTGACGCCGCTGAGGCGGATTTCGTCCATGGCACCCCTTTTACATTCACCGGGCTACATTCTCGCCGGGCCAATCCCTGACCGCTTTCAGTGGGCGCATGCTCCGGCCGCCGCCCCGCCGCGGGGCGAAGCCGCTTACCGGTATCCCCGGGTCCGGATCGGCGCGCGAATGCCCCCTGGCGGTTTGAGCCGGTCAAAGCCTCCGGACCGGCCCCCGGGACGTGCCCGGGCCGGACCGGCTGCCCGCTTGGATGCTGGCGGCGGCGGTGGCGGTGTGGCCGGTGCCGGCATGGGAGCAACCGGTGTGGGGCGCTGGGCCTCCGCAAGGGCGATAGCAAAGCCCATGATGGTCCAGAAAGGAATACCGCCCTGGGGCCCTTCCAGGAAGTTGTCGAAGGAGGAGGCCACCATGATCCCCAGAACATAGGCCATGAGCCAGAGATTGATCGCCGCAAGCTCCCGTTTGCCGTCCCGTTCCGCCCGGAAATAGCATTGCAGCATCACGACGTAGAAGGTCAGCAGAACCCCGATCCAGAGAAGCAATCCGGGCACGCCCCCTCTGCCCAATAGGTTCATATGGACATTGTGCGGACTTCGGTTCCCGGAGTGGTCGGCGAACCCGTCCACTTCACTGTGGGAAATGCCGTAGCCCCGGCCCAACCAGAATTTCTCCCCGTAAATCGTGTCGTCGATGATGCTGGCCCACCAGGTCAGGCGCCATTCTTCCGTCTCGTCGAGCACGTCCTTGTCCTGTTCAGAGACGAGGCTGAGGACGTTGGTCATGAGCTGTTCGCCGGAGAAGACCCGACCGCCGCCCAAGGGGATCTCGATATTCAGGACAAAGAACAGGGCGATGAAGGCCAGGGCCGGGGCCACCATTTTCATCATCCGGTTCATGGGCCGGAACAGGGTCACCAGAAGACCGGCGCAGGCAATGGCCACGAACCCGCCCCGGGCCCGGGACAGCACCAGGGCCGTGGAGAGGGCCAGAATGCCCCACATCATGATTTCCTGAAGGGGCAGGCGGAACTTCTTCTTGCGCGGAAAGACCTGGTGCAGACCCAGGGCCATGAACGCCAGCGCCCCTGCAGTATGGGCGCCCAGATCCGACGCCTTCACCATGATCAGGGAGGCATCGGTGCCCGGCCATTTGGGCAGGGAGGTGTAGAGAATTTCCGTCACCAGAAGACCGGCGGCCCCCACCAGAACGGTGATCGGGAAAATGCGCCCGTAGAGATTGGGCACGGCTTCGATCTTGTTGTTCTTGATCAGAATGCCGCCGATCACATAGGCGAACAGGGCATATCCCCAGAGCACCGCATCCCTGAGCGTATCAAGCCCATACTGGTCAACGTAGGGCAGGGTGCGCAGGGCGTTCCAGATCATGAAAACGAAAATGGCCCAAGCGAGGGGGGAATGGAGCACCCGGGATGACCAGCCGCCCAGCATCATCACGCCCATGCCCAGCGCCAGGGAAATCTCGCCGATGAACAACGGCTTCAGGCCGATATAGGCGAAGCCCTTGTCCAGGGCCATGTAGCCTGCCATCACGAAGGCAAAGTAGCTGAGATAGAGGTGGCTGATTTTCGCGTCTTGCTGCATGGCTCTGTAACGACCGGCTTTTTGAGTACTCACTGGGATCGCGTGCACCAGTCAGGGGCTCAGGCAGCGCGGACGCCAGGGGCATGCCCCCAGGTTCCGCCGGCTTTCCCCCCGACAGTCCATCCCCACGGATCGTTGTGCATAGCACAAACCCGGCCAGGACGGCAGTGGCCGGGTGTTCACAGCGGGTTTTAGCGCGGGACAAAATCCAGGGTGTAGGCCTGGGAGACGTCCATGTCCCCTTCGAAGAGACCGGCCTCGGCCATTTCATCGTAAAAGGTCTGCCACCGGTCCGCGGTCATGGTGCCGATGGGGGCATCATCCGCGCCGGACACAATGGCAAAGGAGATCATCCGGCGCCGGGCTTCCATCATCAGATCCTCGCTCATGTCCGGATTATCCGCCTGGATCAGGGCGTGGGCGGGGGCGGGGTCCTCGCTGAGATAGCGCCGCCAGCCTTCCGCACTGGCCTGGACGAAAGCCCGCACCGTGTCCGGGCGCTCGGCAATGGTCTCATCCCGGGTCATCACCAGGGTGGCGTAGCTGGGGTAGCCCTCATCCGCCAGCAGATAGACCTGCGGCTCCTGCCCCAGTTCCCGGGCTATCAGATAGGGCTCGGAGGTCACATACCCCTGTTGGATCGACTGGGGATCCGCCAGGAACGGGGCAACCGTGCCGGAGTAGCGCCGGATCTGGCTTTCTTCAAAGCCGAACTTCCCCTCCAACCAGGGCCACCAGGCGGTGCGGGTGGCATCGGAAATCATGATCGGCTTGCCCTTCATGTCCGCAATGCTGGTTATGTCGTCCCGGGGATGGGTGATCAGCACCTGAGGGTCTTTCTGGAATACGGCCATGATCGCTTTGGCTGGCACACCCTGGCGGGTCATGTTCAGGGGGATGAAGCTGTTGGACCCCATGGCGAAATCCACGGCCCGGGCTGCCAGAAGCTGGGGCACGTTGACGCCGGCGCCGCCGGGGCGGATCACCACCTCCAGTCCGGCGTCTTCGTAAAGGCCAAGGGCCTTGGCCATATAGAAGCCGCCATGCTCGGCCTGGGGGATCCAGTCGGTCAGAAAGGTCACTTTCTCCAGGCTGGCTTCGCCGCCCGCGCCACCACTTTCCGGGCTTTCGGGATTGGGGGCGCCGCTGAAGATCAGGTAGAGGGCAGTGGCGATGGCGGCCACGGCGGAGAGCAGGATCATCGGGAGGCGGTTGAACATGGTCCGGATCTCATTGCGCTGGAATGTTTGACCTCTGGGCCGCGTCGTAATGCCCCCAGATTGTGCCCATGCGGGTAAGGCACGGGAAATTCAGCCGGATTTTCCCACGGGCCCAGTCCCCGATCCAGGGGAAACACGGATCGATGGGCAGGGAACCGCAGATAACCACCGGATTGCGTAAACACCGAGGCGGGCGGACTTACTCGGCCCACTCATTCAGCACCTGCGGTGCCCTGGGGACCGGGTGCGAGATCTGTTCTGTCCTGGTCAATATAGATGAAGACCCGCCAAAAGCGCAGTTCCGGTTCGATCGAGAAGTAGATCAGCATGCCAAGCAATCCGACCACCCGGCTGCCCTCAACGCCCAGGGGCCTGATGTTGAAAATCGAAAACAGGACATAATTCTGCCGGTCGATTTCGGTCACCCGGAGGATCAAGTCCGTCGTTACTCTGTTCACCGGATCATCGCCGTCAGTCATCTTGAGCGCATCCACGAAGTCTTGAGTGCTCGGATTTGAAAAAGCCAGAACACAAATCAGTGTTGCCGCAAGTATAAGAGTGACAATCGGCCAGTTTGACTGGCTGCCCCGCCGTGAGCCCCTGCTTCGTGCCATGGTTGCTGTTACCCTTCCAAATGGAAACATTGACATCCCAGGACCCTATGCTAGCCCCTTGATCAGGCGCTGCAAACGTCTCTGGTTGCCCGTATCGCGCCCGGCCGCTCGTTGTCCCCATCACCGGTTGTATTCGGCGGTAGCCAGAGCGGGCGAACCGATCCGGAATGCCCGGATATGGGCATATTCTACTGTATGGATTGCGTGGTTGGGTGACTGCCGCTGCGCCTTGTATGCTGGAGTGCCTCGGGCGCTGGGGGATTGGTGTCGGCGGCCGGTCGGGAGCTGAGTATTGGGTATTGATGCCATGAAAGCCGTGCTTGCCATTCTGGCTGTGACGTCTCTCCTCGCGGGCTGTGCGTCCTATAACGATTACCGGCCGAACACCGGGGCCACGGGGCCGATCGATGCGCCGCCGGTGCGTATCGACAATGCCGGCCAGGGCATGAGGGATGGCCTTCTGACCGCCCGCTCGGCCCGTTACCACCACCGGGTTGCCCTGGCGACGGCTATCAGTGATCCGGAAACGCCGTCACGGCAAAGCTGGTCCCTGCCCAAGGGGGAGCGGGGTTATGTCAGGGCGTCCGAACCGTTTCTGAGCGGGGCGACTGCGGCCAATGGGGATGTGCTCATCGTGCCCTTGGGCCTGACAACGGATTTCATCCTCGATCCCCTCAGCGCCCAGGCGCGGGCCAAGACCGGCGTGAATGTCCGGGTGGGTCCGGGCACCGGTTATGACAAGGTCACCACCATCGCCAAGGGGACTGTCGTCGACATTCTGGGCCAGGTGCCCGGGCGCAAATGGGTGCTCGTCGCCCAGGGCGAGGAAGGGCTGGGCTATATGTTCAGGCCGCTTCTGGAGGTGACCGGGGGCCGGACCGCGGCCCGGCGCACGAGCCTGCGGTCCGGTGAGAACACCAGCGGCATTCTCGATCTGACCGACGCCAACCCCAATGCCTACTCCGCTCAGGATGTGGATCTTGCCCTTGCCGGCGGCGACGGGGACACATCCTTGCGCCTTGTGCTGTGCCGCAGTGTGGAACAGTCGGTCAGCCACCCCCGCAACGGCTATTTCGAGTGGGAGGCGGTGGCCTGCCGGATCAAACCCGGCCGCTGGCGCCTCTTCGACCGGGTTCCAAGAGCCGGTGCGCGGGGGCTGCTGAATTAAAGAGCCGCATTGTCGCTCACGGTGCGCAGCATTCTCGTACGGGTGACTGTGGGGCGCGCGCGACGCCGGAGCGTGATCCAAGTTGATCGGGTCACGCTCTTGCCAAATCTGTCAGTGTGCGCTGCAAATCATAGGGCGCCGGGACGGGTTCATCTCCAAAAAATTGCCCGTTAGAACGGCCACCAGCCGCGGCCCTGGCGTTCAGAAGGCTGAAGATCCCGGTCCCGGTTGCTGCGCCAGTCGTAGCGGTCCTGTCCCCGGTTTTCATCCCGGGAGCCTGTCCGGGCGCTGTAACGGTCAAAGCGTTCGTGGCGGATCCGGTCCAGGCGGGTCTTGAGCTGGGTCAGGAAAATACGCAGCTCCTCCCGGTCCACCCCATCCGGAACTGCCGGATACCCACCCGGCAGGGATGCCATGGGCAGGCCCTGATGGGCGGGGGCCATGAAGCTCTGCCAGATGCGGGCGGGGATGGTGCCGCCGGTGATCTTGTTCATGGGGGTTGAATCGTCGTTGCCCACCCAAACCCCCGCCAGAAGCTGGCCCGTATAGCCGATGAACCAGGCATCCCGGCTTTCCTGGCTGGTGCCGGTCTTGCCCACTGCGGCCCGATCCCCGAGGCTCGCCTGGGTGCCGGTGCCCCCGTGAACCACCTGATAGAACAGATGGGTCATGTCCTCGGCGGTCCGCCGGGTGATCACCCGCTCGATGCTGGCTTCCGGGTGTTCATAGAGCACCTGCCCGTCCCGCGTCCGGATCCGGAGGATCAGCCGGGGATCGGCACTCAGACCGTTGCGGGCGAACGGCAGATAGGCGGCGGTGAGGTCGTGGAGGGTCATTTCCACCGTACCCAGAGCGATGGACCGGTGGTCCGGCAGGTCCTGGGCAATGCCCATCCGGTTCGCGGCTTCCACCACCTTGTCCCGGCCCACGGTTTCCGAAAGGGTGACGGCGACGGAATTGACGGATTTGGCGAAGGCTTCCCGCACGGTGATCCGTCCACGGTAGAGGCCGCCGTAGTTTTCCGGGGTCCAGTCGCCCACCTTCACCGGCTCGTCATAGACCGCATCCTTGATCCCATAGCCGTTTTCCAGGGCAGCCAGATAGACGAAGGGCTTGAAGGAGGAGCCGGGCTGGCGCCGGGCCTGGGTGGCCCGGTTGAACTGGCTCCTGGCATAGGACCGTCCGCCCACCAGGGCCCGCAACGCCCCGGACCGGTCGAAGACCACAAGGGCCGCTTCGCCTGCTTTGGCCGTTTCCCCTTCCGCGTCCATGATCCGGGCCACGGCTTCCTGGGCCAATGCCTGGAGACCCATGTCCAGGGTGGTTTCGACGACAACATCCATCCGTGGGGTGCCGATCAGCTTCTGGGCCCGGCTGACGATGGTATCCAGCACATGACCGGTTCCGTCCCGGTCCGGACGGCTCACCGGAGAGGCGGGATTGGCCACCGCCTCCTTTTCCTCGTCCTTCGTGATGAAGCCCATGCGGCGCATATTGGCCAGCACGAGTTTCGCCCGGCCCCTGGCCTTGTCCAGATCGGCGGTGGGGGCGAAGCGGGACGGGGCCTTGGGCAGGCTGGCGAGGATGGCCGCCTCCGGCAAGGTCACCTCCCGTGCCGCGTGGCCGAAATAGTATTCCGCCGCCGCGTCCACGCCAAAGGTGCCCGCACCCAGATAGATCCGGTTCAAGTAGAGCTTGAGGATCTCGTCCTTGGTCAGATGGCGCTCCAGCCACCAGGCATGGAGGATTTCCGTGAGCTTGCGCGACATGGTGCGCTGGTTGGTGAGGAACAGGTTCTTGGCCACCTGCTGGGTGATGGTGCTGCCGCCCTGGACCGTCCGGCCCGCATGGAGATTGGCCAGGGTGGCGCGCAGCAGCCCCCAATAATCCACGCCGCCATGGCTGTAGAACCGCTGGTCCTCGATGGCGATGAAGGCCTGAACCAGATGAGGCGGCAGGTCGGCCACTTCGATGGCTTCCCCGTGAAAATCGCCCCGGATGGCGATCACATCCCCCTGGTTGTCGGTCAGGGTAAAGCTGGGCTCGCGCTCATAGGACCACAGGGCCTCCAGATCCGGAGGCCGGGCGGTGGAAATGTTGATCACCAGCGCGGCGGTGGCGCCACACAGCACCAGACAGGCGAGTGCGAATAAGATCAGGCCGCGCAGGCTCGGCATGGAAGCACCTTTCCGGGAGGGACCGTGGACTCACCCCGGCACTAAACGGGCGCAATCCGGCATCAATTGGGCCGGGGGCCATATGGCGAGGATCGGGGCCGGTTATGCTCCGATGTTTTCGCTCCCGAGTGCTATCGCAATCTGGCGCTTTCCGGTTACACTTAAAACAGCCGAAGCTTCGAATGGGATTCGGGACGCGGTCGAAAGCGCGGGCATGACCCCGGTCATTCCGCCACGCAGCAATCGCAAGACGCACATCTGTTTTGATGCCGAACTCTACAAACTGCGAAACTGGGTCGGGAGATGTATCAACAAGCTGAAGAATGCCCGCAGGCTGGCAACACGATACGACAAG
>CAZLPU010000112.1:0-12055 GCA_964561475.1 uncultured Alphaproteobacteria bacterium
TGTAGATCTGGGTGGTGGAAATGTCCGCGTGACCCAGCATTTTTTGCACGGCCCTGAGATCGGCACCATTGGCGAGCAGGTGACTGGCGAAGGCATGGCGCAGGGTGTGGGGGGAGAGACTGTCCGGTTTCAGGCCTGCCCGGTCCGCCAGATCCTTCAGGAGCTGGGCAAACCGGTGCCGGGTCAGATGGCCCGATTGCCCCCGGGAGGGAAACAGAAACCGGGAGGCCTCGTCCCGGCGGGGCAAAAACCGATCCCGCACGTCCTGGTAGACAGCGATCGCTTCCCGGGCCGCCGGGCTCAAAGGCACCATGCGCTCCCGGCCGCCCTTGCCCGCGATTAAAAGGAACCGCGGATCGGTGGCGGCGGCCGACATGGGCAGGGCCACCAGTTCCGAGACCCGGGCGCCGGTCGCGTAAAGAACTTCGATCAGGCAGCGCAGACGTTTGCCTTCGGGCGGGCTTTCACCAGCCGCTTCCGCCCGGGCCCGCTCCAGCAGGCGGCTGACTTCCTGTTCGGTCATGGTGCGCGGCAAGGGGCGCTCGGCCCGGGGGCCGTCCAGCCCGATGCTGGGATCATCGCCCCGGAAGCCTTCCGTGTAGAGAAACCGGTGGAACTGGCGCAGGGAGGACAGTCGACGGGCCGCCGTGGAGGCCGCCAGACCCGCCTGATCCAGAGTGCGCAGATAGGCCCGCAGATCGTCGGCCCGGGCATTGACGATTTCCTTGCCCTGACGGGTCACAAAACCGGCAAAATCCCGCAGATCCCGCGCATAGGCCTCGAGGGTGTTGCGGGCCGCCCCCCGCTCGGCGCTCAGCATTTCCAAAAACGCTTCCACATAGCGGTGATGACCGGTGCGGCTCAGGCCACCTTCAGGCAAGCGTCCATCGGTCCCCTCCTGGCCGCCGGGTTCACCCTTGCCAAGACCACGACTCCAGTCGCCTTTGCTCCTGTCCTTCATACCCACGTCCGCCACTTTTTCGCTCGGAAGGATCTCACGCCGGGCGTGCAAGGAGTGTCTCCAGCGCAAGCCGCCGCGCCGGGCCATCCAGGCCAAGCCGGAACAGCGCCCGCACGGCACGCTGGATCATGAAGGGGCTTTTCGCCTCTGGTCCCTCACGCCCGATCCCTATCATGGCGAGGCTGACCGCCTCCGCCAAGCGCCGGTTTTCAACAGCAATATCAAGGGCATCGATCAGGCTGGCTGCCGGCAGAGCGACGGGTCCCAATGCGGGGCGGCCAAACAGCCAGGCCCGCGCCGCGGGGGACAGACCCTGGCCCAGGGCCGCCAGAATTTCCAGCTCCACCTGAAGCCTTTGCGGGTCGATCCGGCCCGCATCCGCCGCCTCGATCCACCGGTCGATGTCCAGCCGCGGCGCAAAACCGATGCCGTCCCGGGGAGCGGCGATGGCCAGAGCCACATTGATCCGGCGCAGGGCCTCGGCCATAGGTGCCCCGCTGGTGCCGTCCCGGTCGTTGATGTCCGCAGCCCGGGCCATCATATCCCGCCAGCGATACGCCGCGTCATATTGACCAGCCACGAGGGCGGCAATGCCAAGCTGTGCCCCGGCCCAGGCCAGATCCGGCGTGGGTTGGATCCCCGCGACCAGATCCCCGTAGACCAGGGCCACCGGAATAAGACTGTCCGACGCCCGGGCCCTCTGGAGGGCGACATTGACCAGTTCCACCTGCACCGCCGGCACCGTTTCCTGGTCAACCACCTGATAAAGCAGGGCATTGACGGCGGGCGCGCGCAAACTGTCCAGGAATTTCAAGGGCTCTGCCACTGCCGCATCCGGCGCCCGGGCACTGCGGAAGGCATGGGCAAGGGCGCCCGGTTCAAGGGCGCCGGTCAGAACGCTGATTTCGGCGGCCGCCAAAGCCCGCAAATAGGCTTCCCGGGACAGGGGCGCGGACGTGGCCTGTTCCGTGATGGTGACCGGCAGATCGAAGGCCGCCACCTCCCTGACCACGGTTCCGGCAAGGGCGGTCGAGGGTTTGGTCGCCAGAACCGGAGACGCAGCAAGGTCCCGGTCGGATTCTTCTCCCTCGAGATCCATGGCGATGGCCCGCAGAACCACCGGTTCCGCGTTCAACACCGCATCCAGGGGGATCTCTACGCCGCCATGGCGGATCATGGCGTAGTTCAACACATCCACCGGCCCTTTCCAGGCTTCGGCATCAATGGGCTCTTTTGTGGTGAGATACTGGATCAGGGCATAAAACAGAGGCGCGTTGTGGCCGTCATCGGTCAGGAGGCGCGCAGTCATGCCCGCAGCCGCCCCCGCGTCATCCAGCACGTAACAGAAGGTGCGGAGTTTGATCCAGAACGGGTCGGTGCTTTCCTCGGTCAGGCGCATGCGCAGGGCGTAGTCGCAGGCCTGCTCGTGATCGCCGTCCAGAAGGCTGGAGACGGCCTGAATGCGCACGCCAATAGTGTCCACGCCGGGGGAGCCGGTAAGCTCATCGGCAATCGCCTCCGCATCCTCGATATGACCCGCCTCCTGGAGACGGTTCAGACGCAGGGATAAGAACCGGGCGTTCCACTGGGGGTCTGCCGGTTCGGCGCCCACAAAACCAAGGCCCGATGAGGCATCAGCCGCGGGCGCAGGCGTCAAAAGCACCTTGCGAATCAACTCGCCCATGGCCGGGGATGGAGCCCCTACCGGCAGGGCCGCCACCAGGGCTTCGATCACGCTGAAGGGGACACCGGCCCACGCAGCCTCGCCAAGACCCGTTTCGCTTCCCGCCTCCGGACGATAGACGCCGGGGCCATGGATCCGCTCCACCTCGATCACACCGCCCTGACCACCCGCAAGGGGGCGCAGAAACTGGACGTTGCCATTCCCGCTCATGGATGGCGAACCGTGGGCCGAAGATCCGTGATGGGGGGAAAGATGCCTTGGGCCGGACCGGGCAGCGTAGGGCTCGGACGCACCGTCGGGACGGACGCTATTATCTTGAGCTGCCGCAGGTGTGGTGAGGGAGAGAGGGCGTTCCGGTGTCAGGCACAGCCCAACGAAAACAGCGAAAGCCGCTCCCGCAAAAGGGGAACGGGCCATGGCCCAACGCATTATCCCGGTTTGGGTCATACGCTCTCGCTGTTTCCTCAATTGGGTTGAACCCGCAAAGGACCGTGCCGCTCGGGCATTTGTCCCTGGCCGGTCACGGTACCATGCGCCAACGGACCCGCACCCCTTACTGGGGCGGCCTGTCGTAGGGCGCGCTTTTTTCGACGACATGGACGGCCGGGTCAATGGAATTGGCCACATACCAAAGGGCCCCTAATCCTACCGCTGCGAGTATAAAAAGTGTGGCTGTGATTACCAGAAATCGGGTCATGGCAATCCTCCAACGCGCTTGTTCATCACCAACAGCCTCCAACCAACATCATAGGAACCCGGTCACCGGGCGTTCCGTCAGGTCATGCGGCGTTGCCGTTGCGGTTCCTGACACTTCCGCAAAATTGCGTCCACTTTAGGACCCGCACCCGGGCTATACCCGGCCCAAACCCAGAATGACTGCTCAGCAGACCATCTGCACGGCCAATTCGCCGAGGCATCCTGCACAAGCAGCCTATACCACCATGCATCTATGGCAGATTCTCCTGATCCGTGAGGGATCCCTACTAATTTCAAGTGCATGGCGCGCGTCCCCGTCATTGACCCCGGCTCATTGGTCCTCCGGCGCCCTTGCCGCGATTTTGCCGTGAACCTCCGATGTCTATGGAAGGCTAATTGAGGGAAGACCGGTCGGGCGCAGTGCTTGCACCGGCATCGGGCAGTGCTTGCACCGGCATCGGGCAGTGCTTGCACCGGCATCGGATCGTGCCGAAACGCGGCCTCCACACGGCGGAAAGATGGAAGCGCGGTTGCGCTGGTCCAGACCAGAACCACCGGAAATCCTGAGAACCCGGTTCCCTGAAAGCCCAAAACCCCCAAGGTCGGACAAGACGGCCCCAAGGAAAGCAGCGGAGATGACTGACAAGGACCAGCCTCCGGCACCGCACGACCGCACGACGGATGCCGCCCCGGCCTCCCGTGCTGGTCCCGGGTCCGGTGCTTCCGCATCCCAAGGGCTGAGAGGCGGACTTGCGGGGCAGCGGGTGGTCCTGGTCGGTTTGATGGGTGCGGGTAAGACCACGGTGGGACGCCGGCTGGCATCGGCGGCGGGCATGCGGTTTCTCGACTCCGACACGGAAGTCGAACAGGCGGCGGGCTGCTCCATCTCCGAGATATTCGAACGCTTCGGTGAAGCCTATTTCCGGGACGGGGAACGGCGGGTGATTGAACGCTTGCTCGATGAAGGTCCCCTGGTCCTGGCCACCGGTGGCGGCGCGTTTGTCCATCCCAAGACCCGGGCCCTGATCCGCTCCAAGGCCATTTCCGTCTGGCTGCGCGCCGATCTGGATCTGCTGGTCAAGCGGGTCTCCCGGCGGGACACCCGCCCCCTTCTGCGCCAGGGCAAACCCAAAGAAATCATGGAACGGCTCATGGCGGAGCGCTATCCCCTCTATGGCGAGGCGGATATTGTGGTGGAAACCGGCGACGGTCCCCATGATCACGTGGTCCGCAAGATCATGACCGCTCTGGACCGCCATCTGGCCCTCAAGGACCGTACGGCGGCGGAACCGGTCGCACCCTGACTTCGGCACGCTGACTTCGGCACGCTGACTTCGGCACACGGACTTCGGCGCCCTGGGGTCGGCGCCCCTAGGTTGGCGCCCTGACTTCAGCACCCGGGCGGCACGGAATGACGAGACATGACAACGACCTTCCCCGATGAACAGAACGCCCCGGCGCGGAAAAAAGTGCGGGTCACGCCAGGGGGCTCAGGGGCCGGATACGGCGGCAACCGGGCCTATGACATTCTCATCGGCGAGGGCCTGCTCGCCAGGGCTGGCGCCCTTGTCGCGCCGCTGCTGAACCGTCAGCGCACCACCATCATCACCGACCGGAATGTGGACGCTCGCCACGGGGAAACCCTGCGCGCCAGCCTGACCGGCGCGGGGATCGACGTCCGGACCATCGCCGTGGAGCCGGGCGAGGCAAGCAAATCCTTGAACCAGGTGAACGATCTGTGCGCCCGGCTCAGCGAAAGCGGCATCGAGCGAAGCGATACCCTGATTGCTTTCGGCGGCGGTGTTGTGGGGGATTTGGGCGGCTTTGTCGCGGCGGTTCTGCACCGGGGCATGGACTTCATCCAAATTCCGACCACGCTCCTGGCCCAGGTGGATTCGGCCGTCGGCGGCAAGACCGGCGTCAATCTGCCCCAAGGCAAGAATCTGGTGGGCGCCTTCCACCAGCCCCGTTTGGTTCTGAGCGATGTGAGCCTTCTGGCGACCTTGCCCCGGCGGGAGTTCCTGGCCGGTTATGCGGAAGTGGTCAAATACGCCGCCCTGGGGGATGCCCCCATGTTCGACTGGCTGGAGGAGCGCCTTGCCGCCGGAGCCCTGCGCACACCGGCCTTCCTGACCGAGGCCGTGGGCCGGTCCTGTGAAGCCAAGGCCCGTATCGTCGCCCAGGATGAACGGGAAGCTGGGGTCCGGGCCCTCCTCAATCTCGGGCACACCTTTGGCCATGGGATCGAGGCCTGCGCGGGCTATGACGGCCGGGTCCTCCACGGGGAGGCGGTCGCCGTCGGCATGGGGCTGGCCTTTGACGCCTCCGCCGCCGGGACCGAAACGGACGCGGACCTTATCAGGAACGATGGCGAGCGCCTGCGCACCCATTTGCGCGAAAGCGGACTCCCCGCACTGCCCAGGGACCTGAAAGTGCCCTTGGCGGTCGGGGATCTGATGGCCGCCATGGGCCGGGACAAAAAAACCAGCCAGGGGCGTATGACCCTGATCCTTGTACGCCGCCTCGGGCAGGCCTATGTCGCCAAAGGGCTGGATAACACCCTTGCCGAGAGTGTCTGGCGCCAGCATCTGGACCCGCGCGCCCCCCAGGCCTGACATCCCGGCAGAGACGGCCTTCAACCCCTTCGACGATCCGGCATTCTGGAAGCAGCGCCACTGCTGTAGAACGGTGCCGACCCCTTTGTGGCGGCACGGCGCGATTGCCCGGCGCATTAGTACGTTTTTCTGAGAGGATTTCCGGCGGTGGACATCACGGGAGCGGAGACCATCCTTGAGCGGCTGTTCGCCTGGGACAGCCTCATGGCCCTGGGCGCAATTTTCGGCCTTCTGTGCCTCTCGGGACTTTTTTCAGGCTCCGAGACGGCGCTCACCGCCGTCTCCCGCGCCCTCTTGCACCGGCGCGCCTCCGACGGTGATCAGAAAGCGGCCATGGTGCTAGCCCTGGTGGCGGACCGGGAGCGGCTGATCGGCGGGATTCTGCTTGGGAACAATCTGGTCAACATTCTCGCCTCCGCCATTGCCACGAGCCTCTTCCTGAGCGTGTTCGGAGACGCGGGCGTTGCCCTGGCCACTGCCTTGATGACGGCCCTGGTGCTGATCTTCGCGGAAGTTCTGCCCAAGACCTACGCCATCCTCCACACGGAAAAGATGGCCACCACGGTGGCCCCGGTGATCCGAATCTTCGTGTGGATTTTCGCGCCCATCGTGAGCCTCGTGCAGATCCTGGTGCGCCGGACCCTGCGTCTTTTCGGCGCCCAGATCGAAGCCCACGACCAGGTTCTGGGGGTTCATGACGAACTGCGCGGCACCGTGGAGATGCACACCTCCAACCAGGACTCCGCCGCCAAACCCACCCACAGGGAAGTGCAGCGCAACCTGACCATGGTCGGCGGCGTTCTCGATTTGCGGGACATGGACGTCACCGAGGTGATGGTCCACCGCAAGGACATCTTCATGATCGACGGCGCCATGCCCGCGGATGTGCTGGTGTCAGAAGTTCTGAAAGCCCCCCACACCCGCATTCCGATCTTCAAGGATGACCAGGAAAACATCATCGGTGTGCTGCACGCCAAGGACCTTCTGCGCAGTCTGGCGGAAGCCAACTGGGATGCGGGCAAGGTCAGTGTCGAGGACTGCGTGCGCACCCCATGGTTCGTGCCCGACACGACCACGCTCCAGATCCAGCTCAACGCCTTTCTGGAGAACGGCACCCACTTTGCTTTCGTTGTGGATGAGTACGGCACCCTCATGGGCCTGCTGACCCTGGAAGACATTCTCGAAGAGATTGTCGGCAACATCACCGACGAACATGACGAACCCGTCGAAGGGGTTCGTCCGCAACCGGACGGCACCTATAACGTGAACGGCACCGTTCCGATCCGGGATCTGAACAGGGCCCTCGGCTGGCGGCTTCCCGAGGAAGAAGCGATCACCATTGCCGGTCTGGTCATCCACGAAGCCCAGACCATTCCAGATGAGGGGCAGTGCTTTAACTTCTACGGCTTCACCTTCGAGATCCTCCGGCGCAACCGTAATCAGGTGACCGCCATGCGCGTTATCCCTCCGGAGGATCTGCGGGGGCGCAAACCGGTCCGCAAACCCTATCTTCCGTAGGGACCTTACGGCCGGTCAGGACGCCCTCAGGCCTTGCTCTGGTCCGCGGCCCATTCATCGGGCGACAGGGGACGCAGGCTCAGGGCGTGGACCCGTTCCGCCAGTTCCTCAGCAACGGCTTCATTCACCATCCGGTGTCGCTGGATCCGGGCGACGCCTTCGAAGGCCTTGGCGACGATGACGATTCTGAAATGGGTTTCCCCGCCGGGCCGGGCTCCCGCATGGCCTGCATGGAGGGCCGACTCATCAATAATCTCCAGATGATCCGGTGTCAGGGCTTCGGTCAGTTTGCTTTCCATTCGCTCACGGAAGCTCATGTTTCATCTCCTTTGATCGTCCGATCCGATGATGGTTGCGGCCCCAATTCAGAATACCGCCGGATTCAGAATACCGAGGCGGCCCGCGTGTTCTTGATCCCGCGCTGATCAGGGCTACTTACGGAAATCCGTGATCTGCTGGGACAATGGGCCCATGGATGCCTTGCAGCCCATCACGTCATGGCGTACCGATGCAGACCGCGAGCGGGAAGGGCGTGGCAAGCGAATGTCAAGCCTGGAACGGCATTGTAACGTCAGCGCCCACCCCTCATACTCATTTGAGCCATGTCGAATTCATACGAATATAAGCCGCCGTTGGGCTTTGATATCCGCGTTAAGAAGGGCACGGACAAGAAGCCCAAACCCCGCGAGCGCCGGTGCGAGCGACCGGGCTGCGAACGCATGGCCGTATGCCAGGTTCCTGTTGCTCCGGATCGGCTCAATCAGAAAATCTGGCTGTGCCAGGATCACGCCCGGGCACATAATCAGTCCTGGGATTATTTTCAGGGCATGAGCGAATCTGAAATCGCCTCCTACCAGGCCACCGAGCACACAGGGCATCGTCCGACCTGGGCCATGGGCGTCAACGGCTATGCCCGGGATGCGGCAGCGGCGGAAGTTCGGCGCCGGTCCTTCCGCCCTGGCCTGGACAAGCCGGGACGCCAAGCCCATACCGGCACCGGGGGCCAAGGGGATCCCTTCAATCTCTTCAAGGGTGAAGACGGCACTACACCGCCGCCACGGGAAAGCCGCCGTCCCCTGTCCCGCCTTCAGCGCGGCGCCCTCGACGATCTGGGTCTGGACGAGCAGGCGGATATGGCGGCGGTGAAAAGCCGCTACAAAGACTTGGTGAAACGCTTCCATCCCGACGCCAATGGTGGCGACCGGGGCGCGGAGGAAAGCTTGAGCCGGGTCATTCGCGCCTACCAGACCCTGCGCGCCTCCGGCTTTAAATAAGCAGCCACGTGATTTCCGATCATTTGATGCCAACGGGTTGCCACGGAGCGGGAAGACCGGCGCGGCCCGGTTGCTCATCGGGCCTATTGCCCTTTGGACCCATTGCTCATTGGGCCCTGGGGAACGCCCTCCGCGGCCATGTGACCGGAGCGCAATCAGCCCCGAGGGCCAATCCCCCTGGGGAGGGCCAATCCTCCCGGGCAGGGCCGATCCCCCTGGGCAGGGCCGATCCCACTGGGCAGGGCCGGGCATCCCCACCACCGATTTCCGAACCCGATTGCTTTGCCTGGTTGGCATCGGTCGCTGGATAGGGTGTTATGTCCGGTGAGGGTCGGCGCAGCAACGGAAGGGTTTGAGCCTGTTGGGCCACCGTGGCGAGATGGTCAGCAGGGATCCGTGCACCTGGACATTCCTGCGGAAGGCCTCATGTCTCTTCGGGGGGTGGCGCATCGCGTACACTCGGGATGTCATGAGGCGTCATCCAGGAAGGGTCAGATCGGCCACGGAACCGCCCTGGATCAGGCTCCGGCACAAGTTTGTCCCGCCGGATGAGGGGCGCGTCAGACTGTGGAAAGGGATAGACCAGCCATATATGCCACTGTCCATGCCGGCGGGCGTCACGGGCGAAAGCCCTCCGGATTGGCACATTGAATGGCACAATGCTGGGACTGACACAAAGACTGGACTGGCACAAAGACTGGCCGCCCCCGTGGAGCACATGGGGCGCGGGAGTGAAATAAAGCGCGAGGGCTGGGCTGACGTCCATCTGACACCGGTCAGGGACAGGCTTCCCCTCTGATACTCGACCTCAAACCGTTTCAGAGAAGATTTGATGAGCGAAGAAGACAACGGGCTGGGATTTGCCGAACCGGATATCCAGGTTTCCGCGAAAGAGATGTTCGGTCTCGATCTGGACATGACGGTTCCCGCCTTCAGCACCCGCAACGACTATGTTCCGGATGTGGATGAAACCTACCGGTTCAACCGGGACACCACGCTGGCGATCCTGGCCGGGTTTGCCTTCAACCGCCGCGTGATGATCCAGGGCTACCATGGGACCGGCAAATCCACCCACATCGAACAGGTGGCCGCCCGTCTCAACTGGCCCACGATCCGGGTCAACCTGGACAGCCACATCAGCCGGATCGACCTGGTGGGCAAGGACGCCATCGTTCTGCGGGACGGCAAGCAGATCACTGAGTTCCGGGAAGGCATTCTCCCCTGGGCCCTTCAGCGGCCCACGGCCATCGTATTCGATGAATATGATGCGGCCCGGGCCGACGTGATGTTCGTGATCCAGCGGGTTCTGGAGGTTTCTGGCCGTCTGACCCTCCTGGACCAGAACCGGGTCATCCGTCCCCATCCGGCCTTCCGTCTGTTCGCCACCACGAACACCATCGGCCTTGGAGACACCACGGGCCTCTATCACGGCACCCAGCAGATCAACCAGGGCCAGATGGACCGCTGGAGCATCGTCACCACCCTGAACTACCTGCCCCACGACGAGGAAGTGAACATCATCCTCGCCCGCTGCCCGGACTATGGTGCAACGGCGGAAGGCCGGGAAACCATCTCCCGGATGGTCCGCGTCGCCGATCTGACCCGGGTGGCGTTCATGAGCGGTGATCTGTCCACGGTGATGAGCCCCCGGACCGTGATCACCTGGGCGGAAAACGCCTCGATCCTGTCCGATGTGGGCTTTGCCTTCCGCCTCACCTTCCTGAACAAATGCGATGAGCTGGAGCGGGCCACGGTGGCGGAATTCTACCAGCGTTGTTTCGGCCAGGATCTGCCGGAATCCGCTGCCCGGGTGATGACCGGGTGAGTCTCAGGTTCAACCCCAGGCTCCATCCGCTCCTCCCGCCCATGCTCCGGACCAGCCGGTTCGGGGCATGCCGGCTGACCGCACCTCTCACGACCCGGGCCCAGGCATGAGTTCGAATTGGAAGACCGAGGACCGCGAAGAAGCGATAGACGCGTTCAAGCGCGCGGTCGAACAAGCCGTCAGGACCATCGCGGACAATCCCGATCTGGTGGTGAGTTTCGGCGCGGAACCTCCGGGCCTGCGAGGCGACCGGGTACGCCTGCCCGAACCCGGGCGGGAAATGTCCGAACAGGAACTGGCCGAGTTCCGGGGCGAAGCCGATGCCCTGGCCCTCAAGGCCGCCCACCACGACCAGGACGTCCATAATCGTCTGTGTCCCACCACCACCGATGCCCGCGCCATCTTCCAGGCCATCGAACAGGCCCGGCTCGAAGCCCTCGGCACCAATCAGATGCCCGGCGTGGGCGACAATCTCGATGCGATGATTGCCAAGCGGTGCGCCTCCAAGGGCCATGGCCGGGTGGATGACCGCACCGACGTACCCATGGCCGATGTCCTTGGCCTTCTTGTCCGGGAGGTGCTGACCGGACGGAAAGTGCCGGAGGTGGCCGAACGCATGGTCGATCTCGTCCGTGGAGAGATCGAAAACGAGGCCGGGGACACCCTTCAGCGCCTGACCGAGTGCATCGAAGACCAGGACGAGTTCGCCCGTCTTGCCCGCCAGCTCATGTCCGAACTGGATCTGGGTGACGAGCTTGGCGAGACCGGCGAGGACACTTCCGAGACCGAAGAACAGGAAGACGCGGAAAGCCAGGACGCCAGCGACGACGGCCAGAGCGGCGAGACCTCGGAGACCGAGGGCAGCAGCGCCGAACAGATGGACATGTCCGAGGGCGATCAGGAAGCCAGCGAAGAACAGGCGGTCGAGATCGAGACCGACGAAGATGTCGAAGCCCAGGGCAGCGATGACCTGGCCGACGGCTCCCGCCCATACCGGCCGGAAACCCGCCCCCCTCAGCCCGCCCGGGAGCCCAGCTACAAGATCTTCATCAACGATTTCGATGAAACCGTCTCGGCGGAAGATCTGTGCGACACGGAAGAACTCCAGCGGCTGCGGGCCTACCTGGATCAGCAATTGCAGGCCCTCCAGGGTGTGGTGACCCGTCTTGCCAATCGCCTCCAGCGTCGCCTTCTGGCCAAACAGAACCGCAGTTGGGAATTCGACCTGGATGAAGGCATTCTCGACACAGCCCGCTTGAGCCGTGTGGTGACCGATCCCCTCCAGCCCCTGTCCTTCAAGATGGAACAGGACACGGATTTCCGGGATACGGTGGTCACCCTGCTTCTCGACAATTCCGGATCCATGCGCGGGCGCCCGATCACCGTGGCGGCCATGTGCGCGGATATCCTGGCGCGCACCCTGGAGCGGTGCGGCGTGAAGGTGGAGGTTCTGGGCTTCACCACCCGGGCCTGGAAAGGCGG
>CAZLPU010000113.1:0-11879 GCA_964561475.1 uncultured Alphaproteobacteria bacterium
CGAGAGCGGCGGCCACCCTGTTTAAAGGTGATCGTGATTTTGCGCCCGCCGCTCTCGCGCGGACTCTACGGGGTGACCCGTGCACTGTCCATAAAGGCCCGTTGGCCGTGCCCCGGGTTCCATATCCACTGGACTTGAGGGGACGGCACGCTGAGATGCGCGCCCGATCCGTCCGGCTGAGCGGGCAACCGTGAGGTCAGGCGCGGTGATAGGGATGTCCGGCCAGAATGGTTGCTGACCGGTAAAGCTGCTCGATCAGCATCACCCGCGCCAGCATGTGGGGCCAGGTGGCCGGGCCGAAGGACAGGACAAGATCCGCCCGGGCGCGCAACTCCGGCGCCAGTCCATCGGCACCGCCGATCAGGAAGGCCGCTTCCGGGCACCCGTTATCCCGCCACGCGCCAAGGCGTTTCGCGAGATTTTGGGAATCCAGCGCCGTCCCCCGCTCATCCATGGCAATCAGGGCGGCGCCGGGGGTGACGGGTTTCAGCAGCAATTCGGCTTCCCGGTCCTTGCGGTCCGGACCAGGGCGCTGATCTTCACCTTCCACCAGGCGTAGGCCCCTGAAGCCCAGAGGGCGCGCCAGGGGATCGATCCGGCCTGCGTAATCGTCATAAAGGGTGCGTTCCGGACCCTTGCGCATCCGGCCGATGGCTGAAATCAGGAGTTTCATCGCAGCCCTGTTTCCCGGCAGGTAGGCCAGCCCGGTTTCCCGGCAGGTGGCCAGCCCCTGGGGTTGAGCGCGGCCAGGGGCGTGACCTGACCCATGGTGGCCACGCCCCTCAGGCCCTTCAGGCGTCGCCTTTCGGCGGCTCCACGCCCCAGATTTTTTCCAGGTTGTAGAAGGCGCGCACTTCTGGACGGAACAGGTGGATGATGACATCGCCGGCGTCGATCAGCACCCAGTCGCAATGGGGCAGACCTTCCACCTTGGGGCTGCTGAAGCCGGCCGCCTTGATCCGTTCGCACAAATGATCGGCCATTGCGGCGACATGGCGGTGGGAGCGGCCGCTGGCGATCACCATGGTGTCCGCCATGCTCGACTTGCCCTCAAGATCCACGGCCATCACGTCCTGAGCCTTGTCATCGTCCAGGGATTTCAGGATCAGGTCGGCAAGGCTCAGGCCCTCGAATGCATCCGGGGTGAGGCCGGAAGTGTCCGGTTGGGTGTCCCGCTCGCCTGCAACTTGGTCGGCCATTGCATCGCCGTCGGTTTCCGAGCCGGAGCCGGAAATCGGGCTGGCTTGGCTGCCTGGAGAGGCCGGGACGTCGATCATGGCCGGAGTGTCGAGATCGGTGTCGTGGCCGGTATGGGCGGCCTGACTGGCGGAAAAGTCACTTTTGCAGGTCTCGCCTGGGGACTGTTCGGCCTTGGCATGGTCTGCTCTGGCTGGGTCTGCTTTGGCTGGGTTTGCCTGGGCATGATTACCGGCCGGTTCATCGACAGAACGAGAGTTCGGTGCAATGTGAACGGTGCCGCCACCTTGCAGGGCGGCATCTGCCATACTGATGCTCAGCGTGCGCTCCTCGCATGAGGTCCCGGACAAGAGAGTGCTGCATGGGAACCGGGACCACCATCGGCAGAGCCATTCTGCCGATCGCGTCTGGGCCGATGCACGGGGGCATGACCCGAAATTTCCGGTCCTGGAACAGCGAGCCGCCGAAGTGATTCGGCCCAGGGATTATCGAATCCGCTACTGCACCGGTTCGGGACATTTCACCAACGTCTTGACTCCTAGCACAGCATCGCCGGATCGGGAACGGGCCTTGACCAAAACGGTTAGGCCAGCGCGTTTCGACCCCGGCGCGCCGCAAACCTGGCGCGTCAGAACCACAGAAAATCTGGATTGGGGGGGAGGGTAAGGCCCGGGCGGAAAACCCAGGCCCAAAAGCCGCTGGCCCAGATGCCCCAAGCTTAAAAAGCCCAGGGCCCAAAAAGTCTGGGGCCTAAAGGCCGAGAGCGATGAAGGCCAGCACCCGGTCCGCCTGGTTGAACTGGCCGAAAATGCCGTCGCTCGCGCCGTAGAACAGGTCGGCCCGCACGCCCGTGGTCATGGTGTCATCCACCTCGAAGCTGACCTTGGGTCGGACCATGCCATCGCCTTCCTGGAGGTCGCCGTACCACTGGATTTCACCGGTGAAACGGTCGTTCCAGGCCCGGCGGCGGGCATAGACAGTGGCCAGATACTGATCCTCGTCCCGGCCCACCACGTCGATGTCGTTATCCATCACCGAGTTGTGGAAGAACTGGCCGCTGACAAAAAAGTTGGCCGGAGCGTTCCAGTCGATCCCGATGACGTAGTTGAGGGCGTCGGATTCCACGATCCCGTCGCCGGCAAGCACGCCATTCACCGGTTCCACGTTGTACGCCCGGTTGGTGGTGTAACCCACTTCCGCGCGCACGGTGACCGGGCCGAAGGCGTTGGCCAGGGTGCCGCCCACGAGATTGACGCGGTTGTATTCCGGGGTGACCAGAGCGGTACCGCCCTGATCTTCAACGGAAAACGCGAACTGGTCTTCGTAGTGGTAGAAATAGATCAGGGAAAAATCCCAGCTTCCCATCAGACCGGAAATCCGCGCGCCCACATCCGCGTCCGCCAGAGGCTGATCGGGCCGATCCGGCTCATTGACAACGAACGGGCCGTTCACCGGCGGGGAGAACTGGGGGGCGGTGAGGGCGAAGGTCGCGCCGAATTCAGGGACATCGTGATAGGTCTGATCAGGAATGAAGATCCCTTCAAGGGTCACATCGCCCAAGGGAATCTGGGCATTGACGCTCCACAGGCCGATGCGGGAGTCGTCAAAGTCTTCCAGAATGAATTCGCGGAAGGTCTGGGGATTGATCACATCCAGAACCTTGATGCCGTCGGACTTGCCCCAGACGGTCTGCTGCTTGCCGATTTTCAGGAACATCGCGCCGAGCTTGGTGCTCAAATAGGCATCCCGCAGCTCAAGGCTCGAGCGGTCGCCGATCAGGACCCGGCGGTTGTAGCTGGAGCGGGTACTCTGCTCCGGGCGGCCCGGCTCAAGCTGATCTTCCCCATCGGAGCGGAAGCGCCCGGAGACAACCATGCGGGTGTTGTCACTTAGCTGGATTTCCAGATTGGGCGTCAGGGTTACCTGTCCCGTGGTCACCCGGGCGGTTTTGGTGGAAAACCCGACCTGACCCTCAAGGTCCGTATCGAACCGCACCGCTCCCTCATCGGCGGCGACCGGCCCGAAGGGCAGGGCGCACACCAGGGCGCCGGATAAAAACAGACCGGACAGGCGCGAACCTGACACGACACGGGCCGGACCCGCGCTGCGGAGATGGGATACCTTAGAAGCCACGGCGCAATTGCTCTCTTGTGAAGAGGGTGTCTGACAACTCTGTTTCATAGTCCACATTGCTCAACTGGAAAACCGTCCGATGACCGGTTTTATGGTTGCGCGCCGTGATTTCTATCGGAGTCCATATGCCCTGGACATCTTCCAGGACCGTTACCTCGATGGTCTTCAACCGGTTGCCGGCGGTGTCCCAATAGTCCGCCTTCATGGGAACCCAGATCCCCGGGCGCACCAGAGCGCGCACCCGGCTGTAGCCCAGGTCATCCGCCACTTTATCGTTCAAGGGCGTTGCGACCAGCACATAATGGGCCTCACCCTCATAGGGTTCCACACCATCGCTCTCGAACCCATAATCGGCCGCGGGGAAGCGGACGGAAACCTTTATGTCCTCATAGGTGAAGTCGGTCCCGAGAAAACTCTTTCCGCGTTCCGAGGCGGACAGGCGCCGGGGCCGACCCAGGGCCGGCAGATAAAGCCAGCGCAGATCATCCTCACCTGCTTTCCAGTAATCCCAGGTGAGAAAACCGGTGCCGCGCACGCTGGACGGTTCGGTGAACCAGATGACCTGACGCCGGGAGTCCTCGAAATCCTTACGCTTGAACAGGGTCTCGCGGGTCCGCACGGACCCCCGGCGATTGATCAGCTGCATTTTCAGGATCTGTTCGACCTGCTCCCCGTCCGGCCGCTCTTCCACAAGCCGGGCGACCTCCACCGGATCCATGGCCGACAGGGCATCTTCATCCATGGCCGAAAGGCCATCATCCCCCGCTGCCGAAAGGCCATCATCGGCTTCGGTCGGCGCTTCCGCCTGGGGGCTGGTCTGGCCGGTTTCCGTGTCCTGGGCCAAGCCGGATGCCGGTGCGGCCAGGATCGCAAGGCCGGTGACCAGGGTCATAAGCCGCAGGGCTGCATTCATACGCTCAGGGATCGCCATCTGTTTCTCCGCCAAGGTCAGAAGCAGGCGTTCAGAGCCGAATGTGGCCCAACCCGGCGCGCACAATAGCACCGGAATGCCCGTCTGTATGCGTTGGAATTCAAGATATTTCGAGGTGTTGCGGGCTTCCGCCGCGCCGGAAGGATCACAATGGCGGGAGCGGTCCCCCGCCCAAAAGGTGCACGCCATTGAGGTCAGCGATGCCATTGCAGTTTCCCTCGGTCAGTACGCTGCCGTAATGTCCCCGCGTCTCGATGACGGCGCCTTTGGGTCCGGGCAGCGGTCTCAGCCTGGAGCTTGATGGGCATTCGCCGCCTCGCGTTCCTGATAAGCAGGCTCGCCCAATTGGCAGGCCTGCTAGGTTGGCAGGTTGGGAGAGCGCCCTTCATTCAAGCGGCGCTGGGCGAGACCCCAGATTTTCATGATCGGCGGCAGCAGCACCACGGCGGCAATGAAATTGGCGAGCACGGCAATGCCCAGCATGGCGCCGAAGCGGAAAATTGTCGGCAGGGCACTCATCATCATCACCCCGGCGACCATGCACAACACGATGAGATTGAAGAAAAGCGCCCGGCCCGCAGTGGGATAAAGCTCGGCGATCGCCTCATCGAAGCTCATACCCTGCTCTCGGATCAGGAACCGGGTCCGGTCAATGATGTGAATGGAGAAATCGACACCAAGACCAATGGCAATCGCAGCGAACATGGAGGTGGCCGGCGTCAGCCAGATCTGCCAGGTGCCCATCACCGCGTAGACCAGAAGCACGGCGAGACTGACCGGCGCGGTGGCAAGCAGCCCCAGAATGAAAGACCGGAAGAGGCCCGCCGCCATGAGGAAAATGAGCAGGAACGAAATCGCCAGAGCAAGGGCGTGATTCATCGCCAGGGGCGCCATCCAGTAGTAGTCCACGGCCACCCGCCCGCTCACCATTGCGGTATAGGGGGTGCCTTCGAGCCGTTCCTGGACATACCGCTCCGTTTCCAGAACAACGACCTGATTGTTTGAGTGCTGACTGTGATCCAGGACCGCCCGGATCAGGGCCTTTGATTGGATCTGGTCGACCTCCTCTTCCATGTCCGTGGGGTCGCCGCTGACCGCCTGGAGAAGGAACAACTGGGCGATCAGGTCCGGATCGTCGGGAATGGAAAAGAACGCGTCCTCGCCGTCATTCACGCCGCGGTGGATTTCCTTGATGTAGTCCACGATCGAAACGGAGCCCCGAACCCGGGGGAGGGTTTCCAGATGGCGCTGGATCTCGGCAATTGTCCTCAAGGCTTCCGGATCATGGAGCCCATCCGGCTCGCCCGTGTCGAAGACAACGTCGAGATGGTTCGTGCCGTACATTTTCTCGTTGATCGCGTCTTCCGCCATGGTGATGGGATCATCCTTGCGGAAATTATCAAGCCGGTCCCAGTCCACGCGCAATCCCGTCGCCGCCACCGCCGCGCCCACGGCAATCAGAATGGCAAGGCTGCTCGCGATCCCGGCATTGGTCACGGCAAGACGGCCGAAAAAGCTGAGGAAACGGGCATACGGATCTTTGCTGCGCCCTTCACTGTCGGGATGGAATGCGGGACTTGGCCGCCGGGGGATCAACACCATCAGGGCCGGGAGGAAGAAGACGGAATAGATCAGGGCGACAGTCACGCCAACAATGGCAAACACGCCGAACCAGGCCATGGGCGGCATGCTGGAGGTCACTGCAATGCCGAAAAAACCGGCCATGGTGGTCAGTGAGGTGAGGACCACGGGCCGCCACATGACCGCAAGGGTGCGGACCACCAGGGTGCGCTGGTCCGCGGACGGATCCATCGCGGCTTCCTCGTAGTAGCGGCTCAGAACATGAATGGAGTCCGCAATCGCAATGCCGATCAGAATCATGGGCAGGGCCGTGGTGATGACGAAATAGGGAATCCCGAACGCGGCCATGGCCCCCATGGGCACCGCCACCGTTGCCCCGATGATCCCCACAGCCAGAACAATCCCCCAAAGCCTGCGGAACGCCAGATAAATGGTCAGGGAAATGATGAGGGCAATGAAAGGGTAAAGCGCCCGGGTATCCTCATCCACATAGGTGCCCAGATGACCCATCACGGCGGCCTCGCCGGCCACATAGAGGGAGGTGTCGATTGCGTCGGCACGGGCCTGGAAAGACGAGGCTACTTCTTCGAGCACCGCGTCATAGGTGTCCCCGCCTTCGTCCTGGTCCAGAAGTTCAGCGACAATCAGGGTCATGGTCCCATCGCCGGAGACGAGGGTGCCGACGAGAACGGGCATGGCCATGGCCCTGGCGCCGACATCAGAGGCGGCTTCCTGGCTCAGGGGCGGTTCATCGAAAAACGGGTCGATCCGCAGCCCTTCAATGGACCCCTCAATGCTGCTTTCCGTCGCCAGACTGGTGACCCGGTCCGGATCCAGGTTGGGCAGTCTGCCGAGGGCATCGGTCAGGTCCTTGACCAGGGCGAGGCGTGCGGGGGTGAAGATTCCGTGGGTGTCATTGCTTTCGACGGCGACAATCACCGGATCGCGCAATCCGAAAGTCTCCTCGATGGCATCGCGGTTGAGCAGGGCCGGGTGGTCGGCGGCAATCATGGCATCGGTGCTCATGTCCCTGACGAGCCCGGGAAGCTGGCTGACCGCGATCAGGATGAGTATGAGACTGGCCGCGATAATAAGCCGTGGGATTGCGGTGACCATCGTGAAGAACCGGGCCGCACGTTGCGTGCTCGCCCGGGCATTTTCGTCAGCCTTGCGCATGATCGGATTGCCCCTGAGATCCAGCCGTTTGATTTTTGTTGTTTGGAGAGGTTTTTTCGCTCGTGGCCGGGTTAGCCTGGATTTGTCTTTTGAGACCTGAATCCGCGTCCAACGGACCTGTGATGAAGGTGACAAAAGGTCCTGGCCCTGTCCAGCGCCATGTAAGTGTCCCGGGGAGCGCAACCACAGGGTTGGGATGTACCCGACATGCGATTGGCTGGGCGCGGCCGTGGAGGCGGCCGGTTCTGGCTCCGGAACATACAGGAAATCAGCGGTTCAGAGGGGGCGTTGTCGCCGTCTTTCGGCGTGTCCCGGTTGCCAGCGTTCACCTGGGAATTGAATATTAAATTTGTACAAAAGTGGAGGGACAAATCCATGATGCGCATGCCGGAACACGGACGGTCCAGAGACGAAGTCTTCCACCTTCTGGAAGACTACGGCACCCAGGACCTGCCCTGGCGGGAGGGCGGCACTTTCGCCTATGTCTATACCACCGATGAGGGCATGGAGGAGGTGATCAAGCACGCCTACATGCGCTATCTGACGGAAAACGGACTGGATCCCACCGTCTATCCAAGCCTGCTGCGCTTTGAAAAAGAACTGGTCTCCATGGCTGCGGCCCATCTCAACGGGGACAGTGAAGTGGTGGGCAATTTCACCTCCGGCGGCACGGAAAGCTGCATGCTGGCGGTGAAGGCCGCCCGGGATATGGCCAGAGCCAACCGGCCCGGCGTGACCCGCCCGGAACTGGTGATCCCGGTCACGGGGCATGCGGCCTTTCACAAGGCCTGCCACTATTTCGATGTCACTCCCGTCCTGGTGCCCGTGGACCCGGATACGCTCAAGGTCAGTGCCAGCGACATGGAAGCGGCGGTCACCGATCAGACCGTTCTGCTGGTGGCCTCGGCGCCCCAATATGCCCATGGGGTGATTGATCCGATTGCAGATATTGGTCAGGTGGCCTTGTCGAAAGACCTGCCCTTTCATGTGGACGGGTGCGTGGGGGCCTTCATGCTGCCCTTCTTCCGTATGCTGGGCCGTCCGGTGCCGGATTTTGATTTCTCCGTACCCGGTGTGACATCCATTTCCATGGATTTCCATAAATATGCCTACGCGGCCAAGGGTGCATCCATCATTCTGTACAAGAACAAGGGTCTGCGTCGCCACCAGATCTATGCCTGTGCGGAATGGACCGGTTACACGGTGATCAACAATACGATCCAGAGTTCCAAGAGCGGCGGGCCCCTGGCTGCGTGCTGGGCGTTGCTGAATTACATGGGTCAGGACGGATATCTGCGTCTTGCCCGGCGCACGGCGGAGGGCATGGACCGGGTGATGGCGGGGCTGAAAACCATACCGGGCCTGCGGGTCATGGGGGAACCGGACTTTTCCCTGGTGGCCTTCACGGCGGACGAGTTTTCCGTGTTCCCCATTGTCGACGACATGAAGAGCCGGGGTTGGTATGTGCAGCCCCAGCTTGCCTTCGGTGAGCACAAGGAGAACATCCACCTGACCATCGATCAGGCGACGGTGGATGTGGCGGACCGGTTCCTGACTGACCTGTCCGCATCCACCCAATGGGCCCGGGGGCTGGGTCCCATGGAAGGCATCGATGATCTGGTGGCTTTTGCCCGCTCCCTGACCCCGGAAACGCTGACCCCGGAGATTTTCGAGGGGATGATGTCCGCATCCGGAGTGGAGGGGTCGGCCCTGCCCGAAGGCACGGCGTTCATCAATGAAGTGCTCAATGCCGTGCCGCCGCCGCTGCGCACCAAGATCCTGACCGAGTTTTTCAATGTCCTGTTTGTTCCGGCCCAGGACGGTCCGAATGGTTCGGGCGGAGCAACGTGATCATTCGTTGACGTGGCTCAAAAGAAAGGGCGCGGCCTGAGCCAGGCCGCGCCCTTTCGAACAGGTTCAGGGACCGCTTCTCAGCTTACTGAGAGAAGTCCGCGATGATCTTCACGAAGCGGTTGGACTCCGTCTTCACGTTGTCGCCGGTGATGACCCGGGGGGCGCCTTCGCCCTTGGCAATCAGCTCGATGTTGTCACCGGGAACGCCCCGGACCATCAGGGCCTGCCGCACTGCTTCGGCCCGGCGTTGGGACAGGCGCAGATTATAGTCCGCATTGCCCGACGTATCCGTATGGCCCTCGAGCTTGATGGAGCGCACGCCCCGGTCCCGGATCACCCGGGCCGCTTCATCCAGTGTGGCGCCGGCGGTCGGGGTGATCTCCGCGCTGTTGAAGCCGAAAAAGACCATCTCGATCAGTTCCATCACCCGGGGCTCGGCAGGGGTGACCTCCACCGGTGCGATGGGCATGGGCTCGGCGCGGACCGGTTCGGGCATGGGTTCGGGCTCGGGCATGGGTTGGGGAGCGGGGCGGGCTGGTTCCTGGTAGCTCGAATAGGAAGATCCGCCGGAGCCGCCGAATTTCATGGTGATGCCCGCCAGCAGGGCGTGGTTGTGGTAGTCGCCTTCCGGGCCGCTGCCGAAGTCGTATTCGCCCGCGTTGATGTAGCGGTACCGGGTCTCGACGCTCACATGGTCGTTGATGTCCTGGGCGATGCCGGCGGTGGCGGTCCAGGCGAAATTCCAGTCCTTGGCCTCAGCCCGGGAATTGGCCCCGTTGTTCAAGGTGAAGTCCGGGTTGAGCCGGACCGCGCCCACACCGGCGCCGACAAAGGGCCGCAGACCGCCGCCCAGGGGAATGTCCTGGATCACGGTGGTCATGAAGGACAGGGCATTCAGGTCGCCCCGGGCGGTGAAGCCGTTGGATGCGGTGTCGACCTCGTTGGAATGGTAGCCGATGGCCACCTCGGTCCGTGTGTTGGGCATGATATACACCCCGGCGGCACCACCGATATTGTAACCGCCTTCCACATGGACATCGGTATTGAGGCCGCCTTCAACCTCCGTATCGAAGGCAAAGGTGTATCCGCCCTCGATGCGGCCGTATGGGGTGCCGGGCTCGTTCTCAGCGGCCGCCGGAACCGCCATGGCCATGGTCAGCGCCAATCCGCCAAGGATACGTCCGGACACGGGAGCCAAAAGACGACTCAAAATACGTGGAGCCAGGGGTTTCATCCGCTCCTCTCCTTCTTTTCTCGCTGTGAACGTCATCTGCCTGGCCCCGGATCTGCATGGCCCCGAATCTGCGTGGCGCGGAACGAACCTGTGACGGTCTGGTCAGACGCCGGTCGGGGACGGCCATACCTCAGGGCACAAGTGCGCCCGGGATTTGAGTTCCGGGGCCCGATTACGGTGCCGCTCCACCGTCCGCTGCCCACGTCAGAGGTACCGGATGATGGAACGGAAATGGAACAAAGAGCATTAGGGTTACATCGTTATTCGCCGGTTTTTGCAAGGCCGGCGGGAAAGAACCCGGTGGATATGCAGACAAAAAGGTGTGATCCTGGTATAATCGACCTTGATTGGGGTGATGCACCGAAGAGACACTTGCCTGCCCAGGGCGCCATCGCGCTATTATCAGGGTAAATCTATGGTGAATGACCGGTCCGGATCTGATAGAGGTTTATGTGGAAAATTTTTGAGCCGCACCGGTTTGCTGGGAGCCGTGCACTCTCGAGGGGGTTGTTCATGAAGTCCTTATCTTTTGGTTTGGGTCTGTTTCTCGCGGCCGCAGTGGCGCCGGTTACGGCGACGAGTGCTGCTGCTGAAGAGAATTTCTCCGAATTCGATCTTGCCCACATGTATGGCAAGCTCGAAGGCGGTTACCTGTTCAAAAGCAGCGGCGGATCCGATGATCCGGGTTTCGAATTCGACCTGGACGAATCCTGGACCGTTGGCGCTGCCCTGGGTTACGAGTTCGCCGAAAAGTGGCGCGCTGAACTGACCGGCAGCTACGAGCAGCGGGATCTGGATACCGCTGACAGCCTGCTTGCCGTCGGTGGCGACGTGACCGCCTACACCATCATGCCGATGATCTATCGGGATTTCGATTTCGACTTCCTGTTCGGCATGAAGCCGTTCATCGGTGCAGGTGCCGGTGTCGGCCTGATCGACGCTGAAGTGCAGGAAGCCTTCCCGGTCGGTGGCGGCGATGACGACGAACTGGACATCAATCTGGCCTGGCAGGCCACGGCGGGCATGAGCTACGACGTGTCCGAGCGGACCAAGTTCGATGTGCGGTACCGCTATGTTGATGCCGGTGAGTACGAATTCGACAGCGGCACTGCCGATTATCGCAGCCACGCCGTTCTGGCCGGTCTGCGGTACCAGTTCGGCGCCCATGCGCAAGAGGTTGCTGCGCCGGCTGCTACGGCGCCCGTGGCTCCGGCCGCGCCGGAAGTGATGACCCGGATCGTTTACTTCGATTTCGACGAAAGCAGCATCCGTCCTGATGCGGCCATCGTGCTCGACGAAGTGGCTGACGTGGCTCGGATGAAGTCCGCCGAGCAGATCCTCGTGGTCGGTCACACCGACCGGGCCGGTCGCGCGTCCTACAATGAGAAGCTGGCCCAGCGCCGGGCCATCGCCGTTCGCGATGCCTTGATTGCACGGGGTGTCACCGCCAGCGTTATCCGCACCAATGCGGAAGGTGAACGGAAGCCTGCCGTCACGACTGCCGATGGTGTTCGGGAACAGCTGAACCGCCGCGCTGAAGTGACCATCGAGATCCGCTAAGACGCGCAGCGCCCCGTCGATACAACGGGGTCACAATCGAACCCATGACGAAACCCGGCACCGAATGTGGTGCCGGGTTTTTTCGTATCCTGGGTTTTTCGCCTTATTGAGTTTCTGGTCATTGCGTTTCTGGAAGCGCTTTGGGGCGCTTCAGGCTGGCAGTGGTACAGGTTCACCGGGAAGCAAAGGCACCAGTGAGGCGTACCAGCCAGA
>CAZLPU010000114.1:0-11830 GCA_964561475.1 uncultured Alphaproteobacteria bacterium
CGGCAAGAACCCGCTCAAAGGGCCGGGTCTTGAAGCCATTGCCCGCCTTGACCGTGTTGCCGTGCATGGGGTCGCAGGACCAGACCACCTTCCGGCCTTCCCGCTCCACGGCCCGGATCAGGCCCGGCAGATGATCACCGACCTTGTCAGCCCCGTAGCGGCAGATCAGGGTGAGGCGGCCAGGCTCATTCTCCGGGTTGAGATGATCGATAAGCTTCAAGAGACCGTCCGGGTCCAGACTGGGGCCGCATTTCATGCCCAGGGGATTTTTCACCCCACGGAGATATTCGATATGGGCATGGTCCGGCTGGCGGGTCCGGTCGCCGACCCAGAGCATGTGGGCGGAGGTGGCGTACCAGTCGCCGGAGGTGGAATCCACCCGGGTCAGGGCCTCCTCATAGCCCAGAAGCAGGGCCTCGTGGCTGGTGAAGACTTCCGTCTCTTTCAGGCGCGGCGCGCTTTCCGAGGTCACACCGCAGGCGGCCATGAAATCAATCGCCTCGGTGATCCGGTCGGCCATCACCCGGTATTCTTCCGCCTGGGGAGACTGGTCCACGAAATCCAGGATCCAGCGGTGGGCATTGCCCAGATCCGCATAGCCGCCGCTGGCGAAAGCCCGGATCAGGTTCAGGGTGGAGGCAGCCTGGCCATAGGCTTTCAACATACGCTCCGGATCCGGATGACGGTCCTCGGGCGTGAACTCGATCCCGTTGATGATATCGCCCCGGTAGCTGGGCAGTTCCACATCACCCTTGGTTTCCATGGGCGCAGAGCGGGGCTTGGCGAACTGGCCCGCGATCCGTCCCACCTTCACCACGGGCAGGGAAGCGCCATAGGTGAGCGCCACGGCCATTTGCAGGATCACCCGGAAGGTATCCCGGATCATGTCCGCGTTGAATTCGGCAAAACTCTCCGCACAGTCCCCGCCCTGGAGCAGGAATGCCTTTCCTTCGGACACTTTGGCAAGGTGAGCCTTGAGGGCCCGGGCCTCACCGGCAAACACCAGGGGCGGCATTTCGGCCAGCCGCTTTTCAGCCGCCTCAAGAGCATCCTTGTTCGGATAATCGGGCACCTGGAGGATGGGCTTGTCTCTCCAGGACTGGGGGGTCCAATTGGTCATGGGGCTCACTCCTTCTCCAACTGTGTTTCCGGGCTCTCACTGTGTTTTCTGGGCTCTCACTGTGTGTCCGGGGGGGCGGGCGGACCGTGCCGGGTCCGTCTCATGTCCCATAGGCCCAGGCCGCCTTGACGGGGCGCACGCTCAGCCGGTCGGGGGACGGGCGTGCTCGCCTTCTTCAGGCACATATTTCTCGCGAATGGTCACCAGTTCCTCTGCGGAAGTGGGATGGACCGCGACGGTTGCGTCGAACTGGGCCTTTGTGGCTCCCATCTTCACCGCAATGCCCACCATCTGGATCATCTCCGGCGCGTCGGCCCCGATGATATGGCAGCCCAGAACCTTGTCCGTTTCCTGATCCACCAGAAGCTTCATGAGCATGTATTCCTCACGCTGGGCGAAGCTGTGCTTCATGGCCCGGAACGTGGTCTTGTACACGTCATAGGGACGGCCGGTCTGGATGACCTGGAGTTCGTCCATGCCCACCGTGCCGATGGGCGGCTGGGAAAAGACCGCCGTCGGAATATTGGTGTAATCCACCGCCGTGGGATTGTTCTTGAAGACGGTCTCGACAAAGGCAATGCCTTCCCGGATGGCAACGGGCGTGAGATTGACCCGGTCGGTCACATCACCAATGGCATAGATGCTTGAACAGGTGGTGCGGGAGTATTCGTCCACCTTGATCTCGCCCACGGGCCCCAGTTCCACACCGGCGGTCTCCAGACCCAGACCATCGGTCTTGGGGCGCCGGCCCGTGGCATAGAGCACCAGATCCGTCTCGATCTCGTTGTCCCGCTCCATAATGACCGTGTACCCACTATTGTTGGGCTCGATGCATTTGATCTGGGATTCGATCAGGACACGGATGCCCTTTTTCTCCATGTCCCGGCGCAGATGGGCGCGCATGTCGATGTCAAAACCGCGCAGGATTTCCGCACCCCGATAGACGAGGGTGGTGTTGACCCCGAGACCGTTCATGATCCCTGCGAATTCAACGGCGATATAGCCGCCGCCCACCACCACGATCCGCTCGGGCAGCTTCTCCAGCAGGAACATTTCATTGGAGCTGACCGCATGTTCGATGCCGTCCACATCCTGGGGCATGAAGGGCCAGGACCCGGCCGCGACCAGAATGGTGCGCGCGGTCACATCCCGGTTCTCCCGGACCAGATGAACCGTGTTCGGCCCTTTGATCACGGCACGGTCGAGAATGATCTCCGCACCCGCCCGGCGCAGATTGCGCCGATAGATGCCGCTGAGGCGGGTCAGTTCCGTCTGCACCCCGTCGCGCAGGGTCGGCCAGTCGAATTTCGCGGGGGGTACGGTCCAGCCGTAATGGGCGGCGTCCTCGAAATCCTCACTGTAATGACTGGACAGGACGAAGAGCTTTTTCGGCACACAGCCGCGCAGGACACAAGTGCCCCCTTCCCTGTCCTCCTCCGCCACCGCCACCTTCGCGCCGGTCTGGGCCGCGAGCCGGCTGGCGCGCACACCGCCGGACCCGGCACCGATGGTAAAGAGGTCATAGTCAAATTCACTCATGGGGTGAAACCCTTCCCGAAAATCCAAAATTCAAGCGCAAGCGTCCCATTCTCCGGGACGCGATACAAGCCCTGGTAAAGAAAGCAAATGGGCGCGCGACCGCCCTGCCCGTGGGGTCGCAGCGGTGCCTGCTCCCATCAGAGGGCTTCCAGGAAAAGTGTGTACGGTTTTCCGCCCGGAAAGCGCCCGGAACAAAGACTCTGGAGCATCCTCATGACCCGGAAATTCTCGAGGATGCTCTAAATACGTCGGATTTGCCGGGCTCACGGGACCGGCCAGGCCCACCAACCCCGGGATGCGACCGGCGCGGCAGGTTCCTACCGGACCAGTTGCGGCGCGGCTGATGGGCGGCCGGGTTGAAGGCGCTCCACGGAACCGGACGGCTGGCCGAACAGGGCCAGGAAGGTCAGGTCCAGGAACAGGCCATGGTCCACCACACCGGGAATGGCGCCAAGCGCGTCCGCCACATCATCCGGAGAGCCGATCCGGCCCAGGGCGGCGTCCGCCACCAGATTGCCCTGGTCCGTGGTCACCGGCGTACCCTCGCTGGTCTTGCGCACGCTGACCGGCGGATCATCGTAGCCGATTTCCTGCAAGGCCCGGGTGATACGCTGGAGGGTGGACGCGGCGCCGAAGGGAATGATCTCGATAGGCAGGGGAAAGGCCCCCAGAACAGGCACATTCTTCGAGGCATCGGCGATGATCACCAGACGGGCGGAGGATGCGGCGACGATCTTTTCCCGCAGGAGGGCCGCGCCGCCCCCCTTGATCAGGGCAATCCGTCCGTCCCGGGAGCGGGCTGCCTCGTCAGCCCCGTCCACGGTCAGGTCGAGCCGGGGCACCGCATCAAAATCAGCCAGGGGAACATTGCAGCTCTTGGCCAGGTCTTCCGTTGCCCTGGAGGTGGGCACCCCCTTGATGGACCAGCCCCTCTCGGCGATGCGCTCACCCAGGGCACGGACGAAATGCGCCGCCGTGGATCCGGTTCCCAGGCCAACGGCCATGCCGTCCCGCACTTCCTCAAGGGCGGCTAGGGCCGCGGCCTTCTTCTGTTCATCAGCACTCAGAGTCATCGGTCAGCTCCCACCGGATCTTCACATCCTCACCGTGGCACTCGCGCGCCCGTCGGTGCGGTTCTGGCACAGGGCGAGGCAGTGGGCACAGACCCGGTCGAACAGATCCATATCCACGGACAAGGTCACATGGCCCCGGCCCAGCAACACCACCACATCCGCCGCCCGTTCCAGCCAGGGCAGATCCTCCTGGGCCGCAAGCCCCTGGGCCACCATGGTCTTGCACAGGGAAGAGGGTTCATGGCGTTCCGCATGGGCGATACCGGCGGCCTCGAGACGCCGGGCGGCGATGCCGGTCAGCAGGGCCCAGCCATAAAGCATGGCGGGTATCAGATCGCCCTTGCGCGCCAGACGTCTGGCATCGGCAATCCGCGGGCGGATGTCTTCGGCCATGGGCAGAGGGGCCGGGCGATCTCCGGGACCGTCGGCCAGCACCATCCGGAAGGTCCAGCCGTCATTGTCCTGGGCCACTTCCGCCAGGGCCGCGAGCCGGGCCGCCCCCGCCGCTCCTGCCCCACCTTCCGGTGAACCGGCATTCATGGTCCGAATACCGACGAGCACATGCTCTTCGCCTTTCACCGCCAGCAGATCAGGCACCAGATCCGGCCCATCCTCGACGGGAAGCCGGGGACGGATGGTCACCTGATAGCCCTCGGCCGTATAGGCCTTGCGCAGATCGTTCAGAATGTCGGTTTCCCGGGCCATGACGGCCTCCTTGCTCAGCACCAAGAGCACGCGGTGGCACGCCGCCTTGGCTTGGTTGTTTCGCTCAAGGCGCGCGGCGCCTCCGCGGGGGCGGCGCAATAAGCGCCGGGCCGCCGTCGCGGCCTTGGGTATTGTTGTCTCGCTCACGGCGCGCGGCGCCTCCGCGGGGGTGGCGCAAAAGCGCCGGGCCGCCGTCGCGGCCTTGGGTATTGTTGTCTCGCTCACGGCGCGCCGCGCCTCCGCGGGGGCGGCGTAAAAGCGCCGGGCCGCCGTCGCGGCCTTGGTGTTTTTTGTCAGTGCGCAGAGCGGTAGGCGGTTTTTGGCTTTGGCTCTGGTCTGTTTGCGGCCTGCTGTCCTTCGGTGCGCGTGCCTGGGTCCATGGCTTGCGGCGCAAGGGGTCAGTCGATAGCTCAGTCGATGGCTCCCCGGGGCATGGCGGAATGGTCCGGGCCGTCTTCGATCCGCACATAGAGGAAATGAGAACACAGGCCCAGATGGGTCGCGACCAGGGGCGGCGGATCGATGATTTCCAGACCCGGAAGCTGACGGGTGCGGCGCACGACCACCTGGGTCACCCGGTCATCATCGTCGAACACAACCCCGGTCAAGGCATCGAGCACGTGTTTGGGAATATTGTCCGTATCGCAGGCATAGGGGCCGGTGTGGAAAAGCACCATCAGGGCAGAGAGTTCACCGGTATCCCGGAACCCCCAACCGCGCAGATAGCAGGCCGCCGCCGTGCCCACCCGGGCCTTCCATTGCCGGGCCGCGGGCCGGTCATTATTGGCGGAGACCGGAATACCTTCCACGACGAATTCAAAAGGGCCGGTTCCGCGAGCACCGGCATCGCCGCCACGGCCCTTGTGTCCACGCCGGCCCTTGAAGCTGCGGCGGCGGCCACCGCCGCTCGGTTCACCCCGATTGGAGCCACCCCTATTTGGACCGCCGCTGAGGGGCCCCGGGCCGTTTCTGTCCACGTTTCGCATGGGTGCGTGCCTGCCCTCTTCCCAACCACCCGGTTCCCAGCTTCCCGATTTCATGCCACCTGGTTTCATGCCATCCGGTTTCATGCCCAAGGGCCTTTCTTCCCGCTCAAGAGGCACTGGGACCGGGCTCCAGCGGATGGGACGCCTCCGGATCCGGCACGAGCCTAACAGCCTTCACGGTGGCCCGCTCGATCTGGCTGAACGGCGGCAGGGACGCGCCGGTTTCCACCCGCACACCGGGTCCGAACACCACATGGGGCGCAATCACCACATCGGGCTCCACCACCGTGTCCCAGTGGAAAAACACCGATGCCGGGTCCCGGAGCGTGACACCGGCTGCCATGGCCTCCCGTCGGCGCCGGTCCTGGTAGATCCGTTCCGCGACCGCCAGCTCGCCCCGGGCATTCACGCCCATCACCTCGTCTGGATCCGCCCGCACCACCCCGCAGGCCAGCCCCCGGGACCGGGCCCGGGCGACAATATCGGTCAGATAATACTCGCCTTTGGCATTGTCGTTGTCGATTTCCTCCAGGAGCCCGAACAGATCCCCGCCGGATACGGCCATGACCCCGGAATTGCACAGGCCCACGGCAAGCTGATCCGGGGTCGCGTCCTTGGCCTCGACAATGGCCTCGAGACGGCCGTCCCCATCCAGGATCAGCCGGCCATAGGCCCCGGGCTCCGCTGGCTCGAAGCCCAGCACGACCACGGCGGCCCCATCCCTGCGCGCTGCAAGCATCCTTTCCAGGGTGGCCCGTTCGATCAGGGGGGTGTCACCGTAGAGAATGAGTACATCGCCGGGCACGGATGTGCCCTTGAAGGCCGGTTCCGCGACCTGGACCGCATGCCCCGTGCCCAGTTGGGGCTCCTGCACCACGATCCCGCAGCCGGGCATGAACGCCTCCACGGCAAAGGCCACCTGGTCGCCGCCGCTGCCCACAACGGTGACCACCCGGGATGGCTCCAGGGCCGCGCAGGTGTCGAGCACATGGTGCAGCATCGGACGCCCGGCAATCTCATGGAGCACCTTGGGCGTGGTGGATTTCATCCGCGTGCCCTTGCCCGCCGCCAGAATAATGCATGCAAGATCCGCCATGACCTGGTGGCCTTTCCCTCTTCACTGATTTCGCCGCAAGAGATCCTGTTATCACGGCGTTCGCCCGCCTTTGTCACGCCGTGGGACCAAAGGCTGTGCTTGCGCCCGCACCCGCCCCCGGTCTACACCCACCGGCTGGCCTCAACGCGCTGGCACAATGGAAAGAGCGGGACATAAGTGCAAGCCGGACGATGGCTTTTACATGGGGCTTTTACATGGGGCTTTTGCATGGGGCTTTTGCCCAACGGCATTGGCTCGTGGCTTATGCCGCCATCAACCGATGTCTCCCGCTGTCGCCTGCACAAGGAGTGCCTGCCCGATGACCCAGCCCGCCGATCCCCCCCTTACTGGCACTCCCCTTGCCGCCCCCTCCCTTGCCGGGACTTTGGTTGTTTTTGACCTGGACGGCACCCTGGTGGACACGGCGCCGGATCTGGCGGCAGCCGCCAATGAGGTCCTTGTGGCCTTTGGACGCCAGCCGGTGCCCATCGAAAGTCTGCGCCCCTTTGTGGGTATGGGAGGCCGGCGCACACTCCAGGCCGGGCTCGAACAGACCGGCGCCATGGTGGAGGAGGAGGTCCTGCTGGATCTGAACCGCCAGTTCGTCGAGGTCTACAGCGGCGCCATCGCCAAACACAGCGCGCCCTTTCCCCATGCCATCGAGTCCATGGACCGGATGGAGGCCATGGGCGCCCGGTTTTCGATCTGCACCAACAAACGCGAGAGCCTGGCGCGCCAACTTCTGGAAACCCTGGACCTGATGCCCCGGTTCGCCTCCCTGGTGGGCGGTGACACCTGCGAGACCAGAAAGCCCGATGCCGCCCCCCTGATCCACACCATCGAGACCGCCAGGGCCGCCACGGGCACAGCCCTGCCCCGGGCGGTGATGATCGGCGACACGGCTGCGGATACGGGTGCGGCCCGGGCCGCGGGCATCCCCGTAATCGGCGTGACCTTCGGGTACAGCCCGACGCCGATGCCGGACTTGAACCCGGACGCGGTGATCGACAGTTTCGCAGCCCTGCCCGAAGCGGTTCTCGAGGTTCTGGGCATTGCTGGGACAAAGGAGGCTTGACGCCGCCCCGGAGCCGGGCTAGCAGTCTCGCTCCGCGGTTCCACCCGCCCGCCCGATGCCGAGCCCCGCGCTCGCACGGGCCACACCATGGTTCGATCCGATCCCATCCCGATCCGATCAATCAGGCACAGTGGACCGGCCCCCTCCCCGGCGGGCCAATCGTGGGCACGTAGCTCAGTGGGAGAGCACTGTCTTCACACGGCAGGGGTCGCTGGTTCAATCCCAGCCGTGCCCACCACGATTTCAAGGGGTTAGCACGACGCTGACCTTCTCCCCTCCGATCCAGCAATCAGCCAGCAATCACTTGGAGCGGAGTCAGCCAGAGGCGTTTCGATGGGTAGAAGCAAGCACGACCAACCTCAAAGAGAAGTGAGAGATTGTCTTGCAATCAATGATGGTGATATCCAGTTCCGGCCTGAGTTTGACGATGAAATGCGGCGTGTCTTTGGTGATCGCTGGGATGATGGTGAGATCCATAAAGAATCAAAAGAAGCCCCTAGCATTCTCATAAAAGACCACGTCCGAAAGCGGCTCACCAGCATCGCATTTTTGGCGGCAGGCATTCGAGAAGCCTCGGATACCCAACTGACGGATCTACAAAAAGGAAAAGAGTTACGCTCAATCGAAAAGATTTTCAGAAAGGCCCTGAATAAAGCCAGTATCATAGATGAAGAATGCGGCAATCGTAGACTCAACATCCCAATTTGCGTTGAGGAAGAAATCAAAAATAAAACTGCAAAACCTCATTCTAATTCACTTACGTCAGACATTGCCGATAGTGATTGCTCGATTAGTAGAGAAGATATCGAACATATGTTGACATTGGTTGGAAATTCGTATGTGTTTTGGATGCACATGCAACAAGACTTGAAAAATCTGATGCCGCCGAGAAAAAACATAAAGGAGATAAATATTTAATTTATCTTATGGGTTTATTTATTGAGCTTTGGAAGGAGATCGAAGGTGAATTTCCTGGATCAGCTCGAGCCTCTTATCTAGGAGGGGAGCCCAGCACACCATTCTTGCGTTTTGTTGAGGCGATTATACCGCCCTTTTTGGATGCGGAGAGGCTTCGAAAATTAAATAGAGGGCGATTGACTTACCGTGTTGAAACAAACCCGGCGAAAAAAGAGAGTGGACGAAAAAAATTCCCCAAAAAATCAACGTCGAAAAATTCCTGATCTGCTGATTTGGACCATGGCACCGCGCTCAGCTCCAATTACTCGGGTTTCCACGAGTAACCGGAGAAAGCACCATGATCACCAAATCCCTCCCGCATTTCCTGACAGATCCCGGCAGTTGCCCATCCGACGAAGGACAGCGCGCAGGCCAGCGTGACCAAAATAGCAATTTTGATCAGTCCCACACCCTATGGGATCGGGACCATTTGGTTGCCCCCAAGCAACTGAAGCATTTGAACCTGTGTGGGTTCAGTGCGAGCCGGGCTGCCAAGCTCAGGGTCTCCGGTGACGGGCCGCCCTATTACAAGATCGGGAGCCGGGTCTTCTACAGGTGGGGCGATATTCTGGACTGGCTGGAGGCGCAGAAGCGGACTTCAACCTCCGAGGAAAGTGTCCGCCCAAGCCTTGGCTCTGCACCGGTCATCCCGGCGGTAAAGACGGAGGCACCGTGATGGCCTCTGAATTCCTTGCACGCACCCAGTCGAAGGAGCCGGTCGCCAAGCGGGCCACACTCCTGCGTCAGTCCCTGCAACGGCTGCTCACCAAACGGTTGTCAGAGGTCACAACAGATGGGGGCAGCCATGACTGAGGTCGGCCCTCACAGCATTGAGCTTGAACAGGAACTGTTGGGCGGTGTCATGGTCTGGCCTGACACCCTTAACCACTGCGGCGATCTCGGGGCCCATGACTTCTGCGAGCCGCTACACGGGCGGATCTGGGAAGCCATTTGCGGCCTGATCAGGGACGGCAACAAGCCCATGCCCCTGCACGTGGCCAATCGCATGGGAACGGATACCGGGCTCGAAGAGGTTGGCGGATCAGGCTATCTGGCCAATCTCGCCGCAGCCAGTTTGCACCCGGATGCCGTTCGCCAATCTGTCGAAAGCCTGAGAGATCTCGCCATCCGGCGCATGGGCCTCATGGCCGCCGGCGATTTGACCGCGGACCTCTACGAAAACCGCGAGAAACCTGCCTCGGCGATCCTTCTCAACTTCAAGTCCGACCTAGGCGAAATTGCACAGCGAGGCATGTCCGGCAGTCCTCGGACGTTCGCGGAGGCCATTGACGAGGTGCTTGACCGGCAAAAGGCCGGGCAAACACAGGTCTACGCCACTGGGCTGAAGGATCTGGACACAATCCTTGGAGGTGGATTGCGGCCCAAGCAACTGTGTTACCTCGGGGGCCGCCCGGCCATGGGCAAGACCACGGCGGGAATGAATATTGCCCTGAATGTGGCCCGCGCTGGCCTGGGGGTCTTGGTTTTCAGTCTGGAAATGGATCGCAACCGCCTGGTCCAAAGGATGCTTTCGGATCTTCTTTTTCACGACGGCATTAAGATGCCTTTCAGCGCCATGCAGGCCCCGCCGGATGATGAAACCTTGCGTACACTGGAGGAAGCCAGGTGCCGCTGGGCCTCACTCCCCATCCATATTGATGATGGCCGAGGAAAATCCTGCTCTGCCCTCATGGCCGAGGCCATGAGAGCGGCGGAGCATTTCAATGATGCAGAAACCCCTCTGACCCTCATCGTGGTGGATTGGACGGGCCACATTCAGCCGAGCGACCGTTACCGGGGCAACCGGCACATGGAGCTCACGGAAATCTCCAGTGATCTCGTTGACCTTGCCCGCGAGACAGGTGCGTCAGTTCTGGCGCTTCACCAACTGTCCAAGGAGGTGGAGCGGCGGGAGAACCGCGTGCCAATGCTCTCCGACCTGCGCGAATCCGGTTCCCTCGAGCAGGACGCAGATGTCGTCATCTTTGTCCACCGCCCGGAATACTACCTCGATCAGCAGCGTCCGGATCGTGCGGACGAGGAGAGCTATGCCACCTATCTCGGCAAGCGCATGAAAGTGGGAGGGCGGATGGATTTCATCGTCGCAAAGAACCGGAACGGCGGAACAGGGACTGCCCACACTCAAGCGATCCTTGCCTATCACGCCGTGCGTGACGCCGCAGATGGGGGGGCGTGGGGATGAAGAAGCCCTGGATGAAGTTCTACCCGAGGGACTGGAGATCCGATGTGCAGCTGCGTCTGTGCTCCGGCCATGCCCGTGCCCTATGGATCGACATGATCGGCCTCATGCATGAGGCCGAGCCTTATGGCCATCTCACCATGGACGGTCGCTCACTCAACGCCAGTCAGCTGGCGAAGATGACCGGCGATAGTCCTAAAAAGGTGAGAAAGCTGCTGGCCGAACTGGAGGAGCAAGGGGTCTTCAGCCTGACCGAAAATGGGATCATTTACTGCCGCAGAATGGTCCGGGATCACGCAAAGGCCGAACAGGACACTGCAAGTGGCCGGCTCGGGGGAAATCCCTCCATTACAAGGGGTTACACCAGGGCGAGGACGGCCCAGTCGGTTCAGAACACTTCGTCTGACATTGGCAGGGGGGTTAACCCCCAGAGTCCAGAAGCCAGAGTCCAGAGGCCAGAAATAAACCATCACCATCAAACGCGCGAGCAGGCGAGGGATGGTTGTATGCCGGGTCAGGATGAAACTGCGCCGACACAAACCCAGGCACCGGCCCGGGCTGTGACCCTGGCGTTTCTCGACACGCGGGAGAAGCTCTGGCCGGATGAGGCCGGACTGCCCGCGCCCATGCTCACCATCGACACCCAGGCTCAGGCCTATCTGGATGGCGGCGTGTCCAGGGACGTTCTTACGGTGCTGGTCGTGGATCAGTGCCAGCGGTTCCACAAGTCTGGGCGCGGAGCGCCGGCGAGCCTTGCGGCCTTCAACCGGTCCTTGCCTCAAGGGATTGAGCGGCACAGGACGGCGGCGGCAGGCAAGCATGCTTCCACCCCTCCAATCGTGCCGGATGCTGAGGACGATCTCTGGCGCGGGCGGGCGCAACGGTGGATCACGGAACAGTTCTGGCCTGAAAATGCCGGGCCGCCCCCGGATCAGCCCGGTACACAGGTCCCCCTCGATATTCTTCAGGAACTGGGTCTTGTGGTGGCCCGCCGCTGAGCGGAGACAGGCGACCAGGCAACCGCCACTCTCCCCGTCAAGACGTGATGGCCCCCCAGACGAGATCGAGGGGTTTGTTGG
>CAZLPU010000115.1:0-11820 GCA_964561475.1 uncultured Alphaproteobacteria bacterium
GCCGGACCGCAGTCGCGGCCTTGAGCATGATGCGGATTAAACGCCTCATGCTCTATTTGCCGGTCTTGGCCTTGCGAAGGAACTGGCGAACCTCGGCGGTTGCCCGCGCCGCGAGATCGGGCCGGTAGGTGAGGGGGCTGTCTTCGGGCAAGGAAAACTCATCGAAAGCGTGCCCGGCATCAGGCAATTCGTGCACGGTCAATGGCACGCCGGATGCGGTCAACCATTCCGCGGTGCGCCGGCAGGCGAGGGCGGAGACCACTTCATCCTGGCCGGAGATATACATCAGCCCTTCAGGCTGGACGGTCCAACCCTTTTCCCCGGTCATGCTGAAGGCGCCGCAATAGGGATAGAACAACACAGTGCCCTGAACCCCTGAGAGAATGTCCGGCTGGAGAGGGTCGGAGAGGGGTGTCGGGGTCTGGCGGCTCAAATCCATGGACAGAAGGTCCATGATGGACCAGGCCCCATGGGACTGGCCGAACAGGACCACCTGCTCCGCATCGGCGCCGGGCAAATCCCGCAGCCAGGTGAGCATGGCCGCCACGTCCCCGGCCCGTTCCCGTCCCCAGAGCCGGCTGCCGCTGCACACTTCCCGCAAGGCCCGTTCCCGGCCCAGGCCCCGTGGGGCGAAACTGTCCACGATGATGCCGAAATAGCCCTCCTGGGTCGCGATTTCCGCCCAGCGGGTGTGATGTTCCCGGGTGCCGCCGCAGCCGGGGAAAATCAGCATCACCGGCGCGGTGTCGTCCGTGCCCGCCTTGGCACCGGCGGCGGTCGCGAAGGGGCTGAGAATGGTCAGGTGGGGCTCGAGGGCGGTGATCCAGGTTTCCACCGTCCGCTTGCGCACCATCCAGCCCGTACTTTGACCGTGGAGGGCAAGGGCCACACCCACCGCTATAAGGGCCATCAGGGTGGCCAAGCCAATCGTGATCCAGCGCACAGCGGTCATCGGACCCCACTCCCTCTTGCCTCAGCGGTTCCGCCAGGGGGCGGAGCCGATCCTTTTACGGTCTCTCGCGGCCGTTCCGCCCCGGGCGACCGTCAATGCCTGAAATGGCGCATGCCGGTTAATACCATGGCAAGACCCGCCTCGTCCGCCGCGGCGATGACATCATCGTCCCGCATGGCGCCGCCGGGCTGAATGACGGCGGTGGCCCCTGCCTCGGCGGCGGCCAGCATCCCGTCGGGGAAGGGGAAAAAGGCATCGGAGGCCACGACGGACCCTTGGGTCAGGGGCTCTTCAAGGCCTGCGGCCTTGGCGGCGTCCCGGGCCTTGATGGCGGCGATGCGGGAGGAATCCAGGCGGCTCATCTGCCCGGCACCAATACCGACGCTGGCCCCATTCTTGGCATAGACGATGGCGTTCGATTTCACGTGCTTGGCCACCCGGAAGGCAAATGCGAGGTCGGCGGTCTCCTGGTCCGTGGGCGCCCGTTTGGTGACCACTTTCCAGTCCGCGGCACCCACCCGGCCCGTGTCCCGGCTCTGGACCAGAAGCCCGCCGGCGATATTGCGCACCATCACACCGGGTTCCAGGGGATTGGCGAGGCCGCCGGTCAGCAGCACCCGGAGGTTTTTCTTGGCGGCCAGAAGATCGAGAGCATCCTGGTCGGCATCGGGGGCGACGATCACTTCCGTGAAGATCTCTGCGATCTTTTCTGCGGCCTGCCGGTCCAGGGTCCGGTTCAGGGCCACGATCCCCCCGAAGGCACTGACGGGATCGCACAGGAGGGCGCGCTCATAGGCCTCCAGGGCATCCTGGCCGGTGGCCATGCCCGAGGGGTTGGCGTGCTTGATAATGGCAACGGCGGCACTCTCGGCGGGATCGAATTCGCTGACGAGTTCGAAGGCCGCATCCGTGTCGGCAATGTTGTTGTAGCTCAGTTCCTTGCCCTGGATCTGGCGCGCGGTGGCAACCCCGGGCCGTCCGGGTCCTGAGAGATAAAGGGCCGCTTTCTGGTGGGGGTTCTCGCCATAGCGCAGGGTCTGGTGAAGAGGCCCGGCGAAGCTGCGATATGCGGGGGCTTCCTCCCCGGTCATGGCCGCGAACCATCCGGAAATCGCGCTGTCATAGGCGGCGGTGCGGGCAAAAGCCTTGGCCGCCAGCTTCTGGCGCAGGTCGAAACCGATGCCGCCCCTGTCCGCCAGTTCCGCTTCCAACAGGGCATAATCCGCCGGGTCGACCACAACGGCGACATGGGCATGGTTCTTAGCCGCCGACCGGATCATGGCGGGCCCGCCAATATCGATATTCTCGATAATGGTGGCGGCATCCGCCCCGCCGGCGAGGGTTTCCTCGAAGGGATAGAGATTGCACACCAGAAGGTCGATACCGGCGATCTGGTGATCGGTCATGGTCCGGGTGTGGCCAGGATCGTCCCGCCGGGCCAGGAGACCGCCGTGGATTTTGGGATGCAGAGTCTTCACCCGGCCGTCGAGCATTTCAGGCAGGCCGGTCACATCCGCCACTTCCCGCACGGTCAAGCCTGCGTCACGCATGAGGCGGGCGGTGCCGCCGGTGGAGACAAGCTCCGCTCCCTGACGGCTCAGGGCCTGGGCAAAGTCCTTCAGCCCGGTCTTGTCGGACACGGAAAGCAGAACCCGTTTTACCGGTGTGGTGTTCATGGCTGTCGTCCTCATGATGGCGCGCGCCGCAATGATCAGGGCGCCGGAATGCACGGGATCGTCCGGTCCAGCGGCGCGGCAGGTCAGACGCCAGGACGGCCGGGCGGAGAAAAGCCGGGCAGGCCCGGCGAGGTCGGCCCGTTGTTTTTATGGGCCTTGTCTTGGTTTCGGATCATCCAGATCCGGATCACTCTTCGGTGCGGTCCTTGCGGCGGGCTGCCCAGGCTTTCGACCGGGCCTCCGCCGCCGCCGCCCAGGCGGGCACGTCTTCATCAGGCTGCTCCGGTTCCCGGTCCCTCCGGGGGCGGACCTCCGTGGGGCGGCCCGGCTCAGCACGACGTGATGGGGGTCGATCCGTGCCTGGACGGTCAGCATTTGGGCGATCAGTATTTGGGCGCCCGGAGGAAGGGCGACCGGCGAATGGGCGAATCGAATCCCGCGGTCCCGTGGCGGCCCGAACGGGTCCTGGGTGATCAGGGGAGGCATGAGCCTCCCGTGACGTTCCATAACCCTCGTCGTCCCGGTCGTCCGTGGGCAAATCGGCCCTTGCCGGTTCTGGCTGACCATCCCCGGCACCATAGCCGGGATAGTCCTGGCTGTCCTCCTCCAGTGCGAGATCCTGGTTCTGCAAGAGGTCTTCCGCGTCGTCGTCCTCATACCCACCGACGGGATCGTCCACGGCCTGAACTGCCCATTTCAAGGTGATGGTGCTGCCGTCCAGGGGGCGGGAGAGAACAATCTGGCGGGTCTGCCGGGTGGTGTCCGTTTCATCGAGATAGGCGCTTTCTTCCAGGGCCAGGGTGCCGCCGGTGGTCCGGAAGCGCCAGCGGGCCTGGTCGGGCAGGGTCAGATGGACCGTTGCCCCGTCGCCGCCCTTCTGGGCGATCACGTCCGGATGAAGGTGGAACCGGGCGGCGGCGGCCTGGGGGCGGCGCCCGCCTTCGCCCAGCTTGGCGATGGTGTCCTCTCCCCGCACGTCCCGTCCGTCGGCACTGACGTAAAGACGGCGCCGGTGGATCATGCCGAAGCGTTCCATGTAGCCGTCATGGGAGGCATCCACCAGGGTGCCTGAGTCGTTGTCCGTCCGGCTGCTGGAGACATGGACCGGGCCGTTGACGATCCGTCCGTCACCAATCGCGGGTAGAAGGGCGCTGGTCAGGAATGAACTGCTGGAGGTGTCACCGATGGTGACCGTCGAATGGGCCGCCGTGGCCCGCAGTGCCTCCCGCCAGGTCGGCCCATGGGCATTGGTGGTGCCGCAATTGACGATCATCCTTGTGTGTCCGGCGCTCAACTCCAGGGAGAGGCAGCCGGAATGGGCCCGGCTGCTCATCACCCCCCGCGACGGCGCGCCGGTATCCATGATTGCCACCGTGCCGCCCCGGGCAAGGCGTTGATAGCCCGATTGCATGGCCCGGCGCAGGGGCTTGCCCGCGGTGTCGTCCTGGGCCAGGACCGCATCCACATGGACCGCAGGACGGCGGCGGGCCCCGTTGAAGGCCGCAAGGCTCCCGTCCCCATGGCGGAAAAAACGCACCATCGGGGCCATCCGGTCCACGGCGTGTTGCAGGGACTCCGGGCGCCCTGCCCGGGTCTTGTCCAGGCCCGCCAGCAGGGTCATCAAATCCATCAACACCCGGAGCAACGTGTCCGGATCCCGGCTCACATGGCCGCCATCGGGCAGGATCTGGCGGGCGACCTCCTCCAGGACCAGGGAAACACCCCGTTCCCGGCGTTTGGCTCCATGGGGCAGACACAGGCCACTGAGCGCAAGGCCGACCGCGGCCCGAAGCCGGGGTTCACCGTCCGGGGCCAAGTGAGCGGTCTTGTGGAGATAGACCGACTGGCGGGACAGGGAGCGCAGGAAGGTGGAGCGCCAGATCAGGTCCGCCCCTTCAAGAATGAGCCGACCATGGCGGCACCAGGAGACAATCCGTTGGGCGGCCACATCCGGGCGCCAGGCGATCCGGTCCCAGCGGCCCTTGTCGTGGAGCCAGCCATTCACCAGCCACCGGGCCTGCTCCCCGGCGGTTTCCCGCTCCAGCCCTTCCAGATCCCGCAGCCAATCGAAGCTGTTCAGGTCCATGGCCCAATAGGGAGAGGGTTCCGTGACGGACCAGGGCGTGGTGCCCTCGGGCACGCGGACGGTCTGGCTGTCGAAGGTGTAGGTGCCTGTAAGCATGGCCCGGCCCCGGTCCGCGTCGGGCGGTAAAAGATCAGGCGGGGCATAGAGAATGCGATCGGGCATGAGGGCGCCCGTGCCCACAAGATCGTCCCAAGCCAGTGCGGTCCGGGCAGTCACATGGGCCCGGGCGCGGCTCGTTGTGGTCCGCGCCGCCGCGGCCCATCCTCGTGCCCAGGCAGCGATTGACATATACGATCTCCAGGCCTGCCCCATCCCGGGCAGGGTGCTTCACAGTGCACTGGGGAAATTTTTGGCCCAAGAACGTCCGGCACACTCCCCACACGTGCGCAGCGCAACCCCGTTCCGGGTCATCGGCCTATCGGGTCATTGACCTGCCGGGATTGATCCATCAGACGAGCCGGCGGTCAGGCGCCGCGCAGCCCCTTGATGTTGGTTTCATAGGCATCCCGGCCACCCTTGAACGTGGCCGTGCCCGCAACCAGAACCCGCGCACCCGCCTCGATGACCTTGGGCGCCGTGTCCAGATTGATCCCCCCGTCCACCTCAAGCTCGATGTCCCGGCCCGATTGATCGATCCGGGCCCGGAGGTCGGCGATCTTTTCAAGCTGGTTGTCGATGAAGCTCTGGCCCCCAAAGCCAGGGTTCACACTCATTACCAGGATCAGGTCCAGGTCATCCATCACGAAATCAAGGGCCTCGACCGGTGTCGCCGGATTGAGCGCCACCCCCGCCTTGGCCCCGGCCGCCTTGATCCGCTGCACCGTCCGGTGAAGGTGGGCGCCGGCTTCGGGATGAACCGTGATGATGTCCGCACCTGCTGCGATGAAATCATCAATGAAGGGATCCACAGGGGCAATCATCAAATGAACATCGAAGGGCAGCTTGGAGTGGGGGCGCAGGGCCTTCACCACGGCTGGGCCGATGGTCAGGTTCGGGACGAAATGGCCATCCATCACGTCGATATGGATGTAATCGGCCCCGGCTTGCGTCACGGCGGCGACCTCTTCCCCGAGGCGGGCGAAGTCGGCGGACAGGATAGAAGGGGCGATGCGAATCGGTGTGCTCATGGTTTGGTTCCTAGCACCCTGTGCCGGGACGGCGCAACATCTATTGTTTTAGTTTGGGGCACCTACAGCATCTAGTGGTTGTGGATGCCCCGTCATCAAGTGCGTTTTGTCAGTATTCCGGGGATCTCGGCGACGCCCTGATGACAAACCAACGGCGGATCAGAAGCCGACCGGATCCGTACGCTCGATGACGCCGCCACGACCCTTGTCCGGATAGGATCCGCGATCCTGGTAGGACACAGGCTGGATCGAGAGTCGGTCCCCATAGAGGATGCGCACCTGGGAGCCTTCCGGGATCACCTGTCCGCTGGCCTGGGTGATGGTGAAGACATAGCCGCTCGTGTCCTGCACCGTGTATTCGATCACCGGCGTGCCGCCGTAACCGCTCTCACCCATGTTGCTGACCCCAGTATGCTGGGACCATCCCGACGCCTTGCCGCCACCGGTGACGGTCTTGCGCATGCTGACCACCCGGCCGTAGGACGCCTTGCGGGCCGGAGCGCGCTTGTCATAGGCAGGCCCGCCAAAGGGCTCGGTATAGGGTTCCATGGCTTCATAGCCGTAGGGGTCGGCTTTGCCCTTGGCGCCGCCGCTGCCATAGGACACCTCACCGAAATAGGTCGGGTCTTCATCGCTGAAGGGAACCGGATCTTTGTTCGGGTCCGGGCCGCAGGCCACCAGACCGGCCAGGGCCGCGGCCAGGGTTCCGAAAGTCAGCGCCGGGCGCGCGGTTCTGGCCCAATCGCCCCACGTTCCACCGATCGGTAATCCGAAAGTCATCGCTGCATCCTCCGCGTCCCTGCCCAGTCCGGTCAGTCTGAATGCTCAATGGAAATTGAGCAGCCGGGCAGCCAAATCGAAGGCAGGCGCAAATGCACCCGCTTCTTGGTCTTCCTTGATATGGGAACGCGCCAATCTTGTGGCCAGACCCTCAGCTTTTCGCTTTTTTCCGGATCCTGGCGGCGAAAAAGCCGTCCATGCCGCCTTTTTCAGGCCAGATACAGGGCAAAGTACGCAAATCGCCGTCCCGGGTCACGGCCTCCTCGAAGTCATCAATGATCTGCGGATCGATGGGATCGCGAACCGCATCCGCCCGGGTTTCCAGCAGTTTTTCAATACGTTCCGGGCCTTCTTCCGGTTGAAGGGAACAGGTGCAATAGACCAGAAGCCCACCGGGCGCCAGGCGTTCAAAGGCGTTGTTCAACATTGCGTCCTGGATCTTGACCAGGGGCGCAATGTCCTTGGGCTTTTTGAGATGGGCAATGTCCGGGTTGCGCCGGATGGTGCCTGTCGCCGAACAGGGAGCGTCCAGGAGCACCAGTTTGGGGGAAATGTCAGGGCGCCACTGGGTCACGTCCTGAACCAGAAGGCTCGCCGTGAGCCCCATCCGGTCCAGGTTTTCCTTCACCAGTTTCAGGCGCTCTTTCGACTTGTCCATGGACACCACCCGGGCGCCATTGAGGGCAAGCTGGATGGTCTTGCCGCCGGGGGCGGCGCACAGGTCGATCACGGTCTTGTTGCGGACATGATCCAGAAGCCGGACGGGCAGGGCCGATGCCACATCCTGGATCCACCAGGCCCCCTGGCTGAACCCCAGCAGATTGCGGGGATCGGCGGTGCTCCGGCGCAGAGTGCCCGTGGACAGAAGCTCCCCGTCGAGCCGGTTGGCCCAGGATTCCGGCTCTTCCTTGACGGACAGATCCAGAGGCGGCTCTTCCAGATGCTGCTCGGCGATGCCCCGGGCGGCGGTCTGGCCATAGGCGGAACACCAGGCGTCCCACAGCCAGTCCGGCGTATTGATGCGGGGGGCATCCATGGCCTTGACGATGGCTTCCCCTTCCTGGCTGACCCGGCGCAATACCGCGTTCACAAGGCCTCGCAACCGGTCGGGCCGGGCGAGGGACACCATTTCATCCACGGCCGCGTGGTCGGGCACTTTCATGAACAGAAGCTGGGCCACACCCAGGCGGAGCACATGGCGCACCTCGCCTGCTTCCTTGGGCAGGGGCTTTTCGATGAACCGGGACAGGAGCGCATCAATCTGCCCGAGGCGCCGGAGGACCGTGGCGGCCAGCATCCGGGCGAAAGCCTTGTCCCTTGTGTCCAGGCGCGAGAGGGCACCGTCTTCCGCGACGCCCTCCGCCCAGAGATCATCAAGGCTGCGTCGGTCCGTCAGCACACCGCTGACCAGGATCAGGGCCGCCGTGCGTGCGTTCTGGTCCATGGTGCGAAGTGCGGCGGATGCGGAGCGTTTGGCGGATTTCTCGGTGGCCGGCGTTTCCTTGCTGGTGTCTTCCGTCATTCAGAGGTTCCGTTCCGCCCAGAGAGAAAAGGCCAGGGGCAGCCATGCCTTGTCCGGCCAGCCAAACATGGCGTCCTGTTTGGGCTCGAGCATGTCAAACATTTTCCAGGGCACTTCCGCGTGTTCATGGAACCGGCGCAGGGTCATGCCCGCATTGGTCAGTGCCATGATAATGTCCGACAGGGTGTGCTGGAATTCCACCGTGCCCGCATTTTCAAGCCGTGCGTCCGGGGCCGCATAGTCCGTGGGATCGTGCAGATGGAGCGGGCCGGTTCCGAAATAGGGACAGAACATGCCGGGCCTGCCGTCGGAGATTTTCATCCGGTCATCATGCATCCAGGCGGTGGGATGGGCCTCCGCCAGGTAAAGCGCGCCGCCGGGCTTGAGGAAATGGGCCACGACCCGCGCCCAGGCGGCCATATCGGGCAGCCAGTGAATCGCTCCCCAACTGACGAAAACCCGGTCATAGGTGCCCGCCTCGCCGACCACCTGGGGCGCGTCATAGACGTTGCATTCGATAAACCGGCTGCGGTCCTCAAGGCCCAATTCCCGAGCGAGATCTCGAGCGGCTTCGAGGGCGGGAGCGGAAAAATCAACGCCGGTGACCCGGGCGCCCCGCTGGGCCAGGGTCAAAGTGTCCGCGCCGAAATGGCATTGAAGGTGGATCACCCGCAAGCCGTCCACGGGACCAAGCTCGGCCTCTTCAATGGGCGTGAGGCGGCCTTGGCCTGAGCGCAGGGGCCCCAGGTCATAGAAATCCGTCGCGGCGAGGTGGATCGCCACCCGCTCGTCCCAGTTCGCCCGATTGATGTGAAGCCAGTCGTCGTTTTGCTCAGCCATGGCGATGTCCATAGCGCGTTTTTGGGGAACCCGGCAATGCGGGAAACCCCGACACGAAACCCAAGGCCTGGGTGATCCGACCCGGACCCGGTGCGGGTCAGCCCCAGGGGTTGCGCTGGACCCGGGCGCCTCCGGCCATCTCCTCCAGCCGGGCGATCCGGTTGCGAGTGTTTGGGTGGGTGGAGAACAGATTGTCGATCCGATGGGCGTGTAGCGGGTTGATGATGAACATGTGGGCGGTGGCCGGATTGCGCTCCGCGTCCACATTGTCGATCTGCTTGGCGGCCCGCTCGATCTTGTCCAGGGCCGAGGCCAGCCACAAGGGACGCCCGCAGATTTCCGCGCCGATCTTGTCCGCCTCATATTCCCGGGTCCGGCTGATGGCCATCTGCACCAGTGCGGCGGCGATCGGGGCCAGGATCATGATGGCGATGGTGCCGATCAGCCCGATGGCATTGTTGCGGTTGCCGCCGAAGAACATGGCGAAATTGGCCAGCATGGAGATCGCGCCGGCCAGTGTCGCCGTGATCGTCATGATCAGGGTGTCCCGATTCTTGATATGGGCCAGCTCATGGGCCATCACGCCCGCCTGCTCTTCCACGGACAGCAGATCCAACTGCCCCGTCGTGGCGGCAACGGCCGCGTTTTCCGGGTTCCGGCCCGTGGCGAAGGCGTTGGGCTGGGGATTTTCAATGATGTAGACCTTGGGCATGGGCAGATCAGCGTTTTCCGCCAGTTGCCGCACCATGCGCACGAATTGGGGGGCGCTTGCCTCGTCCACCCGGCGGGCACCGTACATTTTCAGAACCATCTGGTCTGAATTCCAGTACGCAAACCCGTTCATGGCGCCCGCGATCAGCAGGGCGATCAAAATGCCCGCCTGACCGGCAAGCAGGCCGCCGATCCCGACAAAGAGGGCGGTCATGGCCGCCATCAGCATCGCCGTGCGTGCAAATTTCATGATCTGTCCTTCGCAAAAAAGCCCCCGCGCCAGACCACACCGGCGCCGCGCGATGGATATGGGGCCTCATGCGCCCTTGGCGAGGCGCTCTTTCGAAATATTGTGATCACCACGCGGGTTCAAGCGGGCGTCATCCGGTCTTCCGAGACCCGCCCAGCAGCCTACCTCCTCATCGGGCCTGAAGGTTTCCCGGAGGCTTCTCACTTGCTGCCGGAACATACGGATCCCAGGACAAATACGGAGTTTTCTTTTGATGGCCGACGATACCCCCGCTGCCCAGCCAGAATCCAAGCCTGCCGATGCCGGCGTCGCAAACGGGGGTGAGCCGGAGGCTCCCCGGCCGGACGTCGAGGGTGGCGCTCCCGGCAAGGTCCTGTCCCCTGCGGCCAAGCGGGCCCTTGAGGAAGCCGCCGAGCGCCGCCGCAAGGCCAAGGATGAGGACAAGAAAAAGCGCCCGAAGGAAATCGATGGTCGGGACGGGCCCGAGCCCACCCGCTATGGCGACTGGGAGAACAAAGGCACGGCGGTGGATTTCTCGTGAGTGGCGGCGGGCCGTCCCGGCTCTTTCACCGCATGGCGTAGATCAGGGGGCGGTCCGGCTCGACGGGGGTCAGGGGCAGGCGGATGCTGTTGACCGTGTTGAAGGTGCCGGGCAGGAGCATGTCGTCTTCCGGATCGCTCTCGCCGTTGGATGTCGGCGCGGTGCGGCCTTCCGGACGGCCCGCGGGCTGGCTGCCGATCAGAATGTAGCGGGCCGGATGTCCGGGGCTCGCCAGGGGCATGCACAGGTCCTCGAATCGGCGGATGCGCCCTGACCGGGTGCGGTATTCCACAAGCAACAGCACCAGCGCCCGCGCGGACAGGGCAGGGATCATCATCAGGCACTGCTGAACGCCCCCGAAGGCATCGAGGGACTGATTGGTGGGATCGGCACCCATCCATTCCACAAGCTGGGTGCCTGCGAACCGGTAGATCAGCCGGTTGTCGTCGGTCCATTCCAGCAGGGACAGATTGGCCAGATAGGGCGTGATCTCCAGCAGATCGAAAGCGTGCCAGTTGGCCAGACGCTCCCGGTCCCGGACGATATGCCAATATTCCAGAAGAGCCGCATTGGCCGGATGCATGAGGACGGGCTTGCCCTTGCCGTCCAAGGCCGCGCGGCGTTGCGGTTTGTCACCGCCGCCCGCCGGGTTCCCGTTTTGGGCCCTATCCCTGTTCTGGGCCTTATCCCTGTTTTGGGTCCTGTCGTCGTGCCGGGCGCCATAGTCACGGGCACCGGCGCTGCCCGGACCATGGGTCCGGGGCCGTCCGTCTTGGTCCGCCATAAACCTCTGCTACCCCTGATCCCGTCGCGCTTTCCCACTGGAGCGCACCGGCCGCGAACCGGCGGGGCCGCACCCGCCAATCTTGGGCGGCCCCTGCCGGATCCGAATCACTTTGCTTAAGCGCGATTCTCGCGATTCTCGATCAGGTCGTCCACCACTCCCGGTTCGGCCAGGGTGGACGTATCGCCGAGATTGTCGAAGGCGTTCTCGGCGATCTTGCGCAGGATCCGGCGCATGATCTTGCCGGACCGGGTCTTGGGCAGACCAGGAGCGAACTGGATCAGGTCCGGGCTGGCGATGGGGCCGATTTCGTGGCGCACCCAGGCCACCAGCTCCTTTTTCAGCGCGTCCGTAGGGTCCTCACCGGCCACCAGGGTGACATCGGCGTAGATGCCCTGCCCCTTGATGTCGTGGGTATAGCCCACGACCGCGGCCTCGGCGACTTTGGGGTGGGCCACAAGGGCGCTTTCCACCTCCGCCGTGCCCATGCGGTGGCCTGAGACGTTGATCACGTCATCCACCCGGCCGGTGATCCAGTAATAGCCGTCTTC
>CAZLPU010000116.1:0-11748 GCA_964561475.1 uncultured Alphaproteobacteria bacterium
CGTGAGCGAAAAAACGAGAGCGGCGGCCACCCTGTTTAAAGGTGATCGTGATTTTTGCGCCCGCCGCCCTACAAAGCCGGACCCTGATCGATCCGGCTTTTGAGAACTCGGTCATGCAACCAGGCCGAAGGGCCAGGAAAGGGCAGCCGGTTCAATCCAGGTCGCTGACCTCGGCGGTCTCGCCCCGCACCCGGGCTGCCAGGGCGGCGGCCATGAAATCATCCAGGTCGCCACCCAGCACATTGTCCGGCATCTGACTTTCAACCCCGGTGCGCAGGTCCTTCACCAGCTGGTAGGGCTGGAGCACGTAGGAGCGGATCTGGTGGCCCCAGCCGATATCGGTCTTGGCGGCAGCTTCCGCCTGGGCCTCCGCCTCGCGCTTCTGGAGTTCCTGTTCGTACAGGCGCGCCTTCAGCATGTTGAGGGCCGTGGCCCGGTTCTTGTGCTGGGAGCGTTCGTTCTGGCACTGAACGATAATGCCCGTAGGCACATGGGTGATCCGCACGGCACTGTCCGTGGTGTTGACGTGCTGGCCCCCTGCCCCGCTCGCACGGTAGGTGTCCACCTTCAGGTCCTTGTCCAACACCTCAATGTTGATGGTGTCATCCACCACCGGATAGGTCCAGACGCTGGCGAAACTGGTGTGGCGGCGGGCATTGGAATCGAACGGCGAGATCCGCACGAGCCGGTGCACACCCGCCTCGGTCTTGAGCCAGCCATAGGCGTTCTCGCCCTTGACCTTCAGGGTGGCGGATTTGATGCCCGCCTCTTCCCCATCGCTCTCCTCGATGAGTTCGATCTTCATGCCGCGCTTTTCCGCCCAGCGGGAATACATGCGCAACAGCATGCTGGCCCAATCCTGGCTTTCCGTGCCGCCGGCCCCGGCATGGACTTCCAGAAAGGCGTCATTCCCATCCGCCTCGCCGGAGAGCAGGGTTTCCACTTCCCGGGACCTTGCGTCCGCATGCAGCCCGCGCATGGCTTCTTCCGCGTCGGCGACGACGGCCGTGTCCCCTTCCGCTTCGCCAAGCTCGATCAATTCGATGGTGTCGTTGAGATCCTGTTCCAAGGTGCGGTAGGCGGCGACGGCAGCCTCGAGCTTGTTCCGGTCCCGCATGACCGCCTGGGCCGCCTCCGGATCATTCCAGAGGTCCGGATCCTCAGCCTTGGCATTCAGTTCGTCGAGGCGTTTCTGGGCTGTATCCCAGTCAAAGATGCCTCCTCAGCAGTTCGAGCGACTGCTTGATTTCAGAGATCAACGTTTGCATTTCGGCGCGCATGGGGTGGTTCCGCTCCGCATGTGGTGTGGTGAAGAATGGGGGGCGACTATGGCCCCGGATCGGCCTTGCGTAAAGGCCGCCCCGTGAAGCGTGAGGACCGGAAGACCGACACGGGCGGGGTCCGAGCCACGACCCCTGGGATCCCCTTCGCTGGGTTCCCCTCCGCCTGGATCAAGAACAACGCGACTGGTCTTAATACAGACCGCCGGTCCCCTGGGACACTTGGCCGTCCTGACCCTGAGGACCGCCGGCCCCCCGCTGGCTCTCCCAGGCATCGGGATCGGGGCCGGTGCCCGGGCGGAAGGCTTCGGTGATCACCCGGGCCTGACCATGGCTTGCGGGTTGGCCTGTCTCCGCATTCACGGTGATCAGGGTCATGCCGTCGGGAACCCGGAAAGGTCTCGCCTTTTCCCCATCAAGGGCAGCGGTGATGAAATCCTGGAAGATCGGCGCGGCGGCCTTGCCGCCGGTCTCCCCCCGGCCCATGGGCTTGGGCTCGTCAAAGCCCACATAGACGCCCACCGCGAGGTCCGGGGTGAAGCCCACGAACCAGGCGTCCCGCTCCTCGTTGGTGGTGCCGGTCTTGCCCGCCACGGGACGTCCGACCGCAGCCACGGAGGTCGCGGTGCCCCGCTGAACCACCCCCTCCAACAGGGACACGATCTGATAGGCCGTATAGGGATCGACCACCCGTTCACGATTGTCGGGAATGGTGGGCTCGCGTTGGCCTTCCCAGGCCACGTTCCGGCAATTGTCGCAGCTGCGCTGGTCCCATTGATAAATGGTCCGGCCATACCGGTCCTGAACCTGGTCGATCAGTACGGGGCTGACCTTGCGTCCGCCATTCACGAACATGGAATAGGCGGTGACCATGTTCATGAGGGTGGTCTCCCCGGACCCCAGGGCAAGGGCCGGAACCACTTCCACGGAGCCCAGCACACCCATGGACTGGGCGTAGCGCACCACATTTTCCACGCCGATGTCATAGGCCACCCGCAGGGTCAGGGCATTGTAGGATTTCTCCATGCCCTTGCGCAGAGTGGACAGACCATAGAACCGGCCGGAGTAGTTATCCGGCTTCCAGCGCTCCTTGCCTTCCCCCTGATCCCGGGTCAGCGGCGCATCGAGCACCACGCTGGAGGGGGTGTACCCCCGGTCCAGGGCCGGCGCGAATACAAAGGGCTTGAAGGCGGAACCGGGCTGGCGGCGGGCCTGGGTGGCCCGGTTGAACTCACTACGGGCGAAGCTGAAGCCGCCGATCATCGCCAGCACCCGCCCTGTGTGGGGATCCATGGCCACGATGCCGCCATCCACATCTGGGATCTGGCGCAGGGCATAGGACGGCAGATCGTCGCCCTCGCCTTGCTCACCGCCATCCAGGCGCTCCACATAAATCACATCGCCGGGGGCCAGGACCTGATCCGCCCGTCCGATGGCCGGACCGAGGATCGGGTAGCCTTTGGAGTTACGGCCCTGATGGGGGCGGGCCCAATCCATGTCAGCGAAGGCGATGGTCCCTTGAGACATGCCGTCCTGGAGACCGATCCGGACACTGCGGGCATCCACGTCCAGGACCACGGCTCCCTGCCAGGGTTCCGCATCCTCCAGGAATTCAAATTCCCGGATGCTCCGGCTCCAATCTTCCAGACGGTCGATCTGCCCGGCGGGGCCCCGCCAGCCACGGCGCCGGTCATAAGCGGCCAGGCCATCGCGCAGGGCAATCAGGGCCGCCCGCTGCAGCCGGGGTTCCAGGGTGGTTCGCACGGACAGGCCGCCATTGTAGAGGCTGTCCTCGCCGAAAATGTCGCTCACCTGACGGCGTACTTCCTCGGCGAAAAACTCATATTCCACGGTGTGGGAGCCGAAGGGCCGCTCATAGATGACGAGCTCTTCAGCCTGGGCCTGGCGGGCCTCTTCCCAGGTGATGTAGCCATTCGCGGCCATCCGCTCGATCACCCAGTTGCGCCGGTCGATTCCGCGCTGGCGGGTGCTGACCCGGTCCGGACGATAGTTGTTGGGCGCCTTGGGCATGGCGGCGAGATAGGCCGCCTCCGCGATGGTTAGATCATCCAGGGATTTGTCGAAATAATTCAGGGCGGCGGCGGCAACACCATAGGAACGCCAGCCGAGATAGATCTCGTTGAGATAGAGTTCGAGGATCTTCTGCTTGGAGAACGCCTGCTCGATCCGGCGGGCCAGCACCGCCTCCTTGATCTTGCGTTCCATGCGCACTTCGCCGGACAGAAGGAAGTTCTTGGCCACCTGCTGGGTGATGGTGGACGCGCCTTCCAGACGGCGGTTGTTCATGTAGTTGGACACATTGGCCATGGCCGCGCGCACGATGCCCGCGTAATCCAGGCCGTCATGCTCGAAGAAATTCTTGTCCTCGGCGGAAATGAAGGCGTCGAGCACCCGGGGCGGCATTGACGCGATGGGCACGAAGATGCGCCGTTCATTGGCGTATTCCGCCAAGATGGTTCCTTCACCGGTGTGAATACGGGTCATCACCGGCGGCTGGTATTCCCGCAGACTGGTGTATTCTGGCAGATCCCTGGACAGGCGGCTGACATAGAGCGCAGCAATCCCCGCGGCGACCAGCACGCCGGCCAATCCCAGCAGCACAAGCCCCCCAAAGATCTTCCCGATCAGGCCGATCCGGCCGCGTTTCTGGCCACTCACCGCACGCTCTCCCTGTCATCCATTCGGCGGGGTCAAAGGGCAAAAGTGTCCTTGAAGAAGCGGATGGCGCCGGTGAACCACCCGCAACCACCGCTGAGCCTGACATCCCGCCACGTCGATTCCCCGCTGACGATAAAGACTTTGCCCCGGCAATGCGACCGCCTGAAGTCCGATTTGGCAACCGCCCGGTCCGCCATGGGAACAATTGCGGCAACACGCCCTCCGGAAGGACCGTTCCGCCCGCCCGGACCAAGTGGGTCATCCACGGTGGTGCATCGTGTACGCCAAACCTGGGCAGCGCCTTTGAAAACAAGGGAACGGGTAGGCTGGCAATATGGCCCAGCCGTGACCTGAATTGGGGACGGTAGTGGCGCCCGATCGTGGGTCGTCTGGACCTTTCAGGTCCCGAAATCTGGGGAAAAATCTGTCGTCCGGGCGGCTGGCTGGCCCCTGTGGCTGGCCCCGCCGGTGACAGGCCAGCCGTCAACCGGTTGGTCAGCGCAGTTCGGCAAACTCGCCGTAGCCGAAATAATCGTCGAGGGAATCGAGGATCCCGGCAGCAAGTTTGCCCCGCCATTCCGGTGAGGTCATCAAGGCGCTATCCCGGCTGTTGGACAGGAACCCCATCTCCAGCAGCACGGAAGGCACATCCGCCGCGGTGAGTACCCAGAAGGGGCCAAACCGGTGGGTGTTGCGCAACAGGCCCACATCCCGGGATTTCATCGCCGGAAGCAGGGTCTGAGCGAAGCGCACGCTGTTGTTCATCGTGTCCCGCTGGGCCAGTTCGATCAGGATCTTGAGCACATCATCGTTCACGTCCTCGGACTGGAGACCGTTGATGGCGTTTTCCTTTTGGGCAAGCCGGGCTGCCGCACGGTCAGAGGCCCGTTCAGAGAGGGTGTAGACCGAGGTGCCCCGGACTCTGGTATCCGGGTTGGAGTCCGCGTGGATGGAGATGAACAGATCCGCCTGATGATCCCGCGCAAACGCCACCCGGTCCGGCAGGGTGATGAAGCTGTCCCCGGTCCGGGTCATGTGCACCCGATAACGGCCGGTGTTTTCCAGCAGATCCCGCAATTCCTCGGCCATTTTGAGCGCCACGGTCTTTTCATAGACCCCGGTCACGCCGATGGCGCCCGGATCCCGGCCTCCATGGCCCGGATCGATCACGATGACCCGTTGCGTGGCGTTGCCCGCACGGATGGCCGGACGGGCCGCAGGCACAGGCGCCTCCCGCCCCGGTGCGGGGGCGGCGCTGGCTTCCCGGGCCGGGGCTCCCACAAGTTTGTGCCGGGCGGGCCAGCCCGCCGTGCGCATGAAGGTGTCGTGGGAGACCCGTTCCAGATCGAGCACGAATCGGTATTTGCCGCCCACGCCCCTCGGGGCAATCATTTCCCGCTGCACGATGGACAGGGGCTGGGCCAAGTCCAGCACCACCCGGGACCGGCCGGGACGGTTGCGGGCATAGCGCACCCGGCTCACTTCTCCGGCGCCCTGGAGCAGGGCCCCGCCGTCTACATTCCACTGCACTTCCGGCAGGTCGATCACGAGGCGGTAGTCATCGGCGAGGGTGAAAATGTCCGGGCGCACGGTCTGATCGAATTCGAGCACGAACCGGGTCTGCTCCCGATGGCGTCCCACCCGGGCGTCGAGCACCTGGGGCATGCCGCTTTGCTCGGTGGCGGCCAAGGCATTTGCGGTGCCGTTGGGGCCTGAAAGCCCCAGGACAGCCGCGATCAGCGTCACCGCCAGCACCATGATGAAACGGGCGATGCCCATGGCCGGACCTATGGCGGCATGAACGACCGGTCCTTTCGGGGCCGTTGATTCGGATGCCGGTAAACCTTGGGCAAGCTTCGTATGCTTCATAGGCATGGTCGCTCGTCTTTCACGCAACGGGGGTCTTTCGCCCAAGTTCGTCCAGTGTAGAAGCGCTCTCCGGACCGGTCCCCGGAAAAGGCAGGACTGCATTGAGGCATGAGTCCCGCTGTTGCCCATAGGATCAGCGCAAGGACTTGCGGAATCGCAGAGGGCATGAGGATGACGGTGTTGGGGGGAACGGCGGGATCCGGCCCATGGCCAGCCGCCGACGGCAGAACGGTTTAAAGCGACGCGCTTTACTCTGGTACTCACGATACTTACCCCAAGTCATAGCCACGCACGCGCGAGACGCAAGTGTGTTGGCATGTTCATCCGCGCTTCAGGGCCGTTTGACTTTGGAAGGCTTGTCCCCTGAACCCGCGCGAATGCCCCTAACCCCACTTTCCCGAACCGGAAAGGTCTTCCCACAAGACGATGGGTTGCCTATGGCTGGCTTTACCGGCCGGACCGCCGCCGGATTCGAATCCCATCGGATCATTCTTATGCCCAGGTGTCGTTACCAAAGGGTTACTACGGGTCCGAAATGACCCTTTCATGGCCTCAAAACCACCAATGGCATGAATATTCGTATAGAATGATAGATATGGTTCGCAATGGCGCAATTTACCGAATGCCAACGAATCTCCAGGCGATCCTGTAGTGAGCTACGGTGCCCGTGCCCGGTCTGAGGCGGGTCTCGGGCGTTATCCGTTGGGTATGCCTCCGATATGCCTTGGTACTCAGGGAGGCAAAACTAGGCCCGGAAGCCGGTGGCTTTCCTGGTCTGCTGAGGTGGAAGATCGCCACTGCCCGATTGGAAGGCTTGTCTTTTTATTCAGGTCGGGCATACAACATAAGGCTTTCCAGCGGGCCTAGTGCCTCCGTCGAAAAGATCCAGTGTTCCGGATCTGGAAAATGACGGATCGCGACGCAGGCCTGGATGGGCGGCCGGGGCCGGAACAGGCCCGCGCTGCGGGATCAGGGCTGGTGCACAGGATGCGCCGGGGCCGGTCTGCACCGCGACTACCCTTCATGCCGGCAGCCCTGCCGCGTCGGCGGGAAGAACGCCATGAATTTCCGGCTCTGACACTCAGACCGGACGCCAAACCGGACGCGGCGCGGGAGAGAACCACGCGCTTGCGGACCGGATGCCAGACACCTCTGGCCAACCTGATCTGGGCGGTCCCGGATGGCAGATCCCGGACCCGTCCCATGGTGCGCACTCCCAGCCCGAGCCAATGGCCGGCAAGGCGTACCAACGTTTTGTTCAAATTCCGGCCCCACGGCCCGGCGCTCCAAGAGGGCAGCCGCGCCGGATCAGGGCCACCTTCCGGCCGGTCAGTGCCGGTTTTCGACCAACAGGCCTGCCCGGACCCTTTCCGGGGCGGGCCACCCAGTACCCTTCGTGGTCTCGCGGCCCAGCCCGCCGGACCGGTAACATCGAAACAAGGACCTCAGTCAGACATCATGCCGCTTTCCGCCCCCTCCGTTCAGCCAGACCAGACAGCGCGCGCCGGACCTCCTGCGCCTGGGTTGTCTGTGCGGACTGTCCGGACCGGAACGGCGTTGCTGACATCGGGTCCATTGCGCCGTTGGAGCGCGCCCTGGCCCATCATGCCTTGCGTTACGGAGACCCCAGCCTCGGGGACGCCTGTGACCGGGTATGGCCGTGGCCGCGCCATCCAGCCCGGCGCCGGAGAAATCCCCCATGGGCAAGAAGATGCTGATCGACGCGGCCCACCCGGAAGAGACCCGGGTGGTTGTCGCGCATGGCAACCGGATTGAAGAATTCGATTTCGAATCAGCCGCGAAAAAGCAACTCCGCGGCTCGATCTATCTCGCAAAGGTCACGCGGGTAGAACCGTCGCTCCAGGCGGCATTCGTCGAATACGGCGGCAACCGCCACGGCTTCCTCGCCTTCAGCGAAATCCACCCCGATTATTACCAGATCCCGGTGGCCGACCGGCAGGCCCTCCTTGAGGAGGAAGCCGCCGAGGCCCGTCGCGCCGAGGAAATGGAAGAAGAGGATTCCCGTCCCCGCCGGAGCAGACGGGACTCCAACCGCGATGGCGGTGACCGGGACAATGGCGGACGGCGGCGGCCCCGCCGGGGCGGCACCCGCCGCGGGATGCGCCGCAGACGCAACCGCCCAGAAGAAATCGGCCAGGACGGCAGCCGCCGGCTCCGGGCCGACAGCCTGGAGCCCCCCCGGGACGTGGATGCCTTTTCCGTGGCTGGCGGCCTGCCCGGAGACGACCGGAGCGCCATCGACACGTCCGGACGCGCGGATGGCGAGGCTGGTGCCCAGACCGGTTCCCTGCGCTTCAGTGAGGCCGAACTGCCCCCCTCCGGTGAGACACTCCCGGCCCTGATGCCCGCCCCCGAGAACCAGGATCTGCCCGAGGGCACCGTGCTGGTGCAGACCGATGAGCCCGAGGACGGGCAGACCGGTCTCGCCGCGTCCTGGTCGGAGGCCCCCGCACCGGACGGAGCAGACACCGCCGCGTACCTGACCACCGGTCCCGCCGATCCGGCGTCGAACCGGCCCCTCCTGTCAGACCCCATGCCCGCCATTGCGGTGGCCCTGCCCGACGACCTGCAAAACGGCGAGTCTGACGAGAACAGCGCGGGCGATAACAGCACGGACGGGGACGATGAGGACCGGACCGATGGCCGCCGGGACAGAAATCGGCGCGGCCGCTCCCGCCGGGGCCGGTCCCGGGGAGGCCGATCCGCCTCGGATCAGTCTGAGTCGGATCAGTCTGACTCGGGCGATACCGACGACACCTCCGCCTCCCAGCGAGGAGACAACGCCTCCTCCAGCGAGGACGAATCCGGCGCCATGACCGCCCGAAGCGGCACCGGGGACACGACGGAGGGCGATTCGTCCGCCGAGATCCCGCCTCAGCCAAGGCCCGCCTCCGACACCCAGACCGAAAGCGAGGAGAGCGGAACCGGAGAAGACAGCCCGGGCGAAAGCCGGACCCAGGACAGCGACACCGGCGCCTCCGATCAGTCGGACTCAGAGGACGACGAGGACACGGAGGCACTCCAGGCTCGCGCGCCCCGCAAGGACAGCCCCGAAGACGATGCCTCGGATGATGACGACGAGGACGAGAATGGGGACGAGAATGGGGATGAGGACGACGATGCCTCCGACGACGACGACGAGGATGACGACAGCGACGACGATGATGATGACGAAGACGACGAGGATGAGGATGAGGATGAGGATGAGGACGACGATGAGGACGGGGACAAAGCCACGCGGTCCACGGATGACGACGAAGTAGAAGTCGTCGGCGCCGAGGATGCCCTGGAAGAAGTCAGCCGCCCTCCCCGCTCCCGTCTGCGCCAGTACAAGATCCAGGAAGTGATCAAGCGCCGGCAGATCATGCTGGTCCAGGTCGTCAAGGAAGAGCGCGGCAACAAGGGTGCTGCCCTGACCACCTATCTGTCCCTGGCCGGACGGTATTGCGTGCTCATGCCCAACACCGCCCGGGGCGGCGGCATTTCCCGCAAGATCACCCAGGTCAACGACCGCAAGCGGCTGAAGGAAGTGGCCTCCTCCCTGGATGTGCCCGAGGGCATGGGGCTGATCGTGCGCACCGCGGGCGCCAACCGCACCAAGACCGAAATCAAGCGGGATTTCGAGTATCTCCTGCGGCTTTGGGAAAATGTCCGGGATCTGACCTTGCGATCCTCCGCGCCGACCCTTGTCTATGAGGAAGGCAACCTGGTCAAACGGACCATCCGGGATCTCTACAACAAGGACATCGAATCCATCCATGTGGAGGGGGACGAAGGCTACAAGGAAGCCAAGGCATTCATGCGTATGCTGATGCCGAGCCATGCCAAGCATGTCCAGCCCTACCGGGACCGGATTCCCCTGTTCCAGCGCTATCAGGTGGAAAGCCAGCTCGATTCCATGTTCTCGCCGACGGTTGAACTGCCCTCCGGCGGCTATCTGGTGATCAACCCCACCGAAGCCCTGGTCGCCATCGACGTGAACTCAGGCCGGGCGACCAAGGAACACTCCATTGAGGACACCGCCCTCAAGACCAATCTGGAAGCGGCGGAGGAAGTGGCCCGGCAATTGCGCCTGCGCGATCTCGCGGGCCTGATTGTCATCGACTTCATCGACATGGAAGACTACCGCAACAACCGTGCGGTGGAGAAAAAGCTCAAGGACTGCCTGAAGAATGACCGGGCCCGGATTCAAGTGGGCAAGATCAGCGTCTTTGGCCTTCTTGAAATGTCCCGCCAGCGGCTGCGGGCCGGTGTGCTCGAGGGCAGCACCATAGTCTGCCCCCATTGCGAGGGCTCGGGCAAAATTCGATCCGTGGAATCCGCGGCTCTCCGGGTTCTGAGGGCCTGCGAGGAGGAGGGCGTGCGGGAGCGCTGCGCCACTGCCACGGTACGGGTGCCCAAGGACGTTGCCGTCTACATTCTCAACCAGAAACGCCGTCAACTGATGGAAATCGAGAACCGCTACGGCCTCGCGGTTCAGGTGGAACACGGCGAAGAACTCTACGCTTCCGACTTCCGCCTGGAGCGGGGCGAGCCCCTGACCCCGGAACGCCGCGCCCGCATCCAGGACACGGCCATCAGCATGGAAACGGCCTATGACACCGTCGAGGATGATGGTGAGGACGATGATTATGCCGGGGATGACGGGGCGGAGGAAAACCAGGACGCGGATCAGAAATCCGGCGACCGGGAAGACAGCCAGTCCGCGGACGGGGACAAGAGTGCCGATGACAGCGGCTCCGACGGCGATGAACGGCCGGGCCGACGCCGCAGACGCCGCCGCCGCTCCGGCAGTGACGACAACACCGGCCCTGAGAACGGGGACACCGAAAGCCGCGAGGCCCGGGGATCCGAATCGTCTGGAGACAGCACAGGCGACAGCGACCGGGATACGGACGACGACACTTGCGATGGTGCGGAAGCCGACGGTGCCGATGGTGACGGGGAGTCTGAAGATGACCGCCGGCGCCGGCGCAGACGCCGGGGCAAGCGGGGCGGACGGCGCAGCCGTGGCCGCTCGGACCAGCAGGATGATGATGCAGCCTCCGCGGAAGCCGGTACTCAGTCTTCCGACAGTCCCTCCCAGGAGGGTGGCTCCCAAGATGGCGGCTCGCAAGATGGGGACGAACAGCCCTTTCTGCCCACGGATCTCAACCCCTTCGATCCGCACCAGGTGAGAGACAGCCGGGAAGAAACCGCCACGGTCACCGGCTCCAGACCCCGCTATCGCGGCCAGGATCGGGACAGCCGGAAAGCCAATGGCGAGGCGGTATCCACCAGTGCTGCCGGTGCGCCTGAGACCCCAACGGGTGAAAGGGACGAGGCCCAACAAGACAGAAAAGCCCAGGAAAGCGGGCAGATCGCGGACCATGGGGCCGCCAAGGACAGCGCTTTCGAGGAAACCCCTTGGCCGCCCCTGAAGGACGATCACCGCGCCGGCGCCGCCTCTCATGGTGCCCAATCTCAGGGTACTCAATCTCAGGGTGCCTCATCTCAAAGTGTCCCGGCTCAGCCCACGCCTCCGGGCGCCCCGTCCCTCAGTCAGCATCTGGAAGAAGCGGACGGAAGCGATGAGGCCGGTGAAGGCGTCCTGGAAACCGCGGGCGCGGCCCCGGAAGAAGACGATGACAAGCCCAAGCGCAAAGGCTGGTGGCAGCGCCGGTTCTTCTCCCTATAAAATTTGGTGCCGCCGTCCCACCCGGCTGAACCGGGTTCGGACGGCGGCGCTTCGTCAGCCTCTCCCCTTCCGGGTCTTGCAGCCGATCACGCCCAACCATCATCCTAGAGCCCATTCAACGATCTCGGGATCACTGGATGGGCTCTAGATTGTTGATTTTGAGCGCATTCCGGGCGGAAAACCGCACACACTTTTCCTGAAAGCGCTCCAGGCAATCGCCTG
>CAZLPU010000117.1:0-11301 GCA_964561475.1 uncultured Alphaproteobacteria bacterium
GGACCGCAGTCGCGGCCTTGAGCATGATGCGGATTAAACGCCTCATGCTCTAATGATCGGGTTCTGATAATCGGGGTCTGATGATTGGATAGGGGGGCACAAGCGCGCCTGCTCTGTGGCCCGAAAAAGAAAACGCCGGGAGGGGGCGGCCTCCCGGCAATTTGGTGTGTGGGACACGGACAAAGGACTGTCCGATTGGGGATATGGCGGTGACTGAGGATCACCGTTCGTTGTTATTGACACTACGGTGACAGTCGCGAGGCCACCTGGGAAGACAAAATCGTCGCTGCAGCGCGACATTGTCGGGCGCTGCACAAATCCCGCCGAGACACTTGTTTCAGAATTGGCTGAATTCGGCGCTTTTCCGGATATTGCGGTGCGGTCCTATACGCTTTTCAGGACCTTTCGCTTTTCATGGGTTCTTTATCTCAATCGACCAAAAGCGTAATGTATCTAGAGCAGGCACACAACTGACGCTTGACCTCCCAAGACCGGGACCTCTCAAGACCGGGGCCTTCAAGATTGGGGCCTCTCAAGATCGGGGTTTCCCGAACCCGCCGCCGCCCGGGGTTTCGATCATGATGGTATCGCCGGGCTCAAGGGCGATCTCGAAACAGCCTGGCAGGTGTTCCATTGTCCCGTCGGCCCGGCGCACGGCGTTCTGACCCAGAGCGCCCGGTTCCCCGCCCTCAAGGCCGAAATTCGCCACCTCCCTGTGACCTGACAGCAAAGCTGCATTCATCGGCTCAAGGACGGTCAGATGACGGATGGTACCGTGGCCGCCCCGGTGCTCTCCGGCCCCGCCGGAGCCCTCCCGGATCCCGAACCGCTCCAGACGCACCGGATAGCGCCATTCGATCACTTCCGGGTCCGTCAGGCGGGAATTGGTCATGTGGGTGTGAACCGCATCCGCGCCGTCCGCTTCGCGGCTTGCGCCCGCACCGCCGCACAGGGTTTCATAATACTGATGATCTGCATTGCCGAAGGTCAGATTGTTCATGGTGCCCTGGCCCGCACTGAGCCGCCCGAGGGCGCCGAACAGGGCATTGGTCACCGCCTGGCTGGTTTCCACATTGCCCGCCACCACCGCAGCAGGAGGGTCCGGCGACAACATGCTGGCGTCCGGGACCACAATATCCAGGGGCGCGAGACACCCGTCATTGAGCGGAATGGCATCGGCCACCAGGCAACGGAAGACGTAAAGGACGGCAGCCCGCACAATGGCCGTGGGCGCATTGAAATTCAACGGATCCATAGGGCTCGTGCCGTTGAAATCCACCCGTGCCCGGGGGCCGGTTTCATCCTTATAGGGCGTGATCGCGACGGCAATGCGCCGCCCACTGTCCATTTCATAGGTGAACCGGCCGGGTTCCAGGTCCTTCAGGACCCGGCGCACCGCATCGGCCGCGTTGGTCAGGACATGCCCCATATAGGCCTGAACCGTCCCCTTGCCGTAGACCCGGGCGAGGCGCCGCAGCTCCTGGGCGCCCCGTTCACAGGCGGCCACCTGGGCTTTCAGGTCGGCGATGTTCTGATCCACGGAGCGGGCGGGATAGGCGGCACCAAGAAGCCGGGTGCGGATCTCTTCCTCCAGGAACACCCCGTCCCTGATGAGGGGCAGGGCATCGAGCAGCACGCCTTCCTCGTCGATATGCCGGGATGTGGCGGGCATGGATCCGGGGGTGAGGCCGCCCACATCCGCGTGGTGGCCCCGGGCGGCGGTGAGCGCCAGCAGATTGGGGGGCGCGCCGTTTGATGGCCCCTCGTCCGTCTCTTCGAATACGGGCATGACCACGGTGATATCCGGCAGATGGGTGCCCCCGTTGTAGGGATCGTTCAGAACAAAGACATCCCCCGGTTTCATGGCTTGCCCATGGCGGGTGAGCACCGTCCGTACACTGTCTCCCATGCTGCCCAGATGAACGGGAATGTGGGGTGCATTGGCGATCAGCGCCCCTGAGGGGTCGAACAGGGCGCAGGAGAAATCCAGCCGCTCCTTGATGTTGACGGAACTGGCGGTGTTCTCCAGGGCCACCCCCATCTGTTCGGCGGCGGCCATGAACAGGCTGTTGAAAATCTCCAGCCGGATCGGATCCGGCTGACTGTCCGTGCCGGCCTTTTCACCGGTCCCGGCAACGACCGCCGCCTCAACCGTTTGTGAAGCGGTTTCCCGGCGGACCATCCGGATATGATCCTGACCGGTCAAGCGTGCTTCCCAGCCCGGCTCCACGATGATGGTAGCATGGGGTTCGGCAATGATCGCCGGTCCGGCGATTGTCACCCCAGGATGAAGGGCTTCCCGCCGGTGAATGGCCGCCTCGTGCCATTGGCCTGCGGAATAGAACCGGGTCATGGCCTGCGGTTCCGGCACCGACACAGGAGCAGATGGGGCGGCTTGATGATCATGGGCCGGATCACCGCTGTCTTCTCCGCCCACAGCCTCCCCCCCTATAGCCTCGCCCCCTACAGCCTCGACAGATACCGCTTCGAGGATCAGGGCCTGGTCTGCCATGGTGAAGCCGAACCGGGCCTTGTGCTCCGTCGCAAAATCATCGGCGAGCGTTTCAAGATCCGGGGTGGGCAGCACGAGGGGCGTGTCGGTGCCTTCATAACGGATATGGAGCCGCCGGATGGTCTCAACCCGATCAGGCAAGGCGCCCTGGGCCAGAATATCCTCGCGGGCGACGGCGGCGAGCCGCTCTGCGATATCCTCAATGGAGTTGTAAAGCTCCGGGCCGAACCGGGCCTCCACCGCTTCCTCCCGGATGGCCCTGATATCCGCAAGTCCAATTCCGTAGGCTGAAAGAAGGCCGGACAGGGGATGGATGACGATGTCCGCCATGGACAGGGCATCGGCCACCAGGCAGGCATGCTGGGCCGCCGCCCCGCCGAAACACACAAGCCCGGCCCGGGTCACGTCATGGCCCCGGGCGATGGAAATGGTCTTGATGGCAAGGGCCATGGTCTCCACGGCGATGGCCAGGGCCCCGTCCGCGAGACGTTCTGGGGCAAGAGCCTCCCCGGTCTGACGGTTCCCCATCTCCCGGCCAAGATCCGCGAATCCCGCCCGCACCGAGTCCACGTCGATGGGCTGATCGGCGCCGGGTCCGAACACCTTCGGAAAGAAATCCGGATGCAGCTTGCCGGTCATCACATTGGCATCGGTGACGGTCAGGGGACCGCCTTTCCGGTAGCAGGCAGGCCCCGGATCCGCCCCGGCGGATTCCGGCCCCACCCGCAAGCGCGCCCCGTCATAGCTGATGATGGACCCGCCCCCGGCCGCGACGGTCTCGATACGCATCATCGGCACACGCATGCGCACCCCGGAGATTTCCGTCTGGAAGCGCCGCTCGAAAGCCCCTGCGTAATAGGACACATCCGTGGAGGTGCCACCCATGTCAAAGCCCACCACCGCCTCAAGGCTCGCCTCACCGGCCACCCGCGCCAGACCCACCACACCGCCCGCAGGCCCGGACAGAATGGCATCCTTGCCGCTGAAGGCCGCCGCCTCCGCCAGCCCGCCATTGGACTGCATGAAATAAAGCCGCGGCCCATCCGCAGTCTGACCGCCTTGGCCGACACCCGCACCCAGGGCCCCGGCCACACCGCACACATAGTCCTGAAGCACCGGCGAGAGATAGGCATCGACCACGGTGGTATCCCCCCGGGGCACGCATTTCATCAAGGGGCTGACCGCATGGGACACGGATACCTGCACAAACCCCGCCTGGCGGGCGAGATCCGCAACGAGACATTCATGGTCCGGATAGCGGTAGCCATGAAGCAGGCAGATGGCCACCGCCTCCATGCCCTGCTCCCGCCAAGAGGTGAGGCCCCGGGCCACTGCCTCGGGCTCCGGCGCCTTCAGCACTTTGCCGTCCGCGCCCACCCGTTCGCCCACTTCCAGCACGGCGCCGTAGAGGGGGGCGGGCTTGACGATATCGAGGGCGAAAAGATCGGGCCGGTTCTGGGTGCCGATGGCCAGGAGATCCTTGAACCCCTCCGTGGTGACGAAAAGGGTGGGGGTACCCTTGCGTTCGAGCAGGGCATTGGTGGCCACGGTGGTGCCGATCTTGACCCGGCCGATCCGCTCCGAGGGCAGGGGCGCGCCCGTGGCCACACCGAGCATGCGCCGCACCCCTTCCATGGCTGCATCCGGATACTGGTCCGGGTTCACCGAGAGGAGCTTGAGACTGTGCAGGGTGGCGTCCGGCGCCCGGCCGATCACATCGGTGAAGGTGCCGCCCCGGTCCACCCAGAAATCCCAGGTGCTCTGATCCTGTCCGGGGCGGGCGGGCTTGCGGCTATGTGCGTTGTCCAAGGGTGTCTCCATGCCACTCCACCAAAGCCCATCCCACCCTGGATGTCATCTGGATGTCATCTGGATGTCATCTGGATGCCATCGGGCACCAGCCGTTGACGGCGTGCCCGTGGGCGTTGAGGGATCAGGCTGGCCTGCTGTCTACCAAACTGGTGGCACACCCGTCGGATCTCAAATCCTGTCTGGCCCCATCCCCCTCTGGCCCCATCCCGTTTGGGTCGCCTTCGGCGCAATGGAACCGAAAGTTGCAGGCGGGTGAACCTTTCTGTTGCCTTGACGGCGCCCGAATTCACGGATTTCCTATCAGTCTAATGTATGGATGCCGTCTTCTGCACGGTCATCCGCCAGGGACGTTCAGGGCAAAATCCGATTTCCGGGCCGGGTCAGAATTACCTGACCTCCGGCTCGCTCCGTTTCGACGGGGCGGCGTTGCTCGGATTTTTCCCCCGGGCGTCAAGCGAGGCACCCCGCCATGGCAACGGTCTGGGACTTTATCGGGCGGATCCTGACGGCCGCCCAGGACACATTCGATTCCGTAATGGGCGCCGTGACCAGTCTGGTCACCGGCGAACCCCGCGCTTTGCCTGGCGGCGAGGCGGGGGAGGACGATCCCCGTATTCTGCGCAGCCTTGCCCAGCAGGTGGCCTTCACCATCAGCGTCATCGGTCTTGGGGCCAAAATGGCCAAGGCGGACGGAGTGGTCACCCAGTCGGAAGTGAATGCCTTCCACGAGGTCTTCCACGTGCCTGCGGGGGAGGAGCGTAATGTCCGCCGGGTGTTCGACCTCGCCCGCCAGGATGTGGCCGGTTACGAGGGCTATGCCCAGAAGATCGCGCGCCTGTTCCGGGGCCGTCCCGGCGTGCTGGAGGATCTGCTGGACGGGCTTTTTCACATCGCCAAGGCCGACGGGGTGGTCCACCACCTGGAAGTGCGTTTCCTGGCCACGGTGGCCGACATTTTCGGTTTCACTGAAAACGAGTTCGAGCGGATCCGCTGCAGCCACATGGGCTGCCCCCAGTCCGACCCCTACGCCATTCTCGGCGTGGACCGGGACATTTCCGACCGGGACCTGAAAAAGGCCTATCACCGCCTTGTGCGCGAGAACCACCCGGACGCCCTCATCGCCCGGGGCGTGCCGGAAGAATTCATCGGCATGGCCACCGCCAAACTCTCCGTGATCAACACCGCCTACGACCGCATCACCGGCGAACGGGCAAGAGTGGTGGCTTTGGCATAATCCCGCAGCCTGCGGATGAATGGGTTAGTATAGCGCGGCCGTCGAAAAACGCGTCGAGCGGCAGTGTCTCATTACGCTCCTTTCCTCCGCACTCAAATCACTGTCACCGGATCTCCGACGCGCACCAAGCCGCTTGCTTCCACCACGGCGTAGACGCCGGCGCAGGGGCGGGCGGAGCCGGCTACTTCGATGCGGTTGTGCTGGGCCATGGTGCGCAGGATCATGGGATCCCGGGGCAGGCCCTCCTGGGCCAGATTGGTCATGATGCACCGGGGATCGGGCAGGGCGATGTGGAGGCGCAGGGCATTCCCGACCTGGAGGGTGCGCTCGACCCAGTCATTTTCCACAAAGCCCTCAAGGCCCGTGTCCACGATCAGGTTCATGCGGAAGCGGCGCTCGTCAAAAATGCTGTCCGGCGCCAGGGCCTGGAGCGTTTCCAGGGTCTGGGTGGTCAGTACGGTGATGGGAAAGCCGTCGAAAAAGGAGGTCTCCGGCACCGGGGAGGGGATGCCCAGTTCGGCAAAGAGGGCAGCACCCACTTTCTGTGCCCTGATGGACTGTACCTTGATGGTCTCCGGTTGCTCGTCCTCGGCAGGATGACTGAGATCGGGATGCGCGATATCGATGGTAAAGCCGTCGGGGGCCTGGGAGGCCAGGGTAACCGACCGTCCGAAAAAGGCCGACAGGGCCCGGTCCCGATCGGGATCGTCGCTGCGCACCCGGGTGGCGTCGGCAAGGGTGATCTCCACCGGCGGCAAGGGGGCGTCCGCGCGGGGAGCCTCCACATAGGCGGCGCGGCATTCCATGACCTGGGGAAAGTGTTTCACGCTCTTGCCGCTGACCACCTTGCCCGTTTCCGTGTCGATCAGGGCATGGGCCCGGTCTCCGGCGAGACCGGCGGCGGTCACGTCACCCGCCTCGAAGGCCTCGCCCCCCATGGATTTGACGGGGAAACGCCACAGGCGGGTGAGGGTACCGACACTTTGGGTCATGGTCATAATCTCACGGTTTAGTCAGGCATGGTTGCCGGGCATGGTGGAGCGGGTTGGAGCCGGGCTGTCCCGGCGTGCGGTCAGCCCCAGTATAGAGCCATGGCGCCCAGTCTCCAGACTTGGATGGCTCCAGACTTGGATGGCTCATCGGGCCCGATAATCCGTCACCCTTCAGCCCGGAAATGCTGCCCTGTGGACCCGCCCGAACCGTGCCTGAGGCTGGCGGCTTGCGTGATCCCCGGCCCCGTGGCTACCCTCATGGGGAGGGACTTCATCCAACTCAATCTGGCATGCCAGTTTGGCGACGGGCCGCACCCGCTGCACCCTATGAGCGGGCATGGACCTTGGTGGTCGCCGCCAGGCGCTGCGCCTTTCGGGCCGTGCTGCGGGCGGGATGATGCGGCTGGTTTGATGATCGGGCCGGTCGAATAGAGGGCCTGTCGAGCAGCGGGCCAGTCGAGCAGCGGGCAGGCGAAAACGGGCCAGCGAAAACGGGCCAGCGAAAACGGGCCAGCGAAAACGGGCCAGCGAAAACGAGCCAGCGAAAACGGGCCAGCGAAAACGGGACGGGACCATGGCACCCCACCATTTCACCCTTCTGGTGGGGATCTGCCTCATCTGGGGGTTCAATTTCATCGCGGGCAAAGTGGGGGTGGAGCATTTTCCGCCCCTGTTCTTCACCGCACTGCGCTTTGTGTTCCTGTCGGTTCTGCTCGCGGCGTTCCTGCGCCTGCATGAAGGCCGTATGAGGCACATTGTCAGTATCGGAATTTTTGCCGGGTCCCTCCATTTTGGTCTTATCTTCACCGGGCTCGCCATCGCCGATGTGAGCGTGGCGGCCATTGTCACCCAACTGAACGTGCCCTTCGTGACGATTTTGTCCGTTCTGCTTCTGGGGGAGCGGATCGGGTGGAAACGCGCCCTGGGCATTGGCCTCGCCATTTCCGGGATCATGGTGATCAGCTTCGATCCTGCGGTCTTCGATCAGGGGGCGGGCATCATCATGATGGGCGGGGCGGCTCTCTCCATTGCCTTTGCCATGGTGCAGATGCGCCGCCTTCAGGGGGTGAACCCCATGGAGATGCAGGCCTGGATCGCCATTCTGAGCTGGCCGCCTCTTCTGGCCGCATCCTTCCTGCTCGAGACCGGCCAGTGGGAGGCGGCCCGCACGGCCACCGGCCTGGACTGGGCCACTGTCGCCTACACCACCATCGGCGCGAGCCTGATTGGCCATGGGGGGATGTATTTCCTGCTCCAGCGTTATGAGGCGAGCCTGACCGGCCCCCTCACCACCATGGCCCCGGTGTTCAGCATCTTTTTCGGGGTCACGCTCCTGGGGGAGCCGGTGACCGGGCGTATGTTGATCGGTGGCGGCATGACCATTCTGGGCGTGATCATCATTGCCGTCCGGGAGGGCGCGAAAGGCCGTGCCGCGGCCACCAGCGACGGCGCGGCCCTGGCGGGCAGCGATCTGCCCGTCCTGGGTGAGGACGACCCTGAACCCGGAACCGCGAGGCCGAAACCATGACACCGCTTCATTTCGCCTACATGGTGGTGATCACCTTTGTCTGGGCCCTGTCCCTTACGGCGGTGTCTTTGGGGACGGAGGATCTGCCGCCGCTGCTGTTCACCGGGCTGCGGTTTCTGCTCCTGTCCCTCATCCTGCTGCCTTATCTGAAATGGCACCCGGGCCAGATGAAGGATGTGGCCATTGTCTCCATCGGTGCGGGCGGGGTGCAGTTCGGCTTCTTCTTCACGGGCATCTACATCGCCGAGGACCTTTCGTCCGTGGCCATCGCATCCCAGCTTGGGGTGCCGTTCACCACGGTTCTGTCCATGGTTCTGCTCAAGGAGTATGTGGGCTGGCGCCGGTGGCTGGGCATGCTGCTGGCCTTTGGCGGGGTGATGCTGATCAGCCTGGATCCCCGGGTGCTGGCCTATATCGACGGCATGGCCTTTGGTGTTCTCGCTGCCCTGATCGGCGCCTTTTCCGTGATCGTCATGCGCAGGCTGACCGATATCAGCCCGTTCCAGCTTCAGGCCTGGATCGCCATGCTGTCCTGGCCTCTGCTGCTGCCTCTCTCCGCGCTTGTGGAAGGGGATATGCTGGCTCATATTGCGGGTGCGGGCACCATGGCCTGGGGCAGTGTGGTCTTCACCGCCGTGGTCTCCAACCTGATCGCCCATGCGGGCCTTTACTGGATGATCCAACGCTATGAGGTGAGCAAGGTCTCGCCCCTGACCCTGATGACCCCCATTTTCGCCGTGGCCCTGGGGGTGACCATTCTGGGAGACCAGCTCACCGGACGCATGATCCTCGGTGGGGTGATCACCTTGATCGGCGTGGCGATCATTTCCGTGCGCCAGCCCGAAAGCGCCATGGACGTCCAGGAGGAAGTGACCCGGTGACGGGAGAGGCGCAGACCATGTCCGTGTCCATGATCGATCATCCCTCTCCCAATTGGGGGGACCGCAAGGGCAGGGGACCCATTGACATGGTCGTGCTCCATTACACGGGCATGGCCAATGGGGATCTGGCCCTGGAGCGCCTCAGCGATCCCACCCAGGAAGTCAGCGCCCACTATCTGGTGGAAGAGGACGGCCGGATCTTCCGGCTGGTGCCCGAGCACGGGCGCGCCTGGCATGCGGGCGTGGCCTACTGGCAGGGGGAGCGGGACATCAACTCCTGTTCCATCGGTATCGAGATCGTCAATCCCGGGCACACCTGGGGCTATCGTCCGTTTCCTGAACGCCAGGTCCGTGCTGTGGAACATCTGTTGGCGGATATCGTGGAGCGCCATGGCATCACGCCCGCCCGTATCCTGGGCCATTCCGATGTGGCCCCCGGCCGCAAGGAGGACCCGGGCGAATTGTTCCCCTGGCCCCGGCTTGCCGCCCAGGGCTTTGGTGTCTATCCCTCCCTCTGCGATGATGGCCGGTTCGGCGGTCCCGGCGCCTTGGTGCCGGCCCAGGGGTCGGAAGTGGCGGCCCTGCGCGGCGCCCTTGCCCAGATCGGGTATGAGATCATGCCGGAACCCATCTATGATCCGTGGACGGAAACCGTGGTCCGGGCGTTCCAGCGCCATTTCGAGCCCGAGGTGTTCGCTGCCGGCACCCACGGCTCAGCCACCGGCCGCACCCGCGCCCGGGCGGCCTGGCTTTCGAAAAACTTATAGCGACTGTACATATACATATACAGCACAGATTATATGTCCCCTGTAATTGATTTTTTATTTTCTGCCATTGATGTCCCAGAACGGAGTATAGATCTCTAAAATCTCACGTTCATCCGCCAGATATTCAAATACATGCGGAAACCTCCTCTCAATTTTTCTTTTTATTTTTCTCAATTTTAAATCAATACTCCGCCGACGTTCCCATTGTACCATGGATCTACCTGTTTTGCCTTCGACAAAAAGAAGAAAAATGAAATAGAAGGCGAAAAGTACTACGAATACAAGCCATGCAAAACCATACCAAGAGGGAGGAGATAAATCGTCATCAACTTTCTCTCCGAATAAGACAGGGACGAAAAAAAGCAAAAAAGTAAAACAAATTACTAGAATAACGCCGATTCGAGGTTGAAGCGATTCATAGAACCAATGTAATTTTATGTCTTCCGCAATTGCATTATGATTCTCTTTTGAGTATTTATAAAAAGGTGCATATACCTTGAATAAATTCTGTGAAAACTTTACAAAACTATCTCTAAAGCGTTCTCTATACACTTCGTGACTATGGTAAAAAATGAAAAGATTCTGAGCTCTTATTTTGATATCACTCAGTTCCTCTGGAGATATTCTCCCAAATTCGATACCGCTAATTGGCAAGCTGAATTGCTTGAAATCTATACTTGGAAAAAAAGGCTCTCCACTCAAAGATGTTGCAAAACTCATACCATCAGAGAAAAAACGGGCTAATTCTTGATCGATTTTTAACTTATCGGGAAGTGGAATTTCATTATTTAGCCGGATATCAATATAATGAACAGCATTGAATGGCGGTGTAGAAATAGGTGTATCGTCAATTCTCAAAGCAACTAGCTTTTCATTTTCCAATCCTATAAGTGCTTCACTTTGCACCCAGGTACTTTTATGTGAGGCAGATGACCAAACAACCAAAACGCAATCAGACGACCGAATTTTTTCTTCTAGTTCTTTCGGAAATACTCCCCCCGCGCGGAGCTCAGTATCATAGACAGGAGTCAAGCCACTCGATCTAATTTGATTAATGATGAGTTTGACTGCTGCTTCATCTGTGCGTGAATAGCTAACAAAAACACTTGGCATCAGAGACCCCCTCTTATCAAATCTAGATCGCTGTTATTCCCTAAAATGAATACATTCACAAAAGTATAACAAATAAAATTCACAGGTTTCATTTTTTGATTAAACGGAGGTATTTGATTTTGCAATGTCTGCGTTCTCTGCTTCGGAAAGGTGGAAAAGGTATAAAACAAACTGATCTAAGCACCAGGATTGCATGTCACTCGTCTGGCAATGAAACCAGCAAGTTATCATTTAGGGCAACAATACCAGATAAAGATCCGACCTCCAAGCTTAACCGTGCTGCTCGGGGTATCGCACCTTGACGGGGCCTTGATCCTCCCTCCAAATGGCCGGAGCCAGACGGTCGGATGGCCGCTCTTCGCCGCAAGGCGGAGGGAGGAAAGTCCGGGCTCCACGGAAGCACGGTGCCGGGTAACGCCCGGCGGGGGTGACCCCAGGGACAGTGCCACAGAAAGCAAACCG
>CAZLPU010000118.1:0-11244 GCA_964561475.1 uncultured Alphaproteobacteria bacterium
TATTGTCTACCGGCAATGCGTTCCTATCTTAGCAGGAAGAGCGGCGCGGCCCCACCGGAACGCGCCTCCTGACTCCCCTGTTAGCGCGCCTAGCTTAGCAGGAAGAGCGGCGCGGCCCCACCGGAACCATCCGTCGGCGTGACCATGCGCCAGGTCAAGCTTAGCAGGAAGAGCGGCGCGGCCCCACCGGAACGAACAGATCGTCGGCACGACCGCCGGTCTGAGCTTAGCAGGAAGAGCGGCGCGGCCCCACCTAAAGGGCTTGGTAAGGAACCACCGGATCGATCACCCACCCGCATCCCGGATCAATGCCCGCGCTGCCCGGAGAAGCCCCGCGACCGCCTTTCGCTGGGCCAGTGCTTCCGCTGTATACGCCCCATGCTTCTGCGCATTCCGGTTCCCCTCAGGCGCCCCGGTCGCTTTGCCGCCGTGCAAGCGGCACCGGGTCCGCTCCTTCATTGCCGGCGCCTTGCAGGGCAGGCCCGAGCGGTTCCGCGCCCCGCAACGGGGACTGGTCAGGAAGGGCGGGTTGATCCGCGACGGGTTCGGATTCGTGTTCATGGGGTTGTTCCTCCATTTTCGGCTCCACCCCCTCCCCCCGATGCACAGCGCCAGCGACATTCACAGACTGACTGGCTTGAGCATTGATGTGCTGGTGGACCACGCTGATCGTCTGGTTGCTTTTGCCGCGGTGCTTGTCGAGGGTCTCAAGCAGCGCGGCGAAGGTGCGGCTGAGCTTGGCGGCATGAGTCAAATTCAGTGCACGACCTTCGAAACTCTGCCCCGTGAGCTGCGATCGCGCGTAACATTCCATGGCACATTCATGGGCGGCCACCATCTGGGCCATCAGCATACCCTCGATTTCGGTCTGAGGCTTGCCCGCCTTCATCGCTGCAACTGTCCCCCGCACGGCTTCATTTCGGGCAGTCTCGTCCTCCCAGTCCGTATTCACGACCTTTAACGCTCCCCGGAGCAAACGCGTGCCAAAGGCTGTGGATTGACTGCCCGACGCGGGCGTCACGGCAGACGTTTGATCGACGGTCACATTCGGCTTCTGCTTTGCCATGGTTGCCTCCCGTGTTGGGCACATGATCTGGAAATTCATGCCTTTATTCGCGTTACGGAACAAATCCAAGCTCCTCCGCTGCAAGACGTTCCGCCTCTTGACGGGTCAATCCGCCTTCAAATTCCATGATGGCCGCCCGTTCTTCAAACGCCTCGACCCGAGCCGCTGTTGAGACTTGCGGCAATTGCGACAGTTGCGACACTGCGGCGCCTTCAGTCGTCTGCTGACTGAAGGCGCGTGTATCGAAGAAGCGGCCCATCATGCCTCTGCCGAATCTGAGAAGCACTGCTCATGGATCCGCCACACCTCTTTGCTTTTGGCACCAGCAATTTCGATTGGGCCGTCCACCCTGATGATCCAGTCGTTTTCCTCGAGGACCCGGAACGCCGCCCTCACCGTGGTCGTGTTCCGCACAGCGTTGGGCCCGCTTTTCACGACGGCTCGGACAGAGATGTAAGACTGGCACCAGCGGGCTCCAAACCAGCGCCGAATGGTCTCCGCATTTTGGACATCCTCCGGAACGCAAGCGTCCGCCCCAATCCGCAACGCTTCTTCCAGATAGTATTGCGCCAATTCAATGCCATTGATCATCCGCTCTCGGCTCACTTCCATGGCATACGGATTTTCATACAGCGTGAGAACGCCGGCAATCCGGGCTGCCTGTTCCGCCGATTTCGAGGCAAACGCACAGATGGGCCGCAGCGGGCCGTCGATCACCTGCATTTTCTCGATGCGGATGGCATAGCCCTGTAACAGTTGGCGCGCATCTGGGGATAAGGCTAAAACCCTTGGTACAAGCTCGTTCCGCGTTCCCTCCCTGAGGGGAAGATCGAGCCTGAGCAGCAAGCCAATTTTTCCGTGGAACGCCGCAATGGCGGCATCACTTGCCGGCTGGTATGTTGTTGCTGTTCGCGTTCCAATCGTGCTGTTGGGATGACTGATGAGGAAGCGCGGCAGAAAACCTTGTGCGGCGGCGACGGGGTCGGACAAAAGCCCCGCCGCTGCCGCGAGCTGAATAAGCAGATGAGTGGAAAGCCTGCGACCGTAAAGGCTCTCCGCTCCATCCCCGCCCCGAGTGCGATTGATGGGCCCCCCGTCCCAGAGCTTCGATAGGCCTGCCATGGTCTTGAGCCGGTGGTCTTTTCCCATCGAATGACCGCCCACGAATGATCCGGCTTCATCGTTGAAGAGCCCGAGGGACGGCCGACCAACGGCAAACAGCTTCACCAGGCCTTCAAAGGTGGGATCCCCGGGGCAGACCACGCCGGACAGCGGCGGTTCCGGCTTGGGGTCCAGGGCGCGCAGCTCCCGCTCAGCCGCCTCATCGCCCGCAGCCACGGCTTTTTTCAGGACAGTCGCTTTGACGTCCCAAATCTGTAAATCGTTCTCGTGCTGGGCCTGCTCGTCCTTTGCTGCATCCATGAGAGACCGCTGATGGTCGTAAACAGACGTCATCAGCAGACGATCACAGGAGCTTTTCCGCTCGCCGGACAGGGCAATCGTGAGACCAAAAAGCGAGCACGGAGCGGTTCCGGCCAAGGTCTCCACGTCCGCGAGGCCCTGCACCGCAAAAGCGGCGATGCACAGCGCGCTCTGGGCACCGATTGCGGCAGGCGCCTGCACCTTGTCATGGACCGCCCGGGCCACCGCCTCAAGGGGCCCAAGTTCGTGGAGCGGATAATCCGGCGCGGGCGGCACGTCTGCGATCAACGGTGTTGGCGTGGGCGGATCATAATCCTCGAGCGTCATGACCAGCCCTCTCGCGCAACGTCGTTCCAGTCGCGGCCTTCAGGCGGATGGAGAAGCTTCACCGCCCAGCCCTGGGCGTGGGCCCGTGCCGCCAATGCCTCGGCCGCACGCCGGCCAGCCGGATCACCATCGGGGGCAATGATCAGCTCACCAACCTGGGCCGGCAGCTCAAGGCCGCTGACCCCTGACGTTGACAAAGCTGCCCAGACTGAGCGGTCCGCTGCCATCTCCCTCAGCGAAAGGCCAGTTTCGATTCCCTCACAGATCAAGAGCGGCCCCGCTTCAGTGCGCAAGTAAACGGCTCCGCCGCGGCATGGGCCGAGCATGGCCTTATTAGGCGTGATACCGGCCTTGCGGCCGTCACGGTCGAGATAGGTCCGATGAACCGCGACCGGCATACCGTTCCGGCCACGGACAAGCGCGACCATGGCCGGGTGCGAACCGCGCGACGGTCCATGCCAAACATTGGGATGGAACCGCAGATCGGGCGGAAACGGCCCCTGGATGGCACGGCGTTGAAGATAGGTTTGGGCCAGGCTGCCGTCGATCGCCTGAGCCCTGTCCCAAAGGGCCAAGGCTTTACGCTGTTTTGCAGTGTCCAGGGGCTTTGCGGTGTCCCAGGGCTTTGCAGTGTCCAAGGGCAGCGCGGGTCGAGCGGGTCGGTGACTTGGCCGATCAGCCAAGCCGCGTGAGCATAGGGACCGGTAAACCTCATCCCAGGTGCAACCGGCGAAACAATGGGCCAGTAGGCGCCCCTGATCGCCATCGCGCAGGGACAGGGCTGGCGTCCGGGTATTGTCATGGGCCGGACAGAAGGCCAGTCCGTAAGAACCAAACCAGCGTCCGCCCAGCGCACGGGTGAGAGCCTTAGCGTTCATTGGCCCCCTCCGGAGCCAATGTGGCGCTCATCAGGCCAGCGAGATAAGCCCGCAAACCCTGGGTCGGAATCAAACGGCGCCGCCCAGCCTTAAAACTGGGCAGATCGCCCGAGGCGATGGCCTCATAGAGCTTGGTCCGTCCGATGCCGGACAGGCGCACGGCCTCCGGGATCGAGACGGCAAGGGGCTCGCCAGCATGCTGATGGGGTTCAAATTTGTGGGTATTCATCACAGTCCGTGCTCCGTTTGGTGAACAACTGAGCACGGAGATGCCCCCGATTGAGAGACGAAAACAGCCGGGGGATTTTCGTTTAATTTTCGTCTTTTCGGTTCAGCGCACGTGTCTCCTCTTCAATCCATGACCCGAGCTTGGTCAAGTGCCCATGGATTGTGGTGGGCGCTGGAACTTTCGATGAAGCCGGATGAACCTCGTGCCACGCGTCGGTGATGGCATCGGTCTGGCCCTTTCGCGTTCTCGGCCAATGCCTTTGCACAATAAGATGGCCAATAACGGCTTGTGTGTCGGCATGCTTTGTCGGACGTCCGGACCCTTTGATCTCAGCTCTAGGAAGGTAGGAACGGAGTGCGGCGCGGTCGAAAGCAATCCGACCCTGAGCGTTGAACTGTGCCACATCGGACAGAGCAATCAGGTGATGATTGCGGGGCAGCGCCAGAGTAGCCGCCGCCGTCCGTGCCGTGACAAATACAGCGCCAAAGACCGGAAAGGGTCTTTGCGCGATCTCGGTACGGACCGCCAGGAGATCTTTCAGTGCATGCAGTCGCGGGGCCAAATAGGCAAAGCACTGCAAATCGTCCAGCTCAAAAATCCCGATCGGCCTCACCGTGCCCTGGCCTTTGAAGGGCCCCGGGACTCTCACGAGCAGCGCTTTTGCAAGCTCGGAACACACAGCGTCAAGATCCAGCCGGGCAGCCGCGAGATCATCGCCCTTGAGCGGGATCCAGCCTGCTTCGGGACACCGGTAGCCATAGGTTCCGGTTTTGTGGTCGGACTGGACCAGCGCGCTGTCGCAATTGTCGCAACAGTCGCAGGCGACCACATCGACGACGCCGTCCCGCCTGAGCAGGCCACTTGCAAGCAGGGGCTCGATCGCCTCCATGGGATGGGCCGCAAGCCGAATGCGTTTCATCCCGTTTTCTAAAATGTCACAGAGGGTCGGGAGCGGATTACTGGTCATTGCTAGACCGGTAAAATCCCCACCGGTTCAGAAGGTCATTGATGACGATCCGGTGCTCTTCTTTCTGTGCCCGCAGGTTGGAACGGTTTGGCGCATACAAGTCAAACGCAACGGCCTTTTCTTTTTGCTTACCATCCGGCTTGAAGCGAACACGAAGCCGTGCGTGATCGATCCGCCATCCCGGACGCCCGATGGGGTTCAAGTCGGAAAATGCATCGGCACTACGCGCATGGAGCAAGTCCTGGTCGCACGTGCCACGCGGCTGCTTTGCTTCCAAGGTGACCGTGAAACCGCCGGCATCATTGGATTTGAGACGTATGCGCTCCACACTAACGGCGTCGACCCTGTCATGCGGTTCGATATCGAACCGCGGCATTGACGACTGGAGCGGTTCAAAACAAATGTCTGGCCGGGTGATGGCGCACACGGGAACGTCCGTGCCAATCAACGTGCTGATGAAGAGATCCCGAAGTCTTTCATGAACCGGCTTGCCGCCCCGGCCGACAATGTCGAGTTCTTTCAATTCAGGATCATACACAAGAGCCGCCTCATGGACCGGCATGCGGATCTGCTGCTCTAACTGATCCTCATGCTGAAAGGCCATTTCTGCCTTTGGGGCTCCCTCCGTGTAGATTGTAATCTGAAAAACATCCCGCTCCGTGTTGCCGCCATGCTGCGGTAGGGTGCGTCGAAACCATTCCGCTTTGAAGCGACCGGGCGCTGCTTGTGTTTTCAACGCAGGGGCGAGGCCGTCACGAAACAACGGCCAAGCTTCCTCTTTCACGTTAAGATCACCGTCGTGATCAATAGCAAAGGCTCTCCAGCTCTTTCCATTGCAGTTGCGGTCGGCGTAGTGGGCGGCAAGAGCACGATCAAAGAGCTCAGGGGCGGTGCGTGAGAGCCACAACGCACAGGCCCGGGTATCGCTGAAAGCATCGAACTGCAGGCGCAGAGCGTCATTGTCCAAGACCACGGAGCGCATTGAGGTCCGACCAAACTCGTCCTGCGCCAATTGTTCAGCGTTTTCGAAGTCCATCCAAAGCCGACGGCGGAAATCATCGGGGATCCGCTGCATCCACACTTCCATTGCCTCAATGTACTTTTCGAGGGGGGCCTGACACCCGATGTCATCAACCAAACATCCAGAAACCGCCTCCAGGTGCTCGTTAAGGTCAACCATAGGTGTCAACCGAATGAAGTTGCGCAAACTAAAGCCCATCTATGCCCTCCCTTAGGGTTGATCGCGAAAGGTCGTGACCACTCACGAACACAACAACCAGTTGGGGATACGAAATCAGCGAGCAAGCCTTAAAGGCACATCTTTAAGTGGGCGCGATTACACTCCCAACTTCGCGTTTGAAAACGGGAATTGAAGGGCCGTACAAACCGAAAAAGCCGTACATAAGGCCGTACAAAACCCAACCGCTCCAAGAGCAACTCTCTACACAATTGATTTTGCTGGGTTTTCAGTGGCGCTCCCTAGGGGAATCGAACCCCTCTTTCCAGATTGAAAATCTGGCGTCCTAACCGATAGACGAAGGGAGCGCGGGGCCGGTGGGCCGGCCGGATGGTGCGGGTGCAAAACACCGGCGCCACCATGTGAGCGCCGTGTATAGAAAACTCAGGGGCCGTTGGCAAGCACCAAGAATGCGCCGGTTTGACCCTGGTTCCCATCCAGCCGATCCGCCGTTTGGCGGGACCCGTGCGACACGCCCAGGCCAATGGCCACAGGCTTGTCGGAACCGGATACCGATGCGGCGGTAACGCTCAAGACCTCAATAAATAGCTGCGGTTCGGGGGAAGTCAACGGGTTGGCCGGAGACGGGTGCGGCGTCTTTCAGATGCAACTGAACGCCATTGCGGCCTTTGTAATTGTCCGCCCGCAGGGTGCCGCAGACATGGATCACCCCGCCCCGGGAGGCCTCCAGGAACACCCCCAGATCCGTGCCCCGGGCGCGGAAAGCCATGGCGGTCAGCCGGGCACCGCTGGGGCTGGTCAGAGCCAGCCGCAAATGGCTTTCCCCCACCTCCTGCACCCAGTCCAGCACCACGTCCCGGATAGCGATGACCGGTTCCGGGGCGCCGGCACCGAACGGACCGGTGGCGGCCATTGTGTCAAGCAAGGTCCGGCTGGCACCCTGGAGGCTGACGGTGGCATCAACCCAAAGGTCCTGGTCCATCCGGGCCACATCCACGTCATGGCCCAGAACCCGGCACAGAAATGCATCGAGATCGGCGATGGAGTCCCGGGCCACGGTCAGGCCCGCAGCCATGGTGTGGCCGCCTCCATTGACCAACAGGCCCGCTTCCCGGGCCGCCAGAACCGCCGCCCCCAGATCGACACCGCTGATCGACCGGCCCGAACCCTTGGCCTGATCGCCATTCACCCCAAGCACCAGGGCGGGCCGGTTGAACCGGTCCTTCAGACGGCTGGCGACAATGCCGATCACCCCCGGGTGCCAGCCTTCGCCGGAGACCAGCAGAACCGGCCGCTCCGGCCACGCGTCCAGGGCCCGCTCCGCCTCCACCATCGCCGTGTCGAGCACCTCCGCCTCGATGGCCCGGCGCTCCTGGTTCAGGCCATCCAGGTCCTGGGCGAGCATGAGCCCCTCGTCCCCATCGGTGAGGGACAAAAGCCGGGCTCCGAGATCCGCACGGCCCACCCGGCCCCCCGCATTGAGGCGCGGGCCAAGGATGAATCCCAGATGATAGGCCCCCGGTGTCTCGGACAGACCGGCCACCCGGGCAAGGGCTGCAAGGCCGGGAAAGGGCTTGTCCAGGCTGGCGGGATCCGCGCTGCGGGCCATCACCTTGAGGCCCTGGACGACAAAGGCCCGGTTCAGACCCGTCAGAGGCACCACATCGCACACCGTGCCCAAGGCCACCAGATCGAGCCAGTCCAGCAGGTTCGGCCCCTTCCCCGCGAGGCTGCCCCGTTCCCGCAAGGTCCGCAGCAGCGCCACGCAGGTGAGGAACGTCACCCCCACCGCCGCCAGATGGCCGAGGCCGGACCCGTCCCCGGGCCGGTTGGGGTTCACGATCGCCGCGGCCGGGGGCAAGGTGCCTTCCGCCATGTGATGGTCGACGACCACCAGCGACAGGCCCGCATCCCGGGCCGCCTCCAGCGCCCCATGGGCCGTGGTGCCGCAGTCCAGGGTAATGACCAGATCCACCCCGTCCGCCGCCAAAGCGGCCATGGCGTCCGCATTCGGGCCGTACCCCTCATCGATCCGGTCGGGCACGTAAAGCATGGGATCGGCCCCGAGGGCGCGCAGGGTGCGCAGCATCACGGCGGCGGAGGTCGCTCCGTCCACGTCGTAATCGGCAAAGACGCAGATTTTCTCCCGCCGTTCCACCCCATCGGCAATGCGGGCGGCGGCCTTGTCCATGTCGAGAAGACTGTCCGGGTCCGGCATAAGATCGCGCAAAGTGGGGGCCAGGAACCCGGGCACCGCGTCCTTGGCCACATCCTTCGCCGTCAGAAGCCGGGCCACCAGTTCAGGCAGGCCATGGGCCGCCGCCAGATCCTGCACCCCCTCCAGGGGAACCTGGCGCAGGCGCCAGCGCCGCCCCTGGGCGCTGTCCACCACGTCCCAAAGAGCCTGAGGCGCGGCGGGCGCTGCTCCGGATGCTGAGTTTGGGGTCGGGTTTGAGGATCCTGACCTTGGCTCGGAAACAGCAACGCCGGCGGATGTGAGCCGCCGGCGTGCAAGGGAAGGATCTGGCAGAACGGGTGTGGCTGCGAGGGTCACTTCAGCTTGAATTCCTTATGGTGCTGCGCGTGGATCCAGCGGACGGTGCCGGAATGGGCCCGCATCACCACCGTGTGGGAGTGAAGGACCGGCCCATCATGGTAGATGCCCTTGAGCAGGGTCCCGTCGGTCACACCGGTGGCGGCGAACATCACATCGCCGGAGGCCAAGTCGTGCAGCTTATACTTCCGGTTCAAATCGGTTACACCGATTCGGTGGGCCCGTTCCCGCTCGTCGTCATTGCGGAAATGAAGCCGGGTCTGAATCTGGCCGCCCACACAGCGCAGGGCCGCAGCCGCCAGCACACCCTCAGGGGCGCCGCCGATGCCCATATACATGTCGATCTTGGTGGCAGGATCGGTGGTGTGGATCACGCCTGCAATATCGCCATCGGGGATCAGCACCACGGAGGCACCGGCGGACCGGACCGCGTCGATCAGGTCCTCATGGCGGGGGCGCTCCAGGATGCACACGCAGATCCGGTCCGGTGTGGTGCCCTTGGCGCGGGCCAGTTCCTTGATGTTGTCCGCGGGCGTGGCATCCAGGTCCACAATGTCCTCGGGCAGACCGCCGCCGACGGCGATCTTGTCCATGTACACGTCCGGCGCGTGAAGCAGACTGCCACCCTGGGCGAGGGCAATCACCGCGAGGGAGTTCGGCATGGCCTTGGCGCACAGGCCCGTGCCTTCCAGGGGATCAAGGGCGATGTCCACTTTCGGACCCTTACCGGTGCCGACCCGCTCGCCGATGTAGAGCATGGGGGCTTCGTCCCGCTCGCCTTCGCCGATCACCACGGTGCCGTCGATGTCGAGGGCGTTCAGGGCGGTGCGCATGGCGTCCACGGCGGCCTGGTCGGCGCCTTTCTGGTCGCCCCGGCCCACCAGCTTGGAGGACTCAAGGGCGGCGGCTTCGGTGACCCGGGCCAGTTCCAGAATCAGCACCCGGTCGAGCGGCTTGCCCATAGTGGTCTCTTCGGTGGTCATGGAGACTCTCCCCCTTTTTGACCCATGCCCCTTGGCAATGATGCAATCAGGGGGGGCCGGAAGCACAAATGCCAGGCTGGCCCGGCGGATGAAACACGATCCGGGATAGCCCGGGAAACCCTAAAATTCCCATCGGTCAGGCCCGAAAAACCGTTACGACGCCACTCTCTATAGCGCTTCGATGCGAATCAAGCACGGCGGTTCCGTCACCGCATCCATGGCCGCGATCCGGGCCACGGCATTTGCCATCACCGCGTCCTTGGCCTCGTGGGTGACCATGACGATGGGCACGGCCTCGCCGGGACTGCGGCCCCGCTGGAGAATGCTTTCGATGGAAACTTCCGCCTCGCTCAGGGTCTGGGTGATCCGCGCCATGACACCGGGACGGTCGATCACGGACAGGCGCACATAAAACGCCCCTTCCAGATCGTGAATCGGCATGACCGAGCGCACCACGTCCTCGTCGGCCATCTCCGCCGCCGGGGCCATGTAGACCGGCAAGCGCAGCCCCCGGGAGAGATCCACCAGATCCGCGACCACGGCGGATGCGGTCGGTCCCTTGCCCGCGCCCGGTCCGTTCATGAAAATGCGTTCCACCGGATCCGCCTCGATCAGGGCGGCGTTGGTGACCCCGTTCACTTCCGCCAGGGAGGTGCCGAGCCTGACCAGGGCCGGATGGACCCGGGCCTCGATCCGGCCCGCGCCCCGCCACCGGGCGGTGGCCAGAAGCTTGATCCGGTAGCCCAGTTCCGCGGCAAAGCGGATATCGTCGGCCTGGATCGCCTCGATGCCCTCCACATAGACATCGTCAAAGGCGATCGGGGTGCCGAAGGCCAGGGAGGCCAGAATGGCGATCTTGTGGGCCGCATCGAAGCCGCCGATATCCGCCACCGGATCCGCTTCCGCGTATCCCAGATCCTGGGCCTGGGCGAGCACGTCGGAAAACGCCTCGCCGGTGTCTTCCATACGGCTCAGAATGTAATTGCAGGTGCCGTTCAGAATGCCGGTGATCCGGGTCACCGCATTGCCCGAGAGCCCCTCCCGGAGGCCCTTGACCACGGGGATGCCGCCTGCCACCGCTGCCTCGTAGCGCAGGGCCACCCCCGCACTGTCCGCCGCCTCGGCCAGGGACGCGCCATGGACGGCAAGCAGGGCCTTGTTGGCGGTAACCACGTCCTTGCCCGCCCCGATGGCCCCTTCCACCAGTTCCCGGGCCACCCCGTCGGATCCGCCGATCAGCTCGACCACCACATCCACGTCATTGGCCTTCACCAGGTCCCGGGCATCCTCCACCCAGCGCACGCCGGAGAGATCCAGCCCCCGGTCCCGGGACCGGTCCCGGGCGGACACCGCAACCACTTCGATGGGTCTGGGACAGCGCCGGGCAATGATGGCCCCGTGACGCTGGAGGGTGCGCATGACGCCGCCGCCGACGGTGCCCAGGCCCGCAAGTCCGATACGCAGGGGAGTGGTCATGGTTGTGATCCCTTCTGGCCCGTGTTTCCCTGGGTGCCCGTTCCGGTCAGGCCCAATGCTTGCCGCTTGACCCGATGCTTCCCGCTTGCCCCGATGCTTCCCGCTTGCCCCGATGCTTCCCGCTTGCCCCGATGCTTCCCGCTT
>CAZLPU010000119.1:0-11015 GCA_964561475.1 uncultured Alphaproteobacteria bacterium
GTCCCAGCACCCCTCCCAGCCCCCCCGGAAAATGACCAGGAAGACGGCCCGGGAGCTGGCGACCGGGAGGATGAGTCTGAGCAGGATGACACGATTGGGGAAGTCCAGGGCCCACCCCGCCCCCAATAGGGCCCACCACCCCGCGCCTAACAGGGCCAATGTGCCTTGAGGACACACGGGGCAAGCCGTGGTTCACTTCTTCCCAATGGCATTGAATACAGAGACAGTGTGCCCCGTTTGAGAAAGGGCGCCGGAACCAGAAAGGCATCGCCATGAATTCCGTATTCCAACCCAATATGTTCGAGGGCAAGACCGCCCTGATTTCCGGCGGCACCAGCGGCATCAATCTGGAAATTGCCCGCACCTTCGCCGCCTTCGGCGCCAATGTGGCGGTGTTCGGACGGGATCCGGAAAAGGCGTCCCGGGCTGCGGATGACATCAACGCCCACGTGCCCGGCAAGGCCATCGGCCTTGCGGCGGATGTGCGGGTGCCCGACGCGGTCCAGGACGTGATTGACGGCACCGTGTCCGCCTTCGGTCCCCTGGATTTCGTGATTGCCGGCGCGGCGGGTAATTTCCCGGCACCCCTGGTGGATATCTCCCCCAAGGGCTTCAAGACCGTGGTCGATATCGACCTTCTGGGTACTTACAATGTCCTGCGCCTGTCCTTTGATCACCTGCGCAAGCCCGGAGCTTCTCTCATTGCCATCACCGCGCCCCAGGCGGTGAACCCCACGGTGTTCCAGGCCCATGTCTGCGCCGCCAAGGCGGGAATCAACATGCTGATCAAATGTCTTGCCATGGAATGGGGCCAGGCGGGCATCCGGGTGAACGGTATCTCCCCGGGGCCGATCGAAGACACGGAAGGCATGGCCCGGCTCGCACCGACCCCCGAAGCTGAGGCGGCGGTGAATGCCCGGGTGCCCCTGCGCCGGATGGGCACCAAGCCCGAAATCGGCGCCCTGGCCGCGTTCCTGTGCTCCGATGCGGCTCAGTACATTTCCGGATCCATCCACAACTGCGACGGCGGTACGGAACTGGGCGATGCCAGCGCCGATTGTCTGACCTCCTGGCGCCAGTAGACAGGCGCGGTTTGCACACGCCGTCTGCCCCGAGAGTGACACACTGACGATCACATTATTGGTCTAAGGGCGGCGTGGCTGTCGTGGCAGCGCCGCCCTGATGCTATGATGATGCGTCAAGGGGCTTCTGCCGGGCTGGCCATGCTGCACGAGGTATTGTCGTGGAGACCGCTGCTGCACGCAGATGAGTAACCTTGATCGAACCACTTCAATCAAGGAGATCGCGGCATGTGGCTTCGCGGTGGCACGCCTGAGCGTAAAGGTTCTTCCGGTGCGGACACTCCCCTGGCCGATCCATTGATGGCCGGAACACCGGATCTTGAGCCCGGCAATGACACTCAGGCCGGCCGGCCCGTCGCTGTCCCTTCCGAAGATCCTGCCTTTCAGACCGACATTTTCCCGGCAGGTCCCGCGATCACCGATCTTCTGGATGATGTCTACGCGGAATTCGTCACCTGGAACGAGACCCACCAGGGCGAGCCGCTGTCTTCCTTCTCCAGTTCCCTGCCCGTGGTCGGGCGGGACGGCTACGTCATCATCGACGCCTACGGCCAAGACGGCAGCACACCGGAACAGGCGCTCGCGGACCTGGAAAGCATCGGCATGGTCAATGGCGAGACCTACCTGAACGTGATTTCCGGTGCCCTGCCCATTGAATCCATTCCCCTGCTGACCGAGTTCACCAGCATCGCCACGGTCTCCCCCTTCCTTGCCCAGACCAATGTTGGGTCGGTCACCTCCCGGGGGGACATTGCCCAGGGCTCGGACCTGGCCCGGGCCGAGTTCGATGTGGATGGGGACGGTGTGCTCGTGGGCATCCTGTCGGACACCTTCAATCAGCTCGGCGGACTGGACGCGGGCATCGCCAGCGGTGATCTGCCCGAGGGCATCATCATCCTCGATGACGGCGAATTCGTCTCCGATCCGTCCGATGAAGGACGGGCCATGGCGGAGATCATTTTTGACGTGGCGCCCGGGGTGGACATGGCCTTCCACACGGCCTTCGGCGGTGTTGCGGATTTCGCAAACGGCATTCTCGAATTGGCGGAACTGGGCGCGGACGTGATCGTCGACGACGTGTTCGACCTCAACGAGCCCTTCTACCAGATCGGGCCGGTGGCTTCCGCCGTCGAGACCGTCCGCGCCCAGGGTGTGGTCTATCTGTCCTCGGCGGGCAATGCGGGCAGCGATGCCTATCTGGCGGATTTCCGCGCCTCCAGCCAGCTTCCCAATTCACCGGATGTCCCCACCAATCTGGTCTATCACGACTTTGATCCGGGTGCGGGGGATTCTCCGGTCTTCACCTATACTCTGCCTCCGGAGCGTGAGACCTTTATCGGCCTGCAATGGCCCGACGTGAGCCCGGTGGTCCAGGGCGGTCCCAGAGCCACCACGGACCTCAACATGTTCCTGTTCGACACGATCACCGGTGAGCTTCTGGATTCGAGCACCCTGCGGGTCGGTGTGCCCCGGGAAGGGTTCCGCTACGAGAACGAAGGCGAAACGCCCCAGCAGGTGTCCCTGGCCATCGGCCAAAGCCCCAACCGGGAGCAGGTGGAGACCTTCACCTTCATCGAATTCTCCGCTGGCGGACGGTTCGAGGAAACCCGGGAGCCCACTTTCAATGGCGAATTCGGCGCCCCCACATTAACCGGGCAGGCCAATGCTCCCGGCGCGATCGCGGTGGGCGCGGCAGCCTGGTTCGAGACCCCCGCGTTCGGCACCAGCCCCGCCCGGATCGAGACGTTTTCCTCCCTGGGCGGATTTCCGATCTTTTTTGACACGGACGGCACCCCCTTCCCCGAGCCCCTGATCAACACCAAGCCGGAAATCGTGGCGCCGGACGGGGTCAACACCAGCTTTTTCGGTCAGGAACTCAATGACGGGGACGATTTTCCGAATTTCTTCGGCACTTCCGCCGCCGCTCCCCATGCGGCGGGCCTTGTGGCTCTCATGCTCGATGCCAATCCCAATCTGACTCCGGATCAGGTGGTGGAGATCATCACCAGCACCGCGTCGGACATGGATGATCCGGGTACGCTGGGCTTCGATCAGGGATTTGATTTCCAGACCGGCTTCGGTCTCCTCAACAGCGTGGCGTCGGTCCGGGAAGCCGAAGCGCTCAATGAGGGCACCCCGGTGGGACCCGACGCCCAGGAAGAAAACGACACGCTCGCCACGGCCACCCCTCTAGGGCTCGTGCCCGGCAGCCTGACGGTCTCCAATCTGACCATCGAGGAAGGCGATCCGGATTTCTTTGCCTTCGAAACCCCAGGGACCGGTGTCGCGGGCGATCAGGTTTCCGTCACCCTCCAAGGCGCAACCGGCGACGTGGCCCTTGCCCTGTTCGACGGGGACGGCACGCAAATCGCCACGTCCGACGGCAGTCCTTTGTCCCTGGAGGGTCTGCCCGCGGGGGCCTATGTCACCCAGGTTTCAGGGGTGGATGGGGCCACGGTCGAAAGCTACGCCTTGAGCATTCTGGCCTCCCCGCCCGCCTTCCCGGACCGGTTCGAACCCAATGACAGCTTTGCGACCGCCACGGATCTGGGCACCGTGGAGGGGGATCTTTCCGTGGGCGACCTGACCATCGACCCCGGCGATCTCGACTTCTTCTCCTTCGAGACCACCGGCACAGGGGCGGCCGGCGATCAGGTGTCCATCAGTTTTCCGGGAACGGATGAAACCCTTGGCCTCACCCTGTTCGACGCTGACGGCATGGAAGTCGGCACCTCTGAGGCTCCGGGCAGCACGAGCCAGTCCGTCTCCCTGTCGGGCCTTGCCGCCGGGACCTATGTCGCTTCGGTATCGGGAAGCAATGATCTCACCTCTGAAGAGTATTCCCTCTCCGTGACCGCGACCGCCCCGCCACCGCCGCCGCCCCCGACCGGTGATCCGTTCGAGCCTAACAACACATTCCCGACCCGGACCAATCTTGGCTCCATTACCCAGTCCACGGCGTTCGAGGGTCTCGCCATCACCCCCGGCGACAACGATTTCCTGTCCTTCACCCTGACCGAGACCGGCCAGGAAGGGGATTCCGTTTCGATCCTATTCGACAATTCCCAGGGCAATCTCAACCTCCAGCTTTTTGAGGGAACTCGGTTCGTGGCGATTTCCGGTTCGTTCACGGACAATGAGACCATCAGCCTTGAGGGCCTTGAGCCCGGGGAATTCACCTTGCGGGTCTTCGGCCTGAATTTCTCCAGCAACCCCCGCTATGACGTGGCCTTCACCATCGCCGGTTCCGATAACGGCGGCGGCGATCCGGTCATCGGCCCCGACACCCTCGAAGACAATGACAGCCTGGCCACCGCCACGGATCTGGGCACCCTCAACGATGAAGTGGTGGACCTGGATAATCTGACCCTGGAGCCCGGCGATCCGGATTTCTTCCGCTTCGAGACCATTGGCGACGGCGGCTTCGACGATCAGGTCACCATCACCTTCCAGGACACCGGCGGTCTCCTCGACCTCGCCCTGTTCCAGGAGGACGGTACTCTGGTCGCCAATGACCAGGGCACGGGCTCGACCCGCTTCGTGGATCTGGAAGGCCTGCCGCCGGGCGTGTATGTGGCGCGAGTGACGGATACGGCGGGCGCGGGCAATCCGAGCTACAGCCTGACGGTGGACGCCCCCGGTGCCCCGGTCGGCATTCAACCGGATGGCTTCGAAGAGAACGACACCCTGGAAACCGCCGCGGCCATCGGCACCCTGAATACCGCCCAGTTGACTGCGATGCTGACCGATCTGACGGTCGAGGCCGGTGATGATGACTGGTTCTCCGTGGCCTTGGATTTCGCCGCCGGGGCCCAGGTGGATGTGGATCTCAGCTTCATCCACGGCGACGGGGATGTGGATCTGGAGGTCTTTGACGAGACCGGCCAATTGCTGGCCTTCTCCGAAAGCATCACCGATGGGGAATCCGCCTCCTTCACCGCCGAAACCGGAACCGCTTTCATCCGGGTCTTCGGTTTCGACGGCGCGGAGAACCCGGACTACGACCTGTCGGTATCCGCCACCCCTCGCGACAAGACCGGTTCGGGTACGTCGGATCTGGGTGGTCCGGGTACGACTGTGGACGCACCCGCCCAGGTGCCCGAATTCACCGGCCCCCTGGCCAATCTGAACATCATCCTGGACTACTGGATCAGCCAGGGTCTCGATCCGGCGGATTGGATCGAAAATCTCGGCCTCAGTGACGCATACTGAGGACTGATCTCCGGGCGCTGGGCCGCACACGAGGCTGAGCCGACATCGACTATAGCGTCCTTCGGACGGCCAGGTGAGCCATTCACCCGGCCGTCCTTTTATTATGACCCATGCGGAGAGCAGACGGCCCTCGGCCGGCCTCCCTCCCCCTCACCCGGGACTCCCCCACCCGCTTCGATTGTCGTACACTGGCCTCAGGAACAACCGAGAGGGGGCCGCCATGGCGACGCGGGAAATGCGGGACACACTTCGATCCCTGAGCGAAGAACAGCTTGACGCACTGTTCTACGATCCAAGCCAGCATGACCGTCTGCGCCGGTTTTTCGGCCGGCACAACTTCGAAGACATATTGGAGCTGCGCCGCCAGGCCAAGAGTACCGAGGCACGCCGCCGCCGCCGGGATCTCAAGCACACGGTGCTGGTCCTCCCGGGGATCATGGGGTCGGAACTCTCCGCACGGCGCAACGGCACCTACGACAAGATCTGGGTGGATGTCTGGAACCTGTTCTTCCGGGGCCGTATCATGGATATCAGCCCGGAACAGGACCGGGACCGGGTCTGCCCTTCCGGTGTCTTGACGGAATTCTACCTGAAACTGAAGGTCGGCCTGGAGAAGGAAGGGTTTCACGCGGAGTTCCACCCCTTTGACTGGCGGCTGAGCCTGGAGGAGTCCGGCGCGCGGCTGTCGGAAAAGATCGCCGAACTGGCCAAGGCGCGCGGCGGGCCGGTCAGCCTCGCCTGTCACTCCATGGGCGGCCTCGTGGCCCGCTACGCCACCGCCCCCGGCATGGCCGGACATGACCATGTGCACCGGGTGGTCCAGATCGGCACCCCCAATCACGGAGCCTTCGCGCCTGTCGGGGTGTTCCGGGGCACCCATGACTTGAGCCGGAAGCTCGCCCGTTTCGACCTCTTCACCAGCATGGACGAATATCTGGAGAAGATGTTCCTGCCCATGCGCGGCCTTTACGACATGCTGCCGGAGCCCGTGGACGGGGAGACGGACGATTTCTTTCATCCCGACAGTTGGCCCGATGACCGGGCCCGCCCCTATCCGGACCTGCTCGCCCGATCCCGGGCCCTGCGGGACACCTTGTTCAAGGGGGATGAGCGCTTCCGTCTGATCGCCGGGGTCTACAGCAAGGACCGCACCACCGTCAGTGGCAAGACCGACCAGGGCGTTCTGACCTACAAGGCCTCTTTCTCCGGAGACGGGACGGTGCCGCTCCACTCCTGCCTCCTGCCCGGTGTGCCCACCTTTTATGTCGACGCAGAACACGGGGCCCTGCCCAACATCCTGTCCGTGATCGACGCGACGGCGGATCTCATCAAGACGGGGCATACGGATGAATTGCCCTCCACCTGGATCCCGCCGGAGGGTGACTCCGAGACCACCGTCTCGGAGACGGAATTGCGCCGCTCCATGGAACGGCGCCGGGCCATGGACCTGCGTCGCAGCCGCCGGGGTCCCACGGACCGGGAGGCGGCCGAACTCCTGCGGGACTTTGTCTGGCTCGGCGATGGTGAACTCCCCGAGGACGGTGAGCCCTTGAGCGATGATCCGCCCACCCTCGACAGCGATTGGGACGGGGAAGAGCATCCACCAATCCAGGGCCGGCCGGACAGTTTCATCCTGGTCGCCCCCGGCGCAAAACGCCGGCTGAATGTCCATATCGTCTGCGGCAATCTGGTGAATGTCCGTGCCCCCATGATCGCATTGGGGCATTTCGAGAATGTCCGGCCCACGGCGGCCATGCGCGCCTTCGACCGGCTCATGGGCGGCCAGCTTGTGAAACGGGTCACCAGCCGCCGGATTGACGGCACCCTGGGCCGGACCACCCAGTTCTATGCCCGCAAATGGGGCACCTTCGCCGACCATATCGTGCTCGCGGGCCTTGGGGCGTTTGACCGGTTCAGTGCGGATGCGGTGGAAATCGTCGCGGAGACCCTCATCGCCGAGGCGGCCGCCCAGCGGGTTGCGGAAATCGGCACCGTCGCCCTGGGCATCGGCACCGGCCTGGACGTGGAGGACGCGGTGCGGGCCCTGTTCAGGGGCTTCCTCAACGGTCTTAATGAGCAGGACCCGGAGCAGGTGGTCAGCACCATCACCATCTGCGATTACACCCGTCAGAACTGTGATGAAATAATCGCCTCGATCCAGGGCCTTGCAGTGGGCGGTCTTCTTGACGGGCTGGAACTCTCGGTCACGCAATCGACGGTGCCGCGCCGGCCGCTCCTCCTCGCACCGGATGCTCCGCCTCCGGAACTGGCCTTGACACCCGTTTATCTGCAAATTCGCGGCACCATCGACCATGCCACGGAAATGTTCCATACCGAGGCATCCGTGTGGAAAGCAGGCGGCGGCGCGGCCATTCAGCGGGGCCTTGGGCAGATTGAGCTCAAGGAGCTTCGCGCTCTTCTGTCCCTGCTCAATCCAGACAAGATCGAGACCATCCGGGACCAGTTCCAGTCCTTCGGCAATATCCTCTCCGAATCACTCCTGGGAGATCTCGGGCCCTATCTGGTCGAGACCCTGGAGAACGAACAACGGCCCCTGGTCATCATGCTGGACCATGCGGCGGCGGTCATTCCCTGGGAGACCCTCCATGTGGGCAACAGGGCACCGGCCACGGAACGCCCGGTGAGCCGCCTTTACCAGTCTCTTTCCGCGGTGGCGAAACCCTCCACCCTGGCCCAGCAGGACAACCTCTTCCGGGTACTGCTGATCGTGGACCCCCTGGATGATCTTCCCGGTGCGGATGAAGAGGGCCGCCATATGGGTGCCGTACTCTCTCGCATGACCGATGTGGAAGTGACCGTGCTGTGGAAGCACGAGGCCACGAGGGAGGCGGTCGCCGGAGCCTTCAATTCTGGGCGCTTCGATGTCGCCCATTATGCGGGACACGGCTTTTTCGACCCGGCCCGTCCGGCGGACAGCGGCCTGATGCTGGCGGACGGAAACTTCTCTGGCCGGGATGCCCAGCGTCTGCGCGCAATCCCGAACGTACTCTTCTTCAATGCCTGTGAAATGGCCCGGATCAAGGGCGACGGCCGGCGGGTGGCGGACCGGCCCGATCGGCGCGCGGACCAGCAGATCCGCGAATCCGTCGGCGTGGCCGAGGCGTTCCTCCTCGCGGGCGCGACCCATTTTATTTCAACCTACTGGCCGGTCCTCGACACGGCCGCCCTCGCCTTCAGCACTGCATTTTATGGCGCGTTGCAGGAGCAGGAAACCGTGGGCATGGCGGTCAAACAGGGCCGCCTCGCCGCCCGCCAGCGGGACGACCGGGACTGGGCCGACTACATTCACTACGGCGATCCGAACCAGACCCTGAAACTGGTGGTGCCGGATCCATGATCCGGCGCCCATCTGCCTTTCCCTCAGGCCGCGCGCCCCGGGACGGGGCTGAAAAATATGCTGCCCTGCGCCGGGGATCACCTAACATGGCTGCTTCATGCTGAACGAACCGGCCAGTGAACCATGCGGAGGCGCACCCATGACCAGACCCATGCTGATTGCCGGGTCCATCGGATCCCCTTACACCCGCAAGATGCGGGCCCTGGCGATCTACAGACATATTCCGTACCGGATGCTTTTAGGTTACAGCATACCCGGCTCCCACCCGCCGGACCTGCCCAAGCCCCCCCGGCCCCTCTTGCCCTGCATCTACATGCCCGAGGGGGAGGACGGTTACCGGGCCACCAGCGACTCCACCTTTCAGTTGCGGGAGCTTGAAACCCTGTATGGCGGGCGATCCGTCATCCCCAATGATCCGGTCACCGCGTTTCTCGATTATCTGGTTGAGGACTATGCGGACGAATGGGTCACCAAGATGATGTTCCACTACCGGTGGGGTCCGGAGGAAGGCATTGAGAATGCCACAAAACTGATGCCCCTGTGGAACCTCACCACGCCCGACGAAGCGGTGGCGGCCTTCCGCTCCACCTTTGCCCAGCGCCAGATCGACCGGCTGAGCGGCATTGTTGCGGGCTCCCTGGAGGTGACCGGTCCGTTGATCGAGGCCAGTTACATGCGCCTGATTGCAATCCTCCGGGATCATTTCCAGGCCCACCGGTTCACCTTTGGGGACCGACCCTCCGCCGGGGATTTCGGCCTCCACGGCCAGTTGACGCAGCTTGTCCAGGTGGAGCCCACCTCGACCGCCCTGACCCGGGCCCAGGCCCCAAGGGTGGCCGCCTGGGTCGATGTGGTGGACGATCTGTCCGGTCTCGATGTCAGCGACGGGGATTGGATGACCCGGGACGTGCTGCCCGCCACGCTACGGGATTTGTTCGGCGAAATCGGCCGGACCTATGCCCCCTTCATGGTCGCCAATGCCAAAGCCCTGGAAACCGGCGCCGAAGAGATGGAATTCATGCTCGACGGCGTGCGGTACTGGCAGCGGCCTTTCCCCTACCAGCGCAAGTGCCTCCAATGGCTCCGGGACGCCCATGCCAGTCTGTCCCCGGATGATCGTGGCGCGGTGAACCGCTTTCTCTCCGGCACCGGCTGTGAGATGCTCCTGAATTGATGGGCCATACGGGCGCAGGACGGGGACAGCGGCGCGGTATAGGGGCAAGGAGGAACACTTTGCCCCTCCTTGCCCTGTTCATGGGCCCCGGTCCTGATCAAGGGGCAGGCTGTGCCCGGCGCCCCTTGCAACCTCTCGGGGTCCGGCAAAACCTGCTTTAAACATGCCCTTTTCGGGGATACCATAGCCGCCGTACCAGCACAGCCTGTAATCACCACCACCTGCCATCCGCTTCCGCCCTTTTCAGGAGAGTGACCCATGGGCCGCCAAACCGTTGCCGCACTGATAATGGGAACCCTGTCCCTACTGGCAGTCCTTGCGCCTGCCCATGGGGCGGAAGACGGTCTCAATCTGACCGTTTCGGACTTCGAGACCCCCTACGCCCACGCAACGGGCGGACAGCCCATGACCGTGACCGCCCGCATCACCAATACGGGCACGGTCACCGTCGATCTGGCAGACCTTGACGATGTCTGGCATGTGGGTTTGCGTCCCTATTCCGACAAATTCACCCTGCCGTTAAGCGATCTGCGGATCAAAGCCCAGAGCGGGCCGGGGGAATTGATCCTTGCACCCCGGGAAAGCATGGCCGTGTCAGCCAGCTTCACGACCCACCCGAAAAGCACCAGCGGTTATGCACTGCTCTGCCTGCAATTGGATCCGGAGAATGTGCTGGAAGAAACCAAGGAAATCGATAATTTGGCCTGCCGCAGTCTGCGCTTCGTCGACGGGGTGCTGCCCAACCTCCACCTGGCCGCGTTCGAGGTTCCCGGGCTGAAAACCAACGACGATGGCACCCTCACTTACAAGGTCGAGCTTAGCAATGACGGCAATGCCCCGGCCCGGCTCAGTGCCGGCAGTCATCTGTGGCACCTCACCCTGTCCAATGGTCCCGGTGAGGACGATGACGTCATCGTCACCGCCGGCGCTCTCGACCTCAAGGATGCCGAATTGTTGCCCCGTCAAACGGTGACTCTCGTGCAGACCGTGGTGGTCCCGGAAACCGTGGAGTTCGGCATCTATATGATGTGTCTTTCCCTCGACCCCCTCGAAGCGGTGGAGGAATTGTTCGAAGACGACAATGAACAATGCCGACCATTGTCCGCCGTGCACCAAGACCAGGATTTCTCCCTATAGAGCGGCGGGCGCAAAATCACGATCACCTTTAAACAGGGTGGCCGCCGCTCTC
>CAZLPU010000120.1:0-10783 GCA_964561475.1 uncultured Alphaproteobacteria bacterium
TCGGCTTCAATCTGGTGGGCTATGGCTGCACCACCTGCATCGGCAATTCCGGCCCCCTGCCCGAGCCCATTGCCCAGGCCATCACCGACGGCGACCTGGCCGTGGCCTCGGTCCTCTCCGGCAACCGGAACTTCGAAGGCCGGGTCAACCCGCTCACCCGCGCCAACTATCTCGCCTCCCCGCCCCTGGTCGTGGCCTATGCCCTCGCGGGCAGCATGAACATCAATCTGGCCACGGATCCCCTGGGTCATGATCAGGCGGGCCAGCCGGTGTTCCTCAAGGACATCTGGCCCAGCTCCACGGAAATCGCCGAGACCATGCGGGCTTCCGTCACCTCGGATATGTTCCGTGCACGGTACAACGATGTCTTCGCCGGTGACGAGAACTGGCAGAAGATCGGCGGGGCCGCGGGCCTGACCTACGGCTGGGACGACAGCTCCACCTATGTTCAGCATCCGCCCTATTTCACCGGACTGAAAACCGGCACCGACCCGATCCAGCCCGTGAACAATGCCCGTATTCTGGGTCTGTTCGGGGATTCCATCACCACCGACCACATCTCTCCGGCGGGCGCGATCAAGAAGGACAGCCCCGCGGGCCGGTATCTGACCGCCAACGGCGTGGATGTGCTGGACTTCAATTCCTACGGCTCGCGCCGGGGCAATCACGAAGTGATGATGCGGGGCACCTTCGCTAACATCCGCATCAAGAATGAAATGGTCCCCGGCGTGGAAGGTGGCGTCACCACCCACCAGCCCTCGGGCGAACAGATGGACATCTATGACGCGGCCATGCGCTACCAGCAGGAGGGCACCCCCCTGGTGGTCATCGCGGGCAAGGAATACGGCACCGGTTCTTCCCGGGACTGGGCGGCGAAGGGCACCAAGCTCCTCGGGGTGCGGGCGGTGATCGCCGAGAGCTTCGAGCGGATCCACCGGTCCAATCTGGTGGGCATGGGCGTTCTGCCCCTTCAGTTCACCGATGGCGCGAGCCGCAAGACCTTGGGTCTGACCGGTGCAGAGACCGTCTCCATCGAAGGTCTGGACGACACTCTGAGCCCGGCCGCCACGCTCTCCATGATTGTCGGCTATCCGGATGCCCGGACGGAAACCGTGCCCCTTCTGGTGCGGATCGACACCCTGGATGAGCTGGAATACTTCCGGAACAGCGGCATTCTCACCTATGTGCTGCGCAATCTGGTGGATGCCGCCTGACCGGTAACCCATAGGTGGGGTCCCGGCTGACCGTGGCCCCACCGCCCCCAACCAGCGCGATTTACCATAACCGGGTTGGTGGCATTTTCTCTTTTGACGTGCATCCGTTGCGGTTGCTCAGTGTGAACAGGCCCCCTGTCTTCTGCCCTGATTTGTCCCCTGATCTGTCAGGTCTCATGAACGTGAGTAGCAGGAACCATTCCCGGGATCTATTGTCGCTTATAGGTTCTGGCCACACTGAAAAGTTGGGTGATTATGTCGCTGAAATGTCTACTGACCGGGTTTCTGCTGTGTCTGGCGGGGAGTATTCCCGCCCTCGCGCAAGGCGAAAGTGCGCCTGAACCGGCAGAGTCCGCTCCGGCGGCGACACCGATTGTCGTGGAACTGTTCACCACGCAGACCTGCCCCATGTGCCCCCCGGCTGACGCCTTCCTGGTCGACCTTTCCCAGGACCCGGATGTTCTCGCCCTGTCCTTTCTGGTGGAGCTGTGGGATTTCATGGGCTGGGAGGATCCCCTCGCCTCCCCTGAAAACTCCAAGCGCCACAAGACCTACAACAAGATGCTCCATCAACGCGGCGTCTTCACCCCACAGATCATCCTGAACGGCCAGGTTTCCCGCGCCGGCAGCCGCCGGGAATCCGTCCGCGCAGCCGTGGCGCAGTTCAAGGCGGGCAAAACAAGGACTGTGCCGGTCCGCACAAGCCTCATCGACAACAACAGCGCCTTGCGGATCACTATTCCGGCAACGGTGCCCCCTGCAACGGCGGCCCCTGCAACAGCGGATCAGGCGGGGAACGAAACCGCGAGCACGGGCCGTCCCTGTGCGGTCTATCTGGCCGCCTTTCGCACCTACCGGGATCTGAAGATTGCCGGTGGCCGCAACGAGGGCCGGATGGTGACCTACACCAACGCCGTGTTCGACTTTGCCCATATTGCCGATTGGGATGGCACCAGCGCCCTTGATGTCACCGCCTCAATTCCGGACGATGACATGGGGCCGGCGGAAGGTCTGGCGGTTCTCGTGCAGGACGGTACCGTCGGACCGATTGTGGGCGCGTCCGCGGTCTATCTCGCCGCCGCAGACAATACCCCTCCCTCTCACTGAACAAAAAAGAGGGCAGCAGATTGAGCGCACTATGTGCGCCCTCCGCCACCCTCTGAGTGATCACGTCTGTCGTGACGCTTACAGCGCGCGCACCAGCATGTCCTGAAGCCGCCGGGCAAAAGCCGCCGGATCGGAAACGGTCTCACCCTGCTGCATCCGCGCCTGCTCCAGAAGCAGATGGGCCGCGTCCTCCACATGCTTGTCAGCGCCCTGTTTTGCCCGGTCCGCCAGGGCGGTGATGACCGGATGGTCCGGATTGACTTCAAGCACATGGCTGGCGGGCAGAGTGCCACCGAGATTCTGGCTGCGGAGCAGTTTCTCGATATGCATGTCAGGCCCCGTGTCATCCGCCACGAGGCAGACGGCGCTTGAAGTCAGCCGGTCGGATTTGCGCACATCCTTGATGGCATCACCCAGGGTCTGCTTGAAGCTCGCGATCAACAGACCCAAGGAGGTTTCGTCGATTTTCTGCTCGGCCTCGGGCTTTTCAGGGGCCTTGCCGACCGTCTCCAGATCCGCCGCACCCCTGGTGACCGACTTGAAGGGCTTGCCGTCATACCCGTCGATCGCGGAGGCCCAGAACGAGTCCACCGGGTCGCTCAACAGCAGGACTTCGATGTTCCGGGCCTTGAACCCTTCCAGTTGGGGGCTCGCCGCGGCCGCATCCTGGTTCTCACCGGTCACGTAATAGAGCGCGGTCTGATTGTCGGCAAAGTCCGCCACGATGTCCTTCAGGGACCGCCACTTGCCGTCGGATTTCGTGGTCTTGAACCGGGCAAGCTCAAGAAGCTGGTCCCGGCGCTGGAAATCCTCATACAGACCTTCCTTGAGCACCGCACCGAATGCGTCCCAGAAACCCTCATACCGCTCCGCGTCTTTCTTGGCGCAGGTTTCCAGGTCGCCGAGGATTTTCTTGACCAGTGAGGAGCCGATGGCCGTGACCAGCGGATTGTTCTGGAGCATTTCCCGGCTGATGGTCAGGGGAATGTCGCTGGAGTCCACGACGCCCCGTACAAAGCGCAGATAGGGGGGCAGGAAGGAGGCCTCGTCGGTGATGTAGACCCGGTTCACATAGAGTTTCACCCGCCCCTTCCGGTCCGGCTCGAACAGGTCGAAGGGCCTCGCGGTGGGGATGAACAGCAGGGCGATGAATTCATGGCGCCCCTCCGCCCGGTAGTGGATCGTGGACCAGGGCTCGTCGAACCCGTGGGCCACATGGCGGTAGAACTCCGTGTACTGCTCCTCTGTGATATCCGATTTCGGCTTGGCCCACAGGGCGCCGCTGGAATTCAGGATCTCTTCCGTCGGCTCTTCAGCGCTCTTGTCTTCCTCTTCGCTGTCCGGCTCCTCGGGAGCGATCAGGGAGATGGGGAAAGAGATGTGGTCGGAATAGGTCTTCACCACCCGGCGCAAATGGTCGGTTTTCAGATAGGCGTCATCCCCTTCGCGCAGATGCAGTCGGATGGCCGTGCCACGGCTTGAGATCATGTCTCCGGTCTCGTCCGCCTTGGCGATGGTGTAGGCCCCCATGCCGTCGGAGATCCAGGACCAGGCCTCATCGGTTCCCGCTTTGCGGCTGGTGACGCGAACCCGGTCGGCGACCATGAACGCGGAGTAGAATCCGACCCCGAACTGACCGATCAGCGACATGTCCGATTTGGAATCCCCCGACAGGGCAGAGAGAAACGCATCGGTCCCGGACCGGGCAATGGTGCCCAGATTCGAGACCAGATCATCCTTGTCCATACCGATGCCGTTATCGGCAATGACCAGCGCCCGGTTTTCCGGGTCCGTGGTGATGCGGATGCGGAACTCCGTATCGCCCTCTGTCAGAGCCGTGTCGGTCACGCTCATGTGGCGCAGCTTGTCGCAGGCATCCGAGGCGTTGGAAATCAGCTCCCGGAGGAAAATGTCTTTGTCCGAATAGACTGAGTGGATCAGGATGTGAAGGAGACGGGAAATCTCCGCCTGGAACTCATGCCGTTCCCCGGACTCTGCCCCGGTGTTGTCTTTCGAATTATCCGTGCTTGTCGCTTCAGCGGTCATGGAACATCGCTCTTCTTTTCGCTCGAATGTGGTCGGCCCATTGCTGGCCCAATGTGTATGTCAGGTCTGGTGTACGTCAGGTCTGGTGTACTGCCCCTATTCCTGGGAAACATCACCGGGAACAGGGCTTTGCCCGTCGCCTCCGGCAGACGCCGGATCCCCTTCGACGCTCTCCGCCGCAGGCGTTTCCTGGGGTCGCAGCAGATCCTCCAAGGGCTTTGCCATCTGGTCTGCCTTGTAGCCGGGCACCTTGAAGATCCGCCCGTTGGTCAGCCCATTGATGCGATTGACCATGGCACCGATTTTCGGATCGATCCGCTCTTCTCTTTCGACCGCCGGTGACTGGGCAACAGGATCAGCCGAACCGCCTGTTTCGTCAGCAGCCGGATCCTGCACCGACACCGTTTCCCCGTCCGCCGGCACGGGCTCGGTCCCATCGGTTTCCAAAGCCGCCGGATCATCGGCAGGCGCCGTTTCCGGAGCCGGTGCCTTCACCGGCGGCTTGGCGGAGGCGGCAATTTTCAGCCAACTTTCTTCCAGGGTCTTGTACTGGGTCAGGGTAAGGACGAGGCCGTGGAAGGTCTCATAGACCGCCGTGGCAATGGGGGTCTCACCCGCCACCGTGTCTGCGGCCTGCACATCGTCAATCTCCAGACCGGCGATGGCCGTGGCGACACCATTGGCCACGAAGGCGGAGCGCAGTTCACGCCCCTCCGGCACCGGCGCGACGGTGAAATCGTCCTCCAGGACCGATGTGCGGGACACGGAGTAGGGTGCTTCTCCTTCGGGCGTGATCTCCACCGACCGGATATCCTCCCGGGTCACCGTCGTGATTTTGGTATCCACCCAGGACCGCGGCGCGATATCCCGGGGGAACATGCCGCTGACCAGCCAGGTCTGATCCGCGTCGGGAAGCCGGGCATGGAAGCGTGATCGCCCGCCGATGGCGCCCGCTTCGTCTTCCTTGCCTACCAGGATGGCGGCGATCTCGGCACCGTCGCTGCCCTTCAGCCGGGCCAGGATCCCCATGCCTTCATCATCCGGACTGGTCTGATCATTGGGCTCCAGAAGGTCCAGATGACGGTGCCAGGTCTCCTTGGCGGTCTTGGGGCTGATCTTTTCCATGGTCCGCAGCCCCTCGAAGAGGGAGCGCAGTTGCGCCGGGTCCGCGGGCAGATCCATCATTTCCGGCACCACCCAGGTGCCCTGATCGGTGCGCTCGAGGGACACGGTCTCGTCCTGGCTCACGAGGGTGATTTCGCTCACCTCCTGGAACCGGTCACTCAGTCCGGGGAAGAACCGCTCCGGCGTGAATGCGGGTTTCTCGTCCTTGCGGCTGCCGCTCACGGCGACAACCGCCAGCACCACCGCGATGAAGGTGGCCCCGGCCAGATAGAGCAGGTTGCGGGAGCCCTTGGTCATGGAAGAAGCAGTCTCAGCCATTGGTGAGGTCCCCATTCTCAGCTTTCGGTCCGCAGACGGGCGGCACGGCGCTTGGCCCGCATGGCCGACAGGGCCAGAGCGACCCCGGCCACCACCAGCGGCACCAGCGCGATATTGATGAAGGCAAGCCAGCCGCCCAGGGCTTCAATGTCCGCACGCAGAGCCCGTTGTACCTCGCGCCGCTCCTGGCGTTTTTCCAGCATCCGCTCCTGGGCCTGTTCCACCAGGCGCTCCTGCTCCGGAGTCAGGATCGCACCGGCGGTCGGATCGGTCGGATCCCGCTGGCCTTGGAGTTCCATCAACTCCTGCTCAAGGGCGGTGATTTCGGTGGCAAGCTGCTGTTCCTGGGCCAGGAATTTTGTTTCCGCCCGGCGCCGGATGGCTTCTACAAGCTCGAAAGGACGCTCGCCGCTGGCCCGGCTGCGCAGGGAAATCAGGGCGTTCGATCCGGTCAGATTTTCCACCGCATTGATCACGAAGTTCCCGTTATCCGCCGTGGGCACGGAGATGCGCTGGCCGAGCAGACTTTGCTGCACCACCCAGAACCGGTCGTCGAACAAGTCGGAGTCGGCCACGACAATGACATTGATCGGACCGTCGGACGTCTCCCGGTGGACAATGGGTTGCGCCGGAGCATCCTCGCCCGTCCCATCTTCAGCCCCCGCCTCATCCGCTTCCGGATCTTCTACGGCGGCGGGCTGGCCGTTCGGGAAGGCTGTCGCCACTTCCCCCCGCACCCGGGCAGCCACAACGTAGGTCTTCCCCGTGGGGAGGAATTTACGCAGCAAATCTTCCGGCTGGGGCTGGAAAGCGACTTCCATCTTGTCCAGCAGCATGGCCTCGTCGGAGGACGTGATGAGCGGCTGGATCTCCGTTACCGCATCCTCCTTGATCCCGAAAAAGCCGGTGGTGGCGAGATTCAGGGTCTCGATGTCCGCCGTAACCAGATCGTCCTGGTCCAGATTCTGGCCGGTCAGGCCAAGCCAGATGACATAGGAGGAGCGCACCTGACGCCCATTGAAATTGGTGGCCACTGCCTGGGCCGTACCCAGATCGGCGACAACCTTGCCCGGATCGTAATCCAGACCCCAATGGCCGAGGAGAGGTCCCAGATCGGAACTGGCCTCACCGCCGGGCATGGCCTGGCCGAAGGGATTTTGCTGCGCGGGCGCCGCGAGGCCGGACTGGGGATCCACGAACACCAGCGCCCGTCCGCCGCCGAGAACGAACTGGTCGATGGCATAAAGGGTGCGGTCGGACAATTCCTTGGGATGGGCGATCATCAGCACATCCACATCGGCGGGGATCCGTTCCACATCCTCGCTCAACATGGCGATCTCGAACTGTTCCTGGAGCTGCTGATAGACCACGAGCGGTTCGGACTGCCCCTGAAGGGCCGCGGCCATGCCGCCTGTTCCTGTGTCCAGGGGCAGACTGGTCAGAATACCGAGCACCGGCAGATCGAGGGTGTTCAGGGAATGGATCAGGGAGGTCAGGTCATACTCCAGAAACGGCGCGCGCTCCTGGGGGAAGAACGGAATGATCTCCTTCCCGTCCACCGCATTGGTGCCCACCAGACCGAAAAACAGCACTTCGCCGGTCTGGGTCTGAGCGCCGGTCAGGCCTTGGGCATTGGCCAGATCTTCCGCTTCCGTGAAGGGCTCCGGATCGATCACATCCACATCCAGCATGCCGCCGGACCGGGCCTCATATTCTTCCAGCAGATCCCGGACCCGGCTCGCATAGGTGCGGATCGTCGGGTACTCCGCGGCCAGGGTTTCGGAATAGAAGAACTGCAAACGGATCGGTTCTTCCAGGGATCGCAAGGTCTCGATGGTCCCATCACTCAAGGTGAAGAGACCGTTTTCGGTCAGGTCCACCCGGGCCTGACGCAGGACCACATTGGCCACGGTGTTCACCGCAAGGAACAGGATCACAAGGAGCGCAATGGTGATGGCAACAGTGGTGCGCTTGTCGAAGCCTTCTTTCACATTTTCCGACATGACTTACCCCACCCGCTTCATTTCAATCACGAAGGTATTGATGGTCAGCCAAAGGACAATCAGGCTGGCAAAAAACACCAGATCCCTCAGGTCGATCACCCCTTCGGTAATGGCCTCGAAATGGGCCAGGAAGCTGAAGGAGGCGATGGTCTCAACCAGGGTCTGGGGCGCCCATCCGCTGAAGAAATCCAGCACCAGAGGCAGGCCGCTGACCGTGAACAGGAAACACACCACCACGGACACCACAAACGCGATCACCTGATTGTTGGTCATGGCCGACAGACACGACCCGATGGCGAGATACCCTCCGGCCATCAGGAAGCTGCCCACATAGGACGCCAGGATCACCCCATTGTCCGGCTGGCCCAGAACATTGACCGTGATCCACATGGGCACGGTGAGCGCGAGCGCGATACCCGCGAAAGCCCAGGCGGCCAGGAACTTGCCCACGACAGCGGCCCAGGTGGGCACGGGCAGGGTCAGGAGAAGCTCCAGGGTGCCGGTCTTCTGTTCTTCCGCCCAAAGACGCATGGAAATGGCCGGGATCAGGAACAGATAGAGCCAGGGATGGAACGCGAAGAACGGCTCCAGATCCGCCTGACCCCGCTCATAGAAGCCGCCCAGATAGAAGGTGAACGTCCCCATGGTGAACAGAAAGATCACGATAAAGACGTAAGCGAGCGGTGTCGCGAAATAGCCCGCCAGTTCCCGGCGGTAGATGGGCATTACATCCTGCATCGGGTCCCTCCCCTCAGGCGGTGGCGGCGGCGCGGGCGCGCGCGTCCGGTGTCGTGACCGAGCGGAACACGTCATCAAGGCGCCCCTGCTCCGCATGCAGAGCCACGGGCACAATGTCCGCCCCGTCCAGAGCCCTGGCCACGGCGGCAATCAGATGGTCATCGCTGGAGCGCGGGAACAGGGTCAGATGCACCGTTCCGTCCGCGTCCCGCCGGATTTCCTGGCTGCCCGCCGCATCGATGGTTTCCACCGCCTGAATGGCGGCGTCTTCGTCTTCGGGCACCAACACCATGGTCACGGCATTGTGGTAGCTGGAGCGCGCCGCCAATTCGTGGGGCCGCCCGTCCGCCACGATCCGGCCCCGGTCGATGATCAGCGCGCGGGTGCAGACCGCTTCCACTTCCTCGAGAATATGGGTGGAAATGATGATGGCCTTTTCCTCGGCCATGTCGGAAATCAGTTCCCGCACCGCATGCTTCTGGTTGGGGTCCAGCCCGTCGGTGGGCTCATCCATGATCAGAATGGGGGGATTGTGGAGAATGGCCTGGGCCAGCCCCACCCGGCGTTTGAAGCCCTTTGACAGGGTCTCGATGGGCTGGTCCATGACCTTATGCAGGTGGGTGCGCTCACAGGCCTCCTCCACCTGCCGGCGGGCCTCCTCCCCCCGTGCGCCACGCACTTCCGCGATGAAGGTCAGATAGGACCGGGGCGTCATTTCCCCGTAGGCCGGCGCGCCTTCCGGCAGATAGCCGATCAGCCGCTGGGCCTCGATTGTGTCCTCCACGATGTCCCGGCCCTGGATCGACACACGGCCTTCCGTGGGCGTCAGAAACCCGGCGATCATTTTCATTGTCGTGGATTTGCCCGCCCCGTTCGGGCCCAGAAAACCAAGGACGTCCCCCCGGTTCACCTGAAAAGACAAGCCGTCGACGGCCCGGAACGGACCGAAGCTTTTGACAAGCCCGTCGATCTCGATGAATGGCTGTGTCATGGCCTCACCTTGTTTTTACGTTATGCAATTCAAGTGGGTGCATCTAGGCAAATAGGAGAATCCCGCCCGGAAAACAAGCAAGCCTTTGCCATGCCGAAGCTGCCCCCGCCCGCACTCGGATTACGACTGCACTTTGCCGGACAAAGCACCCAAAATCCGATGGGATATGCCAACACGCCCCGTTCGGTTCAAGCCCCGCATACGCCCGCTGCTTGCCCGGAACAGGACCCTGGCCTCCCGGCAGCACGGTCGCCCGGTGCCCTTGCCAGCACACTAGGATGAATTGCGGGAGAGCGTCGAGAACAGAAAAAAACCGCCGTCGCAAAATAACGCGGGCGGGTCTGTTCGGATGGGAATGATGAGCAAGGGAATAAGAGAAGGTGTCGGCAGCACGGATATCTTTAATAAGACATCCCGGCGGGGGCTGGGGGGCTGAGATTCAAGACCGGAATGCCTTGATGTCCGCGCCGCCGACGATAGTAATATTGCCCTGGTTTGCGGCGGGCGCTTGTCCCAATCAAGGTGATTTCATGACCCGGTTTGGGGGCCACACCGTAACGCATCACCTTGCTATCTCATTGATTTAAAACGATATTCAAGGGCGTTGCGGGCACGACTGTCTACGGACCATCCGCGCCCCGAACCCTTCCATGGATCCCGCCCAATCCAGCCAGCCCGGCCCAGCCTAGCATTCAGCACAAAGGAGAGTGCCTCCGAGCCCGACCTTGCAGGGGCCGATCTCGAAAGCTCAGCCTCGAAAAGCCGGCACGAGAGCTTACTCTTGAAAGGCCAGGGACTTGCGGGCCGCGCCGGAGCGCGCCACAGTTGGAGGGATGACAAACACTCCGCCCAGTTCACCGACAGCCACGCCCCCATCCGGCCCCCCTGCGCCGGAAGTGGTTCACTTCCACCGCCGGGAACTCGATGCGATCCTCAATGTCTACGGCTACATGGTCGCCAGCGGTGAGTGGCGGGACTATGCCATTGACGCCACCAGGGACGCAGCCGTGTTCAGCGTCTACCGCCGGGCCGCCGAGGTTCCTCTCTACCGGATCGAGAAGCGCCCCAAACTTGCCCGCCGCCAGGGCGCCTACGCGGTCATATCCGCCACCGGGTTGATCCTGAAACGGGGCCACGATCTGAAAACCGTGCTCCGGGTATTCGAACGCAAACGCTTCCGGGTCGTTGATTAGAGCATGAGGCGTTTAATCCGCATCATGCTCAAGGCCGCGACTGCGGTC
>CAZLPU010000121.1:0-10609 GCA_964561475.1 uncultured Alphaproteobacteria bacterium
CGCCATAGTGGCGTAACTCAAATAAACCAGCCTCCGGCAAACCCGGGGCGGTTCACAATAACTATGGGCTGGGAAAGCCGACTGTTATTCACGCGGAGTGGGACGAGGTGCGCAATTCACTCAGGGAAGGGGTGCCGCCCGATCCAGGCGAAATCTTTGCGGAGCTTCAGCACAAACTAGATCGTTCGCGGCAGGCTAGGCTCCGGGTTATCCGGCAGCCGTAATCCTATAGGTATGTAGCCATGCTTTTGATAGAGTGGGTATGTAGTGCTCACAAGCGGTTAGAATTTTTCTTACGTATCTGAGGCAGTCTTATGCGGCGATTGTACTTTTTTGAGATGGTAACTAGTGTCCTGAATCAGGAGTTTCCTACAGAATTCTGAGGTGGTGTCACGCGTTCGCAGAAGCGCTTGACGGTGTCGAGGATCTGATCGACCGTTCGCACCCATTTGAACGGTTTGGGGTCATCGTTTCTTTTTTTGATGTAGCTCATGACAGCGGTCTCGAGGGCTTGAACACTGCGAGGTAGTGTCCAGTTTCTTTCGCAAATTTCTCGGCGGGCGGTCTCCGCGTCATGGCCTCAAGTGGTTTGTTGGGTTGCGGAACGCTGGGCGAGCAGGTCCATGGTGAGATCGCGTTTGGAGGGCCATGTGGTCTCGGCCACAGGACACAATCTGGCCGCGGCCAGGTTGAGGCATGGATGGGCATTCGGGAATGCGCCCACGATGCGGGTTCTGTGGCGGATTTCGCGCATCAGGCGTTCCATGGGATTTTTGGTGCGGATGCGGCGCCAATGTTCCTCGGGAAAGGCGTAGGAGGTGAGGGGCTTCCGGACGACCTCAGACGCCATCGCTGCCGCTTTCCACAAGACCCAGACAGGCATCCGAGACGATGAGTTGAACGCCCTTGTGGCCTCGGCCCGGCAGGTGCATGAGCAATGGCGCCTAACCGATCTCGGCCAGAAGGGGGCAGGTGGTTTGAAAGTTGAACTCTTCGACCCGGACGCCGGCCCTGGCGAGCAGGCGCGCCGTGATTTGAGGGGACACGAAGGCGTCCGAGTGGATCACGGTAAAGCGCGCCCGGGCGAGAATGGACCGGTGGCGGATGATTTCGTCGGCAAAGATCATGACGTCCGCCGGATTGTTGTCCGTACTCATCATGCTCAGATCCATGACGACATGATTGATCCCATGGGTCTTGATGATGATGAGCAGTTGTTTCAGACCGGCGGACCGGTCAGCCATCGTGACAATGCCGTAGACATCCGTCAGGACGAGACAAAGATCGGGGAACACTTCGTGTTTTATGGGCATGATGCTGCATTTTCATAGGTGCTTATATTTGAACATCACGTCTCGGTAGCACTCGGTCCGATTGTTGAACAACCACGTTTGGGTTGTCGAGCCATTCACCGGACTCAATCCGGAATGGCCTGAACGGAGGAGGCTGCAAAGACGCGGCGCACAGAAGAGACGGCCGGGGGAGGGGCAAAGTTGCAGCAGACATGAAAAAAGCAGCGGGCCCACCAGGACCACGCTGCTTTGTTTGTCGTTGGGACGATTTCAGGTCGCCCGGAAGAGGCCGGGCGCCAAAACCGGTCCGTCAGTGAGCCAACCCGTCAGTTTGTGTCCGAAGCTGGAGCACGGGCGCCCCGCAGATAGGCAATCAGGGCGCCCATCTCGCGGCTGTTGGCCCGCAGGATCTGGGAAAACTCGTCCCGCTGGGTTTTCAGCATGGAGAAGGTGCCGGATTCCCCGGGGGTCTGAACCACGATGTCGAAGATGCGGTGGCTGTACTCCTGGGTGGCTTCTTCACCCTCGGCCGGATTGGCCCGGTCACCGTCTTGCTCATCACCGTCTTGCTCGTCGCCGTCGATCGGCTTGGTGATCAGCACCCAGTGAATGGTCGCCACATCGGCGCCGGTCTCGTCATCCAGACCGGTCTTGACAATCACATAGCGGTTTTTGCGGCTTTCCCGGACCTGGGAACCATCGACGGAAATGGAGTGGTTAGCAAAAAGCGCGAAGCGGGAGGCCAGCACCTGCACCGCGTGGTCTTCCAGCGCATCCACATACTCGGCGAATTCGATTTCCGTGGGCAGGCGGCTGTAGCGGCCAAGGGCACTGCGGCCGAACTTTTCCAGATCGGTGTTGGCGACCAGAAGGCGACGGAACACACCCTGCTGCTCGATCTCGGACATGTCCGGATTGCCGATGGTGCTCAGGGTCTGAGCCGCCAGATCAGCGATGAAATTCTCGGCCATCTCGTCTTCCCCGGCCATGGCGGGACCGGCAAAGGCCAGGGTGGCCGTAAGCGCGAGACCGGTGGCGGCGTTCCGCGCCAGGATGGCAATTTTCCGGCTGGCGGACAGCGGAGAAAAGCGGGCGAAAGCATCGTGAAGCGTCATGGTGAGGCACCGTGTGTTGGTTGGATCTGTGTGGTTGTCAGACAGCATGTGGTTGGTTCAGTCGACCCGTAAGCACTCAAGCCCGAAAGCACCCAAGCCCGAAAGCACCCAAACCGTAGGCACTTAAGCCAAAAGCACTGAAAATGGTACCCGCGCGCGGCAAGACAGCTTGAGGCAAGGACCCGCATTCGCAGGGTCGCTCCTGCGTATCGGGCCCACGATAACCCTGCGGGTTTATGCCATTCCCCGCCAAGCCTTCGCCCCCGACAAGGCTTTAGCCCGGACACGGGGACGCCCCAGCCACCTGGATCTGGCTCGTCTCACAATCCGGATGAGCCAAAACCATGGGCGGGCAGGGCGTTTGTTGTCGCAAACCTGGGGGCCAAGCATGGCATTTCCCAGGCCGTTGTGAGGGGGTTACTCGTCAAATTCGTCGAATTCGTCAAACTCTTCGAATTCCTGGAGCCCTTCCAGATCCACCCGGCCATTCCGGATCGCACCCTCCCGGGACTGGCGGTAGAGACTGCGCACGGCCGCGTAGAAATCGAGGCTCGACTCTTCGAGATCCTCCAGGGCTTCGATATTGCGCGCACGGGCATCGATGATGCCCAGACCGCCGCGGATCGGATTCAGGTTGCTCCACTCCAAGGTGAAATCCCCCTCGGCGATCACATCGCCGCCGAGCCAAGTGATCGGGTCGATGAGCTGATCCACGATCTGGCCCACCAGATCCCGGGGCGGAGCGGGGCCGAGGGCGGGCAGGAAGAGGTAGGGTCCTTCCGGCACGCCGTAGACACCGAGGGTCTGACCGAAATCTTCGGAATGGCGGGGCAGGCCCATTTCGCCAGCCAAGTCCGCGGCGCCGAAAAACCCGAAAATGGAATTGATGCCGAACCGGGCCGTGGTGGTCGCCGCCCGCTGGAACTCCAACTGGAACAGGTCATTGGCCAGGATCACCGGCGACTGGAGATTGTTCACCAGATTGCGGGTGACATTGCGCAGGGGCCCAGGGATGGCACTCCGGTACACCATGGCCAGAGGCTTCAGCAGCATCTTGTCCAGGGCATTGTTGGTGCGGAAGAAGAACCTGTTGATGTCCTCGAACGGATCGTTGACGTCATCGTCCTCGAACTGCAGGTCGTCCTCGTCAGGCAGGGTGCCTTCTTCGGCAGCGAGCATTTCCGCTTCTGCCTCGGCAAAGGGATCATCCTGGGCGAAGGCAGACGTCCCGGCAGGACCGAGCCCGCCACTGACACCGGCGACGACAAGGGCACCGATAACCATGGCCCTGGCCGCGGTCAGGCGCAGGGCCGCCCAAGGGCCGCGCACAGGATCCGCGAGCCCGTGGCATGCAGTCCCATTAAGTGCTTCGCTGCCCCTCTCGCGCGAGTGGGCGCGTGATCGGGCGCGTGACCCGGCGCGTAAACCGGCGCACAAACCACTGGGCATCCCTGTTCCCCCCATGGACAACCGTCCTTCAATCACAGCGCGCACCATGGCATCCGTCCTGCTTGCACCATTCTGATTCGCCGGCCAGGTGCCAGATCAAGCTCATTGCCCGACCATTCGACCCAAGCCCTACACCGATAAACAGCCCGATAACGGGAGGCTGAACGAGGCCCGCGGTTCTCGCGGTCTGAACACTCACGACCGGAACACCGATGCGAATACCAACCCCATTCCGCCCAACTTATGTCACTGGGCGCGTTCTACCACACTCTCCCACGACCGCGCGACTGGGTCCATGGCAATGAAACCCGCCCTTTTGGAGTAAAATTTCAGCGGCATCGGCACGGGACCGGTCCTCTCCTGGCCGCAGGCAGGGCGCACGCAGGGTCATTACGCCCGTAGACCCCATTCCCGCATGGTTCCAGAACGGGTGCCAGACAACGCGTAAGATCGATTTGGAAGCCGTCTCTTTACCAGGGTGACAAGCATATAAGGATATGTTTATATCCTGCTAAATGGAAAAGAGGCGGCCATGGACCGTATTCTCAATGCTCTCCGGGCAGCTGGTGAGCCAACCCGTATCCGCCTGCTGGCCCTCCTCGCCCGAAGCGAGCTGACCGTGAGCGAACTCACCCACATTCTCGGCCAAAGTCAGCCGCGGGTCAGCCGCCACCTCAAGCTCCTCGCGGACGCCGGCCTTGTTGAGCGGTTCCGGGAAGGCAACTGGGTTTTCTACAGCATGACCCGGGCCAGAATACATCCCGGATCTGGACGTTCTGCTCTCAGAAAGCCGGCACCAGACCCGGCCGTGGCCAGGCCTTGGTCCGGGAGCGGTTCCGATCACGCTGTTTTGACGCCCGGGGTTTTAACGCCCGGGGTTTTGACATCCGGGGTTTTAACGTCCGGAGTTTTAAAGTCGGGCCTGGGCGCGCAGGCTCAGGTCAGCGGTCCTCATGCGGTCGGGGCGGGTGCAGGACTGGCGGGCGCACCTCAGCCGGGGGATCTCAATGCCTTGGCCGGTCTCCTCGTGACATTGCTGCCCGACGACGATCCGGTGCTGCTGGGTGATGCGGAGCGGCTCGATGCGGTGCGCCGGGAGCGGGCCGACGCGGCTGCCGCCTATTTTCGGGGCAATGCGGACCGGTGGGGGCGCATCCAGGCCCTGCATCTGCCGGAGGAAGAGATCGAACAGGCCCTGCTCGACCTGCTTGGTCCGGAAAAGATCGGCCACCATGTAGATCTCGGCACGGGAACGGGGCGGATCCTGGAACTGGTCGGGGCCCGTGCGGATGAGGCCCTGGGGATCGACTACAGCCATGAAATGCTGGCGTTGGCCCGGGCCAACCTGCAACAGGCCGATCTGCCCCAGGCCCAGGTGCGCCATGGGGACATTTTCGCCCTTGGCCTGCCCCCCGGAAGCGCAGATCTGGTGACCATTCATCAGGTTCTGCATTTTCTTGCGGATCCGGGCCGGGCGGTGGAAGAGGCAGCCCGCATCCTGGCCCCCGATGGTCGGATTGTGGTGATCGATTTCGCGCCCCACGGCCTTGAGGTTCTGCGGGAAGAACACGCCCACCGGCGTCTTGGCTTTTCCGATGGTGAGGTGGCCGGCTGGTTCGCCGCCAGCGGGCTGAGCCTCGAGCTGGTCCGCCGGCTGCCCGAGGACAAAAACGCCCCGGAGAGCGAACCAAACGATGACCAGCGGGAGACCGGGGAACATCGCGCGACAGGTGACCGAGCCCCAGACGGGCAAGCGGGACCGGCTGCGCGCGGCGGTGGACCCGGCCCGGAACTGACCGTTTGCCTGTGGCTTGCCCGTAAAGCCGGATCCCAGGCGCAGACGCCGGCTCCAACCGGCACCGCCCTGGAGCCCCAAAACATTGCCCAGACTGTTTCAATCAAGGAGATGCCATCATGACCGAACCCCGGGAACGGCCCGCCCCCTCGGCGCAACGCCCGCGGATCGACTGTTCTTTCGAGTTCTTCCCGCCGAAGACCGAGGAAATGGAAGAATCCCTGTGGGCATCCATCACCAAGCTCAGCACCCTGAATCCGACCTTCGTGTCCGTGACCTACGGCGCGGGCGGATCCACCCGGGAGCGCACCCACCGGACGGTCAAGCGCATCATTCAAGAGACGGATCTTCTGCCTGCCGCCCACCTCACCTGCGTAAAGGCGACCCGTGAAGAGATCGACAGTGTGATCGGGGATTACTGGGAAGCAGGGGTGCGCCACATCGTGGCCCTGCGCGGTGATCCTCCGGAAGGGATCGGCGCAAAATATGAGCCCACACCCGGCGGCTATGTGAACGCGTCAGACCTCGCCGCAGGCATCCGCAATGTGGGTCCCTTTGAAATCTCCGTGGGCTGTTATCCGGAAAAGCATCCGGAATCCCCGTCCTTCGACGCGGATATCGACCTGTTGAAGCGCAAGATCGACAATGGCGCCACCCGGGCCATCAGCCAGTTCTTCTACGATCCGGACGTGTTCCTGCGATATGTGGAGCGGGTCCGGGCTGCCGGTGTGACCATCCCCATCGTGCCCGGCATCATGCCCGTGACGAATTTCAAGGGGCTGAAGAAAATGGCCGGGGGGTGCGGCGCCTCCATCCCGTCCCATATCGCCGACCTGTTCGACGGGCTCGACGATGATGCGGCCACCCGTAAACTGGTGGCGGCAACCGTTGCCGTGGACCTGTGCCGCACACTGATGGACAACGGCGTGGAGCATTTCCACTTCTACACCCTGAACCGGGCGGAACTGACCTTCGCCATCTGCCACATGTTGGGCATCCGCCCGGCTGCGGCACAGGCAGCAGCCTGAACCCGGACAGACCTTCAGTGTTCCCGTGGGGAACGCCCGCGTAAAACGCCTCTAGTGAAACGGATAGATCCCATGCTGACCCGTGACCTTCGCGCCGACCGTATTGCCAAACTGGATGAGGTCCTCAAGAACCGCATCATGGTGCTCGACGGCGCCATGGGCACGGCGATCCAGAACTACAAACTCACCGAAGAGATTTATCGCGGGGAGCGTTTCGCCGATTATGCCCGGGATTTGAAGGGCAACAACGATCTTCTGGTCCTGACCCAGCCCCACATCGTCAAGGAAATCCACAAGGCCTATCTTGATGCCGGGGCGGACATTATCGAGACCAACACGTTCAACAGCACCCGGATCAGTCAGGCGGACTATGCCCTTGAGGATATCGCCGAGGAACTGAACCGGGAGGCGGCCCGCCTCGCCCGGGAAGCCGCCGACATGGCCGAGAAGGAGACCTCTGGGCGGGTCTGCTATGTGGCCGGGGCCATCGGTCCCACCAACCGTACCGCCTCCATCTCGCCGGACGTGAACGATCCGGGTCTGCGCAATGTCACCTTCGATGAATTGCGGGCGGACTACCGGGCATCCACCCGGGCGCTGATCGAAGGGGGTGCGGACCTGATCCTGGTGGAGACGGTTTTCGATACACTGAACGCCAAGGCAGCCCTCGCCGCCGTGCTCGATGCCTTCGAGGATACCGGCGTCGAGCTGCCGATCATGGTCTCAGGCACCATCACCGACCGCTCAGGGCGCACCTTGTCCGGCCAGACCACGGAAGCCTTCTGGAACTCCATCCGCCACGTCAAGCCCTTCAGTGTCGGTCTCAATTGTGCCCTTGGCGCCAAGGAACTGCGCCCCTATGTGGCGGAACTGAACCGGATTGCCGAGTGTTACGTCAGCGCCCATCCCAATGCGGGCCTGCCCAATGAATTCGGCGGCTATGATGAAACAGCCGATCAGACCGCAGATTTTGTTGCCGAATGGCTCCAGGACGGTCTGGTGAATATCGTGGGCGGTTGCTGCGGCACCACGCCGGACCATATCGAGGCTATCGCCAAGCGTGCTGCCAGCGGCAAGGTGCGCGAGCGCGCCGATAACCCGATCTATATGCGTCTGTCCGGCCTTGAGCCCCTGACTCTCACCCCTGAAATTCCCTTCCTGAATGTGGGTGAGCGGACCAATGTCACCGGATCGGCCAAGTTCCGTAAACTGATCACGGAAGGGGATTTCGACACCGCCCTCGAGGTGGCCCGCCAGCAGGTGGAAAACGGCGCCCAGATCATCGACGTGAACATGGACGAAGGGATGCTCGATTCCCAGGCGGCCATGAAACGGTTCCTCAACCTGATCGCCTCGGAGCCGGATATCAGCCGGGTTCCGGTGATGATCGACAGTTCCAAATGGTCGATCATCGAGGAAGGTCTGAAATGCGTCCAGGGCAAAGCCGTGGTGAATTCCATCTCCCTGAAGGAAGGGGAGGAGGCCTTCATTGCTCAGGCCAAGGCGGTGCGCCGTTACGGGGCCGCCGTTGTCGTCATGGCCTTTGATGAAACCGGTCAGGCGGACACGGAAGACCGGAAATTCGAGATCTGTGAGCGTTCCTACCGGATCCTGGTGGACAAGGTGGGCATGCCTCCGGAAGACATCATCTTTGATCCGAACATTTTCGCGGTGGCGACGGGCATCGAGGAACACAACAATTACGCGGTGGACTTCATCGAGGCCACCCGGCGGATCCGTGAGAATCTTCCCCACGCCCACATATCCGGCGGTGTGTCCAATATCTCGTTCTCCTTCAGGGGTAACGAGGCGGTGCGGGAAGCCATGCACTCCGCTTTCCTCTACCACGCCATCAAGGCGGGCATGGATATGGGCATCGTCAATGCCGGCCAGCTCGCGGTCTACGAAGACATCGAGCCGGAACTCAAGGAACTGATTGAGGATGTGCTCCTCAATCGCCGGGACGATGCCACGGACCGTCTTCTGGAAAAGGCCGAAAGCTTCAAATCCGAGGGCGGACAGAAAAAGGAAGAAAACCTGGAATGGCGCTCCTGGCCGGTGGAAAAGCGCCTGGAACATGCCCTGGTCAAAGGCATTGCCGATTACGTTGAAGAAGACACCGAAGAGGCCCGTCAGAAGGCGGACCGTCCCCTGCATGTGATCGAAGGCCCGCTCATGGCCGGCATGAATGTGGTGGGCGACCTGTTCGGGGACGGCAAGATGTTCCTGCCCCAGGTGGTGAAAAGCGCCCGGGTGATGAAAAAGGCTGTCGCCTATCTCATGCCCTATATGGAAAAAGAGAAAGAGGAAATGGGCCTGGACCAGCAGTCCAGTGCCGGCAAGATCCTCATGGCGACGGTCAAGGGCGACGTGCACGATATCGGCAAGAACATTGTCGGCGTTGTTCTTCAGTGTAACAATTATGAGGTGGTCGATATCGGCGTGATGGTTCCGGGCCATACCATTCTGGAAGAAGCCCGCAAGCATAATGTCGACATTATCGGCCTGTCGGGCCTGATCACGCCGAGCCTGGATGAAATGGTCGATGTGGCCAAGGAAATGGAGCGTCAGGGCTTCGACATTCCCCTCCTTATCGGCGGGGCCACCACCAGCAAGGTGCACACGGCGGTCAAGATCAATCCTCACTACACGAAGGGCCAGGCGGTCTACGTGACCGATGCCTCCAGGGCCGTGGGTGTGGCCAGCGCACTCCTGTCCGAGGAGGCCGGGCCCGGGTACCGGTCGGAGATCCGTCAGGGGTATGAGGAAATGGCCGAGCGCCATGCTGCCGGGGAACAGACCAAGAAGCGCCATCCTCTACAGGCGGCCCGGGACAACCGGTTCAAGATCGACTGGGAGAGCTATACCCCGCCCAAGCCCAGTTTCCTCGGTTTGCGGACCTTCCAGGGCTATGACGTGGAGGAACTGACCAAAGTCATCGACTGGACACCGTTCTTCCAGTCCTGGGAACTGGTGGGCAAATACCCCCGCATTCTTGATGATGACGTTGTGGGTGAACAGGCCCGTGCCCTCTTTGCCGATGCCCAGAAAATGCTGGCCCAGATCGTCGAGGAAGACTGGTTCCACCCGAAAGCCGTGGTCGGGTTCTGGCCGGCGAATACGGTCAATTGCGACGACTGGGAACTTTACCGTGACGAAGAGCGCAGGGAGGTCCTGACCGTGATGCATTCCCTGCGCCAGCAGATGGAACGCAGCGGTGACCGGGCCAATTTCGCCCTGGCCGATTTCCTCGCGCCCAAGGAGACCGGGATCGGCGATTACATCGGCGGTTTTGTCGTCACCGCAGGCGGCGAGGCGGACACGATCGCGAAACGCTTCGAAAAGGACGCGGACGACTATAACGCCATCATGGTCAAGGCCCTTGCGGACCGGATCGCCGAAGCCTTCGCGGAGCGGATGCATCAGCGGGTGCGCACGGAGTTCTGGGGCTATGCCGATGATGAAAATCTGTCCAATGAGGATCTGATCAAGGAAACCTACCGGGGCATCCGTCCGGCGCCGGGCTACCCCGCCTGTCCCGACCACACGGAAAAGCGCATCCTGTTCGAACTGCTGGAAAGCGAGTCCCGGATCGGCGTCACCCTGACGGAAAACTGCGCCATGACCCCGGCGGCCTCCGTGAGCGGATTGTATTTCGCCCATCCCGACAGCCAGTATTTCGGTGTCGGCAAGATCGAGCGTGACCAGGTGGCCGATTACGCCACCCGCAAGGGCCTGTCCCTGGCCGAATGCGAACGCTGGCTCAGCCCCAATCTGAACTACGACCCGGACCGGGTGAAAGGCGCCGCTGCCTGAGGCTGTCCGCGATGTCCTCGGTCTGATGACTGGGGGCTAGAGCGGCGGGCGCAAAATCGCGATCACCTTTAAACAGGGTGGCCGCCGCTCTAGTTTTTTCGCTCACGGCGCGAG
>CAZLPU010000122.1:0-5817 GCA_964561475.1 uncultured Alphaproteobacteria bacterium
GAAAAGCAGGCAACCGCCCACCACGCTCCCAAAATACAACTTGTCAAAGAGCAAAAACATTCCCGCAGGCACAAAACCCGTGCCGTTCAACCCAGCAAGTGGCGGTGATCCTGCGAGAGCATTTCCGGAACCAGAAATTGACCCGGCAACCGGCATCAACCTCGGAAAGGAAGGAAATGCATGCACAGCGGCGCTGCACAGACCGGTAGAATACGCGACCCCCTCTCCCTGTCAACAAGGTTTTTGAAAAAATCCTAATGGCCGGTTTCAGGGTGCTGTCGCACCGGCCGGACACCTCGCCCCCGCCCCTCGAACCCACCGCTCAAACTCGGCCCTCGAACCCGCCCCTTTGGCGTCGGCCATCTTGCCCCGCCTAGCCGGGACCTCGGCACGGGCGCACGATGGTGTAACAGCTCAGGATCGTCAAAAGCCGGAATCGCCATAAGAATGCCACGACTTCCAGGCGGTGATTGGATGTGAAAACAATGCCATAACAGAGGCTCCTTCATCGGCACACCATGCAAATCACTTGGTTGTCTGGCGTCTTGTGAGGGGCAGGAGCACGGCGGGGCGCGAGGCGGGCGAACCTTGGGAACGAGCGGGACTTGGGGGCGGGACTTCCCCGACCGGCAGTTGGGGCCCGACCGGCAGTTGGGGCCCGACCGCCAGTTGGGGCCGGACAGCGGTTGGGACCGAAATTTGGAGAGGGCGGAAATTGGGGCGGGCGAAATACGGGACGCAGATCAAACGCGGCGGTCGATCGCCTGGAACCGTCATTTATGACCAATCCCCCCATATCCATCCCCCAATCGAGCGCGTTACACTCTCCGGTGTCCGTTTGGCCGCTGTTCGTTTGGTGCCGCTCTTGGATCAGCCCCAGGCTGAGGTCTATGCCTCCCCGATGCCCGGCGGCTCAGGTGCGATGCACTGCCATTCAGGTGCGATGCACTGCCGGTTAAGGTGAAATGAACGGTGCAGTCGATACAAGCGTTGCGGGCATGTTTGCCCCTCGGGCAGGGTGGCCCGGTTTGTGTAGGTCCGAATGGCGCGGATTGCCGATGATGTTGGTTGTCAAAGGATCAGAGTGTTGATGTCGTCTCCTTCCACAACGGCGCGGCTTCTTGCAGTCGCTCTTGGTACCTTCGTTCTCGTGCTCACCTGCGCGCTGTTCTTTGCTTTCAGCGCCAAGCCGAGTCAGCCCCGAGAGACAGAGCTGAGCGCCATCGAATCGATCCGACTCAGCCAATCGCTCCAGACCATCCTGGAAGATCCCACAGCACCAGTGCCCCAGACCGTGGAACTCACACTCACCGCACAGCGCAGCGGCGCCCCGGCCCCGGTCGCCATACCCGTCACCTATGGATCGGGGTCCCTGGCCACGCTGGACGACGCGCTGGATGACACGCCGGCACAAACCGAACACGCGGTCCAAAGCCTCGGCACGGACGGCTCAATCGGACCGGCCCTGACCGCCACAGCGTCCATTGCCACGCCAAAACCCCGGCCCCGGATCGAGACATTCCGTACCGTTCTGGAACGAGGCGGCACGCTCATGAACCTCCTGACCGGCTCCGGCGCATCCCGCCGTGAAGCCTATGAGGCCATCGAGGCCATGACCCCTCTCTACAATCCGCGCAGGCTCAGGGAGGGACAGCCGGTCCATCTGGTCATGCTCAGGACACCCACGGTCGCGGACGCCGCCACGGGACAGGGTGCCACCACGGGACAGGATGGGGAGGCCAATCCCTGGTCCACGACCACCCAACTCATGGGCATGCGTCTGCGCACGGATGTGGACCGGGAAGTGGTCATCACCCGCGCAGCGGACGGCAGCTATGGGGCCCGGGAACTCAAGCATGAACTTGAACAGCGCATGGCCCGGGTGCGGGGCACCATTCGCTCCAGCCTCTTTGCGTCCGCCCAGGATCTGGGTGTGCCTGCCGCCGTGATCGTGGAATTCGTCGGCATTCTTGCCTACAGCGTCGACTTTTCCCGGGAAATTCAGCCTGGTGATGAATTCGAGATTCTCTACAGCGTCTATCTGAATGATGAAGGCGCGGTTCTGAAGTCCGGCCAGATCGCCTTTGCGGCCATGACCACCAGCGGACGGGAGCGCAATCTTTACCGATATGTCCCCGGTGATGACGACATTCCCGATTATTTCTCCCCTGACGGTCAGAGTGTGAAGCAATTCCTGATGCGCACACCGGTGGATGCGGTGCGCATCTCCTCCCGGTTCGGCCGACGCAAGCATCCGATCCAGAACCGCTGGCGCACCCACAAAGGGGTGGATTTCGCTGCGCCGACAGGAACCAGGATCTATGCAGCAGGCAACGGCACGGTCAGTTTCGTGGGCCGTCAAAGGGGCTATGGCAAGATCATCAAGATCCGTCATGCCAACGGCTACGAGACCCGTTATGCCCATATGAATGGCTTCGCCAGTGGCATGCGCCGTGGCAAGAAAGTCAGCCAGGGGCAGGTGATCGGCTATGTGGGCGCCACGGGCTGGGCAACCGGGCCGCACCTCCATTATGAAGTCCGGCTCAAGGACCAGGCCATGGACCCCTTGTCCATCAAGGTGCCAACGGGCCGGAAGCTGGAAGGGACAACCCTTGCTGCCTTCCAGAAGGAAATTCAGCAGGTCAACGATTTACGCGAGAAGCTGCCGGTGATTTCCAACACCCGCACCGCGGAAGCGCAGGCTCAATAATGCGGATGGCCCGCGCCGTACCGGAAAGAGTATGGCGCGGACGCTGTTTTACAGTTCGATCCCGATTGGCGGTCGCTATGCTGCCCGGTCCGCGGCGCCGTTCCGGTCGGGTGTGATTTTCAACCCCTCCCCTTCCAGACCGACTTGGACCGTCACGCCGTCACTGATTTCGCCCCTGAGCAGATGCTCCGCGAGGGGATCCTGCAGCAGGCGCTGGATTACCCGTTTCAGAGGCCGGGCGCCGTAGACGGGGTCGTAGCCTTTGTCTCCCAGCCACTGCCGGGCGGCATCGTCCACATGGAGCACGATGCCCCGTTCATCCAGCCGTTTCTGCAACCGGGCGAGCTGGATATCGACAATCCGCACCATCTGATCCCGGCGCAACCGGTCGAACACCAGGATTTCATCCAGCCGGTTGAGAAACTCCGGACGGAAATGGCCGCGTACCGCCGTCATGACCAGATCCCTGGCCCTCTCCACGGTCTCGTCCTCACCGAGGCTGGCCAAGTGTTCCGCCCCCAGATTGGAGGTAAGAATGATCAGGGTGTTGCGGAAATCCACAGTCCGTCCCTGGCCATCGGTCAATCGCCCGTCATCGAGCACCTGGAGCAGAATGTTGAACACATCCGGATGGGCCTTCTCGATCTCGTCGAACAGGATGACCTGGTAGGGCCGCCGGCGCACGCTCTCGGTCAGGGCACCCCCTTCTTCATACCCCACATATCCAGGCGGAGCGCCGATCAGCCGGGCAACCGCGTGTTTCTCCATGTATTCGGACATGTCGAGCCGTGCGATGGCCTGTTCATCATCGAACAGAAATTCCGCCAGCGCCTTGGTGAGTTCCGTCTTGCCCACCCCCGTGGGCCCGAGGAACAGAAAGGACCCGATCGGTCGGGCGGGATCCTGAAGTCCGGCCCTCGCGCGGCGCACCGCGTGGGACACCGCCTTGACCGCCTCGCCCTGGCCGATAACCCGAGCATGAATGGCGTCTTCCATACGCAGAAGTTTTTCCCGTTCCCCTTCGAGCATGCGGTCCACGGGAATACCGGTCCAGCGGGAGACGATGGCGGCGACATGATCCTCCGTCACCGTCTCGTTCACCATGGTTCCTTCCGCGCTTGACCGTTCCCCGGCCTCACCCAGCTTGCGCTCCAGATCGGGTATCACGCCGTAGGCCAGTTCACCGGCCTTGGCGAGATTGCCTTGACGCTGGGCCTGCTCCAGGGCGCCACGGGCCTGGTCCAGTTGCTCCTGGAGGCGTTGGGAAGCATCGATCTGGTCTTTTTCCGCCCGCCAGCGCGCTGTCAGTTCCGCGGACTTCTGTTCCAGATCGGCAATCTCCATTTGCAGACGATCCGCACGTTCCTGGGACGCCTTGTCGGATTCCCTTTTAACGGCCTCGAGTTCGATCTTGAACTGGATGATCCGCCGGTCCAGCTCGTCCAGGGCTTCGGGTTTTGAATCGACCTGCATGCGCAGACGGCTTGCCGCCTCGTCCATCAGGTCAATGGCCTTGTCCGGGAGAAACCGGTCGGTGATGTACCGGTCCGACAGGGTCGCTGCCGCCACCAGGGCGCCGTCGGCAATCCGCACCCCGTGGTGGAGTTCATACTTTTCCTTCAGCCCACGCAGGATCGAGACGGTGTCTTCCACCGCCGGCTCGCCCACATAGACCGGCTGAAAACGCCGGGCCAGGGCCGCGTCCTTCTCCACATGTTTGCGGTATTCATCGAGGGGCGTCGCGCCGATGCAATGCAACTCGCCCCGTGCCAGAGCCGGCTTGAGGAGATTGGAGGCATCCATCGCGCCTTCGGCCTTCCCAGCTCCCACAAGGGTGTGCATTTCATCAATGAACAGAACGATTTCGCCCTCTGCTGCGGTGATCTCCTGGAGCACCGCCTTGAGGCGTTCCTCGAACTCACCCCGATACTTCGCACCGGCGATCAGAGCACCCAGATCCAGGGAAAGCAGACGCTTGCCCTTGAGCGATTCCGGCACATCGCCATTGACGATGCGCAGGGCCAGGCCTTCCGCGATCGCGGTTTTGCCCACCCCCGGTTCACCAATCAGCACGGGATTATTCTTGGTACGGCGGGCCAGAACCTGAATGGACCGGCGGATCTCCTCATCCCGGCCTATCACGGGATCCAGCTTGCCGTCCCGCGCAACGGCGGTGAGGTCTCTGGCGTATTTTTTCAGGGCATCATAGCCTTCTTCCGCACTGGCGCTATCGGCCGTGCGGCCCTGGCGGAGCCGTTCGATGGCCTGGTTCAGGGCCTGGGGCGTCACGCCGGCACCGGTGATGATGCCACCCAGATCCTGGTCCGCCATGGCGAGGGCCAGCAGAAGGCGTTCAACAGCCACGAAACTGTCACCGGCCTTGCGGCTCAGGGTTTGTGCCGTTTCGAAAACCCGGATGATTTCAGGTGTGGGATAGACTTGGCCCGCGCCGGACCCGCCCACTTTGGGCAGTTTGGCAAGACGGGCGTCATTGCTGTCGCGCAGCGCCTGGGTGGTGCCGCCTGCAGCGGCGATCAGATTGGCAGCCAGCCCTTCCGGATCGTCCAAAAGCACTTTGAGCAGATGTTCCGGTGTCAGCCTTTGATGCTCAAGGCCGATGGCGGACGTCTGGGCGGCTTGGATGAAGCCCTTCGCCCGGTCGGTGAAGTTGGAAAAGTCCATGGTGCATGTCCCTCTTTGGGCCCATAGCCACCTCTCCGCCCGCCCGGCGGCACGGATTGGCAGCCTGACTTGTGATATCCGTCCGATATGGCCCGAACATCACGCTCATAAGAGATGTGGGGAGAGGGTTGAGAGGGTGCAAGCCGAAACCGGATCCGGCGCGTCATGCCATCCCGGACGGGCCTGGACCACGCAGCGGGACCCTTTTGTTGAGGGATAGGCTCGGCTGAAACCAGTAACAATCATGGTCTCGACGGCAGGTCCGCGACGGTGGGGCTTGGAGTGTGCCCTGGTATCTCACGGCACTTGCTATGGATGCGCCTTGGCCACGGATGTGCCTTGGCCATGGATGTGCCTTGGCCATGGATGTGCCTTGGCCATGGATGCGCCTTGGCCATGGATGCGCCTTGGCCATGGATGCGCCT
>CAZLPU010000122.1:5917-10539 GCA_964561475.1 uncultured Alphaproteobacteria bacterium
GCCTTGGCCATGGATGCGCCTTGGCCATGGATGCGCCTTGGCCATGGATGCGCCTTGGCCATGGATGCGCCTGGGCCATGGATGCGCCTTGGCCATGGATGCGCCTTGGCCATGGATGCGCCTGGGCCATGGATGCGCCTTGGCCATGGATGCGCCTGGGCCATGGAATGGCCCAGGGGGATAAGGCCCCGAGGGTCTCGGGCCTGACATCGAGAGCTTGGCCGTCTGCACACCGATGGGAATGGGGCCGGGCATCATGCCGGACCGGCCCCCTTCTTTCATGAGCCCGAAAACCTTCAGGCCCGGGCCTCTTCCGCATCCTTGTCCGAAAACGGCAGTTCCGGGTTGGCAGGCTCAGGGGCTGCTGCTTTCGCCGCGGTCACCCTGCGGCGACCCCGGGTCTTGGGAGCGGGCTGGGCGGGGGCGGCATCATCGCCGGCCTCGGCTGTCGTGGCCTGGGAGGAGCGGCCGTTCGAGCGCGGTGCCGGTGTTTCCCGTCCGTTAGCGCCATTAGCGGGGGCGCCATTGGCGGGCACCGCCGGTTCCACCGCACGCGGAGCATCGACCGAAGGTTGAGCCGATGCGGATGCCACCTGGGTCGGCCCCTGAAGAGCGTTGATCAGGCGAAGGTAATGCTCTGCGTGCTGCAGATAATTCTCCGCCATGACCCGGTCACCCGCGGAGTTCGCGTCCCGGGCCAGTGTTTGATATTTCTCATAGATATGAGCGGCAGTGCCCCGAATTTTAACGTCGGGCCCATTGCTGTCCAATGTCCGGGAGAGTTGATTGACAACCTTGCGGCTGCGGCCCCGGGGCCGTTTTGCACTTGCAGCTTGCCTCATGGCTCCTCTGCTCAGTTAACTGATCAATCGACCCTGTCACTCTCAGCCAACCACCCGGTCAGATTGTCCTGGTTATGGCAGATTTGAATGGTGCGATCTCTCAGGACTGTCCCGGATTCAATCCAAAGCCGGATAATCCGGTCAGCAAGTGAAAGGGAAGCTGGCCCTCCCACGATAATGACCCGCAAGGCGGGCCGACCCAGGAGCGGACGACAAAATGCACCGGAGACCGGCGCGTCGGTCCCTGCACACCCCATGTTCACCACCGGTGAAAAGGGTCGCGACCAACGCTGTCATCCACACCTACCCTGCACGTCTTTTCAATCTGGTCAAACGTATTTTATGTGACAAACAGATCGATTCGTCCGACGCGCAACCTCTTCTCCTGCGGCCCGAACCATCAGCCGGATCATTGCAGATCCTGACCAATACCCGCCTTCGGAAGGCTCCCGCTCTCACACCCAAGACCGGCCACAACCAAAAAGCAGACCACAGATTATTTGAGCTGTATACGAATGACCCGGCAATTACGCAGCCGGAGCAACCATGCTTTCACGCCCGATGACGGAACAGCCCGCAATCCCATCCCTGTTACCAGCCTGGGAACAAAATTGCTGACCCGGACCGACCATCGCGATGGCTCATTCCCGAGACACCTGGACGACCAGGACACTTGAATGTCAGCCGCAGGATCGACCCATACGACACGCATCTACGCCCCACGGCGACCCGCCTCGGGATTGCAATGCAACTCTGCACTCACGACAAACCTTGGTCACTGAGATGTCACCCCGAAATGCGCACTGGGCCGATAGACCCCGGGTGAGAAATCAATGACAAAAAGACTGGATTGCCCATCCCCCAATTCACTGTGTCCCTGGCCAGACTTCGTCGGCCATATCTCCACGCAGTGAAAGTCTACCAGGTAAAACTTGGCAAAATCCTGTCCATCCCGTCTTGAAGATCATATTCCGGCTTTTGGTTAATGCCAGATGTGTACTCTCGTCTTCCGTAAGGATGATCCTGATACAAAATCAGCATAACCCGTCATTGGAACAGTACAATTCCGGTGCACAAGATTGAGGCGCAGGCCACGGAATCAGGCTTCACCGAAAGACCTTCAAGAAACGCAAATACCGAACGCTTTGAACTCGACCATCCAGACGCTCAACCAGCACTTTCACGATGCATTCTGCAAGAAAGCTGGACAACAAAATTCGGACGGCCGGCACCATTCAGTGCACGATCATTCTGCTTCGGATTCAAAGGAATAAGGATGGGGGCGGATCAAGACGCTTTGTGTCTCCCACCTGCACCGCTCCGCCACCCGTCACAAAGACCCTAGCGGCATCATCCGGCCATTCCAAGTTCTTTTTTTTTGCACGGTTGTACAGAATTTTAAGGCTTCATCAGGAAGATCATATCTCCGCCGCACAGGCCCGCGGCTGGCCGCTCAATCCTTCTCAAGCCCGTTCGATGGCGACACAGCGCACTCGGCCACCCAGATCTTTGCCGAAGCCCAGCACTTTCAGGCCACCTTGCGCGCTCACCAGATCGGACAGGGCAGGTTTCTGAGCCGGACTGCATTCAATCACACCGATTCCCGTCTTCGACAGAAGGCCCTCGAGTTGGGCCAGGATCTGGCGGAACGGGTCCAGGCCGTCCAGGCCGCCATCCAGCGCGCCGTGGGGCTCAAACCCGCCTACGGTCAAGGGCAGATCCATCATCTCCGCCCTGGTGATATAGGGCGGGTTGGACAAAACCACATCGAATGATCCGCGCACCGCTGACGCCCAATCACCAACCGCCAGGCGTGACCGGTGGTCCATGCCGTGGCGCGCGAGATTGTCCCTTGCCACCGCCAAAGCCCGGGCAGACCGGTCCAGACCGAGACCTTCGGCAACCGGAAACACATCCAGCGCCGCAACAAGAAGACATCCCGATCCGGTACCAAGGTCGAGAACCGACTGCACCGCCTGCGGATTATCAAGGTGCTGAACGCAGATCTCGATCAGGGTCTCACTGTCCGCACGAGGAATGAGCGTGTCCGGAGAGACGCGCAGGGATCGGCCCCAGAACTCCTTCTCGCCGGTGATATAGGCGACGGGCTCCCCTGAGAGCCGGCGGAGAATGACCTCATCGAACCGGCTCAGTGTCTCCGGATCGAGCGTGTCATCACGGTCCGCCAGAACCAAGGCGGCATCGCAGAGCCCGGAGACGTGAGCCAGAAGCACCCGGGCATCAAGCCCCGGTGTGTCGATCCCAGCGCCAGCCAATCTTGAGGACGCGTTTCGGCGCGCCTCGCCAATCGAGAGGGGGGCCTCATATCTCCCCGCCCCGGCTCTGTTCAGAGCCTCGCCGGCGTTCCCGCTCACGCCGCCTGTCCGTCGAGAGCCGCCAAACGTTCCGCCTGATCTTCCGTGATCAGGGCATCGATAATCTCGTCCAGGGCTTCGCCGGCCAGCACTTTATCGAGCTTGTAGAGGGTCAGATTGATCCGGTGATCGCTGACCCGGCCCTGGGGGAAATTGTAGGTGCGAATACGCTCGGACCGGTCACCGCTGCCCACCTGACCTTTCCGGTCCGCGGCCCTCTCCGTGGCAAGACGTTCCCGCTCAGCATCATAAAGACGGGCGCGGAGGATCTTCATGGCCTTGGCCCGGTTCTTGTGCTGGGACTTTTCATCCTGCTGCATCACCACGATACCGGTGGGAATGTGGGTCACCCGCACGGCGCTATCCGTGGTGTTGACATGCTGGCCGCCCGCGCCGCTTGCACGATAGGTATCCACACGAATGTCCTTGTCGGCAACCTCGATATCCACTTCACCGGCTTCCGGTAGCACGGCGACGGTTGCTGCCGAGGTGTGGATCCGTCCGCCGGTCTCGGTCTCGGGCACACGCTGGACCCGGTGCACACCGGATTCGAATTTCAGACGGGCGAAAACGCCGGTGCCGGAAATCGATGCCACGACCTCCTTGAAACCGCCCAGGTCGGACTCCCGCACATCCATGGGCTCGACCCGCCAGCCATGCTGGTCCGCATATTTCTGGTACATGCGGAACAGATCCCCGGCAAACAGGGCCGCTTCCTCACCGCCGGTCCCGGCCCGCACCTCCAGGATCACCCCGCGATTGTCTGCGTCATCCTTGGGCAGAAGGTGGAGTTGGACAGCCCGCTCCAGTTCCGGAAGGGCCGCGTCAATCTGGGCCAGTTCTTCCCGGGCCAGGGTGCCCATGTCTCCTTCCGCGTCAGGACCGGCCAGCATGTCCACGAGACCCGCCCGGTCGCAGCGGGCCTTTTCCAGCGCCTGGATTGCGCCGACCACCTGGCCCAGTTCGGCATATTCCCTGGAGAGCCCCACATAGGCGTCCGGTGAGACGGAATCAGAAGCCATTTCCGCCTGCACCGCCTCATAGCGGTTCAGCACTCTGCGGAGCTTGGCGTCCATCCCGTCGGATTTCACGGCCATTCTGTCTCGTGTCCCGTCAAACCGTCATCTGCCCGGGCGCAAAGGCGCGCGGCGCATTCTGTGTTTGTTTGTGTTACCGCCGGACCGGGCTCTGCCGGATCAGGCATCCGGCGCCGCCGCAGCTCCTGACTGGGCTGCCGTCTTTGCGCCGGCTGTCTGTGCACCGACCGCCGTCTTTGTCTCAGCCGATGGGGAGGCATTCCCCGCCGGTGTGCTGGCGGCTTCGGCTTCTCTTTGGGCTTCGATTTCGGCAGCTTTCTTTTCGGCCAGGGCCACGAGGTGTTCGACCATTTCCTCATTGGCGATCT
>CAZLPU010000123.1:0-10006 GCA_964561475.1 uncultured Alphaproteobacteria bacterium
TTAATCCGCATCATGCTCAAGGCCGCGACTGCGGTCCGGCGCCACTGCGCCGCCTTCGCGGAGGCGCCTCGCGCCGTGAGCGAAAAAAAACGAGAGCGGCGGCCACCCTGTTCAAAGGTGATCGTGATTTTGCGCCCGCTGCTCTAGCGGCCATCCGCCGAGCGGTGTCGGCTTCCCGGGGATATTCAACACATTAAAATTGTGGATCATGCCATTCTCCAGCGGGAGATTGAATTTTCTGCTCGGTTTCCCAGGTCCAATAAGTGATCCTGGTTTTCGCAAGGCTCCGTTCGGCTCAAAGGACCTGAAGCGCCGTGTTTCCCATGATGCTCGATGTGAAAAGGGTGGCGGTGGCCGTGGTCGGGAATTCCCCGGCGGCGGCCCGACGGGTTGTTCTGCTCGATGCGGCCGGCGCCAGGGACCTGACGATCTACGCGCCGGATCCCGGTGCGGAAATGGCTGCGGTCTGTGAAGGCCGCCGGGTCGCCCGGCTGCCGAACCCCAATGAAATCGCCCGGGCACGGGTGATTTTCACCGCCGATCTGCCCGACGGAGACGCCGAGGCCATTGCCCGGCTGGCCCGGGCCGCGCGGACCCTCGTCAACACGGAAGACGTCAAACCGCTTTGCGATTTCCACGTCCCGTCCATGGTGCGCCGGGGGGATCTGCTGCTGACCATCTCTACGGGCGGCAAGTCACCAGGGCTTGCCCGCAGATTGCGCAAGGAATTCGAGACCCGGTTCGGCCCGGAATGGGCCGGACGGCTCGACCAGCTCGCCGATGTGCGGGCGGCGTGGCGGGCCGAAGGGCTCTCCCTCCCGGAAGTGTCCCAACGCACGGACGCTTTCCTGACCGAGAAAGGATGGGTGTGATGAGTGTGACCACATTGCCCCTGAAGAACGGCCGGATCGAAGGCCGCAAAACCGCCAGCGAGCGCCCCAGAGTAATGGACGGGGATGGGCCGGTCGGTGCGGAGAACGAACAGGCCATGGCGCCGGAAGTGGCGCAGTATCTCGACCAATTGCGCGACGGCACCGAAGGGCTGGAAGGCGAGGCCCTGCTGGAGGTGGTGATCAAGCAGGCCTTTCCGGGCCGGATCGCGGTGGTGTCCTCCTTCGGGGCGGAATCCGCGGTGCTCCTCCACATGGTTTCGCGGGTTGATCCGATGACGCCGGTGCTGTTTCTCAACACGGGCAAGCTGTTCGGCGAGACCCTGCGTTACCGGGACCGGCTTCAAGAAAAACTGGGTCTTGGTGACATCCGCAGTCTGTTTCCGCATCCCGAGGACACGGCCCGGCTGGACCCCAACGGCATGTTGTGGTCCCAGGACCCGGATGCCTGCTGTCATTTCCGGAAAGTGGTGCCCCTGGCCCGTGCCCTGGAAGGGTTCGATGCCCAGATTACCGGGCGCAAACGCTTTCAGACAGCGGCACGGACGGCCATGCCGGCTGTGGAGTTCACCGAAGGCCGGTTCAAGATCAATCCCCTGGCGAGTTGGGATCTGGACCGGCTCTCCGCCTATGTGGAAGAGCACAAACTGCCCCGCCATCCCCTTGTGAAGGACGGATATCTGTCCATCGGCTGCATGCCCTGCACGGAACGGGTCAAGGAGGGCGGTGATTACCGGTCAGGCCGCTGGGCGGGCCTCGACAAGGACGAATGCGGTATCCACGCCCCGGGATTCACCGATGGGGACGGGATCTGAGCCCCATTCCCGCTTGTACCCGATTTTCCGCCCCGCTCCAGCCCCGCCGCACCAGTATGGGGCCAACCGGGTCCGGTACGCACAGCGTGGGATTTTTTCGGCAATTCTGCCGAGCAGGCTGGCGATTTATGCTATTTCTGCCGACCCGCACACCCGGGCGTGGCGGAATTGGTAGACGCAAGGGACTTAAAATCCCTCGATCCTAGATCGTGCCGGTTCAAGTCCGGCCGCCCGGACCATAACAGCCAATCTTGATATCCAACCCACTGGACCGGCCTGAAACACACCGTGGTTCGGAACGGGGGCGCGGTTTATGCTGCGCCCGCGCCGGGCGGAAGCCGTGGCAGCGCGGTTTTGCGAGCGAATGGAAGGGGTATTCCATGTCTCATCAGGCCATGTCTGATCAGGAAATTATTGCGCAGTGTGGGTGCGGGCAGCTTCGGGTGACCCTGAAGGGGGTGGCCGATGAGCGGCATTTGTGTTGCTGCACGGATTGTCAGAAGCGGTCAGGCTCAGCTTTCGGCAGCAGCTGGTATTATGAGCCGGAGGATGTTCTGTCCGTGTCCGGCGCCTACGCGACCTTCCCGCGAACCGGCACCAGAGGCACGCAGTATGCGTTCCATTACTGCCCCTCTTGCGGGTCCACGGTGTTCTGGCATGTGGACGGCAACGAGGCCGTCGGTGTCGCGGGTGGTTGCGTGGCCGCTGAGCATCAGGCCGGACCCCAGGACGTGGTCTGGGTGCGCTCCAAGCCGGACTGGTACGAGCCGCCCCGCAACGTACCCTGGTACGACCAGGGTACGGCCAGTGAAATGGTCTGGAAGCCCGAGTGAGACCCGCCTAGAGCGGCGGGCGCAAAATCACGATCACCTTTAGACAGGGTGGCCGCCGCTCTCGTTTTTTCGCTCACGGCGCGAGGCGCCTCCGCGAGGGCGGCGCAGTGGCGCCGGACCGCAGTCGCGGCCTTGAGCATGATGCGGATTAAACGCCTCATGCTCTAACCGTCGTCGTCCGTTTACTTTGATCAGCGAGCCACGAGCGGGGCCATGTTCAGATGGCTGCCCGAGTCGGTGATCAGGGTCTCGCCGGTGATCCAGTCAGCGCCCTCCAGGGCGAAGAACACGATCGAGTCAGCGACCCCTTCCGGTGTTCCCGCCTGGCGCAGGGGGGTGCGCTGGCTGACATGGTTGACCATGTTCTGGAAGCCTTCCTCACCCAGACTGTCCCTGAACCACCGTGTGCCCACAAATCCGGGACAGACCGCATTCACCCGGATCTCCGGCGCGAGCGCCCGGGCGAGAGACAGGGTCATGGTGTTGAGCGCGCCCTTGGAGGCGGCGTAGGCGACGGAAGAGCCGATGCCCGTCACCCCGGCAATGGACGAGACATTGACCACCGAGCCCCGGCCCTGGGCCTTCATGGCACCACTCACCGCACGGATCATCTGGAAGGGGGCAATCACGTTGAGCTGGTAGATGTGGATGAAATCGTCCCCATCGAGACCGTCCAGATCCGCGTGATCGACAAACTTGGTGCCGCCTGCGTTGTTGACCAGGATGTCGATCCGGCCCCAGGCATCCAGGGCGGCCTGGGCCATGGCCCGGCAGGCGTCATCATCGCGTACATCCGCCTGCTGAATGATGACTTCGACCCCTTTCTGGCGGCAGGTTTCGGCCACTTCATGGGCCTCCGCTTCGCTCTTCGAGTAGTTGATCACCACATTGACGCCCCGAGCCGCCAATGCCTCGGCGGTGGCGGCACCGATGCCTGACGCAGATCCGGTGATGATCGCGGTTTTGGTGTCCGGCATTGTCATGGATCTCCCTTTGAAAGTGTCCCGTGCACCCGCCCGATTGGCCGGGTCCCTTTGGTCTGGAGGTTTCCGGCCATGGGAACCGGGTGTGGTTTCCATGGCCTTTGACCGTCCAAACAGGGCCGCGCCCCTGGTTTAGCGCGCGACGAGATCTTTCTGAAGGGTGCGGCCTGCCAGAATGAACATCAGGCCGGCTATGGCGTAGAGCAGGGACGTGATCGTGATCGATGTTCGCAGACCCTGGGCATTGGCCGCCTCGCACAAGGTCGCCTGGGCCGTGGCCAGACCGGACAGGTCGCCCTTGCAGATCAGGTTGTCGAGGCCCTGTCCGGCCTCGGATGCGGCAAGGGTCATTGTGATGGTGATATCGCTGATCACACCGATGAACAGGGGGCCAAGCCCGTAACCGATCAGGTTAACGATGAACAGCAGGATCGCGATCGCGGTGGCGCGGGTGCGCATGCCCACCACACCCTGACCGATGGAGTATTGGGCCGTCAGATAACCATATTTCGACATGCCCGCGAGCATCAGGCAGGCCAGGGCCAGGGTGGGATCGTCCGTGTTGAAGCCCACCACATAGAGCGGAGTGGAGGCGATCAGACCCAGGCCGGGCAGCCAGGCAATGGCGTTCGGGTGACGGGTGACCATCCGCTCCACAATGAAGCCCAGAAGCACCGTGCCCAGGGCGGAGGCAAGCCCGATGGGAACATTGAACTCCACCGCCGCCTCACCCACGCTCAGGCCCAGATTGCGTTGGAGATAGGGGCTGGTGAACAGGGAAATACCGTAGCCGCAGAAGGCAGCCAGGGTGGCGCCGGCGGTCATGTACCAGTAGCTCTGTTTGGAGGTCATCTCCCGGATGGCTTCCGCGAAACTGGCCCGCTCCACTTTCGGCGCATCGGGGGGATCGGTGAAGCCACGGGGCGGCTCCTTGACGGTCAGCCGGAACACCACGGCAAAGAGGATCCCGGGAATGCCCAGATAGATGAAGGCTTCCCGCCAGGACAGGGCCTCGGCAATGGGCCCGCCGAAGAGGTTCGCCAGCACGCTGCCCAAGGTCACGCCCATGGCGTACACCCCCAGGGCGGCGGAGCGGGACTTGGGCGGATAATAATCCGCGATCAGGGAATTGGCCGGGGGCGTGCAGCCCGCTTCGCCGATACCCACACCGACCCGGAACAACAGCAGCATGATGAAGCCGGTGGCGAACCCGCACAGGGCGGTCATGCCCGACCAAAGGGCCATGCAGATCGCGATGATCACCACGCGGTTGTAACGCTCGGCCAGGCGGGCGATGGGAATGCCCATGACCGTGTACAGAAGGGCAAAACCGAACCCGGAGAGAAGGCCGAACTGCCAGTCCGCCAACTGGAATTCCTGGATGATGGGCTCTGCCACCACGCCGATCAGCACCCGGTCGATGAAATTGAGGGTGTAGACCATCAGAAGGGACAAAAGCACATATGTGCGGTAGCTCTTCGTCCCGTAACCCGTGGACGGTGATCCGAACGTTCCCGCCTCTGCCGTGCTCATTGAGCATCCTCCCTCTGATGTGTCTGGCCTCTGACCTCTGGTCTTTTGGTCTTATCGGCTGACCGCCGTGTGCCCGGATGATGGCATCCCGGTCCCCAGCCATAACGGTGTCTGATGGAGAAAGGGATGACAGCCGGGCATGACGCAGCCCATTCGGGCCTCGAGGCCATTGCCTGTTCGCTCATGACACCATCATCGCCCTGCCTGAGCCAGGGTGACAAGGCGCATCAATGGCGCAAAAGGGAGGAAAGGGGCGATATCGCCCGGCGCGCAACGCAAGATAAGCGCCCGGATCCCTAATGCACGGATCCAAAAGGACAGCCGGGGGGGGGGCGATTGAAGAAATGGCACCATGCGCCGCAATAGTAGGTGGCAGGTGCACTACCGCTCGAAGGTGTAAGTACCAGACCGGCGGGAGGGGACCAGATCGGCGGCGGGAAAGGGTTCGGGTGGAACCGGAGAAAACCGGCTCCCCCCCGCGAAACGCCAAGTCCTGGGGGCAACGCCAAGCCCCGGGCGTAACGCCAAGCCCCGGGGGCAACGCCATGCCCCTCCCGGAGAGGGGCATGGGCAGGATCAGTAGACGAACAGATCGTCCACGCTCAGGCCGCGCACATCAAAGCCCTCCAGATGCATCTGGGCCAGATCGCCATTGTTGAGATAGAGGGAGATCTCAGCACCCTCATTGGTGTGGCGCACATCAATGCCCCGGGACGACAAGGTGTTGGCCTCGTTCCACCGCTCATTCTGGAGAGCGTTGTTCAGGTCATTGTAACTCAGCCCATTGATATGGCTGACCACCACACGGTCGCCGTCGGACGCATTGAAATCGAGCACCGTGTCAAGTCCCGCACTGACCCGGAACCGGTCCGCATCGTCGCCGCCGGACAGAAGGTCATTGCCGGATCCGCCGTCGAGATAGTCCTGCCCGGCCTGGCCGTTCAGGTCATCCGCACCGGAGCCGCCGATCAGGGTGTCGTTGCCGAAGCGCCCATAGATCTCGTCATTGCCGCCCAGACCCTTCAGCTCATTGTCGGAGTCATTGCCGAAGAGATCATTGTCACCGTCCGTACCCGTACCGTCCACGGCCCAGTTCCCGGTGAGTTCCAGACGCTCGCTGGTAACACCCAGGGTGGTATCGAAGCGGGAGCGGACCGTATCGTAACCGCCGAGACCTTCCGCAATCTGATCGCTGCCGGTCAGGGTCAGGATGTCATTGGCGTCGGTTCCCAGAATGACCTGACCGTCCAGGGCATTGCCCAGGAGGGAGTCCACACTGGCCCTTGACCCGTCGGCAAAGACCAGGGTCTCCACATTGGTCACGGTGTCCCCGCCGTCAGGACCCAGAACACCCAGGGTGTTGGAGTCGATCCGGTTGAAGGCATAGTCTTCGCGGTTGAAGAAGTACCGGGCCTCGTCCGTACCCGATCCACCGTTGATGTAGTCGTTGCCGTTGCCGCCGGTAAACGTGTCGTTCCCCGCGCCGCCGTTCAGGGTGTCATTGCCGTCCCGGCCGAAGAACGTGTCGTTGCCGTCGAGGCCGTCCAACCGGTTGCGCCCGCTATTGCCCAGGAACTTGTTGTCGAAGTCGGTGCCGACAATGTCGATGTTGCTGGAGCCAAGAGCTTCACCCACTTCCGTACCCGGAAGAAGGGTATAGTCGATCCAGGTCTTGACCGTGTCGAACCCTTCCAGAAGGGCGTAGACGGTGGAGGCATTGGAGCTGCCGATGGTCCGGGTATCGTTGCCGTCGGTGCCGATGCTCAAGCTCGGGTTCGCACCGCCGGTCAATGCGGAGCCAACCAGAATGCTCCGGTCGTCGAAGAACAGTTCCTCGATCCCGACCAGGGTGTCTTCCCCGTCCGGGCCGAACACGGCCGTGCGTCCGTTGCCCAGGTCCACGATCAGGGAGTGGCTGAGCTTGCCGGAGAACTCGGCGTGATCCCAGTCGAGGCCGCCGACCAGGCTGTCATTGCCTTCGCCGCCGATCAGCGTGTCTTTCCGGTCGCTGCCATAAAGGGTGTCATCCCCCAGGCGACCGTCCAGATATCCGCCATTGGGATCGGCGAAGACCTCATCGCCATCCCGTCCGCCGAGCAGATACTTGAAGGTGGTCGTGTTGACGGAAGGATCCGTGGGCGCACCGTAATTGGCGCCCTCGTCGTTGAAGATGACCGCCGGGATCGGGAAATCGTCCGCATCGGTGCGCATTTCCGCCCGGTCGATGGTCACCGTGTTGTACTTGTCCCGGCCGCCGTGGAAGTTGATGTCCCGGTCGATGTAAGTGGCATGGACATTATTGTTGGCGGCGGAATAGTAGCTGCTGAACACGATGGCATGGCGGGTGGCGACCGCTTCCAGGTTGGACAGATCGCTCTCGTAGACATCGTTGATCCAGAAGCCCCGGCCGTTGCCGCCGCCGCCCTTGTTGTGGGCGCCGTCGACGGACAGATCCGTGCCGTCGAGTTTCAGGCTCTTCAGGAAGCTGAACCCGTTCGAGCCCGGATCATTGATGGTGATGTCCGACAGGCTGGCATTGTAGGTGCCGTCCAGTTCCACGGTGGACACCCGGTACCATTCGGGCAGGGTGTTGGTGTAATCGGTCGGGTCGGAGTCGCCCAGAAGCTGGTCGACGGTGAAGCCGGACAGGGTGACATTTTCCACCACGTCCAGTTTGCGGACCGTTGTCTGGCCCCGGGGGAAGTCGAAGTAAAGCGGGTTTTCCAGGTTGATCGTGTTGCCGTTCACCCCGTTCACCCGGACGAGAGAGGTCCGCAGGGCGAAGTCTTCCCGCCACAGATCATCGCCGATCTCGTTGAAGAATGAGTTGGTGTTGGGCCGATCCAGCCACAGGAAGTCCCCGACCTCCACCCCATGACCGGAGGCCAGGGTGATGGACCGGGCCCCTTCATTGGCGCTGGAGGCAAGGGCAATCGTGTCGAGGGGCAGGCCGTCTGACTCCACGCTGATCGCGCTCTCACCGGTGACCGTGGAGACGATCTTAGTCTGCCCGGATCCGGCGCCGACAAGGGACACGTCGCTGCGGTTGATGACGATGGTCTCGTCGAAGACATAAGTGCCAGCCTGGAGGCGCACCACGCCGCCGGGAGCGACATCCTCGATGGCTTCCATCACGTCCTGGGCGGTTGCGTCCGGACCCAGAACGATTTCGGCGTCCGGGGTTGGCGGGGGCGGCAGTTCCGCGAGGGTGATGGAAGCGTTTGACGATCCGTTTGCGGTAAAGCCGACGGTCACGGTCTCGCCGCTGTCGAAGGGCACGTTGTAGTCGGTACCTTTGATCGTGTACTGATTACCGTTCTTGGAAACCAGTTCGCCGCCCCAGACCTTGGTGATGTTGGCGTCGAGTTCGAAGGTGTAGGTCCAGTTGCCCAGATCGTCCCGGCCTTCATTGGTCAGCTCGATATAGCCGACGAAGCCGCCGCCCCAGTCATTGCCGGTGCGGTAGTCCGCGCTGATCCGGGGTTCGTCCGGATCCTGGACTGAATTGGTCGAGGCGCCGCTGCCGCTGGCGCTGCCCCCATCGGGAAAGGTGACCCGTGTATCGGAGGACCCTCTGAAGGTCAGGCCGATGCGGGCGGTCTCACCGGGGTCAATGGTCAGATTGTAGTCGGCCCCGGAAATCTGGAAGAGGTCGTTACCAAGATCTCTGTAAGTCGCGCCCCAGACATTTCGGACATCCAGGGAGGTCTCGAAAAAATAGGTCCAGTCGCTGATGGCTTGATTGGAGGTGTTGGTGAGTTCGATATAGGCGTTAAAGCCGCCACCCCAGTCTTCCGCCACCCGGTAATCGACGGAAAGCGGCAGGCCTTGACCGGCTCCCATGACCGCGCTGTCCAGACTGGAGACGAACGGCGTCGACGGGTCGCCCTGGGCGGTGAAGCCGACCTTGATGGTCTCGCCCGCTTTCAATGTCTGATTATAACTCGCGCCGCCGATGGTGTAGGTGGACCCTTCTTGAGACAGAACAGTCCCGCGCCAGATATCGGTGATCTCAGCGTCGAAATCGAAGGTGAACGTCCAGTTCTGGATGTCCTCCCCGGTGTCATTGGTGATGGAAATGAATGAATTGAACCCGGCATTCCAGGTCTCGTCGACTTCATAAGCTATCTGCATCGCACGCCCTGACGCAAAACTGGTTATGCCCCTGAGACGGATCCCCACACCGAGCCGCCATTAATCCGCGTTAACCTACTTCCAAACCGTTAAGGTTCATAGGGTTGGCCGCGGATAGCGCCCGGATTCTTGCCTATTTCCGTCTCGTACACACCCTAAATAAGTTGGGGAGTGTGATCGAAAAGAGACATTTCCGACTTGACATAGCTAAAATTGCGTTCACGACGTCTGGGAAAGGTACCCTGGCGTGTCTTGGAACGGGGGTCATATACTTAAAAACGTGCCTTGCTACAGCGAAGGAGTGTTCTCCTGAGTATTGCTTTCGCTTTAAGGGGAGATTTTCAATCTAAGGTTGGTCGCGGGTGTCCGAAGCGATCCGCCACTGTGTTGATTTGAAACGTCCGGGCGATTCGGCGGACCTGCCGCTGCCGCACATTAATTCTTGGCAATGTGGCGCTAGGCACGCTGTTCCGCTCCATGCCTCAGCCGGTTTTACGGGAACTGAGCGCCTGGGTGGTGTCAGGCGTCGTTCAACACCCGTGCTGCGTCCCGCGCGTAATAAGTGAGGATGCCGTCGCAGCCCGCCCGCTTGAACCCAAGCAGGCTTTCCATCATCACCGCTTCCCGGGCAAGCCAGCCATGGCCCGCGGCGGCCTCGAGCATCGCGTATTCCCCGGAGACCTGATAGGCGAAGGTCGGCACACCGAAGGTCTCCCGCACCCGCCGGACCACATCGAGATAGGGCATGCCGGGGTTGACCATCACCATGTCCGCCCCTTCCTGGAGGTCGAGGGCGACTTCGCGCAACGCCTCCTGGG
>CAZLPU010000124.1:0-9694 GCA_964561475.1 uncultured Alphaproteobacteria bacterium
TCAAGGCCGCGACTGCGGTCCGGCGCCACTGCGCCGCCCTCGCGGAGGCGCCTCACGCCGTGAGCGAAAAAAACTAGAGTGGAGAGCTTTCAACATTGAGGGCACTGACGGGGATACCTTCGCCGGCTCAATCGAGGGAAGTCAGCAGATCCCTCAGAGCCTGAACGTCCCTGGACCGGTCCCCGGCCAATTCCCCCACGTCCAATTGATCCTCATCGGCGATGGCATCGCCGAATTCTGTTCTCTGACTTTGTGACGGCGAGGGCCGCGCTGTCTGGGACGGAGCCTTCTGGGTCTCGACAACCCGGATGGGTGCGGACGGATCAGGGTCCGGCTTGGGGCCGGTTTCCGGCGTGAATTTGTCCAAGGCGGCCTTGAGCCGCTTCACGTCGATGGGCTTGGCCAGATAGGCGGAAAAACCTGCTGCCAAATAGGATTCCCGGTCCCCCGCCATGGCATTGGCGGTAAGGGCCACCACCGGTGTCTGGTTCAGGGGCACCGGCAGAATGCGGATTACTTTCGTGGCGGTCACCCCGTCCATGACCGGCATCTGCACATCCATCAGCACAAGGTCGAACCGGCCCTTGCGCAGCAGTTCCACCGCCTCCTTGCCGTCCCCGGCCAAAGTGCACTGGTGACCCAGCTTTTCCAGGATGGAGCTGATGACCGTCTGATTGACCGGGTTGTCTTCCGCCACAAGAACATCGAGCACATGATCCGGCGGCGCGATTTCCGGCGCCACCGACGCCGTGAGATCCGCAAGAGCCTGATCCCCCCGCGCCAGGGGCAGATCGAACCAGAAAGTACTGCCAAAACCCGGCTCGCTTTCCACGCCCATCCGGCCGCTCATCAGGTCGCAAAGCTGGCGGCAGATCGCGAGCCCGAGCCCGGTGCCGCCAAAGCGGCGCCGAATGGAACTGTCCGCCTGCATGAACCGGGAAAAGAGCCGCTCCACGGTCTCCGGCGCCATGCCGATGCCGGTGTCATGCACCTCGATGCGCAGGGTGATGGCCGTATCCGTCTCTCCCCTTAGGCTGGCGGAGATTTCCACCTGTCCTTCATCGGTGAACTTCACCGCATTGGTGAGCAGATTGAGCAGGATCTGGCGGATGCGCCCGGGGTCGCCGCGCAGAACGAGGGGTATGGCCGGATCGATAAAGGCGTTCAGCTCAAGGCCTTTTTCCTCCGCCTTCGGCCGGAGAATGGACAGAACGCCATCCACAAGGCTGGAGAAGACGAAATCGATGGTCTCAAGCTCCATACGCCCGACATCGAGTTTCGAGAAATCGAGAATGTCGTTGAGGATGTAGAGCAGGTTGCGGGCGGAATCCTCCGCAAGCCCCACATACCGGGTCTGCTGATCATCGAGCCGGGACCGGCGGAGCAGATCGAGCATGCCGAGCACTGCATTCATGGGTGTGCGGATTTCATGGCTCATCATGGCCAGGAAATCGGACTTGGCCCGGTTCGCCGCCTGGGCCTCTTCCTTGGCGGCGATCAGGTCGTGCTGGGTCTGTTTGGCTGCCGTGAAATCGATGGCACAGCCGATGATTTCACGGCGCCGGGTGACGGGATGGCGCACCAGCCGCATGTCATCGCGCAGCCAGCGGTAATCCCCGTCCGCATGAAGAAGCCGGTATTCCGCCACAAGATGCTTGTGCACCAGCAGGCCGGCCATGGCCTCCGCCACCCGCTCCCGGTCCTCCGGATGAAGCAGATCGAAAACGCCGTTGTTCAACAGACGGATCGTCTCCGGCGCATAGCCGAGAATGTGATGGACACTTTCGGAAATGGCATTGGGCACAAGCACACCGTCCCGGCCCAGATTGGCATCAAGCCGGGGCATGGGGGCGGTGTACAAAATGGCGGCACTCGAGTCGACGATATGAACGAGCTTCTGGTTCGCGGCCTCAAGGTCGAGATGGATGCCTTTCTCCAGGGAAATGTCCAGCAGGCTGCCGGACATGCGCACCGGCTTGCCGTCCGCATCGAGACGGGTGTCGGCGGCGGCCCGGACCCAGACCTCCTTTCCAGTACAGCTCAGCATCCGGAATTCCTGGCGCAGGGGGCCGCCGGTGTTGAGTGAGGTCTCCAGGGCCTCCAGAACCCGGTGCCTGTCCTGGGCATGGATGTGGGCGACCAGGAACGCGAAATCGATCACCGTCTCCTTGGGCTCGAAGGCCAGGATGGCCATGAACCGGGCCGAGGCATGGACACGTTCCGACGGAATGTCCCAATCCCATAACCCGATACCGGACCCGCTGACCGTCCGGGCATACCGCTCTTCGCTGGTGCGCAGGGCCGCGCCCGTTTCCGCTTCCGCCTGGATGTCCTGGATGACCCCCCAAAGGGTCTTGGCCCGGCCGTTCTCACCGGTCTCCACATTGCCCCGCACCCGGACGGTCCGAAGCTGGCCGTCGCTGCGCTTGATCCTGAGTTCCCGGGTGAAGGGCAGACCGTCCGCGACTGCTTGGTCAATGGCCGCGTCAATCTCGGCCCGGTCGTCTTCGTGGTAGAAATTCTTGGCCTCTTCCAGGGAGGGATTCACCGGCGAAGGGTCGAGACCGTGGATCCGGAACGTGCCATCGGACCACTGAAGGAGGCCTGATTCCAGGTGGTACCACCACAGACCGGTCTGGCCGATTTCCTCAAGGCGCCGGAGGAGATCCCCCGAGGTCAGGATCAGATCCCGGGAGGCCATCTCACGGCTGGCATCGTGAAGATGGATGATTGCCAGGTCCCCTTCCGCCCCGCAGGGACGCGCATCAAGCCGGATCCAGCGGGCATGGTCGGACCCGTTTGCCGCCGGGCCATGCCAGCGCACCGGTTCCCCCCTCGGACCATGGTCCGCGCCGGACGCGATCCGGCTGGAGGCAATCTGCCTTGCAACAAGGTCCTGGGCCCGGTTCCGGTCATCCGGGGAGAGACAGTCGAAAAGATTGATCTGGCCTTCGGTCCATTCTCCGCCGGGCAGATCCAGAAGCCGCGCCGCTGCGGCATTGATCCACAACAGACTGCCCGCACGGTCGGCGCACAGAAGCGGCGCCGGTGCATCGCGCAACGCAGTCTTTTCGAATCCCTCAGGAAGCGGCATGGCAGTCGGCATCCCCCTGGCCGTGGCTGGCCCTATCCCATCCCCCGGATGGGTTCATGTTCCATGGTCCCTTGTCGCTGATTCGCCGTCGAGGGGGGTGCCTTCAAAATCCAACACAGCGCAGTGCCAGTCATTGGCCTCCAGGGCCTGACAGACCGTCGCCGCATCCCCCCACTGGTCCAAGGGTCCGGCTTTGAGCCGGTAGAAAATTCCCCGCTCGCCGAGATCCACTTTTGCCACGACCGGGGTCAGCCCGCCAAGCAGGACCGGATAATCCCGGGTGATCCGCGCCCAGGCATCCCGCACGAGGGCGGGATCCCGGAAGGAGGCCACATGCACCCCGTAGCCGGACCCGCCAACCGCGGGCTGACTGGATCGGGGATTGGTCACCGGCGCCGCACGGACAGGCATGGGCGGCGGGCTGTTTTGGACTTGGGCTGAAATCTGGGGGCCGGTGGGCACGATCAGACCAAAGGCATCCGCCCGGGGCAGCCCCAGACGGTCCAAGACTTCCGCCATCGCAGGCTCGATCCGCGACTGGGCGATCCGCATGGCCGCCAGATCCCGCTCCAGCCGGTCCATCCGCTGGGCCAGGGTCTCGCCGGGCAGATTGGCGGGCTCCAGGACAGACTGGTCCGTCTCCGCCTTTTTGGTGTCCGCCATGGGCGAAGCGCATCCCGCCAGCCATGAAGCGGTCGCGGCCGCAGCCAGAAATCGCATGACGGCCACCGGTCGGAAAATGCGGAATTGTGCGGCCTGGGGCATGGGCAGGGTCCATCAGCGCGGGAGACATGACTGACCCCAACCCTTAACCCGATTGAATGAACAGAGACTTGCGCCGGCCGGGCCGTGCTTCAACGGGGGACAGGCACCCCGCAGGTTCAGCCGGTCATGATCCGCGCTTCCACCGCGTAGTGGTCCGACAGAGGACGCTCGCCCTCGGGCGTCGCCACTAGGGGATCTGCGAAAAGCACCCGGCTGGCCCAGACCTGGAGGCCCGGACCCGCCAGCACGTGATCGAGCCGGGCATGTTCACATTCTCGGTCCGCCGCCACGTATGGGTTGGTGGTGCCGGTCCAAGTCGCGGTCTCGAGGTCTGGCCCGTAAGGCCGGAAGCCGTTCAGGGGACCGGCCAGCATCTCGTCCCAGAAGCCGGGCTCATCCGATGCCGCATGGGAGCCCTCCAGGGGCGGCCCCATGTTGAGGTCCCCGGCCAGCACGATGGGCGCGCCGGTGAGGGTGTTGTCCATCCACGCCCGGAGCTGGGCAAGCTGAACGCGGCGCTCCCGGTTTCGGGTCGCTCCCTTGATGCCCGCCACCAGATGGGTGTTCACCAGCCAGACCGTCCCGCCCGCGGTGCCCGGCATATCCACCAGCACCGCAAGCGCTCCCTTGCGCACCCAGCGCTCCAGATCCCGTCCACTATCCGGCCCCCGATAGACCATGCGCCGGACCTCATGGGGGGCGGATCTGGTCAGGGTCCGCAAGCCGGTGTCGAACACCGCGGGCAGACCCAGGAGCCGCAGCGGTGCCATCACCCAGTTGCGGGGGCGCTCGAACGGGCGTTCTCCGTCCCGGGCCTCGCCGGTCCACGCACGGTCAAAACGCCGCCGCTCGCCCCAGGGCCACAATTCCTGGAGCAACACCGCGTCCCACTCCGATCCACGAGTGGCCAGAACCTGTTCCAGGGCAGCCATCCGGGCCTGACGGTCCGCCGTGCCAGGCACATTCCAAATATTGAATGTGAGGAGCTTCATGGGCGCGGCGCCTTTCAAGGCTGTGGGGCTCAATCGGGCACATCGGCGGGAAAGGCCGCGGGTCCGAAGGAAGGCTCCGGCGACAGAAAGGGCGATCGGTGACCCTGGCGGATGAAATGACCGGCGGCGGCGGCCAGGGACCGGCAATCGAACACCCCGTTGTGCTCCTGGCCGCCTTCCAGAGAGATCCCGAGCCGGCCCGCGAGAGCGCCTGAATTGATGGTGCGCACGGGCAGACCGCAGCGGGCGAAGAACCGATGAAGATTAGTGGTCAGGACCGGGCCGAACCGGCGCTCAAGCCCATACAAATGGACGTTCTCGGCAATCACCACCTCGTCCCAGCCGTAACAGAACAACGGACGATCACCGGTGAACTCCAGAAACGCGCTGTGCGCTTCATCGAAAAACGTCCCGTTGGCGGCGATGTCTTCATTGCGGATCCCCGTGAGCCCTTCGATGAAGTCAGACAGCACCGGATTGACCAGGGGCTTGACCAGCCGGTCGAAACTGTCCCGTTCCGCCCCTGTCGCCGCATCCACCCGCAGGGCGCCGATCTGGATGATTTCCTTGTACTCCCCGGGATCGCTCCACTGGCGCGTCTTCGAGCCCTCCCAGGCCGTGAACTCAAGATCGAAGATCACGGCCTCCCCATGCCCCACCCCAGACTGCCCCTCACCGGAACGCTCTCCACCGAACGGGGCCGAACCTGGTGCTTCCTGTGAGCCTGGATGGGGCGAAGGCGGTGTCATCGGCGCAATCCCTCCGTGAAGAAACAGTGTGTTAACACCCTGTTAACCCCTCGAATGTCCCATGTCGAGATTGGGTCCGGCCGGGAGAGGGCCGCCCAAGGCCTCCGGCATAACACGGTGGCAATGATTTCAGGGGCAACGCCCGGTCGGAGCGGTGCATTTTCGGGGTATCCGGCCCCAAAAATCCGGATCGTGGGAACAGGGTAGACCATCATGCTGGGCAGTCAGAGTGCGGGCCGGCCTTGGGCGGCGGGCGTGATCGACCATTTGCGGGAGACCGGGCGTAAGGGCGAGGCGCCGAAGGATCTGCCCTTCCGCGCCAATGGCACCAGCGACGCCGTGGGCGTGCCCGGACTGGCCAAGGCGGTCATTTTGCACCGGTTCGCACCGGGCACCGCCGTATGTGGATCTGCCGCGGGCATCCTGGCCCTGGTTCTCACCGGCGGCGCCTTGATGGCAGGCCTTTGGGCGGGTGCCCTGATCGCCGTGAGCCTGGGCATGATCCTCTACCGCCGATTCAGCGCCCCTGACGGGACCGACGACGCCACACCGGAGGGTCTGGCCGAACTCGTGGCCTGGCGCCGGAGCCAGGGCTTTTTCGCCCTGGGGCTGGGATTGACCCTGGCGGCGGGCGCGCCCTTGATTTTGCCGGGATTGGCCCCGTTCGATGCCCTTGCGTTCACCGCCATCCTGATTGTCAGCGCGGGTGCCATGGCTCTTTTCAGTGCCGCTGACCGATTGGCCCTTCTGGGGGCGGGCTTGCCGGGTATCATCGCGGCGACTGCGGTGCCTGCGCTGCTGGGCGGGGCCCTGGTGCCGGTTCTGTGCCTGGGGGTTGCGGGCCTCCTGGCTCTGGGCGCGGCGCTCTATCTCACCCACAGGCTGGACGGGCGTCCCCGCAAGAGATGACACTCCCTGGGGCGTACCCGTGCCCCAGTTCCGGACCTGTGCCCGACCTTTTCCGGCGTCCGCCGTTCTCCTCACAAGCTTCACAATTTTGACTGTCGCCTGTGCTATCTCCTGACGGGAAAAAGCAGCGTGCGACCGGCCATGCGTGGAGTTCCCGTTACGGACTTCGACGTGGGAAACCGGGAGGCGCGATGGGGAATGCGGCTTGGGTATCCGGTCTTGGCGGAACCGTTGCCGGCTGGCGGGCTCAACCGGGCCCATGACCGGTCAGGCACCGCACCAATGACCGCAGAAGAGACCGCACACGGGGACGGGACATGAAAAACCGGGCAGAGGAATTGATCGCAGGCATTCTCAAGGATCTTCCACCGGGGGAAACCGCCCGTGAATTCGCGAAATTCGTCACGCTGCTTTTTGACCGGGCCGATGCCGACGACCTCGCCAGCTATGAGCCCGAGACCCTCCTCGCCATCGCCCGCTCCCTCTGGGATCTGACGGAATTCCGTGTCAGTGGGCAGAAGATCATCCGGGTGTTCAATCCGGAGCTCTCGAGGGAAGGCTATAACGGACAGCACACGGTCGTTCAGATCGCCACGAACGACATGCCCTTCATTATCGATTCCGTCCTCGGAGAACTGACCGCCCTGGGTTACACCACGGCCCGGATGCTCCACCCGATTGTTGAGATGCGCAGAGACCCGTTCGGCCAGCGCCTTCAGGTGGAAGGGGCCGGCAGTGTTCTGCACGGCACAACAGGGGACAGTGCCCCAGAAGCAGGGAACGTAAATGGGGACGGCGGCGCATCGGAAAACGGTTTCATCCGGGAGTCCATCCTCCATGTGGAAATCCCCCGGGAGCAGGATCCCAGAGCCCACCGGGCCATCGAACGCAATGTGGAAGCGGTCCTGAGGGATGTGGCGCTCGTGGTCGAAGACTGGCCCCAGATGCTGGAGCGCACGGAAGAGGCCATTCACGACCTGCGGGTGCGGGCCCCTTTCCAGAGCGGCGCCCTGGAGCCCGGGGAATTCGAGGAAACCCTCGCCTTCCTGAAATGGCTGATGAACGGCAATTTCGCCTTTCTGGGGATCCGGGACTATGAGATCGAGGGCGGTGTCGATGAAGGCACTCTCATTCCCCGCCAGGATACCGGCCTTGGCATCCTGAGTGACCCGGATGCCCGGGTGTTGCGCCGCCAGGGCGAGCTTGTGCTCATGACGCCGGAAGTGCGGGAGTTTCTTCTCCAGCCCGCGCCGATCATCGTCTCCAAGGCCAATGTCCGCTCCCGTGTCCACCGGCGGGTGTTCATGGATTACATCGGCATCAAGCGCTACAGTCTGGACGGACAGGTCATCGGTGAGCGGAGGATCGTGGGGCTGTTCACCGCCGTTGCCTATAACCGGTCCACCTGGGACGTGCCCCTCCTGGCCCGCAAGGTGGCCCTGGTGATGGAAAAGGCCAATCTGCCGTCCAACGGCCACGATGAACGCTCACTGGTGAACATTCTCGAGACCTTCCCCCGCGATGAGTTGTTCCAGGCCTCCCTCGATGAAATTCTGGAAGTCGCCACCGGGGTTCTGCGCCTTCAAAAGCGCCCCCGCACACGGATCTTCGTGCGCCATGACCGGTTCGACCGGTTTGTGGCCGTCCAGGTCTTCGTGATCCGGGACCGGTATGACACCACCGTCCGCAAGCGCATCAGCGACCTGCTTGAGACCGCCTATGACGGAACGGTCCAGGCCTATTACCCGACCTTCGGGGACGGCCCCCTCGCCCGTCTTTATTTGATCGTGTCACGGAATATCGGTCCGCTGCCGGACGTGAACGAGCGGGAACTGGAATACATGATCGAGGGTTTCACCCGGAGCTGGGCCGATGACCTGCGCACCACCCTCCTCGATCATTTCGGCCCGATGCAGGGCCGTGATCTCACCGAGCGTTACATCGGCGGATTCAGTCCGGGATACCGGGACCGGTTCACCTGCACGGAAGCGGTCCGGGACATCGAGATCATGGAGAGCATGCAGGCACCGCCCTCCATCGGCCTGCGGACCTACCGGTATGCCGATGACAAGGGCTCCATGCTGCGCCTCAAACTCTATCACTGGGACCGACCCATCCCGTTGAGTGACAGTCTGCCCGTGTTCGAGAATATGGGGCTGCGGGTACTCGACGAGGTGCCCTACGGCATCACCTTCCCCAGAAACGCGGGGCTCTCCTGGGCGGATCAGGCCGTCGGTGGACGGACTGTTTACATCCACAGCTTCACCATGGAGCACGGCGCAGCCCAGGACATCGACCTGGAGCGGGTACGCGAGCCCCTGGAAGATACCTTCCGCGCCATCTGGAGCGGTCTTGCCGAGGATGACCGGTTCAACCGGCTGGTGGTGGAACAGGCCATGTCCTGGGGTGACGTGACCATTCTGCGCACCTTCGCGCGGTTCCGCCGCCAGATCGGCCAGGGCTTCAGCGCCCGGTATGTGGTCAATACCCTGGGGGCGAATGGCGGCATTTCCCTCAAGCTGGTGGATCTGTTCCGCACGAAGTTCGACCCGGATCTGGCCACGGACGACCGGGGCCGGGCGGACCTGGTGCGCACCGTGACGGAAGACATCTCGAACCGCCTGGATGATGTTGCCTCCCTGGACGCGGACCGGATCCTGCGCAGCTTCCTGAACCTGATCGAATCCGCTCAGCGCACGAACTTCTTCCAGACCGACGAGACAGGCGCGCGCAAGCCCTATGTCTCGATCAAATTCTCCAGCCGGATGATCACGGATCTTCCCGCCCCCAAGCCCCTTTACGAGATTTACGTCTATTCGCCCCGGGTGGAGGGCGTCCATCTGCGGGGCGGTCCGGTGGCTCGGGGCGGCATCCGCTGGTCCGACCGGCCGGAGGATTTCCGCTTCGAGATCCTTGGCTTGCAAAAAGCCCAGACCGTGAAGAACGCCCTCATCGTGCCGGAAGGCGCCAAGGGCGGGTTTGTGCCCAAGCGTCTCACCGCAGCCGGTGGCGCCAAGGGCGTGAATGCCCGGGAAGAGGCGATCGCCTGCTACCAGCTTTTCATCCAGGGTCTGCTCGATCTCACCGACAATCTGGTGGACAATGAACCCGTCCGCCCCCAGAGAGTGGTCGCCTATGATGGGGACGACCCCTTTCTGGTGGTCGCCGCCGACAAGGGCACGGCC
>CAZLPU010000125.1:0-9632 GCA_964561475.1 uncultured Alphaproteobacteria bacterium
GTTCGCAAAAAAGAAAACCCGGAAATGAGTCGGCCTCAAGTCAGGTTGGTATCAGTCCGTCTTCGGACGGCTGGCCGGATATGAGGATGTGAACGGCGCCGACCGCCTGGGCCGTGATCCCGCCATGCGCTGGATCGTCGGCGGCAAGGCCGTGTTTCGGCAGGCTGCGTCCGCCTCGCCAATGGGCCGGTTCGAGACCGAACTTCTGGCCAGTACCGATAACCTCACCGCGTTTCAGGACCTCTGGGGCCGTTGGATCGATGCCGTCCATGCCCGCCGCCCGGTGAATGCCATCCTGCTCGATATGGATTCCAGTGTCAGTCCCACCCAATACGACCAGGAAGGTAGCGCCCAAAATGGGCATTTCAGTTTTACCTGCTATCATACACTGTTCGTGTTCAAACAGTTGGGCAACCTTGAGCGCTGCACCCTGCGGCCCGGCAATGTGCATAGCGCGTTCCGGGGGAATGCGGCCTTCGCCAATCCCGCGCTTTACGATTATCTGCAAGCGGAGGGCTTTCAATACGCCATCCGTCTCAAGGCCAACCAGATTCTTGAATCCACCATCCCACATCTGCTCAAGCGGCCTGTGGGCCGTCCACCGGACGGCGTGCGCCGGTTCCATGCCTCGTTCAGCTACAAGGCGTCCTCCTGTCCCAAAGCCCGGCGCGTGGTGGCGAAGGTGGAATGGCACCCCGGCGAGCTTTATTTCCGCGTCGGCTCATCGTCACCAATTTTGCGCGAGAAGCCGGTGAAGATCGGGGCCAAGGTCATTGCCCATGTCCGTTATGCCGTCTTCCAGATGGCCGAGGTTGCGGTGCCGCGCGATCTCATGCGCCGGATCCTTGCGAACATCGCGGATCTGCGGCGACCGAGGCGGTTTGAATAAGGGGAGGGTCGTGAGATGGCTATGGCAGAAGTGCGCCTAAAGGACGGGAACATCGCCCGAAATGGCTTCTCAGAGGCGATATCCAGCGCTATCATATCGCCAGGGATTGAAAAACGAAGTTCGGAACCGTAACCGCGGCGCTTATACCACGTCTGGCGGACTCGTTTTAGCCGTTGTATGGGTCGTTTTGGCCGAAATGTTTTGAGAAAACAAAAAAATAACAGTAGCTGTCCTCGGGGACAGGATGTCTCACGTAAATGCATAGCGGAGAATGATCCGTATGTGTAGGCGCAGTACAAAGACAAGTCGCGCGGCGTTTCGCGGTAGGGCGGAAAGCGAAGGTATCTCGAGGATTGCCGGGCGCATGGCAATGACTCAGATTAAAACCGAGAACGGGATTGGGGGAGGCAGACATGCAACGCACCAGGACAAAATTGTTCCGGAACCAAGGGATGTCCGTGTCTGGACGGACGCTTTTCACGACGGTCACGTCATGTGCCGTCCTCGCGTTAATGTCCGGCGGAATGGCATTCGGTCAGGACTTATCCGGAACCCAGGACGATGAGGCGGTCGATATTGGTCGTACCGGCGGCATCGAACGGATGGTCGTCACGGCCCAAAGGACCGAGGAAGACCTCCTCGATGTACCGATTGCAATTACCGCGATCGACAGCGAAGCTTTGGACTCGCTGCAAGTCGACAATTTTTCCGACCTGCAGTTCAATGTTCCGAACGTGTCGTTCACCAAGACGAACTTTTCCGGATCGAATTTTCAGATCCGGGGCATCGGTACTTCCGTGACGAGTGCATCCGCCGACTCCGGGGTCGCGGTGCACATTAATGATGTCTACTTCAATACGCCGCGTCTGTTTGAGACGGAATATTTCGATGTTGAGCGGGTCGAGGTTCTGCGGGGACCTCAGGGAACCCTATACGGCCGAAATGCAACAGGCGGCGCGATCAACCTCATCACGAAGAAGCCGGTTCACAATGAGTTCTCAGCGTATGGTGAGTTTGAATACACGAATTTTAATGGCATTCGCGTCAACGGACATCTGAATGTACCGATCGTTGATGATAAAGTCAGCTTGAGGATTGCCGGTATCTTTTTGAATCGGGACGGTTTTACCGAAACCATTAATCCGAATGCCAATTTCGACGATTTCGATGGCCGGAACCAGTACTCCGTTCGCGGTACATTGCGGCTGGAGCCGACCGAACGCACGCGCATTGATATTATGGCGTCTTATTACAGAGAGGATGACAACCGCAGTCGCTCGCCGAAGTCCTTGTGTGACTTCGACCCTTCAGCAATTCTGGGCTGCGCTCCCACAGGACTTGGATTCAATACGCCGAATTTCAGCGCGACACTTGGCGGGATTAACTCATCGAGTTTATTCCTCGGTCCCTTTGGATTATTTCCATTCGGCGCTGATATCGGTATTCCCAATCCGCCAGATCTCCGGCAGAGCTTTTCAGATTTCGAGCCGCAATTCGAGTCGGACGAATTGTTTGTGACTGTTGACGTTCAACACCAGATTAATGACTGGCTGACTTTGACAGTCTTGGGCTCCTACCAGGAAACAACATTCGACCAATTCGAAGGGAATAGTGTGACTCTCGGTGGGTTGAATGTTCCGCCGGCGGTGTTTGCGACCTTGCCCATGAATGCCGCCTTCTTCTTCGGCGACGGCTTGATCCCGACCTCGAATTTTGACTTGGAAAACTTTGCAGGCTCCATCAATGGCGATGATCTCTTCAGATCGTCGACCCTCGCCGCTTTTGACCAGTCAACAGCGGATGACAATCAGTTTAGCTTCGAGGCACGGGTGGCGTCCTCGCTCGATGGGCCGCTCAACTTCTTGGTCGCTGCCTACTATTTGAATTTCGAATCGACCACCACCTTCAATACGGTCTCGAACTCTTTGGACTACTTCTCCGCCGTTTTCCCGGCGATTTTGGCGACAGGACAGGGGCTTCCCCCGAACGTTTTCGACGGGCAGGCCCTCGCCACGACTTTTGTCGTAAGTGAGACCGATCCGTTTGAACTCGATTCTTATGCCGTTTTCGGTGAACTCTACTGGGATATCCGCCCCGATCTGAAAGCGACATTCGGGGCACGCTATACCGTGGACGAGAAATCCGTTCGGGATCGGGCCACACCGCCGTTTAACAGTGGCCTTGTGCCAATCGGGGAAGCTTCCATTCCCGCACTTGATGCGGCCTTGAGGGATTTCCGCGAGATCTCTGAGACGTTCTCCGCGGTAACCGGGCGCTTTGTGCTCGATTGGACGCCGGAACTCGATTTCACTGACAGCACACTCGTTTATGTGTCCTACCAGCGTGGCTTCAAGAGTGGGGGTATCAATCCGCCGCTTGATCCTCTTCTTACCGGCATTGTTGGACCGACTTTCGAGCCTGAATTCATCAATGCGTTTGAAGTCGGAACCAAGAATGTTCTTCTCGACAACAAGCTACAGCTGGGGTTGACCGGGTTTTTCTACGACTATTCCGGGCTGCAAGTGGGGCGCCTCGTCGAGCGGACGATCTTTAACGAGAATATCGATGCGACGATCGCTGGCCTCGAACTGGAAACGCTCTTCGCGCCGACTGACAATCTTCTGTTCAATGTCACGGCGTCCTATTTGCGGAGCCGGATTGCCGACGGTGTCACGTCGGTCGACTCCCGCGATCTTACCAATGGTCGGACGGATGTGACCCTGATTAAGGACCTGACGGCGGCGCAAAACTGCCTGATCGAGCACAATGGTGCGCCCCCGCCGGAGACCCTGCCCAATCTGCAGACGCCAAACGGAGGGTTTTTGGTTCCAGCTGGGGTGCCCATACCCGGCATCGAAGCGGGCGGAGCCTTTTCATCGGTCGGTTGCGGGAGCAACTTGGATGGCGTGCTCGCGGGCCTGAATGCGGCTGGTCTGCCATACACCCAGCTCGATGGTGAGCCGGTGGATATCTCCGGTAACGAACTCTCGAATTCGCCCAACTGGTCCTTCAATATCGGTGCGCAGTACAGTCGTCCGATCTATCAGGACATCACGGTTGTGGGGCGGGTAGATTACTATCGCCAGGGCGAAAGCTTCGGCCGCCTGTTCAATGGGCCCGCCGATGTGATCGGTGAATGGGGACAACTGAATTTCCGGGTGTCTATCGAGGGGCCGGAACAGAAATGGTTTGTCGCCGGTTTTGTTCAGAACGCCCTTGATGACGACAACATCACCGGCCACGCCCTTAGCGGCCCGGGTGGCGGGCTAGCCACGGGTGTGTTTGTGCTCGATCCGCGTCTCTACGGCGTGAATCTCGGCTACCGTTTTTAGAGCACGTTCAATGATCTTGGGATCATCGTCCGTGCGCTACGTCTTAGTCTTGTCGCGCTTTCGAAGTGAAAACCTGAAAGCGCTTCAGGTTTGACGCGGGCAAAGCGCAATAAAACGGACCGGCGGAGGAAAAGGCGATGAAGTGGCTGCGAGGGTGGTGCTGTGCCACCCGTTGCCCCTTCCGGTTCGCCTCTGAAACAGATGCCTTTTCCTTGATTTTTCGACGTCACGATTAGCGAATTTTACTGCGCGCCTAGAGCGGCGGGCGCAAAATCACGATCACCTTTGTACAGGGTGGCCGCCGCTCTAGTTTTTGTCGCTCACGGCGCGAGGCGCCTCCGCGAGGGCGGCGCAGTGACGCCGGACCGCAGTCGCGGCCTTGAGCATGATGCGGATTAAACGCCTCATGCTCTAATTCGGCCAGACGATGTATTCGTCATTAGCGCAAGGCAGCTCGGTAATGGACTTGTCGATGCATATCGGTGCTTCCGTGACGTGCGGCCAGAGTGGCGGGCGGCTATCAGCCCAATGCACGTCGATCAGTGCCTGCAATTCGCTAACCTTGTCTGGCCGAGTGTCGACAAGGTTCACCTGTTCAGTGGGATCGTCTGCAAGATTGAACAGCCAGTAGCGACCGTCGCGCTCATTCACGTGGAGTTTCCAGTCTCCGGCCCGCACCGTCTTGTAGAAGCCGCTCGACCAGTAGATCGCATCATTGGGGCGACTGACGGTTTCGCTCTGACCTGTGGCCAGGGCCAGGAGATCGTGACCATCAATTTCACGGTCAGCCGGAAGCGACGCTCCAGCAGCAGAAGCGAGAGTTGGCATGAGATCAATGTGTGCGACGGGCTCGTCAATCACGCTGCCCGGAGCAATCTTGGAAGGCCACCTGACGAACAGGGGAACCCGAATGCCGCCTTCGAAAAGCGTTGCTTTCCAGCCGCGATATGGGGCATTGACCTCAGGTAATCCGACATAGTTCGCACCGCCATTGTCCGACGAAAAGATAATGATCGTGTTGTCGGCAATTCCTTCCTCTTCGAGCTTGTCCATCACCCGGCCAACCGAACGGTCTATGGCGCGGATCATTGCCGCATAGACACGCAATCTATGGGGTTCGATAGCGCCGACGGCCTCATAGTCTTCCAGGGGGGCCTGGAGCGGCGAATGGGGCGCCCAATGGGCAAGGTAGAGGAAGAATGGCCGATTACGGTTGGCCTCGATAACCTTCACCGCTTCATCGGTCCAATAGTCAGTGAGATAACCGGCGGGCGCGAACGGCTCGTCGACCGGGTCCTCACCCGCCCGGTCAAAGTCCGCTGCGAACTGGACAATGCTCCAGAGGAACCTATCGACCGGGTCGAAATCCAGTTTAGCGTTCACGATATTCGGATCATCTTCCGGGGCGTGCAGATTGTTTGCCATGAGCAGGCTTTCATCGAAGCCTTGTGAAACCGCCCGGAACGGCGCTGAGCGCCCCAGATGCCACTTTCCGATGTGGACATTGTGATAGTCCTGCGACTGAAGGATTTCGGCGATTGTGATCTCTTCCGCTGGGAGGCCCATATCCTCGTACTCGATCGTTCCGACGGCCGCGTCGGTGTTCATGCGGCTTTCTGGCATGCCGGAATCCGCGCCGATCTGATCGGAAAACATGCCGACGATCCGCGGCATGCTCGAGGGCATGGGCGTGAACTCAAAACCTGTCCGCGTCGGATAGCGCCCCGTCAAAAGCATGGCACGTGACGGCGCACACGTGGCGGTGCCTGAGTACGCTTGAGTAAAGATCGCGCCCTCGGCCGCCAGCCTGTCGATATTGGGGGTCTGCACGGCGCCGCCCGCAACGCCTCCGCCAAAGGTGGAAATGTCGTTGATGCCGAGATCATCGGTCAGGATGAAGACGATGTTCGGCGGCCCCTCAGACCGGTCCACTTCACCTTCGGGGCCATGCTCCCAAACAACCGGGCGATTTTCAGCGATATCCATCCGGGTCGCTCTTTGCACCAAGCTCAGAAGGATGGCATCGCGATTGAGCCAGGCGACGATCCCGGCAGCGAAGACCGCGATCAGCAGGCCGATCACTATCCTTTTCCACATGTTTGCCTTCCTCCCCGACAGCCATCCCGAGCCTGTGCCCAGGGTTTGCAATGGACCGTTCCCTGTTGTAATTGGCCCCATTAAGTTATTCCGTCTTTCGAGAGTCAACGCAGTATTGGGTGCCGTTCATTCCGGTCTAGGCGCAGTCGGTCACTGTTCCGAGAATGGGGTTGCGATGAGACCGGCCGCCATGGCTGGCCCTGAACAGCCCAACCGTGCTGCGATCAATGATCAGCTGACAGTTTTTTTGAGGGAGCAACTCGAGCCATGGACCTTGGGATCAAGTCAAAAAAAAGGCCGTCATTCTTGGTGGAACGCGGGGTATCGGCCTGGCAATTGCGGAAACGCTGGCCGATGAGGGCGCTGACATTGCGATCTGCGCGCGAAACGCCGAACAGGTTGCGCAGAAGGTTTCCGCGCTGGAGGCAAAGGGCGTTCGGGCCACCGGTGCTTCGGTCGATATCTCTGACCTTGATGCGCTCAAGGGCTGGATCGGGTCTGCCGGAGAGACGCTTGGCGGTATCGATATGTTGTTTTCCAGTGCAGGCGCCATGGCACAGGGCAATGATCCGGCGTCCTGGGAACAAAACCTGAAGCTGGACGTCCTGGGCGCAGTGAGCGCGTTCGAGGCGGCGGAGCCTTTCCTCGGCAAGGCCGCAGAAGCCCATGGCGACGCGGCCTTCATCATGATTTCGTCGGTGGCAGCGCTCGTTTCGGACAATCCAGGGTCCTACGGGCCGATGAAAGCGGCCTTGATCCACCATGCCAAGGGCCTGGCGCGCCAGCATGCCCGTCGCGGGATCCGCGCCAATGTGGTTTCCCCCGGAATGGTCTATTTCGAGGGCGGCATCTGGCACCAGGTTGAACAAGGCATGCCGGATTTCTACAAGCAGGCCCTTGCCCGCAATCCCATGGGTCGCATGGCATCACCCCAGGATGTCGCCAACACCGCGGTCTTCCTCGCCAGTCCCATGTCGGCTTTCACGACGGGTGCAAATCTCGTGGTGGATGGTGCGATGTCGAACCGCGTGGACTTCTGAGGTCGGCCGCCCCGTGCCGAAGCGCGTGGTTTTGTTACCGTGTTGGCCGAAAATTGGGATCGCTTCGGTGGTGCCATGCCCCGCAAATTTGGCGTTCCGTCCAATGCGTTGAAATTGTGCCCAGGGTCAGTGCTGCCCCCGTCTCCGAACGCTCACCCTCCAGGGCGCTGGCTTCGACCAGCGCCTCCCGCAACCGTCAGACGGAGGAATAGTCCGGCACCGGCGCCGCCAGATCGAACCCCAGGAAGCGTATGAAAGGAAGACGATCCTTGATCTGAAACTCGATCTGCTCGTCGGAGAGTCCGTACAGCGCCTGCGAGATCAGGATTTTGAACAGTGAGGCCCCGAGCGCCATCGGTTCGAGCGAGCAGGCCGAACGACAGGGTCGAGTGGCGGACGGTCCTGATGGGTTTATTGATCGCAAGGCTCCCGGCGCTGCTCCCAAACTGACAGCCGAACACCGGACCGATCCCGGCCGTGCACGGTGTTGTCCGTGGGCAGATCATAGATCAGGTTCAATGGCTTCATGAGGCGTCTCCCCCTCCCGCAGGACTTGGCCAACAGCTTCTCGGCCGGATCGTCAAAGCCCTTGGCCTCGACAAATCCGACGACACCTGAGCCTTTCAGGATCCCCCCCCAATTGCGCTGGTGGTCGCGTTGGTCAAGAATGGGCGCACAACCGCAAAAGGGGGGGCGGCATGGTTTGGGGATGGGGCAAGGATCGGGCGCAGCAGCCGGACATTTTCATCAGCTATTCGTCCCGCCACCGGGACATCACGGCACGGTTGGCCGAGGCCCTGGAGGCGGAGGGCTACACCGTCTGGTGGGACCACGCCCTGGAAGCCCGGGAAAGCTACGTAAAGCAGATCGACGCGGCCCTCACCGGCGCGCGGGTGGTGATCGTCATCTGGTCTCCGGCCGCCACCAAGTCGACCTGGGTGCTGGCGGAGGCGGAAAAGGCCCTTCACAAGGACAAGCTCGTCCATGTCCGCCCCGATGATCTGCCCTTCGCGGAAATTCCCGGCCAGTTCTATGCCCATCATGTGGCCCGGGCCGATGACCTGGAGCGCATCATCCGGGATGTGCGCAACACCTGGGCGGGCCGGCCGCCGACCTTGAACCGGTCCGAAGCGGAATATTACGAGAACACCTATTCCCGTCCCGGAGCACCGGCACAGGTCCTCAGCCCCAAGACGGATAGCCTGCCCCGGTCCCAAAGGGTCAGCCCCTCGGCCCTTTTGCAGGCGCGCTATGGTGCCGTGGGCTATGTGGACGAAACGGGCATGTTGGCGGACATGCTGGCCTGGTGCGAGGAGAAAACCCCCACCGTACGCGGACGGCTGATCCATGGGGGCGGCGGATCGGGCAAGACCCGTCTTCTGATCGCCCTCGCCTCGACCCTGCGGACCAAAGGGTGGACCGCCGGGTTCCTCGATCATCCGCCCCCGACCGAGGGAGACCATGACCGCCGCCGCCTCGACCTCGCCAACGCCCTGGAACAGATGATCGCCCGGGCCGACTGGGACGCGGAGCCGGACCAGGGCCTTCTTGTCGTGGTGGACTATGCGGAATCCCGCCAGGAAGACGTGGAGGCGCTGGCCCGGTCCCTGGCTCCCTATGCCTTTCAGGGACCCGCCCGCCCGATCCGCCTGGTGCTGATCTCCCGGGGCAAGGAATGGTGGGATGCCCTTGCCAACCGGATGGACGAGCTGCCCAGTGTGTTCCACGGCAACGGTTTCGGCGACCCGGTCCGGGAAATGGCCCGGTTCGACAAGGACGAAGGCCGCCTGCGCCTGTTCGACAAGGCCCTTGCATCATTCAAGACGGTTCTGGAGGACCAGGGCACCAAGACCAACCGCAAAGCCCCTTCCAAGGCCTTGCGCCGGTTGCTGCGCAATGAGCCCCAATATGCCCGACCCCTGGCCATTCAGATGGCCGCCCTCCTGCACCTCTTTGCCGAAGCGCCCACATCGGGGCTGGGCAATGGGGAAGCGGTCCTGGCCCGCATTCTGGGTCTGGAACGGGCCCATTGGCGCAAGGTTCTTGGCAGTCTGACGAAACCCCGGGAGCGGGATCTGGAGCGGGCCTTGGCCCAGGTCACGCTGGTGGGCGGGCTGGCCCGGAAGACCGACGGGTTCGATCTTCTGAAGGCGGACCGTTATCTGGCTGGTGAACGCCCGGCGGAGCGGTTGGAACAGGCTTTGGATGACTTCGCGGTGCTCTATGCCCAGGGGCCGGAGGGCCTTGCGGGGCTGGAGCCGGATCTGGTGGGGG
>CAZLPU010000126.1:0-9559 GCA_964561475.1 uncultured Alphaproteobacteria bacterium
GCTCACCCCTCTTCACAAACCCAAAATACCGCTTGATCAACACGGATACTCTAAATGGGCATGTGGGCCGGAGGTCCGCGAGGGGGTGATCTGGTCCGTGAAAGGGACGAGGTCATGGGGCGTGTAGAGATAAATGCCGTCAAGAGCGCCGGCGTTTCTGATGGTTGTGCTGTGTGGGCAACAGAGGCCGGCCAGTGTGCGGTCAGCCGGTTTTGACAAGCACAGGCGGTCGGAGGGACCGGGGCGCGCGAATGGCCTCCCCCCCCCGGTCGCGGGTAGAGGGGCCGCGAGTCAGAGGGGTCGCATGCCAGAGGGGTCGCGTATCAGCGGTCTCGGCCATTGGGGCCGAAGGGCTCCGTGTAGTTTCCTTGCAGATCAGTGAAATCCCCGCCCTGGTTTGAGGAGCGATTTTGCCGATCCTCGGGGGCTGGACCCTGGAAGGGCCCCGGTACCGGCCGGGGCACAGGTGCGGGGGGAGGCACCTGTCCCTGTGGACGATCCCCATGGGGTCCGCGATCCGGATACCCGCCGGAATGGTGGGGATTACTGTGAGGCGGCGGGGGAGGGGCCGGTTGCCAGCCTCCCGGTCCCTGAGGCGCCGGGCGCCATTGATCATTGTCCGGATGGCCTGGGCCGGACGGTCCGGTTTCGGAACGCCCAGGATCGCGTTGACCATGGTCTCGTTGCCCAGGGTGAGGTTGGCCGGAATCGGGTTGGCCGGGATGAGGTTGCCCAGGTCCTGGACGGCCCGGCCCTTGAGGCGGATAACCGGAATTGTTCCCGCCCGGATTGAAAGGTCCTGGGTTTGAGCTCACCGGATAGGGCTGACCGTGCGGGTTGGGGCCCTGGGAATTTGGCCCTTGGGAATTTGGCCCCTGGGGATTAGGCAGCGGACCTGGATGGGGATAGCCGCCACCCAGGCCCTCCGGACCGGGACCATGGGCCCCCGCGCCATGAGGGCCTGGACCATGGGGGCCGGGACCATGAGGGCCGGGGCCTTGTGGCCCCGCAGGTTTGGTGTTCCTTGGGGGCTCCGCCCAGGTCTCCGGACGTGGTGTTGGCCGGTTGCCGCCCCGGCCGGATGCGGCGGGATAGGCGTCCTCGTCAAAACTGCCCGGAGCGTAATCATCCAGGTCCGACCCGTCGTCCTCCAGGTAGGCCATCAGCACCTGATGGAAATGACGGATCCGCCGTTCCTGTTCCCCGAGATAATAGCCCTCGAAACTGCCGCTGCGCAGTCCGGTCTGTGCCTCCGCAAGCCGCTCCGCATCCTGATCGATCACCATGCCGAGGCTGATTTCCCCATGGCGGTGCACCGAATGCTCCGCCCGGGCCTTGGGCTGATTGGGATCCTGATAGGTGAGAATCTGCACATCGCAATAGGACCGGTTCGGATCCGTGCCGTGGGGGCGCATGCGCAGCAGCAGCACATAATCGGAAAAGACGTTCACGGACACATTCGGGAAGATCGTGTACTGATAATTATCCGTAAGCTGTTCGTCATTCAGGTGCCGGTAGGGCAGATGAATGATACGGTCCTGGATGTCCCGCTTGGCCTTCTGAATCTGGCGTCGGGCAATGGCCGGACGGCCTTCATAGTCCCGGGGGAAGATTCCGAAACCGTTGAGCTGGTTGGTGATCTCGTCGGAAAGGCTGTACTGGTCGGGATTGCGGGCCGCCGGAAGATAGAAGGGGATCAGGCTGCGGCTGTGCCGGCCATAGGTATCGATCTGCACATGATAATCTTCCGTCCACGCCAGAAGCTGAGGGTGGGTCGCCTGGACATGGTAGGTCTCCGAAAAGACATCCATGGCCGTTTTCCAGTTGCAGGGCCACTCCACCGTCTGGTCCCGGGCATGGATCAGGTTTTCCCAGCGGTAGCAGTCCAGATGGTCCGGCAGGATCTCGAGATAATCCTCCAGCGGTTCCACATTGGGGTCCAGGCAGACATAAAGCCAGCCCGCCCAGGAGGCCACCTGCACATCCTTCAGGCTCAGGGACTCGCAGGGCAGACCTTGGCGGAAGGTTTCCGGATCAGGCACCCGTATGAGCGTGCCGTCGATATCCCATTCCCAATTGTGGAACGGGCACAGGAAGCTGTCCGTATGCCCCGTCTGGCGCACATCCCCCAGGGGGACGATCCGGCTGCCCCGGTGGCGGCAGACATTGTAGAACGCGCGCACGCTGTCATCCCACTGGCGCACGATCAGGATGGTTTCCTTGCCGATGGTGAAGGGCACGAAATCGCCGGGCTGGGGAATGTCCGACTCCCGGCAGGCCATGAGCCAGGTCTTGGTCCACAGCCGCTCCCATTCCAGGGTCATGAATTCCTTGGAAGTATAGCGCTCCGCCGGGATCAGATCATGGCCGAAATCCGGATCCGGTGCCTTGTCCGCCGGTGTCCCCCGTCCCACCCGTGGCTCCACCCGGTCCGGGGGAGGGGCGTAAAGCTCCGTGGCGGGCATGCGGGTATTGGCCTGCACGGGCCGGGTCTTGAACCGGGGGCGGGTGAACCCCTGGGGCTCTTCCGGCCTGGGCTGATTATTTGTCCACGGAAAAAGAGGCAATTCTGTCTCCATCCTTTCCGGCAGGCCGGGCATGTTTCCTCCGGCCTCCAGACCCGGTCCTCGGACCGGGCCTCCCAAAGTCTGCTTCTTCACCCCTCCCGTCATGTGACCCGGGATCGAAGGGTCTGAAGCGGCGGGGCCTGGTTCCGGCCCCTTATGGTTGTTTGCGACGCGGCTGGCGTTTTCCACTCAGACCCTTGGCAAGGATACAGGCCCGCGCTGCATGTGCCCGCAAAACTGGCATCCATCGGGTAGCGCACCGCGCCCGGGCGAGCGCCAGTCGCCGGATTAACGTTAATGAAACGCCGTGTCTAAGGCAGAATGACGGCTGGGGGTACCCGAGAGCAAGGGGCAAATCAGTGTGACCAATCCGCCATTGGGTGGCAGAGCCGTCTAACCCTTTAATCGGGAAAAGACCCCGCCGGCGCATCCGTGTGGAAAGCAGCCCCGCCAGGGCATGGATTTAGGGAGCATGGCCTTGCGCGAACGGCGCTGGCCGGGCCAGGGAAAGGCATGGGTCGGTGTCAGAGCGCACCCTGGCTGTGGAAGGCATGACGGAACAGGTCCATCAGATCCGCCTCTCTCAGAACCAGCCCGCGCAGATCAGGACGCTGCACCGGGGCATGCAGGCCCATGGGTGCCCGCTCGGCCACGCTGGCGGCGATTTCCGCGCTCAGGCCGAACATGGGCGGTCCATCGTCCAGAATCAGCAACCGGCCAGTCCGTTCCAGGGAGGTGATGATCGTGTCCACATCCAGGGGCGCGATGGTGCGCGGGTCGATCACTTCGCACGTAATGCCTTCTTCCCGCTCAAGCCGGATTGCGGCGGAAAGGGCAGCGGGAGCGAACCGCGACAGGGCCACCACGGTCAGATCCCAGCCATTACGGAGGATGCGTGCGGAGCCGAACCGGATGAACCGGGGCATTTCACCCCCCGTGCCACCAGTCCCCCCGGGTCCGAAACTGCTCGGATCGTCATTCAGGGCGTCGTGTTCGAACAGCAGCACAGGCTGACGCAGGGCAATAGCCGTTGCCGCCATTCCCGCCGCATCGGCGGAGCAGGAGGGCAGGGCCACGGGCATCAGCGCCATTTGCGCGCACAGACTGGCCGCGGCCCGGGCCGTGTGGTCATCGCTGCCTTTGAAGGCGGACCAACGGGCCCGCAGGATCATGGGCAGAGGCGTTTGCGCATCTTTCAGGGCGGATTCAAACCGGAGCAGTTCCTCAGCAAGCCCCACTGGCGTCCCTGCTTCCCGCAGATCAGCCACCACCTGCACGCCGCTGCCCGCTGCACCGACGGCCGCACCGATCACCGTGCGCGGGCTGTAGGGCATGGTCATAATGCGCTTGCCCAGGGCCTCATTGCCCGCAAAGTCTTTGCCCGCAGAGCCTTTGCCCGCAGAGCCTTTGCCCAACGAGTCTCTGCCAAAGGCGTCATCCACGGATGCGCCAGCGGATCCCGTGCCCAGGGCTGGAAGCTCATGGGTGACCGCCTTGAGAACGATCATTTTCGGATCCCGCACCAGGGCTGCCTGGATCACCGTGTCGACGGGGGTCGGCCGGGCAGGGCGGGTCAATGTGCGGGTCATGGGCGGCCTCCCCCGGTTTGAAACCGAAAGTCAGCGTTGATCCGTGCCGCGCCGGCACCGGAACGGGGCGGCTGGTCGCCGAAGGCCGATTGGCGTTTGCGCTGGGCTGCCATCTCCGCGGCGCACTGGCGGGCAATGGTCAAGGTCTCTGCCGCTTCCCGATCGGCGGCATCCAGGCGGGCCTCATCGAACAAATCCGCGGTCAGGGTGCGTTTCCGGAAAATGCGCAACGGATCATCGTTGAGGGAGACCAGTTCCAGCAGTTGCGGTCCGGCCCCTTCCCGCAGCCGGGCAATGGCTTTGGTGGCGGCGTGCTCAACGGAGAAAAAGTCTTCGGCCTTGGCGGCGAAGGCATTCATGCCCTCGGCCTGGGCCCGCAGGGCAAAAGCGGAGGCGGTCTTCACGGCCCGGCCCGTATGCCGGTGGGGGTCTCCGTCCGGATGGCCCCGCACGATCACGAAAAGCACAGGCACCCGCAGGCTGTGGGCACCGGCTACCGCATCCCAGGTCACCGGATCCCGGTCCCCATTGGGCTCCAGGATGCACACGGTCACCGCGTCAGGATTGTTTTGAAGGGCTGCAAGCCCTGCCCCAAGGGCAGGAGCGGCACCGGCGCCGGCCCATTGACGGGCAATCCCCGTCTTCGGTTTCGCGATCAGCCGGGCATGTTTGTCTGCCTGCCGGGGCAACAGCGCCGGGGGAATATCCGCCTCCAGGCCGACGGCGTCAAAGACCACATCCAGGACGGGCCGGCCGCAGGCCAGGGCAATGGCGGGATGGCGCTGGCTGGCGCAAAGGAGATCCCCCTCACCCAACCGCAAACCAATCGCGGTGAGCGCCGCTTCCGAACCGAGCGGGCCCAATGGGGTCTGGAAACACCGGGGAAACACGCCCGGATCGTCCGCGATCAGCCGGATCAACCGCATACGGACATAAGCGGTCAGCAAATCATCTCTCGTGAGGCTCAAGGCCGCCCCCTTGTTCCCAATAGCCGCGTTTCCCGCGCCAACCACCATCACGGTCCTGGCTCAACCCGATCGGATGCTGGACCTCCAGTGGCTTCGGCCCAACCGGACGCCCCCATAGCGCAGGCCCCGGTTCTCTTTTTGTTTGGCTCAACCCCGACAAACCCGCCACGTCTTTTACCCACTATAACATGGCTGAACCGTCAGGGAATGGGGCATAGACAACCCCCTCTGTGGTCATTCCTTCCGCGCGCTTGCCGCCCTGAACGCACGACACGCGCGCAAAGGGGCTATACCGATTTGCAAGGGCTTGCGGTTGTTCTGGGGCAGCGGGTGTTTCGCCGGAAAGACTTCCCTTGCCGTTCCTTCCCGCGCTTAAGATAGGTCCCTGATCAGAAACCTGAGGAGGAAATGCCATGGTTGGAGTGCCGGCAACACATGCGGAAATGTTCAGTGCGGGTCTGATGGCGGGCCAGAAGATCCTGGTCACCGGCGGCGGCACGGGTCTGGGCCAGGTCATGGCCGCCCAGTTCCAGCGCCTCGGCGCCGATGTGGTGATCACCGGGCGGCGCGGTTCGGTGCTGGAGGAGACCGCCGGGGAAATGATGGAGGCCTGCCCGGACGGGGGCCGGGTCATCCCCATTGCCTGTGACATCCGGGTCGCCGATGCGGTGGAGGACATGGTTGCCGAGGCGTTCACCGGCCAGCCTCTGACGGGTCTGGTGAACAATGCGGCCGGAAACTTCATCTCACGGACGAAAGATCTGAGCCACCGGGGCTTCGACGCCATTGCCAATATCGTCTTTCACGGCACGTTCTATGTCACCAACGCGGTGGGCAAGCGCTGGATCGACGAGGGGCTCAGGGGCAATGTGATTTCCATCCTGACCACCTGGATCTGGAACGGCGGCCCGTTCGTGGTCCCCTCCGCCATGTCCAAGGCGGGCGTCAACATCATGACCAAGTCCCTTGCGGTGGAGTGGGGGCCTCACGGTATCCGCCTCAATGCCATCGCGCCGGGACCGTTCCCGACCAAAGGCGCCTGGGAGCGTCTGAGCCCGGGAGAGCCCGTCGATGGGTCGGGTACGGAGCGTAACCGGACCGGCAATCCCATGGGCCGGGTGGGTGAAATGCACGAACTGGCGAACCTCGCCACGTTCCTCATGGCGCCGGGCTGCGATTATCTCACCGGACAGACCATCGCCATTGATGGCGGCATTCACCTGGCCAGCGGCGGCAACTTCTCCAACCTCGCCAGCATGGGCGATGAGGACTGGCAGGCCATCCGGGACATGATCCGCTCCTCCAACGAAGAGGACAAGGCCAAGCGTAGCGTGTGAGGACAGCCGTCCTGGCCCGGATCTTGGACAACCCGGACCTGCTGCGGCCCTCGTCAATCACGGCCGTGGCCGTGGACCCAGGGCGCTGTACTGGGGGCAGGTGAGCAGTGCGGCTTTAGAGGGCCGCCACCGGCGCAAGGACCTCCCGCCCGGTCAATTGCAGGACCCGGGCGGCGATGGCCTTTGCGTCAAGGCCGGCCAGGGCCACCTGGTCGGCGGGCTTGCCGTGATCGATGTAGATATCCGGCAGGGTCATGGGGAAGAACCGACCCAGATCCGCGTTGACACCCCGTGCGGTCAGGGCATGCATCACCGCCGTGGCAAAGCCCCCCTGGGAGCCTTCCTCCACGCTCACGAGCACCGGATGCTCCTTAAGCAGACGATTGACCAGGGCTTCGTCCAGGGGCTTGGCGAACCGGGCATCGGCCACGGTCACGGAAACACCCATTTCCTGAAGCTGTTCAGCCGCCTTGAGGGCGTCATAAAGCCGGGTGCCGTAGGTCAGAATGGCTGCATCCGTCCCCTCCCGGATGATCCGGCCTCGTCCCACTTCGAGGGGCGTACCGATTTCCGGAAGGTCGATGCCCACCCCCTCGCCCCGGGGATAGCGGAAGGCGCTGGGCCGGTCGTCGATCTCGACGGCGGTGGCCACCATGTGCATCAGCTCTGCCTCGTCCGCGGCGGCCATGAGCACGAAACCGGGCAGGCAGCCCAGATAGGCAATGTCATAAGCGCCCTGGTGGGTCACACCGTCCGCACCCACCATGCCCGCCCGGTCGATCGCGAAGCGCACCGGCAGTTGCTGGATCGCCACGTCGTGGATCACCTGATCGTAGCCCCGCTGGAGGAAGGTGGAATAGACCGCCGCGAAGGGCTTGTAGCCGTCCGCCGCCAGCCCGGCGCAGAAGGTGATCGCATGCTGTTCGGCAATGGCCACATCAAAGCACTTGTCCGGATGCACCTTCATGAATTTCGTCAGACCCGACCCATCGGGCATGGCCGGGGTCACGGCGACAATCTTGGGGTCCCGGTCCGCATGGGCGATCATCGCCTTGGCAAAGACATTGGGATAGGACGGGGCGTTAGGGGCGGGCTTGTGCTGTTTGCCGCTCTCCACGTCGAATTTCGCCACCCCGTGATAACAATCCGTGGACGCCTCGGCGGGGGCATAACCCTTGCCTTTCACCGTGGCCACATGGATCAGCACCGGCCCGTCAGCCGCCTTGGCCCGTTCCAGAACCGTTGCCATCTCCTCCACATCGTGACCGTCGAAGGGACCTGCATAGGTCACCCCCAGATGATCCCAGAGGGTGTCCCCTTCCACAAAGCGGGGCAGGGGCTCCCGGGCCAGGGCCGCCCGGCGCGTGTCCGTGTCGGGAAGTTTGGCCCGGAGATCGGTCAGATAGTGGGAGAGGGCGCCGGCGGGTGGCGCGATCGACATATTGTTATCGTTCAGGATGATGATCAGTTTGCTTTTGAGGGCGCCCGCGTGGTTCAGGCCTTCAAAGGCCATCCCGCCGCTCGCGGCCCCGTCGCCGATGACGGCGATCACCGCATGGTCTTCCTGGTCATAATCCCGAGCAATGGCAAAGCCCAACCCTGCGGAAATCGACGTGGAGCTGTGGGCCGCTCCGAAACAGTCATACTCGCTTTCACTGCGGTTGGTGAAACCGGAGAGCCCGCCCCCCTGGCGCAAGGTCGGCATACGGTCCATCCGCCCCGTGAGCACCTTGTGGGGATAGCACTGGTGGGACACATCCCAGATGATTTTGCACTTAGGCGTCTCGAAAATGTAATGGAGAGCCACGGTCAGTTCCACGACCCCGAGCCCGGCTCCGAGATGGCCGCCGGTCCGGGAGACCACGTCGATCACCTCACCGCGCACTTCATCGGCCACCTGACGCAGGGCTTCCCGGGGCAGGGCCCGCAGCGCCGCAGGCGTATCGATCCCGTCCAGCAGCCGAGCCGGGGTGTCCTTTTCCATGATATTTTCTCTCCCGCCCATAAGTGCGTGCTCCCTTTTTTGCGGTTCTTGGCCCCGGATGGCTCAGCTGCGCCGTTCGACGATGAAACGGGCCACATCCCTCAATGGATCGGCCCGGCCGTCGAAGCGCTCCAGTGACGCGCAGGCGGCGGCCACGAGGCTCTCTGCCTTGGACTTCGCGCCATCCAGGCCTAGCAGCTTCACGAAGGTGGCCTTGTCCATGGCATCGTCCTGGCCCGCAGGCTTGCCCAGATCCTCTTCGCTCGCGGTGGCGTCGAGAATGTCGTCGGCGATCTGGAAGGCCAAACCAATATCCCGTGAGTATGCGCTCAGGGCCGCCCGGTCCTCGTCGCTGCCCCCACCCAGAATGCAGCCCGCCGTGCACCCATAGGCGATCAGCGCGCCGGTTTTCAGCGCCTGCAATTCGGTGATGCCGGTAATGTCGAGCCCGTCCCGGTCCGGAGACAGATCGATCATCTGTCCGCCGACCATGCCTGCCGGTCCCGCGGCCACGGCCAGTTCGCTGACCAGCCGGGTCCGGGTTTGCGCGTCCGGATGGGTCTCGGGATCCGCCATCACTTCGAAAGCCTGGGTGAGCAGGCCGTCCCCGGCCAGGATGGCGGTCGCCTCGTCATATTCTTTGTGCACGGAGGGTTTGCCCCGGCGCAGGTCCGCATCGTCCATGGCCGGAAGATCGTCATGGATCAGGCTGTAGCAGTGGATCATCTCCAGGGCCGCGGCCGCCCTGAGGGAGCGCTCGTGGGGCACGCCATAAAGATCGCCGGTGGTTACCACCAGGAACGGGCGCAGCCGCTTGCCGCCGGACAGGGCACTGTAGCGCATGGCATCGATCACCCGTCCCCTGGGGCCGGTCACCGGGGCGATCAGTCGGTCCATGGTGCCTGTGACGGCCTTGGCCACCGCGGTCATCTGGTCTTCAAGGCTGGTCATGGTCTGGGTTCTTTCAGGGGCGCTCATGCTGCTGACTCCGCTGAGGCCTTGTCTGCCCCCGCCGGTGTGCTGGCGGCTTCGGCTTCTCTTTGGGCTTCGATTTCGGCGGCTTTCTTTTCGGCCAGGGCCACGAGGTGTTCGACCATTTCCTCATTGGCGATCT
>CAZLPU010000127.1:0-9210 GCA_964561475.1 uncultured Alphaproteobacteria bacterium
CGCGACCGACGCACATGGAGCCCAAATACCGCTTGATCAACACGGATACTCTAAACGACAAGCTCAAGACGCGTTTCACTATCACGCCGCCGGACGGCCTCAGGGCGTTTTCAAGGTCCAGCCGAATGCACGTTGATCAGAGCCGTCAATCCTGGAAATAGTCGCAGTGAGATGATCGCCCTCCCGGCTGTAGACGATGCGCTGGGGATAATCATGATCCGGATTTTCAAAGGTGGCTTCATTTGGGGCGCTGCTTGTCAGGGTGAAGCGCACCGCGGGCCTCCCGCCGGGCTGGGCAAAGAGGGCCGCTCCTTCTCCCGCCCCGTCTCCCGCCGTACCGGAGACCGCGCCAATCTCGATGCGGAGAAACTCGAAACCCCGCGCCTTCCCATCGCGGATGGTCCGGCTCATGCCCAGCATCAGCCCCCCTTCCGGCTCACTCCAGATCTCCTCCGAAACCCGGGCCCCGTTCTCAGACCGCCAATGCCCTGCAAGCCAGTCCAGGACCGGGGATTGTGTGCCGCTGGCCATGAGCGGCGTGGCCGCCGCAAGGGTCAGGGCAAACGCCAGCGCGACGCCAAGAGCATTCATCACAGGATCCTTTCAACCCGGTGGAGACAAAAAAAGCCGGCTCCCGAAGGAACCGGCCTCTTTGCGTGAAGCGGGCAAGGCAATCAGCCCGCCGCATAACCCAGCATGGCCTTGACTTCCAGAAACTCCTCGAAGCCGAACACGCCCCATTCCCGTCCGTTGCCGGACTGTTTGAAGCCGCCGAAGGGTGCGTTGAAATCCGGACCCTTGCCATTGATGTGCACCTGACCGGAGCGGATCTGCTCCGCTACAGCCCGGGCGCGCTCCATGTCCGTACCCGACACATAACCGGACAGGCCGTACTCCGTGTCGTTGGCGATGGCCACGGCTTCCGCATCGTCCTTGTAGCCGATGATGGACAGGACCGGGCCGAAGATCTCTTCCCTGGCGATGGTCATGTCGTTGGTGACATTGGCGAAGACGGTGGGACGGACGAAATAGCCGCGATTGGTGCCCTCGGGGCGGCCCGTGCCGCCGGTGACCAGAGTCGCACCCTCGTCGATACCTTTCTGGATGAGGGCCTGGATCTTGTTCCACTGCACCTCGGAAACCACCGGACCAATCTTCGTGTCCGGATCATTGGGATCGCCGACCTGGGAGCCCTCGGCGGTGGCCTTGGCGATGGCGGCGGCCTGATCCATCATGTGATGGGGCACGAGCATCCGGGTGGGGGCGTTACAGGACTGGCCGGAATTCATCAGCACCTGGAAGGTATCCCGGGCGACGACCTTTTCCAGATCCGCATCGTCGAGAACGATGTTGGCGGATTTGCCGCCCAGTTCCTGGGCCACCCGCTTGACCGTCGGCGCCGCGTTCTTGGCCACTTCGATACCGGCCCGGGTCGAGCCGGTGAAGGAGACCATGTCCACGCCCGGATGATTGGACAGGGGCACGCCCACACCCAGACCGTCACCGTTCACCAGATTGAACACGCCAGCGGGAACACCGGCCTGGTGCAGAATGTCGGCGATCTTCAGACCCGTGAGCGGTGCCACTTCCGAAGGCTTGAGGATCATGGTGCAGCCGGCGGCCAGAGCAGGAGCCACCTTGCAGGCGATCTGATTGATCGGCCAGTTCCAGGGCGTGATCAGTCCGCACACACCCACAGGCTCCTTGCGGATCCGGGTCCCAGCAATATCTTCCTCAAACTGATAGTTCTTGAGGATTTCGATAATGGTGTTGAAATGGCCGACGCCGGTGCCGACATGGGCGCGGGATGCGAGCCAGGCCGGGGCACCCATTTCGGCGGAACAGAGCTTGGCCAGCTCGTCCATGTTGGCCTGATAGACTTCCAGAATGCGGCCCAGCAGGTCGATGCGCTCCTGCTTGGTGGTGCGGGCAAACGCGGGAAAGGCTGTCCGGGCGGCCTGAACAGCCTGGTCCACATGGCGGCTGTTGCCCAGAGAGATACGGGAGACGACCTCTTCCGTGGCCGGGTTGATCACATCCAGGGACTGGGCGCCGTCGGCCTCGACCCAGGCACCGTTGATGTAAAACTTATGCGCATAATCGAGCATCGTATTCCTCCTGTTGAAACCCTCTGCCGGACTCAGGTCGCGGTGGGTGTCCCCTATTCCAGGGGCTGCACCACGTGCTGGTTAGACTTTAAGATCTCGGCGCCTGCTCTGAAAGGGGGCGACGGGCCTGAATGGGCGTGTTTCGACAAAGCGGTAGCCCCCACCGGTGAACAATTGGTCATGGGTGGCGGGCGAGTCGGCGGAATTGGTGCGGGTGTATAAGGCTCAAACACACAGCTCACCGGGCTTTGGCGCCTCGGGTTTCGTCCGGGAAGGGGACTGGCGCATCCAGGGGCGGCAGAATTTCCAACACATCGGCGAGCACGAGATCCCTGCCGGGCGACGACGGCTCGACAGACAGGTCCGGCGTCAGGATCCGGTTGCGCCGTCCGTAGAGGGGATCTGAAAGGGCGGCAGCGCCCGGCCAGTCAGCACTCAAGACCCGGGCATCGGGCTCCAGCCGGAAAAACGCAGCGGGTTCGCCACGGCAATCCATGGCGCTGTCCGTGAGGATCTGGCCGAAGGGCTCGGTGCCGGAAAACACCCGCTCGCGGGCCTCCGGCCCGAAAGGCGCCAGGGCGATGGCAATGACCGCCCATTCGGCAATCCGGTGGGTGCGCCCGCCCACCATCACAATCTTGCGCACCAGAAGATCCGGGCTGGACCGGGAGGCCAGCACTCGGATGGACATGGGTTCCTGAAAATGGGCGGACAGGGTGGCCGTCATGGCCTGATCATGGTCCAGCAGGGCCCGGTGGGACGCGGGAATGTCAACAGCGCCGACCTGCAGGACCTCAAGGGGGTGTGCGCCATCCAGACCCCAGAATGCAGCCAGAAGGCCCAGCCAGTGACCGCCCTCCGCTGCGGACCGATCCGGCGAGGGGCGCCTCTCATGGGGCAGATCCGCAGCCAGCGCCCTCAATCCGTCTTGAATGTCCATTCCCTGCGGCCTGATCCCAAATCCTGACTTTTGTGTCGCCTCCCCGGCGGCTGGCTCGCTCCTGGAGCCCCTCCTGAACGGGGCCGGAAGCCTGTCACCCAGGGTTGCCTTTCCCGGCGGTCCCATTCTTGTCCCCGGCAACAGAGCGGGACGCAAGGCCTGGATGCGCGGCCATTTGGCGGTGCCGCACCCTTTCCCGCAATTGCACTCATGAACTAATTGTAAACTTTGCGTTCGGGCCGTATCCTCAGCTGCGAATTGCATAGTGATATGCACCGCCAGTTTTGGGCCTGCGACCGGAGGATGGTTGCAGGCGGTCTGAATCGGTTTCCACCACCGGGGTTGCTGCAATGGCGCAGGACGCGGGTCATCGGAACAGGAACGGCCTGGACGCCGCGGCAGGGTCCCCGATCACGGATTGGGCCGACCGGGTGCGCGCGGAAGCCGACCGGATTGCCATCCGGGAGCACTGGCAGGCTGCGCTTGCGGGCCACGGAACCGGACAGTTTGCCCCCACCGTCCCCCTCACGATCGAAGTGCGTGTCCCCTTGGACGACCGGGGGACCATGGCCCGGACCGGTGCCTGGGCAGACCTGGCCGCCCTCATGCCCCAGAGTGGACAGGACCAGACCGAACCTGAAACGGGACCGGCACCGGAAAAATCCGGACAGTTCGCGGCTCTCCATCTCGCAGCCCCGCTCACCCAGCCAGCCCCCACAGCCCCCGAACAGCAGGACGAGGATGGGCCGCTGGATCGGCCCGCGTTCCGCATCACCGAGGATCCGGAAGGCAACGGACCAGCCGACATCGCCACATTTCCCCTCACCCTTCCCGTCGCCCCCTTGCGCCCCTTTCTTGACCGTTCCGACAGCCGGTTCGGGCAAGGCGCGGTCATCCAGTGGCACGGTGCGGCTGTGCTGAACCAGGCGCCTCCGGATCATCTCCAGCTTCCCGCTCATCTGCGACTGGATGCGGCGTGCGGTGCCCAGATCTGGCAAGCCTATGGCCATCTTCTGGGCCTCATGGACCGTCACGGCGCGGATGCCCGCCCCCTCGGACGGCTGGTGGCGCAACGCATCCGCCGGACCCTCGAGGGGGAGACCTGCGCGAGCGCACTCCTGACCATCAGCATACCAAACGGGACGCAAGGGACCAGCCCGGCACCGGAGAACCGGGAGGACACGGACAAGGTTCGCGAGGAGACCTTGCGGCTCTCCGCCCTGTCCCTGGACTGGCCCTGGCCCCAGGATGGGCGCGCCCTCAGCCTACACGACCCGCTTTGCCCGGACGATCCCTCCGCCAAGGCCAAAAGTCTCATTACGGATCACCAGAACGGGGTGGCGGAGGCCCGAAACCTAACCCTCATGGGACTGACGGCGGACAGCCGCCGGGTTTTTGCCTTGGCTCTCGACCTGGCCTCGGGGCGTGATCACGCCGGGCCGGACCGTTTGAACGGGACCATGACCCTTTCCCTGGACGGATCCCTCCTGGGGCTCGGCGTCACCTACCAGGACTGGACCGGAGCCCTGCGTTCCGGTCTTGATCGGCACGGGGATGAAACAGAGCGGGGCGAGGAGACAATCGCCCAGACCTTTGAAAGCCTGATCGAGGCTGAAATCTCTCTCGGACGGGATGACTTATGGGCAAAGCCCGGAAACCAGTTCTGCTCCCGGACCTATCTCTCCGGGAATGGGCCTTGCGGCCATCTGAATGCGGAAAATATTGTCCGGGAGGTGACCCAGGCCCTCTGGGACCGGAACATCAAGCCAGCATCCCCCCTGTGTCTGAATGATCCCCTTCGTCTGGATGATAACCGGCGTGCCGATGGGGACGCAGAAGACGACGGCAACGGAACCTGGTTGATCCGTGCCCGTGGCACCGGGCGCCAGGACGGCCTCACCTTGATCGTGGTGCTCTCCAGCCATGGGCAGCAAGGGGTGATGGAGGTGCTGGCGGCAGGATCCGAAGATCATGGCACCCTTGCCCGTGAAGTGCTTGGCCTTCAGCAGGATCTGCACCGGCGCTGGCGTGCCGGGAACCACAATTCCGTCAGCACGGGACCCTTAGTCAGGACCCCGCGGGAGATCACACGGGAGATCACACGGGGGACCATGGAGGCGACTGCGCCATGGGCCTGAAATTCACCATCGAAAAGCCCGGCCACACCGGCACGCCTGCACCGGATGTGCGCGGCGTGTGTCCGTTCCGATCCACACTGATCAGCCCCGGCGCCTTCGCCGGTCACCGGGAAACCTGGCTGCGCCGCTATGTGCGCTTCACGGGGCTTGGCCCCCGGCAGAAGGACAAGGCCCAGCCCGTGGAAACTTGGGAGGAGGAGCACCGGGTTCTCACCGCCAGGGGGCTGCTTGTCCCGGGGATCGGCCTCGGGCTTGCCGGACTGGCCGCTGGTTGGTTTGCCGGATCACCACTCCTGTCTCTGGGATCCGAGCCCCGGGGGATCACGGCCACCCTGCCCCTGGCGGCGGCGGGCGGAGCCATGGCGGTTCTGGCCCTGTGGGACCGATTCATCCGCCTGCCCCGTTTACGCCGGAACGCGCCCCCTGCCCTCCCGGTCTATCTGGGCATGACCCGGTCCCAGATCCGCACGGCGGTGTCGGTTGAGGAGGATCTGACCGTCCATCTGGAACAGGCGGATGCGGACGGTCACAACCGACTGGCACGAAAGGTGACTGGCGGTTCGGGCCGGTTGCGGGTTGATCTGAGCCCGTCCAATACTGCGGGAGACTTGCGCCGCCTTGCCACCTATCGCCGATGGTACAAGGAGCCGGATGCGGACGATATCTGTTGCGGCTTTCTGGCCCTGGATGAACCCCTGTCCGCCACATGGATAGAGCAACGGCCCGGCGTGCATCCGCATATCCACGGGGCGAGCGGAACCGAGGCGGCATCGGGGCTCGTGCCCCAGTCCGATCAGGTGCTGCGCCTGTCACCGGGCCTGGATGGGGTGGATCTGCTGGAACGCCTCAAGCGCGGCGACCGGAGCGAGCCCTGGCGCTTCGAGGCGGCATACGATCTGGGCAAGGATGACCGGGCCGTGCCCGGCCTTTCGGTCAGTGCGGAGCGGGACACGGGAGCGGCGACAGATGGCGGGACGGGCGGCGGCACGATCCGGCTGAGCCTGAGCCGGCCATTCCGGTGTGAGGTTCCGGACCAGGTGTTCCGGGTGCGGCGGATCATGAGCCGCCTGCCCTGCGGCGACCAGCCGTCCGTGCAGGGCGTGAGCGGGTCCGTCCACGGGGCAGACGGCCAAGCCATGATTGCGATCGAAGCCCTTGAGGACTGTCCGCAGACAGGTCTGATTCTGGAACCCGTTGAGCCCGTGGCCCTTGTGCCGGGCGACCGTCTTGAAATCATTCTGGAATTTTCCGAGCCGGCGGAGCCTTTCGCGGAGGCAAAAATCCCGTTCGAAATCCATGGGGAATGCACCGAGCCCTTTGCCGGTTTCCGCCGGGTTGCGGCCTTTGATCCCCTGGGCTGGCCCGGGCGGGGTGCGGTCCCGGCGGGCACCTACAAGCCCAGGGCCGTCAGCCACGAACGGGCGCAGTTCCTGGCGCCACACACGGTGAATGCCCGGCTCCGGTTCACGGGGCAGATCCCGCTGATGACTGATCATCCCAGCCAGCCTGACATCTGCGTGGCGGAATGCTCCCTCCCCGACTCTGGAGCCACAAGTCAGATCGACTCATGGGTCATTGCGGAGATGGTGGAAACGCTCAGCACCCATCACGGTTTGATCTTTGAGCGGATTGTAGAGGAGCGCGGTGACGGATCGTCAGCCATGGCCTGGAGCCTCACCGCGACGAATGCTCCGGAGGCAGACGCCCAACCCATGACCATCCGGATCAGCCCCAACGGTTCGGCCGTTCGGATCCGTGTGAGTGCCAAACCAGGCGATGGAAGCATGGACACGGTACGTGCCCTGGCCGACGCGATGGTGGCGGATATGCGCGCGGTGCTTGAGGCCCGTCCTAGTGAAGATGCAGCCACGGGTTCAGCCGCCGGTGCAAACCTCCCGCCGGTCCAGCACACACCTGCCGATCGGCCCGCAAGCCCAATCAGAGAACATCCAATTCCCGACAACCCGGTTTGTGAAAAGCCAGGGTCCGAACGGTCGGTGCCGGAAAGTCGCGCCACTGAAGAGCCCCTGCTGACGGCGGCGGCCACGCCGGTTGAACCGGCCTCTGAGCCGTTTCTGGGCCTGAAAACCCGGCTCGCCCGCCTGCTCGGGCATTTTCTCCCCCAGGACCGCCCGTAACCACCCGGCACGGGATTGAGCACAATATCTGTTCGGTGGGCCTGTTCGGGGGGGGGGCCTGTCGGGGCTTGGCAGTCCAGGTGGTGTCAGGGCAGCGGCCAGTCTATGGAGGCGAGACGGGCGAGGCCCGCGGGAGCCTCAATCCGGGTGGGTCCGTCGCTCCGGGGTGTGAAGATCAGTGTCACCGCATAATCCCGGCCGCAGTAATGGGCCGTCCATTGTTCCTGCCAGGCACCGACACGGCGGTCGGCCCCGAAAGGCCCCTTGGTTTCGGTGGTGCGGATGCGGGCCGATCCCTGGCCCGAGCAGGTCTCGACGGCGATGCGTTCCGCCGCTTCCAGGGCAATCCGGGATGCGCGGCTCTGGTCGGAAACGCCCGCCTTCGTCGTGCCCGGCAGCAGGGGCAGGATGGCCGTAGGCTGATCCCGAAACGGCACGATCAGGACATTATGGCGCCGGGGCGGAGCGCAGCCTCCGACCATGATCTCGGTGACGTAACCGCCGACGGCGCCGTTGCGCCTGAACACCTCAACGCTTTCGTCGGGAGCCTTGTCGAAAACATTGGTCCGCATAGTGATGGCTCTGGCGCGGCAGGGCCCGAACGCATTGGCATCCGCTTGGAGGGCTACTGCCGCGGACTGCTCTACATAGTCTTCAAGCTGGGACTGACCCAGAACCCGGCGGGGAATATCCTGGACATGCACCGGTTCGACACCGGCCACCGGCGCCGCGCCGGGCTGCGCTCGGGAGACCTCCCTGGTCGTTCCCGGCAAGGGCACCACCGGCGCCGTTGGTCCGGCCGGGGCTGGTGCGGCTTCCTCCCCTTCGGATCCGTTGGCGAGAACGCTGGCGGCATCAATGCGGTTGCCGCCACCGAAACATCCGCCCAGAAGCGCAAGAGCGCCGGACAGGAAAAGGGCCGCACACAGACCGACCGGAGACTTGCCCGTGGGGCGCAAGGAACAATGTGTGGGAAAGGAATATGCCATGTAAGCGGTTTTCCAGGGCCACGACCGAACCGGGCCCCGGTGGTCTTTGATCTCGATACGCTCGAAACACGATGCCCTGTCCGGCTCAAATGACCCGGACAGGATGGCAGTCAGGAGGCGGACTACTCCGCCATTTCCGGGATCCGGTCATCGGGTCCATCGTCGTCGGGCCCGTCATCGTCGTCCCCGTTTGACTTGGTGCCGGAAGGGTCCGGATCGTCGCCGTCTTCTTCCTCGTCCTCGGGGCTGCGCCGCTCTTCCGGCGGCAGTTCGATGATCTCGAACGCCAGTTTGCCGACAGCCTTGGCGGAACCATCCGCTGATTCGCCGCTTGGCGTCCCGGCTGCGGTCTTGTCCACGCTTACGAGAACCGTCCCGCCATGGACGAGCTTGCCGAAAAGCAGTTCGTCGGCCAGGGGCTTCTTGATGTGCTCCTGGATGATCCGCGCCATGGGACGGGCACCCATGAGTTCGTCGTAGCCCTGGGCCACCAGCCAGTCGATGGCCTCTTCGTTGAGCTCGAAGGTGACGTTGCGGTCCTGAAGCTGAGCCTCAAGCTGAAGCACGAATTTCTGGGCCACATGGCGGACCACGTCCTGGGGCAGCGGATTGATGGAGATCACCGCATCGAGCCGGTTGCGGAATTCCGGCGTGAACAGACGGTTGATCGCCTCGGTGTCGTCGCCGGAACGCTTGCCCCGGCCAAAGCCCATGGAACTGCGCTGAAGATCGGCGGCACCGGCATTGGTGGTCATGATGAGGATCACGTTCCGGAAGTCGATCTGCTTGCCGTTGTGGTCGGTCAGCTTGCCGTGGTCCATCACCTGCAGAAGGATGTTGAACAGGTCCGGATGCGCCTTCTCGATCTCGTCGAGAAGCAGCACCACGCTCGGGTTC
>CAZLPU010000128.1:0-8537 GCA_964561475.1 uncultured Alphaproteobacteria bacterium
TGCCTTCCTGGTCGCCGTGGGTGGGGCTGACGCTCGAATCCATGTCGAGCACGATAGCATTCACCGGGCGGCGGGCATGGACCGCATCGATCCACTGGCCCGAGAGGTCCTGAAGCGCGGTGAGATTGTCGGCACAGGCCAGAATATCGGTCTCGAACCGGCCCATTTGCGAGGCGGACGCCGCCTGCCGAAATACGGCCTTGCCGCCGACGATCCAACGCATGGCGGGATCACGGCCCAAGCGATCCGCGTCGTTCACATCCTCATATCCGGCAAGCCGTCCGAAGACGGACTGACGCAACAGCGCCACCAGGCTGTGACGGCCATTCCTGCCGGTGCGGCTGTCTGTGAGCACATCACCCGCCAAGTCGGTCAGGCCGAGCGCTTCATCCAATTCCCGAAAGGCGAGCAGACCGGCATCGGAGGTGAGACGGGAGCCGTGAAATTCCAGCTTCAAACGCCGGTCGAACCCGACCCGCAAGGCACTCCGATCTACTTCACCCGCCGTGCTGTCCATGAAACGCCTCGCACATTCGTCTCAAGCCATTGATATAATGACATGAATCGGCTCTTCGAGGCACGAAAACGAAAAGTCATCCGGGGAATGCGGGCTTAAAATCCGTTCCATGGGAACCGTCGTCATGGTTGGATGACCGGGCAGATACACACCACCGGGAAAGGTGCCCCGCCTGAGCAAGGGACCACCAGGACAAACGAAGAGGACCAAGGCCATGGAGAAAGTACAGGGCATCGGCGGGGTATTCTTCCGCGCCAGGGACCCCAAGGCGCTTTACAAGTGGTATGCGGATCACCTGGGCGTGGATCCGGTGCCCTCGGATTATGAAACACTGGGCTGGCAGACCGCCGCCGGGACCTGCGTCGTGGCCCCCTTCAAGCAAGACACGGATTATTTCGGCCGATCCGATCAGATGTGGATGATCAACTTCCGGGTGGCCGACCTCGACGCCATGGCCCAACAGCTCCGGGATGCAGGCATTGAAGTGAAGATCGATCCGGAGGTGCAGCCCAATGGCCGCTTTGCCCGGATCCACGATCCGGAAGGCAACCCCATCGAGCTGTGGGAACCGGCGGGCATCGACACCAAAGCCTGAGACCCGCGCCAGTCCGTCTGACCCCGGCGGACCTGCCCCCCGTCTCAATCGACAGGAAGACCCATGGAGATCCTGACCTTTCAGGAGCACGAGGCACGGTGCCAGGACCGCCTGTTGGACCTCGCCAATGCCGTGTTCGGTGAAATGGACGCCGACTACCTGAACGGCCGCCTGAGCCAGGTTGCCGGACCCTTGCTCCATGTCGCAGTGGAGGACGGGCAATGGCACGGCTTCAAACTGGCCTATAACAGGGGATCAACCCTCTATAGCTGGCTCGGCGGCACCCATCCGGACGCGAGAGGCAAAGGGGTGGCGCGCAGCCTCATGAATGCCCAGCACAGTGCTGCCCGTGACCTCGGCTACAAGGCCGTGGAGACACGCACCCGGACGGAGAACAACCCGATGATCATTCTCAATCTGCGCAGCGGCTTTGAGATCGTCGGCTTCGAGACCGACCGCCACTGCAATCCGGTCATCACCCAACGGAAGGTTCTCGGCTGACCGGGCGAACCGTCCGTCAGAGTTCCCAGAGACCGTGTTGAATGCCGCCCAGGAAGTAGATGGCAAATGTGCCGTGGCCGGGGATCTCCGTCGCCGTCATGGCGAACTCGGCCCCGGCTGCCTCCGCCGCCGCGGTTGCGGCCTGAATATCGTCAACCAGCAGATAGGGCCGGACCACCGGCGCTTCATCATCGCGCATGGGCGCCCGGACGCCGATCCGGCCGCCCCCATTGAGGGTGGCAACACGGGCATTGCCGAGACCGGCTTCCGGCGCCCCGAAGGTCACGCCGTGCTGAGCGGCAAGGGCCGCGCAGGTTTCCTCGACCTTGGGGGTGACAATTTCAAGATACTGGACCTGCACGGACGCCTCCCCTGACATGGCCTGATGGGGATTGTCCTCATGGCCCTTTGCGACCGTTGACGCCCAGAACCACAAGATCATGGCAGGGACGATAACCCGAAGGGCGGATCGGGCCATTTTCAATGGGTCGATGGTCAAAGGGTTCATGGTCGACATGCTCATGGCGTATTCTCCCTTGGGACCCAGGACAGTGTGGCCGTGCACCCGTGCAGGGTCCCAACATCGTAAAACCCGGCGGTAGTCCGAGTCGCGGATCGGCGCCCGGATCGCATTTATGCCGTCTACGGTAGCTGGGGGGTGCGTGGGGTTCAACGCCGCTCCCCGTCCGTCAGTCAGGTTCTCCTAGGGCGGCCTTGTCCGCAGCCCGCTGCTGCGCCGCCTTGACGAGCCCATGGAACAGGTCCCGGAAGGTCTTGCGGTAGATCAGAAATTCCGGGTGGAACTGGACGCCCAGGGCAAAGCTCCGGGAGGGGTCCTCGATGGCCTGGATCAGGCCGTTATGGTCCCACGCCACGGCCCGGTAGCCGGTGCCGATCTGGTCGATGGCCTGCTGATGAATGGCGTTGACGGAAAGACGGGGCGTGCCTGTCAGATCGAGCAGAAGGGTGTCCTCAGCAATCTCGATGGTCTTGCGGAAGATCATCTGGCGCCAACGCGATGCCGGATAATCCCTTTCCGGGAACGCCCCCAGATCCCCGTGGAGGGTGCCCCCCGCCAGGACATTCATCATCTGCACACCCCGGCAAATGCCCAGAACCGGCAGGTCGTGGACGCGCGCTGCCTCATCCCAGGAGGCCTCCATGTCGTCCCGGGCGATGTCGTACCGGTAGCCGGGTTTGGCCTCGCCCCCGAAGCGGTCCGGATAGATGTCCGAGCCGCCGCCGAAGACAAGTCCGTCGATCATGTGGGGATTGCCCGGCGCCCGGGCGGTGAGCGGTATGGTGCGCGCCCCCGCCAGCCAGAGGGCAAACCGGATGGACAGATAGGCCAGACGGTCGCCTTTTTCCGGCCGGGTGATGCCGATCAGGGGGCGGGTGTCCCGGTGCGGACGGTCCGGCCTGGACGCCTTGTCGGGTTTTTCTTCCTCCTGATGGTTCTTGTGGGTCAGTTCCGCCGGAAGCTTGCCGTGGCGGTAGAGGGACGCGAGCACGAACAGGGCGCCCAGTCCGACAAAGGGATCATCGGTGCGGGAAAACTCCGAGGGGGCCTTGGAGGCCGTGGCCATCCGGTCGCGCATGTGCTGCAAGGTGGCGCCGAGATCCACCCCCTTGAGGGCGGGATCGGAGAACAAGGTGGCGATGGCCCGCCAGAGTTGCCCCTCGCCCAGTTCCCCGGCAGCGCGCCGCCAGACATCCTTGAGCTGGCCGATGCTTTCGTCCGTGTCCACCGTCTCATCGATAATCGAGAGAAACCAGATCCCCGGTGAGCGGGTGACCACCGCGTCCGGATCCGGCCGTGCGTCTGGAATGTCGAGGCCGGCGGCAAGGCAGTAGAGCAACCAGGGATAATCGATCCCCGAGGCAACGGAATGGAACAGCCCCGCCCAGAACCGGGCGTTGACCTCGATCAGCTTCGGGGTCCTCGATTCGTCCCAGCGAAAATCGATCTGGGCCACCCCGTTCCATTCGGTGTGCCCCATGATCTGCCCGGCGGTTTCCAGAAACGGGGCCGGGTCCACCCGCTCCCTGACCGCGCCGGCGCCGGCCTCCCGGGGAAAGGTGGTGACATTGCGGTAGGCGTCCGCCGCTCGGATCTCTCCACGCTCCACAAGAACGGTGCAGCAATAATCTTCACCGGGAACAAGCTCCTGAAGCAGCGCCGGCCAGGACAGGGAGGCCGGTTTGGCGGCGAGATGGGTTTCCAGGGCCTCGAAATCGTCGAGCTTCTTGATGCCCCGCCCGCCGACACCGCTGACGGGCTTGATCAGACGGGGGAATGTCAAGGACCGGGCCTGCTCCAGGGCATCCTCCGGCCCGTCCAGGATCAGGGTCTCGGGAACATCGAGGCCGATTGCACCGGCGGTGCGGGCCAGACGGTCCTTGGGCTCCACCGCATCGAGGCTGGAAAGCTGAGGAGCGGCGACACGGATTGTGGGTTCGAACCGGTCCCTGTGCTCCGTCAGCAGACGGGTTTCCTCGAACACCGGCATGAGAATATAGGGGCAGTCATCGTCCGGGTGAGGGGCAAAGGCCTGGACCTTCTCTTCCATCACCTCGAGAAACCCGTCCGGGTCGGTCCAGGGCGAGGGATGGACGAAGGTCTCCTTCACGAAGCGGGAAAAACTGAGAACGGTGAGGTCCACATCATCGCAGCCGATCACCTCGATCCCCCGCTCGGCGAGGGACCGGGCGATCACGAGTGCCATGAGGCTGCGGCCATAGGTGAGGATCACCCGGCCCGCGGGCTTGTCATCCTTGCATGGCTTGTCGCTGGCTTCGGTCATTTCACCCACTCCCCAGCCCAGTGAGGCCTGACCCAATGTCACCCTCTCAGGCTTGTGCCTTTACCCTGACCGCAACGAACAAATTCCGGCCTGAAACGTTCCCGGGAGACAACACTGCGCTGCTGCATGGGTTGCCCCTGGCGGCGGCACAACCGGAGTTCGGCTGAATCCGGCTGTTGTGCCGATGGCGGATTTCGCGGTTAAATCCAAAGATCATGTCTGACCACAGGGTTGACCAGGGAAACGCTCACGATGCCAGTTTTGAATCTCACTGAAGAGCAGGAAGCTCAGCTTAACATTCTGACCATGTCGGAGGGGGCCAAGCCGCTCCTCAACCACGTCAAGCAGTTCATTGCCGAAGTGGTGGAGCCCATGTCCGAGGAATTCTTCCGGCTTGGGGAAGGCCGGGCGGACCGGTGGAGCTATGCGCCGGGCCAGCTTGAACTGCTGGAAGGGGCCAAGGACGAAGCCAAGCGCCAGGGCCTTTGGAATTTCTTCCTGCCCGATGCGGAGACCGGCGAGGGCCTGAAAAACCTCGACTACGCCTATATCGCCGTGGAACTGGGCAAGAATCCCCTCGCGTCGGAATCCATGAACTGCAGCGCCCCCGACACGGGCAATATGGAAGTGCTGGAGCGGGTGGGCACCCCTGAGCAGAAGGAACAATGGCTCAAGCCCCTGCTCAACGGCGAGATCCGCTCCTGCTTCGGCATGACCGAGCCCGGTGTGGCCTCATCCGACGCGAAGAACATCGACTGCCGCGCGGAACTCGACGGTGACGAATGGGTCATTAACGGTGAGAAATATTACATTTCCGGCGCCGGTGACCCCCGCTGCAAGATCATGATCTGCATGGTCAAGACCGATCCCAATGCACCGACCCAGTTCCAGCAGTCCCAGATCCTGGTGCCCCTGGACACGCCTGGTGTCAACATTCTGGGCCCGATGCATGTCTTCGGCCATGACGATGCCCCCCACGGCCACATGCATATTCGTTTGGATAATGTCCGTGTGCCCCGGGAAAACATCCTGCTCGGCGAAGGCCGGGGCTTCGAGATTTCCCAGCTGCGCCTGGGCCCGGGCCGCATCCACCACTGCATGCGCTCCATCGGCCAGGCGGAACGGGCCCTCAAGCTGATGATCAACCGGGCCATGACCCGGGAGGCATTCGGCCGTCCCCTGATCCAGCTCGGCAAGAACCTGGAACTGGTGTCCCGCGCCCGCATCGAGATCGAGGCGATGCGCCTGATGGTGCTGAAAGCCGCCCGGGCCATGGACGTGCTGGGCAACCGGGAAGCCCGGGTCTGGGTGCACATGGTCAAGGCCATGGTGCCGGAGCGGGTGTGCCAGATTATCGACCAGGCCATCCAGGTCCACGGCGCCACGGGCGTGTCCCAGTGGACTCCCCTGGCCCAGATGTACACGGGCCAGCGCACCCTGCGGATCGCCGACGGTCCGGACGAAGTGCATCACCTGGTGGTGGGCCGCGCCGAAGTGCAGAGCAACAGCGATTTCGGTGTGTGATCAGCCAAAGGGCTGCAATACGGATTGAAGACAGACGGGGGACGCCGATTATCCGGCGTCCCCTTTTTCGTTTTCCGGGGTGGCCCTTTTTCGTTTCCGGGCTGGTTTGTCAGCACTCAGGGGATCGAACAGCAGGGCGGCCTGTCCGGGGCCGGAGCCAGCCCCGGGCCATCAGCTTTGGTAGGCTTCGTTGAGCCGCTGCATGCCCTTGATCCAGCGATCGTAATCTTCCGTCTTCCGGCGCATGTATTTTTCCACCTCCTTGTGGGGAAGGACGAGGAATTCTTCCGCGTTGATCACCCGTACGCATTCCTCGGCAACCTCTTCCGGCTCCATCATGCCGTCCACGCTGGCAACGCCGCCCTCATTGCCTGCGGTCATGGCGGTGCGCACGGCCTGGGGGCACAAAACCGAGACCTTGATCCCCTGCTGGCCGTAAGTGATCGCCAGCCATTCGGCCAGGGACACGGCGGCATGTTTGGTGACCGCGTAGGGCGCTGAGCCGATCTGGGAGAGAAGACCGGCGGCGGAGGCGGTGTTGAGGAGATAGCCCCCGCCCCTGGCGATCATCCGGGGCACCAGGTGCCGGGCGGCCCAGACATGGGCCATCACGTTGATATCCCAGATCCGCTGCCAGCCCTCGTTGTCCACTTCCGGTCCGCCGCCGATGCCGATGCCCGCATTGGAGCAGAACAGATCGATGGGACCGTGATCCTTTTCGACGGTTTCGATCAGGCCAAGGATCTCTTCTTCCCGGGCCACATTGACGATGTAACCGGGGCCGCCGACCATTGCGGCGGTCTCGGCCACGCCGTCCCCGTTCAGGTCCGCGCAGACCACGCATTTGGCGCCTTCCTGGTGGAAACGCAGGGCCATGGCCCGGCCAATGCCGCTGGCGGCGCCCGTGACAACGATGATGCGGTCTTTCAAGTCCATGCCCGTATCCTCCTCGGCTTTGGAATTTCCCCCAGTGTAGGCGTGCTCCGTAAGGTTGGCGAGAACGCCATCGAGCCAGCGGGACTGAACGGCCATTCTGTTAAGACCCGTCCCGGTGGGGCATCCTGTTCCGATCTTTACCGGGATGGCCTAGCATCGCAGGATGATCCCGACCGGCCGGGATCCGGCGCAGACAGCCGGACCGGCTACGACCGGGCCCGAGCGGCTGGATGGGGGGCGGACACACGGGGTGTGATCCGCTATTGCGCCGCCGCCGGGCTTTTCAAAGGAGGAATGCATGTCCGTCATCACAACCAGAAAGGACGGTGACGTCCTGGTCATCGTGTCCAACAATCCGCCGGTGAATGCCCTCGGGCAGGCGGTGCGGGCGGGCCTTGCCGCCGGTCTGCGGGAGGCTGCCGAGGATGATACGATCCGGGCGGTGGTCCTGCGGTGCGATGGCCGGACGTTTTTTGCCGGTGCCGACATTACCGAATTCGGCAAGCCGCCCCAGGGACCGGGCCTCCACGAGGTCATCGACGCCATGGAAATGAGCGCCAAGCCGGTGATCGCCGCCATTCACGGCACCGCTTTGGGGGGCGGTCTCGAAGTGGCGCTGGCCTGCCATTACCGTCTTGCGGTGCCCTCGGCCCGGCTCGGCCTGCCGGAAGTCAAGCTCGGCCTGCTGCCCGGCGCCGGCGGAACCCAGCGTCTGCCCCGGGTGATCGGGGTCGAGGATGCCCTGCGCATGGTGGTCACCGGTGATCCGGTGAAGGCGGAGCAGGCCCAGGCCATGGGTCTGGTGGACCAGCTTCTCACGGAAGGCGCCCTGGAAGCGGAGGCCATCGCTTTTGCCCGACAGGTGATGACCCTCCCCGCCCATCCGGTGGCCAGTCAGCGCTCTGACAAACTGGTGGAAGCAGCCAAGGACCCGGAAATCTTCGACCGGTTCCGCCGGGAACACGCCCGCCGCCTGCGGGGTTTCGAGGCGCCGGAAGCCTGCATCCAGGCCGTCAAGGCCTCCCTGGAAATGCCCTTCGAGCAGGCCATGGCCAAGGAACAGGAATTGTTCCGCAAGCTCGTGACCGGTGACCAATCCAAGGCCCTGCGCCATGTCTTCTTTGCCGAACGGGCCGCCGCGCGCATCGACGGCATCGGCAAGGAAACGCCCCTCATTCCCATACGGAAAGTCGGTATCCTGGGTGCGGGCACCATGGGCGGCGGCATCGCCATGAACTTCCTCAATGCCGGTTACCAGGTGACCATCGTGGAGCGGGAACAGGCCGCCCTCGACCGGGGCGTCGGCGTGATGCAGAAGAACTATGAGAACTCCGCACGCCGGGGCCGCATGACGCCTGAGCAGGTGGAACAGGCCATGGCCCTGCTCACCCCCACCCTCAGCTACGACGATCTGGCGGACTGCGACATCGTCATCGAGGCGGTGTTCGAGAACATGGACGTGAAGAAGGACGTGTTCCGCAAACTCGACAGCATCGTGAAGGACGGCGCCATTCTGGCCTCCAACACCAGCTATCTCAACGTGAACGAAATGGCCGAGGTCACCTCCCGTCCGGGGGCTGTACTGGGTCTGCACTTCTTCTCGCCGGCCAATATCATGCGGCTGCTGGAATTCGTCCGGGGTGAGAAGCCCGATCCGTCC
>CAZLPU010000129.1:0-8490 GCA_964561475.1 uncultured Alphaproteobacteria bacterium
CGCAGAGTTTACAGGCGATGCAGCGCTCTTCGCCGTTGGGATAGCGGCGCAGGGCATGCTCTCCCTTGAAGCGCGGGCTGATCGGATTCTTCTCGTAGGGATAGTTCACCGTCACCTTCGGCTTGAAGAAATAGCGCATGGCCAGGGCGAAGCTGGACACGAATTCCGTCAGGAAAATCGCGCGCGCTGTCCGGTCCAGAAAAGCCATCGGTCAAAATCCTCTTGCCTGCACAACACCCTGCCGCCCCATCGGCGGATCACTTGGGCACGGTCCCCGTCGCCACCAGCACACCGGCCACGGCCACCACATAGAAGAGAGAAAACGGCAGAAAAATCTTCCACCCCAGACGCATGAGCTGGTCGTAGCGGTACCGGGGCACGATGGCCTTGACCATCGCAAACATGAAGAACGCTACGAGCATCTTGATCAGGAACCAGAACACGCCGGGCAGCCAGTTCAAGGGCGCCACATCCACCGGGGGATACCAGCCCCCCAGAAACAGGATCGCCATCATGGCGCACATCAGCATGATGGCCGCGTACTCGCCGATCATGAACAGCAGATAGGTCATGGCGGAGTACTCCACCATGAAGCCCGCCACCAGTTCCGATTCCGCCTCGGGCAGATCGAAAGGCGGGCGGTTGGTCTCCGCCAGGGCCGAGATGAAAAAGACCACGAACATGGGGAACAGGGGCCAGACATACCAGTTCAGAATACCGCCGGCCTGGGCCCGGACGATTTCCGTCAGATTGAGGGATCCGGCCAGAAGCAGGACCGTGATGATGACAAGGCCAATGGAGACCTCATAGGACACCATCTGGGCCGCCGACCGCAGGCTGCTGAGGAACGGGTATTTGGAGTTGGAGGCCCAGCCTCCCATGATCACCCCGTAAACACTCAAGGAGGACAGGGCGAAAATATAGAGGATGCCCACATTGATGTCGGCAATGGCCCAGCCATCGTCCACGGGCACCACCGCCCAGGCTGCGAAGGCACAGGTGAACATGATCAGGGGCGCCAGGAGGAACACCACCTTGTCGGCACCCGCCGGAATGACCGTTTCCTTGAAGATGCCTTTGAGTCCGTCGGCGAAGAGCTGGAAGAGGCCGAAAGGCCCCACCACATTGGGTCCCTTGCGCAACTGTACCGCCGCCCAGATCTTCCGGTCCGCATACACCGCATAGACGATGACGACCAGCAGCCCCACCGAGAGCAGCAGGATTTCGCTGGTCATTCCCAGAAGCGGTCCCCAGACGGGGCCGACCAGGTTGCTGAAGAAGTCACGAATCATCGCCGTGTCCTGTCTGAATTCTCGCCGGTGAGAGCCATCCCCGCCGATGACGCGAGGACATGATCAACCGGAACCCTCAACGGGCCCTTCCCCGCAGGCAAGGAGCCCTCATGATTCTTGGCGCGGCCCGTCAGGCCGCCGCGTTACCCGCCGCTTCGCCGCGCAGAATTTCCGCGCTGCACTTTGCCATGGTCTGGGATGCCCGGGCGATCGGATTGGTCAGATAGTAATCCGTGATCGGCGTCTCCAGGGCCATGCCGTCAAAGGCGCCACCCTGGGCCAGTCCGTCCAGCAGATCCACCTGCGCGTCCACGGCGCCAGGGGCATGGTCGATGGACGACAGGGCCGGAACCTCCTCCCAGATGGCGCTGCGCAGATCCCGCAGGGAATCGTAGGGCAGCACCTGGTTCAGGACCGCTGACAGGGCCCGGATGATCGCCCAGTCCTCCCGAGCCTCTCCCGGCGGGAACACGGCCCGCTTGCCCAACTGCACCCGACCTTCCGTGTTCACGTAAAGCCCGTCTTTTTCCGTATACGCAGCACCGGGCAGAATCACATCGGCCCGGTGGGCGCCCGCGTCCCCATGGCTGCCCTGGTAGATCACGAAGGCATCGCCGAGGGCGTTCATGTCAATCTCGTCGGCCCCCAGCAGATAGACCGTATCGAGCCGGCCGCTGGCGGCGGCACTCAGAATGCCGTCCCGGTCCAGACCGTTTTCCCGGGGCAGGAAGCCCGCATCCAGGCCGCCGACCCGGGCCGCCGCCGTGTGCAGGACATTGAAGCCGTTCCAGGCGGACCGGTCACCGTCCGCGCCGTAGATCGCGCCGGTCTCCCGGGCAATATCGGCGCAAATGCTGTAGATCGCCTCGCCGTCGGACCGGCACAGCGCACCCTGGCCGATGATGATCATGGGCCGCTCGGCCTCTTCCATCACCTTGTGGAAAGCGTGGGTGCCGCCGGCAATTTCCCGCAGCACCTGGGGCGTCGTCCCCAGATGATCATAGGCGTAGGTCAGATCATGGGCCGGACCCACGACGGCGATACCCTTGAAGCCCCGCTGAAGGTAGCGCTTGCGGATCCGTGTATTGAGGATCGGGGCTTCCCGGCGGGGATCGGCACCAACGATCAGCAGAGCATCGGCCTGTTCGATCCCGGCGATGGTGGTGTTGAACAGGTAGCGCTGGCGCGGCCCTTCAACGGGGAGATAGGCCCCGTCCTGGCGGCAGTCCCGGCTGTTCACCCCGAGCCGGTCGAGGAGGTCACGCAGGGCATACTGACTTTCCACACAGGCCAGATCACCGCTGAGCGCCGCGATCCGGTCGGGATCCGCCCCCCGCATCCGGCCCGCCACCGCCTCGAAAGCCTCCGCCCAGGAGGCGGGCCGCAGGGATCCGTCCACGCGCACATAGGGGGTGTCCAGACGCTGGCGGCGCAGTCCGTCCCACACGAACCGGCTCTTGTCGGCCATCCACTCCTCGTTCACCGCCTCGTTCAGGCGGGGCAGAAAGCGCATGACCTCCTGACCCTTGGAGTCGACCCGGACATTGGTCCCCACCGCGTCCATGACATCGACGGATTCGGTCTTGGTCAGTTCCCAGGGGCGGGCCTTGAAGGCATAGGGCTTGGAGGTGAGCGCGCCTACCGGGCACAGGTCGATCACATTGCCCGAAAGCTCCGTGCGCACCGCATGCTCCAAATAGGTGGTGATCTCCATGTCCTCGCCCCGGCCCGTCGCGCCCAGTTCGGACACGCCGCCCACTTCCGTGGCAAACCGCACGCAGCGGGTGCAGTGAATGCACCGTGTCATGATGGTCTTGACCAGGGGACCCATATACTTGTCTTCCACCGCCCGCTTGTTCTCCACATAGCGGGTGTGGTCGATGCCGTAGGCCATGGATTGATCCTGGAGATCGCACTCCCCGCCCTGGTCGCAGATGGGGCAGTCCAGGGGGTGGTTGATGAGCAGGAACTCCATCACCCCTTCCCGGGCCTTCTTCACCATGGGGCTCTTGGTGTTGACCACCGGGGGCTCGCCGTTGCGGCCGGGCCGCAGATCCCGCACCCCATAGGCACAGGAGGCGATGGGCTTGGGCGCGCCCACGGCTTCCACCAGGCACATACGGCAGTTACCGGCGATGGACAGGCGCTCGTGATAGCAGAAACGCGGAATTTCAGCCCCCGCCATTTCACAGGCCTGGAGCACAGTGATGTCGCGCGGGACTTCGATTTCCTGCCCGTCGACAACGATTTTGACCGTATCCGTCATGGTCTGCACCCTAAGTCCTGTCCGTTCGTGTCCGGTCCGGCCCGCCGGCCCGCCATTTCAGTCAATTGCCTCAAGTTTGGCGCCTCAAGTCTGGCGCACCAGCCGGGCGCTCCACGCTCAGCTCGCGGCGCGGGTATTGATGAAGGGGGTGCGGTCCACCCGCTCTCCCTTGGCATACTGATCAATGCGCCGTTCGATTTCCGGGCGGAAATGGCGGATGAGGCCCTGGATCGGCCAGGCCGCCGCGTCCCCCAGGGCGCAGATGGTGTGGCCCTCGACCTGGTAAGTTACGTCGAGCAGCAGATCGATTTCCGCCTTGTCCGATTCACCCCGGGCCATGCGCTCCAGCACCCGCCACATCCAGCCGGTGCCTTCCCGGCAGGGGGTACACTGACCGCAGCTTTCATGCTTGTAGAAATAGGCGATGCGGGAAATGGCCTGGACGATGTCCGTGGACCGGTCCATGACGATCACCGCCGCGGTGCCCAGACCGGATTTGACCGCCTTGAGGCTGTCGAAATCCATCAGCACATCATCGCAGATTTCCTTGGGGATCATGGGCACGGAGGATCCGCCGGGAATCACCGCAAGCAGATTGTCCCAGCCGCCCCGCACGCCGCCCGCATGACGGTCGATCAGCTCCCGGAGCGGAATGCCCATTTCCTCTTCGACCGTGCAGGGCTGGTTCACATGGCCTGAAATGCAGAACACCTTGGTGCCCGTATTGCCCGGCCGTCCCAGTCCCTCGAACCATTCCGGCCCCCGGCGCAGGATCGTGGGGGTGACCGCCACGCTCTCCACATTGTTGACCGTGGTGGGGCAGCCATAAAGACCCATGTTGGCCGGGAATGGCGGCTTCAGCCGGGGCTGGCCCTTCTTGCCCTCCAGGCTTTCCAGCAGAGCGGTTTCCTCGCCGCAAATGTAAGCGCCGGCCCCGTGATGCACCCGGATATCACAGCGGTAACCGGACCCGGCGGCGTCCTCGCCCAGCAGCCCAGCCTCATAGGCTTCGGCCACGGCGGCTTCCAGGGTCTCCCGCTCACGGATGTATTCGCCGCGGATATAGATCCACACATCATGGGCCCGCATGGCGAAAGCCGCGATCACGCAGCCTTCGAGGAAAATATGGGGATCATGGCGCATGATCTCCCGGTCCTTGCAGGTGCCCGGTTCGGATTCGTCCGCGTTGACCACCAGATAGTGAGGACGGTCCCCGACTTCCTTGGGCATGAAGGACCATTTCAGGCCCGTGGAGAAACCCGCGCCCCCCCGGCCCCGCAGACCGGAGCGCTTGATCTGGTCGACGATTTCATCCGGACCCAGCTCAAGGAGTTTGCGGGTGTTGTCCCAGGCCCCCCGCTTGCGGGCAGCCTCAAGGCGCCAGTCATGGAAGCCGTAGAGATTGGTGAAGATGCGGTCCTGATCGCTAAGCATGTCTCTTGCGCCTCCTATTCCGACGACCCGGCGGGCTGGGAGGCCCCGCCCGGATTGCTGCCGCCGGAAGGATCACTGTCCGGGTAAAGGGAAGGATCGGTGAGGGAGGTCACACCACCGGCGGGTTCAGAGGACCGGCGGCCGGACTGGGGTCCGGGCTTGGGCGTGCGCCCGGCGGCAAAGGCATCGAGCACCGCTTCGAAACTCTCCGTGGTCAGATCCTCGTAATAGTCCTTGCCGATCTGGACCATGGGCGCGTTGGAGCAGGCCCCGGCGCATTCCACTTCCATCCAGGAAAACTTTCCGTCCGAGGAGATCGTGTCCTGGTTCTCGGCGATGCGGCGCTTGCACACCGCCACGATATCATCGGAGCCCCGCAGCCAGCAGGGAGTGGTGGTGCAGACAAGCACCTGATGCTTGCCCACGGGATGGAGGTTGAACATCGTGTAGAAGGTCGCGATCTCCAGGCCGCGGATATAGGGCATGTCCAGCAGATCGCAGATGGTGCGGATGGCAGGCTCGGTCACCCAGCCGCCAATCTGTTCCTGGGCTTTCCACAACAGGGGGATGATCGCGCTGGCCTGGCGCCCCTCGGGATAGCGCCGGATGACTTCGTCCGCCCACACCTTGTTGTCGGGGGTGAATTCGAAGTCCCGGGGTTGATCTTCATGGAGCCGTCTGACCGCCATAACCTTCTTCCGTTCTCTGCCTCAAGGACCGGGAACCCCGTCGCCGGGGCCCCCGCCGATCCGGGGCTTCAATTCATCAGAGTGCCGATCTTCCCAATTAGCCGTCTGTCCTTACCGGTCGATCTCGCCGAACACGATATCGAGGGACCCGAGCACCGCGGAAACGTCCGCGAGCATGTGCCCTCTGCACAGGAAATCCATGGCCTGGAGATGGGGGAAGCCCGGCGCCCGGATTTTGCAGCGATAGGGCCGGTTGGTGCCGTCAGCCACGAGATAGACGCCGAATTCACCCTTGGGGGCTTCCACAGCGGCATAGACCTCACCGGCAGGCACCTTGAAGCCCTCGGTATACAGTTTGAAATGGTGAATGAGCGCTTCCATGGAACGCTTCATTTCCGCACGGTTTGGCGGCGCCACTTTGCCGTCGGTGGTGTGCACCGGTCCGGACGGCATCTTTTCCAGGGCCTGGCGCATGAGGGACACGCTCTGGCGCATCTCTTCCATCCGGCACAGATAGCGGTCGTAGCAGTCCCCGTGCTTGCCCACCGGAATGTCGAAATCGAGTTCGTCATAGACCTCATAGGGCTGGGCCTTGCGCAGATCCCAGGCCATGTCCGAGCCCCGGACCATGACACCGGTAAAGCCCCAGCGGATCGCATCCTCGGCGGAGACAATGCCGATATCCACGTTGCGCTGCTTGAAGATCCGGTTTCCCGTCACAAGGCTATCGATATCGTCAAGCACCTTGGGGAACGTGTCGCAGAATTCGAGAATGTCCTCGGCGAGCCCCGCGGGCAGATCCTTGGCCACACCGCCCGGGCGGAAATAGTTCGCATGGAGACGGGAGCCGGAAACCCGCTCATAGAACATCATGAGCTTTTCGCGCTCTTCAAAACCCCACAGGGGCGGAGTGAGCGCGCCCACATCCAGCGCCTGGGTGGTCACGTTCAGAAGGTGGCTCAGGATCCGGCCGATCTCGCAGAACAGCACACGGATGAAGCTCGCCCGCCGGGGCACGCTCACGCCGGTCAGGCGCTCGATGGCGAGGCAGAAGGCGTGCTCTTGATTCATGGGAGCCACATAATCCAGGCGGTCGAAATAGGGCACGGCCTGGAGATAGGTCTTATATTCGATCAGCTTTTCGGTGCCCCGATGCAGAAGACCGATATGGGGATCGATCCGCTCCACCACCTCCCCGTCCAGTTCCAGCACCAGACGCAGCACGCCGTGGGCGGCCGGGTGCTGGGGCCCGAAATTGATGGTGATGTTCTTGGTCTGGGTTTCAGCCTGTTCAGCCATGCGTTTCGTCCGGGCGGTCCCCATCAGGACTTGCCCGCCTCCTCCTTGGCTTGCCCTGAGGCCTTTTCATCCCCGGGCAGAACATATTGGACGCCTTCCCAGGGGCTGAGGAAATCGAAATTGCGGAATTCCTGCGCCAGCTTCACCGGCTCGTAGACCACCCGCTTCTGCTCGTCGTCGTAGCGCACTTCCACAAAGCCCGTCAGCGGGAACTCCTTGCGCAGGGGATACCCGCTGAATCCGTAGTCCGTCAGGATACGGCGCAGATCCGGGTGACCGGAAAAAGTGACCCCGTACATGTCGAACACTTCCCGCTCGAACCATTCCGCACAGGGAAAGACATCCACGACAGAGGGCACCGGCGTATTGGCGTCGGTGGCCACCTTGATCCGCAGACGAAGGTTCATCTGCATGGACAACAGGTGGTAGACCACATCGAAACGCTGGGACCGGTTGGGATAATCCGCGCCGCACAGATCCGTAAGCTGGGTGAACAGGCATTCCGGATCGTCCCGCAGGGTGCGCAGCACATGGACGATCTGGTCGGACCGAGCCGTGACGGTCAATTCGCCGAACTCATAGGCCAGTTTGAGGACGGCCTGGTCGAGCCGGGTGGCGATCAGGTCGCCAAGCTCCTTCAATGCCTCGCTCATGCTTTCCTCGCTCGCGTCCCTCAAATGCGTCCAGGGCGACCTGGACCGTTAGCGGTCGATGGTGCCCGTCCGGCGGATCTTCTTTTGAAGCAGCATCACGCCGTACACCAGGGCTTCCGCCGTCGGCGGGCAGCCGGGCACATAAATGTCCACGGGCACGATCCGGTCGCAGCCCCGCACCACCGCATAGGAGTAATGGTAATAGCCGCCCCCATTGGCGCAGGAGCCCATGGAGATCACATAGCGGGGCTCCGGCATCTGGTCGTACACCTTGCGCAGAGCCGGCGCCATCTTGTTGGTCAGGGTGCCCGCCACGATCATCACGTCCGACTGGCGCGGGCTGGCGCGGGGGGCAAAGCCGAACCGCTCCAGGTCGTAACGGGGCATGGAGGCCTGCATCATTTCCACGGCGCAACAGGCCAAACCGAAGGTCATCCACCACAGGGAACCGGTCCGAGCCCAGTTGACAAGGTCATCGGCAGCCGCAACCAGAAAGCCCTTTTCGGCCAGCTCTTGGTTCACATGCCCGAAAAAGGGATCGTCTTTTTCGGCGCTACCGGCCACACCGGCGGGCGCTCCGCTGGGAAGACCCGTTTGCCCTTCAATCCGATCAGTCATCACCACACCCGATTGGCTCTTGCATCAGGACCCGTCAGCCGGTCCCCGGAAGACCTCTTGCGGTCGATTACCGCTTTCACGTCCCGGACAGGGATCACTCCCACTCCAGAGCGCCCTTCATCCATTCATAGACAAAGCCGACGGTGAGAATTCCGAGGAACACCCCCATGGACCAGAACCCGACCAGGCCCCCATCCCCAAGCGCCACGGCCCAGGGGATGAGAACGGCCACCGCCAGG
>CAZLPU010000130.1:0-8443 GCA_964561475.1 uncultured Alphaproteobacteria bacterium
TCTGGATCTTGCCCCGCAGCGGCAGCACGGCCTGACTGGAGCGGCTGCGGGCCTGCTTGGCGGAGCCGCCGGCGCTGTCACCCTCGACGATGAACAATTCGGACTTGGCCGGATCCCGTTCCTGGCAGTCGGCGAGTTTGCCCGGAAGTGAGGTGATGTCGAGCGCGCCCTTGCGCCGGGTGAGGTCGCGGGCCTTGCGGGCGGCCTCCCGGGCGGCGGCGGCCTCCACCACCTTGGAGATGATCTGTTTGGCCTCCGCCGGGTGTTCCTCGAACCACGTGGCGAGGGATTCGTTGACCACGCTCTCCACGATCGGGCGCACTTCGGAGGAGACGAGTTTGTCTTTGGTCTGTGAGGAGAATTTCGGATCCGGGACTTTCACGGACAGAACACAGGTGAGACCCTCCCGGGAGTCATCGCCGGTCAGGGTGACCTTTTCCTTCTTGGCGATCCCGGACTCGTTGGCATAACCGTTCACCGTGCGGGTCAGCGCGCCGCGCAGGCCGGCCAGGTGAGTGCCTCCGTCCCTTTGCGGAATATTGTTGGTGAAGCACAGGACATTCTCGTGGAAACTGTCGTTCCACCACATGGCCACTTCGACGGTGATGCCATCCTTCTCCGCGATCATGGTGATCGGGTTTTTCAGAATAGGAGCCTTGGTGCGGTCCAGATAGCGCACGAAAGCCTCCAGCCCGCCTTCATAGCGCAGAACCTCTTCCACCGGCTCCGCGGGACGCAGATCCCGCAAAACGATGTGCACGCCGGAATTCAGGAAGGCCAGTTCCCGCAAACGGTGCTCCAGGGTGGTGTAGGAGAACTCCGTCATGGTGAAGGTCTTGGCGGATGGCTTGAAGGTGATCTGGGTGCCGGTGCGGGAGCCTGCGTCCCCCACTTCTTCGAGGGGGGCCTCAGACTCGCCGTGGCGGAAGCGGATGAAATGCTCCTTGCCCGCACGCCAGATGCGCAGATCGAGGACCTCGGAAAGGGCATTCACCACCGAAACCCCCACCCCGTGGAGACCGCCTGAGACCTTGTAGGAATTCTGGTCGAACTTCCCCCCGGCATGGAGCTGGGTCATGATCACTTCAGCGGCGGAAATGCCTTCTTCCGCGTGGATATCCGTGGGAATGCCCCGCCCGTCATCCATGACCGTCACGGTACCGTCCCCGTTCAGGCTCACTTCCACCTGGGAACAGTGTCCGGCCAGGGCCTCGTCGATGGCGTTGTCCACCACCTCGTAGATCATGTGATGAAGGCCGGAGCCATCATCCGTGTCCCCGATATACATGCCCGGTCGTTTGCGCACCGCATCAAGGCCACGCAGGACCTTGATGGACTGGGCGCCATATTCGGACTCTTGTTCGGAAGCGGAAGTGGGTGTCGTTTCCATCGGGCTCGCAGTGCTCTCTCGGTTCATTCAGCCGGCGGACGGGCCGCTGGCGGATCATATCAGGTCTGTGCACGGACAGGCCGTTCAGGCAGTGTCCAGCATGCGGATCCGGGCATTCTCCACACCGGCAAACTGGGCCCGGTCTCCGAAGGCGGAGAACAAAACCCGGTCCGTCCCCGTCATCCAGGCCTGGGCCCCGGTGCGGTCAATCTCGTCAAACAGCGCCGCCCGGCGGCGGTCATCCAGATGGGCCGCCACCTCATCCAGAAGCAACAATGGCGGCGCGCCGTCCACGGCGGCCCGCAGCCGCGCATTGGCCAGCACAATGGCGATCAGCAGCCCCTTCTGCTCGCCGGTGGAACAGTCCTTGGCGGGCAATCCCTTGGCCCGGTGGACCACGGAAAAATCCGTCCGGTGAGGACCGGTCAGGGTTCGTCCCGCCGCCCGGTCCCGGGGCCGCCCTGCGGCCAAAGCTCCAGCCAAGTCTGCGGCCAAATCCGTGGCCAAGTCCCTGGCCAAGTCCCTGGCAAGATCCGTCTCCAGCCGGGCCCGGCCGTCCGCAGGCAAACCACCGCCCCCTTCCAGAGCCAAGTCCGCCTGGGGGAAGCAGCCGTCGTCCCAGTCATCAATCGCCCGGCGCAGATCCCGCAGATATGTGGCCCGGGCCAGGATCATGGCCGCGCCGTGGTCCGCCATCTGGGACTCCACGGCGGAAAGCCAGGCCGGATCACCGCCGCCTTCCGCCAGAAGACGGTTGCGGGTGCGCATGGCCCGTTCATAACCGGCCGCCGCCGCCCCGTGACCCGGTTCAGCCCCGAGCACCAGCCGGTCCAGAAACCGGCGCCGGGCAGAGGCCCCTTCGATGAACAGCCGGTCCATGGCCGGGGTCAGCCACACCACCCGCAAAAGCTTCGCAAAGGCCCCGGCGGAGGGCGCCGGCGCTCCGTTCACCCGGGCCACACGGCGGCTGCCGCCATCCACGGACCCGGTGCCAAGCCGCGTTTCCTCCCCGTTCTGGTCCAGGGTGGCCGCCACGGCCCAATCCCGCCGGGTCCCGTCCTCGCCGGACGCAGACCCCGGCTCTTCACCGGAGCCGGATGATTTGCGGACCGCCTCGTTGATCTTGGCCATCCGCAGGCCCCGCCCGGGAGCGAGGAAAGACAAGGCCTCAAGCACATTGGTCTTGCCGGCGCCATTGGGGCCGATCAGAACCACCGGACGGGTGTCGAGATCGAGATCCGCCCGGGCATAACAGCGAAAATCCGTCAAGGAGAGCCGGGTCACAGCAAGGGTTGTCCGGCTGTCCTCCGTGGTCTGTGGATCCGCCAATGGGCTCACACACGCATGGGCATGAGAACGTAGAGCCCGTTCTGGTCGGCGCCGTCTTCCACGAGGGCCGGAGACCCGCTTTCCGCCAGAATGAACCGGGCTTTCTCACTGTCGAGCTGGCCCGCGATGTCCATCAGATATTTCGCGTTGAAGCCGATTTCGAGGGCCGAGGCGGAATAGTCCACGTCGATTTCTTCCTGGGCGTTGCCGCTGTCCGGATTGGTCACGGTGAGGACCATCCGGTGGTCTTCCAGGTGCAGTTTCACCGCCCGGGACTTTTCCGTGGAGATCGTCGAAACCCGGTCCACCGCCTGGGCAAAGGCCCGTCCGCCCACTTCCAGCACCTTGTCATTGCCGGTGGGGATCACCCGGGCATAGTCCGGGAACGTACCGTCGATCAGCTTGGTGGTCAGCACCACGGTCCCGAAGGCAAAGCGGATCTTGGTGTCCGAGAGGGCCACATCGATGGGGGCGTCCGCGTCCTCGATCAGCCGGCGCAGTTCGCCTACGGCCTTTTTCGGGATGATGATGCCGGGCATGGCGAGGGAGCCTTCCGGCGCCTCGATCTGGTAGCGGGCCAGCCGGTGCCCGTCGGTGGCCACCGCCCGCAGAACCGGGGCCACTTCCGGACCCTCGGTCACGTGAAGATAGATGCCGTTGAGATAATAGCGGGTCTCTTCATTGGAGATCGCGAAGCGGGTCTTGTCCACCATCCGTGCCAGTTCGTGGCCGGGCAGGGCGAATTTGTGGGGCAGATCGCCGGAACTCATGGCGGGGAAGTCTTCCCGGGGCAGACAGGCCAGGGTGAAGGTGGCACTGCCCGCGGTCACGGTCAGGCGGCTGTCCGCGGCGGTGTAGTCCAGGCAGATCTGGGCTCCGTCCGGCAGTTTGCGGACAATATCGTGCAGGGTATGGGCCGGCGCGGTGGTGGCGCCGTCCCGCTCGATTTCCGCCTTCACCGTCTCCACCACTTCCATATCCAGGTCGGTGGCGGTGAGCCCGAGGGTGCCGTTGCCTGCGTCCAGAAGGACATTGGCCAGGATGGGAATAGTGTTGCGCCGCTCGACAATGCTCTGCACGTGGGAGAGAGATTTCAGCAGCGCTGCGCGTTCGATGGTCAGCTTCATGGCCGTTTTCCGTCATCGGCGCCGCGGCGCGGACCCGCGCGGCGGCGTGCATCTGAGGCGGACGCCAGCCCTTTTGCTGGAGAATCCGGTCGGCAACTGGCCGCCGGTAAGCATGCGTCCGGCCCGTGGGGTGCAGCCCTGCCATGCCCGACCCCGCGCGTCCGAAACCACTCCAGATGATCCAGCTGTCCTGTCCTGGATGGCTGCCCGATCTGTCTTCAAGGCCTGATCAACGGGCGGCTTGAGACAGGGCAGTCCGTGACGCCGCCTGGAGCGCTCCGGGTGGAGGACAAGGCGGAACGGACAGAGTGTGGCGCGGATCGCGGGCCCATCAGCTGTCAGGATGGACTGCGAATCTTACGGTGACTGGCAGTATAGCAGGTCAACCCATGAACAGCATGCTATTTGCCCGCTCCCGCACCTTTCGGGGCGGACGGTAAAGCATTGATCTGGCGCGCCTAATTCAACCCGGGAAAGATCAGGTTTCCAGAACCCGGCGTAAATTGTCCACGGCCTCGTCTATGGCGGGGTCCGTGCACCGCAATTCCTCGATCTTGCGCACCGCATGCATGACAGTCGTGTGGTCCCGGTTGCCAAAGCGCCGGCCAATATCCGGCAGGGACCGGGTGGTGAGTTGCTTTGCGAGATACATGGCGATCTGCCGGGGCCGAGCAATATTGCGCGCTCGCCGGGGAGAATGGAGATCGGCAACTTTCAGGCCGAAGAATTCCGCGACCTTGCGCTGGATCTCCTCAACGGTGACCTTGCGGGAATTGGCGCGGATCAAGGGCCGGAGCACCTCCTGGGCAACATCCACATCCACTGCCCGGCCGACCAGAGCGGCATGGGCCAGGAGCCGGTGGAGCGCCCCCTCCAGTTCCCTGATATTGGACGAGATCTTGTGGGCCAGGAACTCCAGAACACTCTGGGGCATGTGGATGTCGCCGTAAATGTCGGCGGCCTGACGGATCTTGGTCTGAAGAATGCCCAGACGCAGTTCGAAATCCGTCGGATGAATATCCGCCACCAGGCCCCAGCTCAGCCGGGACCGGATGCGCTCCTCCACCCCTTCAAGATCCGACGGGGACCGGTCGGCGGAAATGACGATCTGGCGGCTGTGATCCACCAGGGTGTTGAAGGTGTGAAAAAATTCTTCCTGGGTGTTTCCCTTGCCGGAAATATACTGAAAATCGTCGATCATCAGCAGGTCAACGGTTCGAAACTGCTTTTTGAAGGCAAACTGATTGTGGTGGCGGATGGCGGCCACGAACTGATACATAAATTTTTCAGCAGACAGATAAATCACACGCTTTTCCGGATAACGCTGACGCACTTCCTGGGCGATGGCATGCATCAGGTGGGTCTTGCCAAGACCGGTTCCTCCGTGAAGGAATAATGGGTTGAAAGGCACCGTGTCGGATTCGGCCACCCGGCGGGCCGCCGCATGGGCGAGTTCATTGGATTTGCCGACCACGAAGGACTCAAAGGAGTTCTTTTCCTCGATCGGCCCGTCCACATCCTCCTCAAGACCGGTCCCCCGCATGTGGGCCGCGACCTTGGGGGCTGGCGCATGGGCGCCGGCCGGTGACCGGACGTGGCCCGCAGCCGCCGCGCCATGCCCTCTTGTGTTGGCGCTCGCGCCGAGATTGGCACTGGCACTGGCATCACCGGCTCCATACATTCCCGGGCTTTGGGCGGAGGTGTGGGCAGGGCTCAGGGCCTGGCGTGTCGCGGGCACGGGACCGGTGGCAAGGGCCTGCTCCCGGGCGGGCGGCTGAGCCTGGCGTGCATGGGACCCAGATGGGGCGTGGGAGGGGGCGCTTTGATCGAACCGTCCGGTGGCCGCATAACGCTGCTCGGGATTGATCGGCGGCATCGCGCCGCCCTTGAGCAGGATTTCGACAGTGCGGACGGATGGGTCGCATTCGGACCAATGGTGGCGCAAACGGTCGGCGTAATTGCGTTCCACCCATTCGCGCATGAACTTGGTCGGCACGGCCATGGTCACGCAGCCATCCCCGACGGACACGACATCGAGGGGCTTCAGCCAGGAATCGAAGGTGGCATCCCCCAACTCCTCCCTGAGTTTCAGTCTGATGCGATGCCAGTTCTGGGTGACCGCTTCGGCGTCGGTGCCCACTTCGTCCATCGTCCGAAACCTCCCAGCATTCCCAGGACCAATGGGGCCCATACCGAAACCGGCTGCGCCCCCAGCCGACCGCGCCGCCCGGCCGCCCTGGGCAGCCAAGTCCCCGCCGTTTTCGGCGAAGGGGCGGTCGGTCTCAGGGGCGATCGTTCCGGTCATCAATACAAACCCATTCTTTTACACCGGCAAGACGTGCTCCCGGCTCATTCTTCAAACGAATAGTCTATCCGCACACTGCTGAGCCGGCGATCCGGCCTGCATGTGCTCTTGAGGCACGGGCCCCATTCATCACGCTTGGAAAATCCGGAAGAAGGGCCGCAGAAAAGGAATGCGCGGACAGATCCTCAAGGGAACCGGCCGCACAAAGACCGGTCAGGTTTGCCTCCACGGCAAGCCCGCACCCTTCCAGCCGACAGGGGAGTCTCGGTGGCCTTCAGGCCCGACGGGGCCTTCAAATCCGCCACTGATATTGAAACACGCTTGAAACCCGGCGCCCGCCATGCGTTCCGCGGCCAACCGGGACCGCACACCGGAGCGGCACAGAAACAGGATCGGCACCTCCTCCCGGCCCTTGAGATGGGCGGCCAGAAGGTCTGCGAAACGCGGGTTGATATCCATGCCGGGATAGCTCTGCCATTCAATCAGTATGGGCTCTTTGTTGACGTCGGAGAGATCCACCAGACCCACGAAAATCCATTCCGGCTGGGTCCGGACATCCACGAGAACCGCAGCAGGATCATCCTGAAGCATGGCCCATGCGTCCTCGACACTGATTTCACGCACCAGTGAAATGGAGGCTTCGGGCCTGTTCTTCTCGGTGTTGTCAGCCATCACAGAGTCCCGTCAGAACAAAGTCGATCGGTTCTTCCACCCAAATCGCCAGCCAAAAGTCCGGGCGCATATCGCAAGCCTGTTCACCAGCGACATGACCGGCCGAATGACCAAAGCGACATTGCCGCAAGCGCATTCTCCGCAAGACCTGGAATAGGCCGCAATCGGATCGTCTCGCTCCGGCACGCCGAAACGGCGCAATTTTCCGATCCCGGACAAATACCATCCGGGTGGCAGGCCATGTCTCAGGCCGTCATCGTGAAAGCTGAGGATCCTAACAACCGGCGGTCTGGCGGGATCCTGCGGAAGGTGTCGGCACGCGCCCTGTCACCCTGCGCCCGTCCCAACCGCCATCCAGCATCATCGATCATGATACTGAGGACCAGGAAGTCACGGCGAAAGCTGCAATGCCCTCGTCAAGAGAGCCTCAGACTATCGCCAAACTGACCCTGGTGACAATTGGACAAAGCGGGAACAGAAAAATTTTGTGCCAATACGGAATCTGCTGAATGGTAGCAAAAAAGGCACGATCGAAAGATCGTGCCTTTGCATCAGAAAGCCAAAAGGGGTATGCGGATATTTTCTGCCCGGATCATCCATCCGGTCGGGAACTGGCCGCGCAGAATAATTGGAGATTAGGTCAGGCAGAGGCCTGTGCCGCAGCGCCCATCAGTTTGACGCGGTGCGAAAGGCGGGACACTTTCCGGGAGGCGGCACGCTTGTGCACGAGGCCATGATTGGCACTGCGGATAATCTCAGGCTCGGCGGCGCGGAGCGCTTCGCGGGCAGCATCCTGGTTGCCGCTGGCGATCGCCTCTTCGACCTTGCGTATGAAGGTCCGCATGCGGGAACGGCGTGCTTTGTTGATTTCGGTGCGGCGTTCGATTTTACGCACCATCTTTTTTGCTGACCGAGTATTCGCCATTGCCGAGTATCCTAACCTCTCCGTGCAGGTGTGGAAAAAGATGCCGGGTTATAGCCGCGCGCTCCCCCGGCGTCAACGCAAGATGACCGGTTTGACCGAGAAAGACGCGCCAACCGGATTGCCGCCGGTCCTCCCCGCCCTGAAAACGTGCCCCTAGCCGGCTAAGGGGACCCGTCATCCAGACGGTGTGACCGGTCGCCAGTGTCGTCGGATCGCCAGGGTCGGATCGTCAGGGTCGTCGGGTCTCCCCGGCATCATGAACGCCAAGGGCCTCGTAAAAGCTAGTCGCCTTGCCCCCCCGGGGGATCAAGCGGGGATCAAGCGGGGATCAAGCGGCCTGTCCCGGTGTCACCGGTTCTGGAAATGGGGATTGCGCTTTTCGATGAAAGCGGACATGCCCTCGGACTGGTCGTCGGTGGCAAACATCGAATGGAACATCCGACGCTCGAACCGGACCCCTTCCGAAAGGGTGGTCTCGTAGGACCGGTTCACCGATTCCTTGGTCATCATGACGATCGGCCGGGACAGGCTCGCAATCTTGCGGGCCACGGCCATGGCCTCATCACGCAATTCATCAACGGGGATCACCCGGCTCACAAGACCGGACTGCTTGGCCTCTTCCGCATCCATGTAGCGCGCGCCGGTCAGGCACATTTCCATGGCCTTGGACTTGCCGACAAAGCGGGTCAGACGCT
>CAZLPU010000131.1:0-8222 GCA_964561475.1 uncultured Alphaproteobacteria bacterium
AGGCTCACCCCTCTTCACAAACCCAAAATACCGCTTGATCAACACGGATACTCTAGGTTACGTCGGCGGCGAGGGTCAGGGCCATGATGGCCAGAAAGGCACCGAACAGACGTTTCAGGGTGCGCCGGTCCAGGGCATGGGCAGCGCGGACACCATAGGGCACCACCGCGATGGTCAGGGGAGCGATCATTGCAAATCCCGGCAGGTGGATATAGCCCAGGGAATAATCCGGCAGATGCGCCAGCCCCCATCCACCCCACACAAAGCCGATCACGGCCGGAATGGCGATGATCAGTCCGAGACCGCTTGAGGTGCCGATGGCCCGGTGAATGGGCACGCCCTGAAGGGTCAGCAGACTGACGCCGAACACCCCGCCGCCGATCCCCATGAGTGTGGAAAGAAACCCGATGCCAAGCCCCTGGGCGCTGAACCAGGGCTCCCGCGCCCGGCCCTGAAACGACCATTCATCCCGGCCGAAAGCCAGCCAGGCGGACATCAGCAGAGCACAGACGATAAAAATCAGGGTCAGGACCGGCCCCTCCACCCCCCGGGCGAAAACGGTCCCGGTCAAAGCACCGAGAATGACGGGTCCTGCCCATCGCTTGAGCACGGCCCCTTCCACCGCGCCATGGCTTGCATGGCGGTGCACCGACCGCAGTGAGGTCACGATAATAGTCGCAAGGGACGTGGCCACGGCCATGTGCATACGGATGTCATCGCTGACCCCCAGACCGCCCAGGACATGAAACAGGATGGGCACCAGAATGACACCGCCGCCAACCCCGAAAAAGCCGGCCAGGAAGCCCGCCGCCGTGCCCGCCAGGATGAGGGGCAGGACCATTTGAACGATCTCGATTGGCACCCCATCCCCCCCAAACCCCTATCAGGGTAAATCAAGCACAGCGCGATGCACCGTCCCTTTCAAGGCCGTCCGTATGGTCGTGAACTGCGCTGACCGCGTCCAGAGCCTCCCGCAGCACGTCCAGACCGGCCCCTTCGGTGGTGGCCCGCTCGCTCAGAATGCGCCGCCAGGAGCGGGCCCGGGGCACATTCTGGTAGAGCCCCAGGATATGGCGGGTGACTTGATGCAGCCGCCCGCCCCGTCCCAGATGGGCCGCCACATAGGGCATCAACGCTTCGACAATCTCCCCGCGCGCCGGCGGATTGTCACCACCGCCGTAGAAAAGCCGGTCAACATCCGCCAGCAGATAAGGAGACTGGTAGGCCGCCCGCCCCAGCATCACCCCATCCACGTCGACCAAATGGGCATGGGCGATTTCAGGGGAGGCCAGCCCGCCATTCAGGATGATTTCAAGATCGGGCCGGGCCCGTTTGAGCGCGAAAACCAGGGGATAGTCCAGAGGCGGAACAGTCCGGTTGTCCTTCGGGCTGAGCCCCTGGAGCCAGGCCTTGCGGGCATGAATGATGAAGGTGGCGCATCCGGCGCCGCTGACCTTTTCCACGAAAGCCGGAAGCACCTCCTCCGGCTCCTGATCATCAACGCCAATCCGGCATTTGACCGTCACCGGCACGTGGACCGCCGCACCCATGGCCGACACACAGTCCGCCACAAGATCAGGTTCCCGCATGAGACAGGCGCCAAAGCGGCCCGACTGCACCCGGTCCGACGGACAGCCCACATTCAGGTTGATTTCGTCATAGCCATAGTCCTCGCCGATGCGGGCGGCCTGGGCCAGCCGCTGCGGGTCGGATCCGCCCAGTTGAAGGGCAAGGGGGTGTTCGGCGGGATCAAAACCCAGGAGCTTGTCCCGGTCGCCATGGATCACCGCATCCGCGGTGACCATCTCCGTGTACAGAAAGGCATGCCGGCTGATCAGGCGGAGAAAATAGCGGTCATGCCGGTCGGTCCAGTCCATCATCGGAGCGACGCAGAAAGCCCGTTGTCCGGGACGCACCCCACTCCCATCCGGTGAGGCGGCGCAACTCAAGCGTCCTGGCCCCCATTGACCGGCCGAGCGTCAGAGATCCGGTTGCTCACCGATCCGCCTGCGGAGGTAAAATGCCGGAGCATCCTCGCCCGCGCCTCGGTGCGGGTTTCCGGCGCGCCGAACAGGCGTTGATCCCGCTCAAGCAGGTCCCGGTAATGGCGCACGGCTTGGACATAGTGCACCGGTTCCTTGCCCCGGGCATAACCATGGGGCACGGTCCGATAATATTTTTTCTGGCGCAGCAGCGGCAACATGAGCTTCACATCCGACCAGCGGTCCGGATCAAGCCCCTCCCGGCTCGCCAAGATCCGGGCGTCCATCAGATGGCCATATCCGACATTGTAGGCGGCCAGGGCAAACCACAGCCGGTCTTCCCCGGTGACGCTCTCGGGCAGGCGCTTCAGCAGCCGGGCCAAGTAATGGGACCCACCCTGAATACTTTGTTCCGGATCAAGCCGGTTGCTCACGCCCATTTCCCGTGCTGTCAGCCGGGTCAGCATCATGAGGCCGCGCACCCCCGTGAAACTGCGGGCGTCGGGACGCCAATGGCTTTCCTGGTAGGCAACCGCCGCGAGCAGGGTCCAGGGCAATCCCGTCTCCGCTTCCGCCTGTTCAAAGGCGGCGCGATAGCGCGGCAGCCGGCGCTCGATCCGGCGCTTGAACCGTGCCAGGTCCACATAGTCGAACTTGGTCACGTGGCCATAATACTTTTCATGCAGACGATCGATCAGAGCCTGGGTTTCCGGCTGGGCAAACCACCCCTGAAGCCGGTCCTGAAGCTGGGTTGCCTCCGCGGGCACGATCCAGCCCAGGGCCTCAGGCCCGCTGACATCGAAGGGCACCACAAGGTCCGGGTGATACCGCCGGTGCACGGACACCAGGGTTGAATCGCCAACGGTACAATCAATGCTGCGTCCCGCGACCTGCACCATCAAATCTTCCGTGCTCGGCCCATAGGCAGCCGCCCAGTGCAGCGCCGGTACCTGGGCTTGCAGCATGGGCAGCCGGCCTTCGTAGCCACTATCGGCAACGGCGCGAATGATGGTGCCGCCGTTGATACCGCCAAGCTCCGCGTCGGTGGTATCTGAGTGTTCCACGGCACCATAGGCCGGCACGGGACCATCCCGGTGACACACCAGTTGCTGACGCACTTCCGAATAGGCGGGACCGGCAGCGAGATCGGAGGGCAAGGACAAGGTGCGCGGAAGGGATGCCGCGATCAGGTGCCCGCGCCCGTCCTGGAGGGCATGGAACAATCCAGGCACGGAATCCCGGATGCTGAACCCGACATTGACACCCAGATGGGCGGCGAACGCCCGGGCCAGTTCGAATTCGAACCCGGCCGTCTCGTCCCGCTCGAGGTAAAGCGTGGTGGGCCCATTGCGGGTGATCACCATCAGCTCACCAGTTTCCTGGATTTCCTCAAGCAGGGTCAGAGTCCTGGGCTGCACCGGCTCAGGCGCATTGGCACGGACTGCAACAGCAATCAGAGCACACGCAATAATACTGTTACTCACGAACCAGCGGAAAAACTGGCCTGCCAGGGATCCTTCCGGATCACCGGCACTCATCACCATACGCACCAAACGTCTTCCTCCTGCCCCCCACTTTATCGTCTTGTCGGGGCAACGCATTCAGGTGGCGCACGACCTGGACGACCCAGATGCAATACACCGCCAGAACGGTACAGATTTCAGACAGAACCGAAATCCGCCGGCACCCTGCGCTCAAGGGCACCGGCTATTCTAGGACCGGGTCGTTACTTTCCCGTCGGCAGATCGCTGAAAGGAATGTCCTTGTCGACCCGGATGTCGGCCGGAAGGCCGAGCACACGTTCTGCGATAATATTGCGCAGAATTTCGTCAGTCCCACCGGCGATCCGCAAGCCCGGAGCCGACATATAGGCCTGTTGGAAAGCGGCATCAAGCGGCATGAAATCTTCGGTCATGATACCACCCATGTCTTCAAGGTCCATGGCAAGACTTGCCAGGTCCTGAAGCTGGGTTGCTGTTACAACCTTACCGATTGAACTTTCCGGTCCTGGGGTTTCTCCTTTGGACAGGGCAGTCAAAGTCCGGAAGCGGGTGTAAGCCAGTCCTTGAGACCGCACATACCAGTCCGCGATACGGGACCGGACAGCGGCGTCATTGATGGCAGGCCCGTCCTCGAGCATGACCGCTTTGGCCAGTTCGATGATTTCATTCACATCCGGACCGCTGGTGCCCCCGATGGCCAGACGCTCATGCATCAGGGTGGTCAGGGCAACCGTCCAGCCCTGGCCTACCTCGCCAAGACGCTGGCTGTCCGGAATGCGCACGTCATTGAAGAACACTTCGTTGAAGTTCGCCCCACCGGACGCCTGCTGGATCGGCCGCACTTCCACGCCCGGGGTGTGCATGCTCAGGAAGAAGAAGGTGAGGCCCTTGTGCTTGGGCACGGAGGCATCGGAACGGGCCACCAGAATGCCGTAGTCACAGAAATGGGCGCCGGAGGTCCAGACCTTCTGGCCGTTCACAATCCATTCATCGCCGACTTTCTCGCATTTGGTGCGCAGACCGGCCACGTCGGACCCGGCAGAGGGCTCGGAGAAGAGCTGGCACCAGATTTCCTCACCCCGCAGGGCCGGAGCCACATAGCGCTCGCAGATCTCCGGGCTGGCCCAGGACATGAGTGTGGGAATGCACATGCCCAGGCCGATCTCATAAACCCCCCGGGGCACGTCGAACTGGCTTTCCTCCTGATTGTAGATCACGCTGAAAATCGGCGCGGCGCCGCGTCCGCCATACTCCACCGGCCAAGTCAGGGCCGCAAAACCGGCTTCGGCCTTCTTGGCCTGCCATTCCTTGGCCCGGGCCACCAGTTCATCGGTGCTCATTTCCCGGCGGGGACGCTTGTCGTTCGGATCCCGGCGGGGGGCATTGGCTTCAAGCCAGGCGCGGGTTTCGGCGCGGAACGCGGCTTCTTCCGGGGTATCGTTGAAATCCATCTCTCATCTCTCCCTTGACTGTTCGTTTGACCCAACCGGCCCGACCTCACGCCACATTGCGGCGTTCAAGCTGGCTCACCAGGCGCTCCTTCCAGACCCGCTCGGAGCCCAGCGCCAGGGAGAGGTTCTTGGAATGGCGGTAGTAGAGGTGGCAGTCCACTTCCCAGGTGAAGCCCATGCCGCCATGGGTCTGGATGTTCTCCTTTGAGGCGTAGTGGTATGCCTGGGTGGCGCTCACCCGGGCACCAGCGGCGGCCACGGGCAGTTCAGGCGCATCGGTGGAGAGAGCCCAGGCCGCGTAATAGGCATTGGACCGGGCCAGCACGTTGTTGATGTACATGTCCGCGAGCTTGTGCTTGATCGCCTGGAACGACCCGATCTGACGGCCGAAAGCATAGCGGTTCAGCGCCCAGTCCTTGGCCATGTCCAGGCAGACATCCGCACCGCCGACCTGTTCGAAGGCCATCAGGATCGCGGCCCGGTCGAAGATCTGCTTGGTCAGGGTCCAGCCTGCGCCCGCGCCGCCCAGCCGCTGGGCCGGAGCACCGGAGAAGCTGATTTTGGCCTGGGGACGGGCGGGATCCATGGTCTTGACCGCCTCACGGGACACGCCGGGTCCTGTCAGGTCCACCAGCACCAGATCGATGGCGGTTTCATCATCCCCATCCCGGGTCCGGGCGGCGACAATGGCGACATTGGCAACCATGCCATCAGGCACGGGCAGTTTTTCCCCGCTCAGGGTGCGTCCGTCGAAACGGGCCTGGATCGCGCCAGGGCTCATGGGCTTGGGGCCTTCCGCGAGGGCGAAGGTGCCGATGGCCTCGCCGGCGGCCAGCCTGGGCAGCAGTTCCCGCTTCTGGGCATCGGATCCGGCCAGCATGACCGCTTCGGTGGCCAGGAACACCGAGGATGAGAACGGCACCGGCGCCAGCACCCGGCCCAGTTCCTCGGCAATCACGCAAAGCTCCAGATAGCCCAGGCCCAGGCCGCCGAATTCCTCGGGGATCACCGTACCGGTCCAGCCCATCTCGACGATGGACCGCCACAGGTTGTCGTCATGGGTCAGGCCGTTTTCCAGCACATTGCGGACCACGGATGCCGGACACTGCTCGGTCAGGAATTTGCGCGCCTGATCCTTGAGAAACTTCTGATCGTCGGAAAAATCGAAATTCATGGGTCCTCCCGCCTCCATAACCGGGCCGTGGTGGCGGTTGGGTTCTGTCCCCCGGCCACGCCCCCCTTGGTGTGTGGAGCTATCGTTGAGCTCATAAGAAATGAGGATAGCAGTCTGTGCGGTCCTGAAAAGCGCGCCGAACGTCCCGCAAGGCGCCCGCCCTTTGGCATCACCGCCTGAGTGTCACCCTTGGGGCGTTGATCCCCGGTTAGGAGCGCCATTCTGCCGGGCCTCTTCCCCCTCGCCCGATCCCCCTGGCATGGGGCCTGACCGGGGGCCTGAAATGGGGCCTGACATGGAGCCCGATGGGGGAACGCCCGCCGCATCCGCCTTTTGCAGATTGGCCTTCACCAGGGTGAGACTCTCGATGAGCTGGCGCTGGGTTGGATCATCCACATCCGCCAGAGCCTGGGACAAAACCTCCGCCGCATCGTCTTTCAGGGTGGGCAGCAGAGGGTCGATCTTGGCAGTCCGGTAGACCCGTTTGGCCCGCTTGTCCCCGGGATCTGAGCGGCGTTCCACCCAACCGCTTTCGTCAAGCCGGTCCAGGAGCCGCCCCAAGGGCGCCCGTTCCATCTCCAGAAGTTCCGCAAGGGCGCTTTGGGTCATGCCATCCCGGCGGAACAGAAAGGTGAGAACCCGCCACTGGGCCCTGGTCAGCCCGAGCCGGGCCATGCGCCGGTCGAAAATCCGGGTCAGCAGCCGGTGCACGTCGTCAATAAGGGCGCCGATCAGCCGCTGGACTTCTTCCTGGCCCGCATCGGCACCGGGGCCATGGGGCCGGGTGAGCGCGGTGTCCTCGGGCCCGGCCTGATCCCCCATCCCGTCAGTTGCCCCATCAGTTGCCCCATCAGTTGTCCCGACGGTTGTGCCGTCAGTTGCCCCATCCGCGGGCATCGTCGCTGCCGGATCTCCGGATGCCCTGCCAATCTCACCGGAGGCGTCTGGGCCATCCTCAGGTTTCGGCGCAGATCCGGTCGGGGGATTGTGATTTTGCATTGTTGATATGCCCCTTCATGGTGCCCAAAACGCGATGTGGCCATTGGGTCCAGGTCCTTTCGAATCCCAAAGCCGGGCCATTTGACGTTGTAAGGTTAGCCCAGGGTTCGGGTATTTTCGAATCCCGTGCTCCCCGACCGGCAGCCCAAGCCATAGAGCGACGCCGAGATCCGATCCACGCCACGGCTCCTGCGGGCAAGACTGCCGCCAACCCTTGTGGTCGCGGCCCTGTTTCCGGCATTCAGTCCGGAAGAGCGCCAGAAACCGGTTGCCCCGAACTTCCGCAAGGCCCATGTGGGCATAGTCCATGTGGACCGGACCGGCACACCATAAAGACGAGATTGCACCCAATGCCTCAAGCTGAAACCCGCGACGAGCCCAAGACGATTTACCTGAAAGACTATGCGCCCACGCCGTTTCTGGTGGACCGGATCGCCCTCGATATCCGTCTGGACGCCACCGCAACCCGCATTTTTGCCCGTCTCGACGTGCGCCGACGCACACCCGGCGCAACCGACCCACTGGTTCTGAACGGGGTGAACCTGACCCTCAACCAGGTGGCCATTGACGGCACCCGTCTGACGCCGGATCAGTATGAGGTCTCCGCGAAAGACCTTACACTGAGAACCGTGCCGGACAGCTTCGTGCTGGAAACCGACGTGACCATCAATCCGGAGGCCAACACCTCCCTTGAGGGTCTCTATATGTCCGACGGCCTGTTCTGCACCCAGTGCGAGGCCGAGGGTTTCCGGAAAATCAACTATAATCTCGACCGTCCGGACTCCCTGTCGGTCTATACCGTCCGCCTGACCGCGCCCAAGGACCGCTTCCCGGTCCTTCTGTCCAACGGCAATCCCCTGAGCGCGACGGACCTGGAGGACGGGCTGCACCAGGCGGAATGGCACGACCCCCACCCCAAGCCTGCTTACCTTTTTGCCCTGGTCGCCGGGGACCTTGGTTTCATCGAGGACCGGTTCACCACCGCATCGGGTCGGGATGTCGGCCTGCGGATCTATTGCGCCCACGGCAAGGAAGGCCGCTGCACCTACGCCATGGATGCCCTCAAACGTTCCATGGCCTGGGACGAGCAACGGTTCGGCCTCGAATATGATCT
>CAZLPU010000132.1:0-8082 GCA_964561475.1 uncultured Alphaproteobacteria bacterium
GAGGGCGGCGCAGTGGCGCCGGACCGCAGTCGCGGCCTTGAGCATGATGCGGATAAACGCCTCATGCTCTGGTGGTTCGGCATGGGGCTGGAACGTTCTCGCGCTCCACCTGACGACTCCAGCCTAGGACCGAGCCAGTTTGGATTACGGCCTGGCCGCGACTGCGACCCGCCGCCCCCGCGGAAGGGCTTACCCCCCGCGCGCGAAAAGACACTTCTAGAGGGCTGCCTGCCTAGCGACGGCGGGGTCGATCAGCACTTCCCCTTCGACCCGGTAGCCTTTCCGGCCGATGAGGAACAGGTACCAGCCGCCTTCCCGCATCACCACGTCGATCAGGGCTACGCCGCCGGGCACCTGCTCGATGGCTTTGTCGGTCGCCTCCTCGATGGAGGCGGACCCCAGGGGCATGGCCAGAAGGGTGGTGTACCGGTCCTTGGCGGTCACCCGGTTGCCCGTGCGAACAAACTCATTCATCCGCGACAGGTCCACATTCTTGGTGGTGATCATGGTCATGTCCCCCAGACGGGCGGAGCAACCGGCCGTCATGAGAGCGCAGGCGATGAGCGGTATGCTGAGATATTTCATGGGGCGGCCAATCCTGCTGGGCGTGGAACCAATCAACGGTGCTGTTCCCCGTCGGCCAGAGCCGTAAGCCATGAGCCGTAAGCGATGAGCCGTAAGCGATGAGCCATAAGCCATGAGCCGTCACGGCCCCGTGTTCGGAAAGCAGGAGGCGCTTGATTCTTTGTCCAGGCGCGGATGAATCGTCCGCCCCCGGCTCATATACGCCCAATGGCCGACCGTGAACCCGGAGAACGCCGGGAGCCTAACCCTGGTGCGGTTACGATTTCGGTTACACAGGTGCGGATGGAGGGTCCGATCTCGTGCCGCCGGGCCAAGATCGGTTGGAGGACACGGGCGGAGATGCCGGTCCGTGCGGCGTTTTCACGATTGGCCCAGTCACCATTGGCCGGGTCCGGATTGGCCGGGTCAGGATTGGCTGGGTCAGGATTGGCTGGCGGGCTTGGAAGCACCGTCCGGGCTGGCAGGCACCGAGCCGGTCTCGTCCTTTGTGCCCGCTCCATCCAGGGGTGCGGCCTCGTCGATTGCGGAGGTCTTGCCTTTGAGCAAGTCGCGTAGGGCATTCACCCGGGCCGGGGCGGAACGGAAGCCGAACAGGGTGCCGGTCACCAGGACAAACACCGAGGCACCCAGAAGGCCACAGAGGGCCAGATCGAGCAGCACATGCATGTCCGGGCGCAGGGCGCGGTAGGCGAGGAAGGCGCATGAAACCGACAGGGTGACGATCACCACCGGCGTCATCGCGTGGATGAAAGCGCGGAAGCTGATTGGGCTGCCGTAAAAGGCGTAGGCCAGCCCCGGAAGGAACATCAGCGTATAAACCGTGGTGATGCCCACGGCAACGCCGTAAGCCCCATAGGGCAGGCCTATCACAAAGCTCACAATCGCCATCGGCGTGAGGACCAGCATCCAGCGCAATTGCCGGTCGGACCGGCCGGTGGAGAAATAGACGAAGTTCGCCGTCTCAACGAGGATGCTCACCATGGACATGATCGCCAGCACGGAGAAGATTTCCGCGGCCGCGGACCATTGAGGCCCCGCATAGGCCAGGATCAGCGTGTCGCTCATGATGGAAGCCGCCGCCAGAACCGGCCACAGCACATAGGCGAGCACACCGACCACCATCAGAAAATAGCGCTCGAACCGCTCCCGCTCATCCTGGAGCCGGCTCAGGGCCGGGATGATGGCGTGGCCCACCTGGTCGATCAGGAACACCTTGGGCAGCATCACCATGCGATAGGCGAAGGAATAGGGCCCAAGTTCCTTCTCGTCGTACTTCCAGCCGATCAGCACATTGTCCACCTGACGCATCAGGAAGCCCAACATGGTGGAGCCGGTGAGATTCAGGCCGAAGGTGAAGGACTGCATCATGTCCGCGCGCCACCGGGGCGGGCCGGGCACCCAGCGCACCGTGAGCCAATAGAGGATCGCGCCAACCGTGTATTGGGTCACCGGCAGGATCACCAGGGCCCAATAGGATAGACCGTAGGCCGCCGCCGTGATGCCGGCGGTCACGCCGGAGGCGGTCGCGGTCACGTCCACAAAGGCGAAATGCTTCATGCGCATGAGGCGGCGCAGCAGTGCTTTGTGCTGGCCCTGGAGGGCATTCAGCGGAAAGCAAAGGGCAAGCACCATCGCAATGCCCACAACCCGGGGCTCGTCATAGAACCACCCGGCCAGGGGTGCTGCCGCCAAGGCCAGCAGCGACATGACAATGCTGATCCCGAGATTGATCCAGAAAAAGGTGCTGACCTGATCCGGGTCCAGGTCCTTGCGCTGGATGGTCGCCATGGTGAGGCCCATGTCGCCAATCCAGGTGAGGAGCAGGATAAGGGGCCAGACCATGGCCGCGAGACCGTAATCCGACGGGGTGAGCAGCCGGGCCATGATGGCCACGGATCCGAGTGTGAGGACCAGACGCAGAATGCTGGCCCCGACCATAATGATGCTGCCTTTGGCGGCGCGTTGACCGACATCGGCGCTTTCAACATCAGAAAGAAATTCGGACCGGCTCACGGGACGGCGTCTCCAGAGGGATCACGTTGAAATCGTCAACTCGGCAACACGCGCGCCCGGCAGACTGGCATGGTCCCCTGCCACAGGCCAGCCCAGACACGGCTTACGGTGTTACCATGGAAGATCGATGCCGAGCAGGTTTTTCAGTCGCTCATTGTGATCCCGGTAATATTCTCGCAGATGCACAATTTCATCCGGGTCCACCCGGACCTTGAAACGCTCATCAAGGAATGACAGGGGTAGAGTGTTGATTCCCCGTAAGGCCAACTGTCCAGGCGCCGTATTGGCAAGGCTCGATTGACGCCGCAGCCATGTGACGAAGGACGCCTCACGCTTGTTGGCTACAATATCCGTATCCACCGCTTCCAGCGGATCCACACCCAGATGGGACCAGATCCGGTTCAGCGTTGCCGGCATATTGGTTTTGATCTTGATGTCATTCTCGTAAATGACGAACTCGAACTGATCCCGGGGGAAGTGGGCGAACCATGCCTCCAGATGGTCGGCATAGTGGCCCATGCTGACAATCCCGAATTCGCCGAGCACATCCTGGAAATTGCACCGGGCGCGGATCCGACCGTTGCGCAGATGGTGGAAATAGGCAGAAACCGCCCTGTCCACTGGCTCGCGCAGGCAAACGATGATTTTCAGGTCCGGGTAGTGCGCCTTGATCGTGCCGGGAATGTCATCAATCAGATTGCTTTGCTGCTTCTCATAGGGGGAGACCTGCACCCAGAGGTAGTTTGGCGTGCACTCACCCGCAATCTTGTGGGGTTTCTCGAAGTCAAAATGCCGGTAGTACCAGTCCAACCCTTTGCTATGGAGGCTCGCCCGGCTGAAATAGTGCAATTCCTTGACGGATTGGGGCAGAAGAATATCCGGATGCTGGCGGAAAACCGCATCAAGCCAAGTCGTGCCGGCCTTTTGCGCGCCGATCACCATGAAATCGATGTTCCGCCTCGTCGTCATGCCCACCTCGTCTGACGGTCTGCAAGTTACTGGACGGGTTCCCGGTGAGGGAGGCCCGTTACTTCAAGGTTCGGCGTCGGCCCCTACATCATCCATGATTTTTTTCGGTCGTCGCTGTGCTGTGGAGCACAGACCTAATCTAAAAGGTGTTCTGCGCACCCCTAAGAGCCTGGACCGAGGCGGGCAAGCCGTGGATAAGCCACGTGTCATTTAGGCACTCGTATCATGTTTCGATCCGCGGGTGAGGCCGATGAACCTTAATATTACTTTGGATTCCGTACTCTAACCAGTCAGGCACGAGGCCCGTGCCGGAAAGGTTGTGCCCGTCGACCAGGTGCCGAACCGGTGTCCGTCTGATGGTCATCACGGTCGGCTCCCCAACACGCCCGACGGAAAGCCCGGCATTTCGCCTTATTCGCGGCTAGAAATCGCCGCCTCAGTTGTGCTGTTATGGAATTACTCCACGGGGGAACGCAGGAGGGAGTTTTATGGAACAGAACACACGTATGATCGGTTTGAGCCGACGGGCAGCCATGGGTCGGATCGCCGCTTTTGGAACCGCTGTTGCCGCAGGGGCTTCGGTCGGTTGCGCCCAGGCGGCGCCCCAGCATCTGGCCCGGCCGGGGGGGCCAGGGCACTCCCTGCGCGGGCCGCGGACCCTTGCCTTCCACAACATTCACACGAGTGAGCGGACCAGCATCACCTACCATGATGGCCGCCGCTGGGACGATCAGGCCTATGCCGCCTTGAACTCCTTTCTCAAGGACTGGCGGACCGGTGAGGTGTACCCGATTGACCGGGATCTCCTGGACCTGTTGGAACGCATCCGGCGGCTCGCGGGCACGGACATCACCTTCGATGTGATTTCCGCTTACCGGTCCCCCAAGACCAATGCAGTCCTGGCCTCCCGGAGTGCCGGGGTCTCCCGGCGCAGCTACCATATGCGCGGCCAGGCCATCGATATTTCCATCCCCGAGATCGATCTACGGTCCCTGCACCGAATGGCGCTGTCCGTCAAAGGCGGCGGCGTGGGGCTTTACTCCGGTTCGTCTTTCATCCATGTAGACACTGGACCGGTACGCACCTGGGGGGCCTGATCCGTCCACTCCCGGCGAGCTCGACGGGAGGGACCCCATCCGATGAATACTGCCGACGATGCCGCCGTTCTCAGGGACCTCTGGTACCTCGCCTGTCCGGCGCGCGACCTCAAGCGGGGCCGCCTTCTGCGCCGGGAGATTGCCGGAGAGCCGATCGTGCTGGCACGCAGCAGCGACGGTACCGCGTTCGCGCTGCGCGACATCTGTCCCCATCGCGGTATTCCGCTCAGCCACGGGCGGCTTTGCGCGCCGGGCGACACGGTCGATACGGAAACCCTGGAAGAGACCCAGGTCGAATGCTGTTATCACGGCTGGCGTTTCGGTGTGGACGGACATTGCCGTGCGATCCCGTCCCTGGTGAAGGACCATGCCGTCGACATCGATAAGATCCGGACACGGTCCTTTCCGGTGGTCGAACGGCAAGGGCTTGTCTGGGTCTATATTTCCGCCCGCCAGGGCGACGAGCCGGACCGGAGCCATTCTCCGTCCCTTCCGGACCTGTCGATCATTCCGGAGGTGCCCGGCATCGGGGATCGCCCGCCGGGGATCATCATCCAGCAGATATTTGAGACGGACCAGGATCAAGCCGTCATCGGGCTGATCGATCCTGCCCACGGACCCTATGTCCACCGCGCATGGTGGTGGCGGACGGGCGCGTCCATGCATGACAAGACCAAACGGTTCCGACCTGCGCCCCGGGGTTTTGTCATGACCGCCCATGCGCCTTCGAAAAACTCGTTCTTCTACAAACTGCTTGGCGGGGAGATCACGACGGAAATCAGCTTCACCCTGCCGGGGACGCGTACGGAACTGATCAGTTCGCCGCGGGGCGTCATTTGTGGCGTGACAATCGTGACACCGGTGGCGGAGGACCGCTGCGAAGTCACCCAGCTGTTCTACTGGACGATGCCATGGGCTGGCGCCCTTGCTCCCCTTGTGCGGTATCTCGGACACTATTTTCTGCGCCAGGATCAACGTGTCATGGCGCTCCAAAGACAGGGCCTGCAATACGCTCCGCGGATGATGCTGATCCACGATGCGGATGTCATGGTGAACTGGTACTACCGCCTGAAGCGGGCGTGGCGAGCGAGCCGTGAAACCGGAGAGCCGTTCAACAATCCGGTCGATGAGGATGTGGTCCTGCGCTGGCGCACCTGAGAACGTGGTCCCATCCGGATGGGTTTGGCCCCATCAGACCGGCATCGTCCCCGGCGTGCCCACACCCCGCCTGCCGGATACACTGGCGATGAGGTCGCGGATCTGGCTGCCCGCCAGGGACAGTTTTCCGGCGGACAGAGGTCCGGCGGAGGTCATGTCGTCAATCAAGGTCCGCACCCGGCAGATTTCCACGGCGTTGCGTTCCCGCCACAAGGCTGAGGCGGCTTCCCCGTCGCTCTCCGCCACGCCCCCTTCAACCGCCTCACCGATAGCCGTCAGAGTAAGGAACCTCTGTTGGCGGAAGAGGTCTTCGACGGTCCGCTTTATGGCCAGCCGATCCCAGTGCTCATCAGAGGACAGGGTGCTGGCATTGAAGCGCAGCCGATCCAGGTCCAGGGCCGCGCCGATCGAGAAATAGGCAGCACCCGTTGCTTTCGGCGTCCAGCCGAAGGCATTGGCCACGTCAATAATGTCCGTGGCCGAACCCAAGGGCGACAGCATGGCCAGCCGGCCGGCGAGAGCGGGATCGAGCCCGGCTTCCCGCGCCACTTCCGCGCCGTTGACCATCTGCTCCGCCTCAAAGGGCATGAGCATGGACGGCAGACTTTCGGAGAGTTCCGCCACCGCGTCATAGTAGCGCCCGATCGCCTCATCGATGCGCAAGTCGGCGGGTCGGTACCGCAGGAACCAGAGAACCTGGCGGCGCAAGAAATCAACCACCGTCCTGTGGGCCGCGATCTGGACCTCAGCCGGCACCTGAAGATCGAGGGCATTGATCTGAGCCGTCAGGTCACCGAGACGGAAGACTTCCTGGGCGCTGAGGGTGGCCCGGACGATCTGATCCTGGGGCAGCCCCATGTTTTCCTGGATCCGGTTGATGAAGGTGGATCCGCCCATATTGACCACCCTGTTGACCGTCTGGGTGGCGATGATCTCCCGGCGCAGACGATGGCCGAGCAGGGCATCGCGGACATGTTCGCCCATGGGCTGCGGGAAATACTCAACAAGGTAGCGTTCCAGATAGGGGTCTTCCGGAACGTCGCTTGCCACCAGGGCCTTGTAGAGGGTGATCTTGGAGTAGGCGAGCAGCACACTGAGTTCCGGTCGGGTCAGGCCGAGACCATTTTCCTTCAACTCCGCCATGGTTTCATCGTCGGGGAGGAATTCCACCACCCGGTCCAGGGCGCCCTGGTGTTCCAGTTCCCGCATCAGCCGGGCATGGGCGTCGAAATCTTCCAATGCGGCCGCTTCGGCGATGCTCAGGGTCAAGGTCTGGTTATAGTTGTTCTTGAGAACCAGCCGGGCGACCTCATCGGTCATCAGTTCCAGGAACGCATTGCGCTGGTCCATGTCCATGCGCCCGGCATTCACCGCCGCACTCAAGGCGATCTTGATATTCACTTCGTGGTCGGAGGAATCGACGCCTGCCGAGTTGTCGACGGAATCCGTGTTGAGCCGTCCGCCCCTGCGGGCATACTCGATCCGGCCCCGCTGGGTGAGACCCAGATTGGCCCCCTCGCCGATAACGCGTGCGCGCAGGTCCTTTGCATTGATCCGCACCGCGTCATTGGCGCGGTCCGCGGCATCGGCCTGGGTTTCCGATGATGCCTTGATGTAGGTCCCGATACCGCCGAACCAGAGCAGATCGACCGGTGCGGCCAGAATGGCGCGGATCAGTTCAAGCGGTGTCACCCGGGCCTGGGGGATGTCCAGGGCATCCTGGATCTGCGGCGTCAGCCGGATGAATTTCTCGCTGCGGGGAAAAATACCGCCGCCTTCGGACAACAGGGCCCGATCATAATTCTGCCAGGTCACGCCGGGCGTGCGGAACAGGCGTTCGCGTTCGGCATAGGATGCGGCGGGATCGGGATTGGGGTCGATGAAAATGTCCCGATGATCGAAGGCCGCCACAAGGCGGATCTGACGGGACAGAAGCATGCCGTTGCCGAAGACATCGCCGGACATGTCCCCCACACCGGCAACGGTGAACGGGGTGGACTGAATATCAATGTCCATCTCCCGGAAGTGGCGCTTCACCGCCTCCCAGGCTCCCCGGGCCGTGATGCCCATCTTCTTGTGGTCATACCCCGTGCGCCCGCCGGAAGCGAAGGCATCGCTGAGCCAGAAGCCCTGGGATTCGGACATGGCGTTGGCGATGTCCGAGAAGGTGGCCGTGCCCTTGTCGGCGGCGACCACCAGATAGGGGACGTCCCCATCATAGGCGACCACTCTCTGGGCGCGGACGGGATCATACTCCACC
>CAZLPU010000133.1:0-7841 GCA_964561475.1 uncultured Alphaproteobacteria bacterium
ACGGCGCGAGGCGCCTCCGCGAGGGCGGCGCAGTGGCGCCGGACCGCAGTCGCGACCTTGAGCATGATGCGGATTAAACGCCTCATGCTCTGAAATCTGGACGGAAAACGGCCTGTTCCTGGTTCCGGAAACAGGCCGCACCTCCTCATGGCAAGGCGTTATCGCCGGATTGGCGCCATAGTGGATCAGAACGGTACGCCAAGGCTGGCGGTGACCCGATGGCCCTCGGTCTTCACGTCAACACCCTGAAATTCCGCCTGGGTAATACCGAAGTATCGGTAGTTCACACCCACAAAGGCGCCGTTGGCGTTGGGGACGTCCACCAGGAATCCGCCGCCCGCCTGATAGCCAAGGCCGGTCTCACTGTCGTTGACCGTTTCTGAATTGATGATCCCTACACCGATCCCGCCACCGAAATAGGGGGTGATGCCGCTGTCATTGGTCAGATCGATCCAGCCATTCGCGAGGACGCCATAAAGATCCGCATCCGCACCGGAAAGATTGTCCGCCTTCGCCTTGGTGTAGGACGCATCAAGCTCCGTGCGCAGAGACATGGCGGAGCTGAACGGGAATTTGTAACCCAGGGTACCACCGCCGACGGTGGAAACATCCCGATCCACCTCAAGCGTCGCACCGCCCGCGGAAAACTCCGTCTCGCCGTCCACGGACGCACCCACATAAAGCTGGCCATAGGGGCCGGTCCAATCGGATCCGGACCCACGATACCGGTCCTGGGCGTCCGCGGGGCCGGAGGACAGGGCCACCATCGCAAGCGCGAGGATGCCCGCACTCCATTGAAGAACACTGACGGGGCCAGACTTTTCCCCTTCAAAGGAAGAGTCATACTGCGCAACACGGGATGTCATCACCATACGTATCCTTTATCCCTGCCCAGGCCGCCTGACCGCGCAGGTCGCGGTGTGGTCTTCCGGCCTGGTCCATGCATCCCCATCCACCCGGGCCGTACGCTGAGGGACGGTCGAGGCCACCCCATGACCCGGTGCGGGCGATACCGTGACAAATCGGGCAAGGAAAAGGCGGGAGCCCCGATCCGTATCGGGACAACCCGCCTTGAAAGAACCGTAATGGTTATCAAGGGCCGGATCAGCGCTTGATCATGCCCTTCAGGTAATTGCGGATTTTCGCTCCGTAAGGCGGACGCAGCAGCGCGCCCACGTCGATCTTCGCCTGGCTGAAAACGGCCTTGGCGTGGGAGAACTCCCGGAACCCGTCAACCCCGTGATAGGCGCCCATGCCGCTCGGCCCCACGCCCCCGAAAGGCAGGTCTTCCATGGACACATGCATGATCACGTCATTGACGGTGACCCCGCCCGAGGTGGTGCGGGCCAGAACCTTGGCCTTTTCCGATTCATCCGTACCAAAATAATACAGACCGAGAGGGCGCTCATGGTCGTTGATGTAGCCGACCGCGTCTTCCATGGAGCCCACACCCTTGACCGGCAGCAGCGGGCCGAAAATCTCTTCCTGCATGACCAGCATGTCTTCGGTGGGATCCAGGATCAGGGTCGGCGGGATCTTGCGGTGTTCCTGCTGGGAGAAATCCTCATTAGCCGGATTGACCTCGACGACCCGGGCACCCTTGGCCCTGGCATCATCGATGTAGCCCTGAAGACGGTCGAAATGGCGCTCGTTGATCACGGAGGTGTAGTCCGGATTGTCCTTGAGGGTCGGATACATGGTGGCTACGGACTTTTCCACCGATGCAACGAATCCGTCCACCTTGTCCTGGGGCACCATGACATAATCCGGCGCCAGACAGATCTGTCCCGCATTGAGCAGCTTGCCGTTCATCACCCGGGTGGCCGCCACATCGAGATCCGCGCTCTCGCCGATGAGAACGGGCGACTTGCCCCCCAATTCCAGGGTCACCGGCACCAGGTTTTCCGAGGCCGCCCGCATCACATGCCGGGCGATGGAGGTGGCACCGGTGAACAGGAGGTGATCGAAAGGCAGGCCGGAGAAGGTCTGACCCACGGCGGGGCCGCCGGTGACCACCGCCACTTCCGTCTCGTCATAGGCGGAGGCGAACATCCGAGCCATGAGTTCGGAGGTGGCCGGCGTGAATTCCGAGGGCTTGATCATCACCCGGTTGCCGGCGGCGAAAATCCCCGCAAGCGGCGTGAAGGTGAGATTGACGGGGAAGTTCCAGGGGCTGATCACGCCCACCGTGCCCTTGGGCTGGAATTGCACTTCCGATTTCGCGCCCATCAGGTTCAGGGGAAACTGGGTCTTGCGCTTTTCCGGCTTCATCCACTTCTTGACGTGGGCCTTGGCGTGCTTGAGGGGACCGATGGAGCCCGCCACATCCGCGATCCGGCTCTGGTCCACGGAGCGGTGGCCAAAATCCGTGCGCAGGGCCTCAACGATTTCTTTCTCGTGGTCGACCATCAGACCAATGGCCTTGTCGAGCCACTCGATCCGGCGCTCGGCACTGACGGGGCCATCAGCAATATGAGCCTGCTTCTGGCGCTCGAGAATGGCCATCAGGCGCTGGCGCAGGACGGTCTGGTCAGTATCACCCATCGCATTTGTCGGTTCGGTTCCGGTCATCCTGGAAATCTCCTCTCAACCCATTCCGGCGCGCACCATGGCCCCAAAAATCTGACAACTCAAAACCCGGACATCCCACGCGGGCTTCCTGCCGAGGAAGCACGGGTTCGAGGTCCGGATCGCAAAGACGGCCTTGTCCCAATAAGGGTGCCTCAGGGGTAACGGTGCCGCGCGCCCCTTTGTTTCACGGCAAGAGTTTACACAAAGCCTCACAGGCATCCAGAGCGCCCGGCCCACACGTCGCGTCCCGGCCGAAAACGCCCCGCACCCAACCGCCAAAGCCCAAGCCCAAGACCAAGACCAAGACCAACCCGATACACGCAACCGGTGCCCCGCACTTAACCTGATCGTAGCCAGTCCCGCCGACACTGAGGGGCAAATGGGTGGCTGCCATTGGTGAGTGATGGCGGCGGGACACCGGAAAATGGGAAACAGGGCGCGTGAACGACTTCCAGGATCTTGAGTTCTCCCGCCATTTGGCACGCCAGGCGATGGACCGGATGACCAGCCTGGACATCTGCCCGACCCCTGAGAATTTCAATCTCTGGTTCCGCTACTGCGCCGGGCGGGAGCCGGATCTCTGTAGGGCCCTGGATCAGCTGGTTGAGGCCGGGGTACCGCTCAGCGAGGCCCGCCTCGCCAAACTTCACGAGCGTTTCTCCCGCCAGCACAGCCTGGAGGAAGCGGTCCGCGAAGTGGGCGGGCGCATGCAAACGGAACTGGCCCGCATGCTCACATCGGTGATGGACGCCTCCAGCAGTTCCACCGACTACGGCACCACCCTCCAGCTTGCCTCGGAACATCTGAAGGAGACCGCACCGCCCTCCCCGGTGCCCACGGTGCCCCCTGTGCCCACGGTCATCGATACCCTGGTCACCGCCACCCGTCAGATGCAGGCCCGCACCCGCTCCCTGGAAAGCGAGTTGAACGGCTCCTCCCAGCAGATCGAGGACCTGCGCCACGCCCTGTCTCAAATCCAGCAGGAAACCCTCACCGACTCCCTCACCCGGCTCGCCAACCGCAGGGCCTTTGATCAGGCTCTGCCCATGGCCATGGACGAGGCCGACGAAACCGGGGCGCCCCTGTGCCTCGTGATGGCCGATCTGGATAATTTCAAACGGATCAACGACACCTTCGGCCATCTCACCGGAGACCAGATCCTGCGGCTGGCCGCCAAGTGCCTGAGCACAGGACTGGGCGAGAATGAACTGGCGGCCCGTTTCGGCGGTGAAGAATTCGCGTTGATCCTGCCCGGCCATACCCCGCAGACCGCCTGGGACCGGGCCGACCAGATCCGCATCAGTCTGGAAAAGAAGAAGGTGACGAAACGCTCCACCGGCGAGGATATCGGCCAGGTGACCATGTCCCTTGGCGTGACCGGTCTCATGCCCCGGGATACGGCTGAGAGCCTGATCGAACGGGCGGACCGCCACCTTTACGAGGCGAAACGTGCCGGGCGCAACCGCATCGTGTCCGACGCCATCGACCAACCCGCCGATCTCCCCCACGCCCAAATGCGCACCGCCTGATCCCCTTCTCCCCTATTTGATCCCCCTCACCCTGTTTGATAACCGACCACGCGCCGCACCGGCTGACCGGCGTCAGATCGAACGGGTTGGAAGCCGAGCGCCCCCGTACCATAATGCTGCCCCGCTGGCCTCCCCCGGAAAACCGTGGGAGACCCAGCCAGGGACAGGGGGAGTCCAGGGACAGGGGGAGTATTGCGTGCCGCAGAAGCACGTCCGACCCCTGCCGGCCCCAAACCTGACCGCCCGACAACGGGCGGACCATCCCCGGGGCAGAGATCACGAGGACGCGCTCATGGCCTACGACACCATTCTCTACGAGGTCGCCGACGGTATTGCCCGGCTGACCTTCAACCGGCCCCAGGCTCTCAATGCCTTCAATGCCCAGATGATAGCCGACACCCGCGCCGCGCTCGCCTCGGCCATGGCCGATGATGCTGTCCGGGTGCTGGTGCTCACGGGCAGCGGCAAGGGCTTCAGCGCCGGTGCGGACCTGACAGCCGGAGGCGGCGCTCCGGAGGGTCTGACCCCGGGCCAGGGTGTGGCCTGGTCGATGGAACACAACTACAATCCGATGATGCGTGCCCTGATGGAAGCGCCCAAGCCGGTGATCGCGGCGGTGAACGGGGTGGCCGCCGGGGGCGGTGTGGGCGTTGCCCTTGCCGCAGATATCGTGATTGCGGCCCAAAGCGCCTATTTCGTCCAGGTGTTCGCACCCCGTCTGGGCCTCATCCCCGATCTGGGCTGCACCTGGATGCTGCCCCGCCTTCTGGGCCACGCCCGCGCCCGGGGGTTGGCCATGCTGGGTGACCGTCTGCCCGCTGAGGATGCCGCCATCTGGGGCCTGATCTGGCAGGCCGTGCCCGACGAGGCCCTGGGCGAGACCGTCGATGCCTGTGCCGCCCGCCTCGCCGCTGGGGCGCCCAACGCGCTGGCCCGGGTCAAATCCGTCCTCGACCAGAGCTGGACCAACACCTACTCCCAGCAGCTTGACCTGGAACGGGACGTTCAGGGCATCCTGGGCGATACCAGGGATTTCGGCGAGGGTGTCAGCGCCTTCATCGAGAAACGCGACCCCCGGTTCACCGGTCAATAGACCGGCCGGACCCGTCACCAGGAACCCAGCCCCACCCTTAGAACTCAGCAGACCGATAACCGGAGCCTCCCATGACCTTTGAACGCATCAAGCTCGATTTCCACGACAAGGTCGCCGTCCTGACCCTGTCCCACCCGGAAGCCCTCAATGCCGTGTCCATCAAGATGCTCAAGGAACTGGACGAGGCCATCGGTATCGTCAGTGAACGGGAAAACGGCGCCCGCTGCCTGCTGATGACCGGTGAAGGCCGGGGCTTTTGCGCCGGCGCCAACCTCACCGATGGGGATGTGGACCGGTCGGGAAGCGAACGGGATGCGGGCGCGGTGCTGGAACAGTATTACCACCCGTTTCTGCTCAAGCTGCGGGACCTGCCCATGCCTTTCGTCACCGCCGTCAACGGGGTTGCCGCCGGCGTGGGCATGAGCTTTGCCCTGATGGGGGACATGGTGCTGGCCTCCCGCAACGCCTACTTCCTCCAGGCTTTCCGGCGCATCGGCCTTGTGCCCGACGGCGGCTCCACCTTCATCCTGCCCCGCCTTGTGGGCATGCGCCGGGCCATGGAACTGTCCATGCTGGCGGAACGTCTGCCTGCGGAACAGGCCCTCGAATGGGGCATGATCAGCCGGGTCTATGATGATGAAACCCTGATGGACGAGGCGATGACCCTCGCGACGGATCTTTCCAACGGCCCCACCGTGACCCTCTCCCTGATCCGGAAGGCCTATTGGCAGAGCCCGGAAAACACCTACGAGCAGCAGCTCCATGTGGAGCGGGTGTTGCAACGGGAAGCCGGGCTTACCAAGGACTCCGCGGAAGGGGTCAAAGCCTTTATCGAGAAGCGCCCGGCCAACTTCACCGGCGAATGATGCGCCCCGCGATGATGGCCCCCGAAACCAAATCCGCCCCCGTCCTCTTCACATCCCAGATGGGGATTTTGAGTGGGGCCATGAGCGGGATCTTCGCCGTGACCGCGGGCGGGGCCATGGCCCGGCCTGCGGTGTCGGAAGGGATGCCCGGTGAAGTCGAAGATGCCCTGAGTTCCGTGAACCTGCCATGGCTCCTCCAGGTCATCCTCGACTTCTTTTCCGCCAACCCCGCCGCGGCGCTTCTCCTGATCAGCCTGCTGGTCCTGGGGCTCGCCGCAAGCCTTGCCCTGGGGTGGCTGCGCTCCCGGGCCGTTGAGCGTGTGCTTGAGGAGAAAGAAGAGAGCTTTCCCCGCCGCCGTTGGGAACAGATGGGCCGTTTGGACGCGGCACGGATCATTGAGGATATGATCCCCTACCTCCAGAACCGGCCCACGGAAGAATCCGTGGCCTGTCATTATGGCGTGCTGGGCATTCTTTATCTTCAGCGGGGCAACGCCCAGATTGCGGAACGTCTGTTGAGCCGGGCGGTGGTGCTCTTCGAAAGCATGGGGCACCGGGAGGGTATTGCTCTTTATGCCCGCCATCTTGGCATGCTGTACGCCGAGATGGGCGACACCGAGCGGGCGGCGGCTCTGGCGAACCGGTCCCTGGTCATGCATGCGGGGCTGCGGGAGACGCCGGAAGTCCAGGAACGCCGGGCGGATCTGCGTGCCATGATTGCGGCCGCCCAGGCGGGCGAAACCCCGCCCAATGCCGGTGGCGACCCGGACGATCCCGAGGACCGCAACATGCCCTGATGGACGCAGCCTCCTCCCGCGTTCTTGATCCTCCGGACCCCCACGCTAGTTCCAAAGGGGCGAACAGGTTCACCTTTGACAGCGGGAGGCAGGGCATTGATCACGGTTCACCATCTTAACAATTCCCGGTCCCAACGGATTCTCTGGCTGCTCGAAGAACTGGCCTTGGACTACGAGATCACCAAGTATCACCGTGATCCTGAAACACAGCTTGCGCCCGCAGCATTGAAGGCCGTGCATCCCCTCGGCAAATCCCCGGTCATCACCGACGGCTCCGTGACCCTGCCCGAGTCAGGCGCGATCATCGAATATTTGATCGATACTTACGGGGCGGGGCGTCTGAAGCCGGCGCCGGGTACTGACGAAGCCTTACGCTACCTCAAGTGGATGCATTACGCGGAAGGGTCCGCCATGCCGCCCCTGCTCATGGGCCTCGTGTTCAATCAGGTGGAAAAGGCCAAGGCGCCCATCGTGGTGAACCAGATCAAACGCGCCATTACCCAGCAGGTAATGAAGAGCTTCATACAGCCCCAGATCTCCCTCCATATCGGCTACATGGAAGATCAACTGGCCCATGCGGACTGGTTCGCGGGTCCGGAATTTACCGCCGCCGACATTCAAATGAGCTTTCCCCTGGAAGCCGCCGATACCTGGGGCGCCATCGGCACCCAAACCCCCCGGTTGCGCGGGTTCCTGGACCGCATCCGTACCCGCCCGGCCTATCAGCGGGCCCTTGAAAAAGGCGGCCCCTTCAAGCTTTTCAGCTGAGCCCTTCACTGCGAGCATCTGCCAGACATTCTGAGTCATGAGGATGCTCTACCCCGCATTCCCTGGATGACCTTCCGATAACGTGCGCCTGAGGGCCGACCGCTGGACACCGCTGTCCTGCACCCGGTTCCGGAGCAACGAAGTGCGCCTGCAGCTTCACGCCTAAGGCCCGTGGACAAATAGGATTCCCTTTTTGTGCGAACAGTGATTCAAACTT
>CAZLPU010000134.1:0-7676 GCA_964561475.1 uncultured Alphaproteobacteria bacterium
GGCGGGGGCCGGTCAATGCGACCCCCGGAACTACACTTATCCGTGGCGGGATAATTTCTGCGAAACCCGCAGCCGGGATGTCCTGCTGTGCCCGCCCGGCGGCGGTCATCAGGGTCAGGATCTGCGCCCTGCCACCTGCCAGGACGAAGTCCACTGGGCGCTTGCGGCGGAGGACGGACAGATCACGGGGATCGGCAGTTTCTCCGTCAGCCTCCTTGGGGAAAGCGGTACGGCCTACCGCTACCTTCATCTGGACATGGATGACCTGGCGGTGACCCAGGGCCAGAGTGTGCGCCGGGGGGACAGGATCGGTCTCGTTTCTGATGATTTCGGCGGTACGCTGACCACAATTCATCTGCACTTCGATGTCCGCCAGACCATCATTCTGGAGGACGGGCGGCCCATGTTCACATTCGTTCCGCCCTACGCCTCCCTGGTGGCCAGCTACCAGGCCCTGTTGCGGGGCGAGGACTAGATACCGCTTTCCGGAAAGGCGCATGCGGTTGTCCGTCCGGGAAGCGTTTGAGCGCAGGCGTCTGGAGCACGCTCACAGATCCGGTGATGTCCGGGCGTGCTCCAGGTCGGTCGTTTGACGCTCCAAAAGAGACCTCAGACCATAAGAAACGGAAATGCCATGACCTCTGCCAAGACCGGCTCCAGCATCCCCGGCTATGATGTCCAGGCTGTCGAAGCCTGGATGAGCGAACACACCACGGCCTTGAAGCCGCCATTCCACTGGACCCGTCTGGAAGGGGGACACTCGAACCTCACCTATCTGATCGAGGATATGACGGGTACGGAAGCGGTGATCCGCCGGCCGCCCCTGGGGGAACTGCTCCCGAAGGCCCACGACATGAGCCGGGAATGGGCTCTGATCAGCGCCCTGTCCCCGACTTCGGTGCCGGTCGCGCGGGCGATCGCCTTTTGCGAGGATCCGAGCGTCACCGGGGCCCATTTCTACGTGATGGGGTTCATCCGTGGCCGCCCTCTTTATTCATCGGCGGATACGGAACAATTGGTGCCCGAGGATGTGCGCCCGCGCCTTGCTCACTCCTTTTTCGATGTGCTGGCGGATCTGCACGCCCTTGATCCGGATGCCCTCGGCCTTGGGGACCTGGGCAAGAAGGACAACTATATCGGCCGCCAGGTGCGCACCTGGTACCGGTCCTGGACCGCATCCGTTGAACCGGCGCAACTCGATGACCCACGGGCCCACGCCTTGAAGGATTTTTTCGAGGCCAATGTTCCGGATCAGGGCCTCGCCCGGGTGGTCCATGGCGATTATGGCCTGCACAACTGTCTTGTCGGATCCGATTGCACGGTTGCGGCTGTGGTGGATTGGGAAATCTCCACCCTGGGCGATCCCCTGGCCGACCTGGCCTACGCCCTCAACCAGTGGCCCGATCCCGGCGACGATGAGCCCTTCTCACCGGAGGCTCCGACAGCCGTTCCCGGATTTCCATCCCGTACAGAGCTTGCCCGGCGTTATGGCGCACGGACCGGACGGGACTTATCTCAGCTTGATTTCTATACGGGCTTCAACCATTGGAAGACCGCCGCCATCATCCACGGGGTCTATGCCCGGTACATGGAAGGAAAGAAAGGCACAGAGGGTGTGGATCTCCAGGGTCTCCGGGATCGCATCGGCAAGGCGCTCACCCAGGCGCAGGCGGCAGTTGATCGCCTCACGGCAGGTCGTCGCTGACAGGGCCGCGCGGCTGTGACGTTTCTGAATACATAAACCCAAAGATTTATAAATTGACGCTCAAATTTTAGGCATAAGGTTGCGCAGGGCCACAGGTGAAGAAAAAATGAGCGACATCCGCCAATTTGTATTTGCGAGACAGCGGAAATAGTCTCAGATTTTGGTTCTATATTTCTCAAGCTCCCTGGAGTCTAGGTTGCCTTATAAAATTAAAGTCGACGAACGGCAATCGGTGGTGTCCGTCAGCCTTTACGGCAATACAAGCTTTGAAGAACGCGTGGCGATGCTCGACGAGAAGTTGTTCGTCCTGGAGCACTATGACATTCGGCACGCATTGTGCGACTTTTCTGGAATTGTGGAAACCTCTGACGGGCTGGATGATCTGTATTTCGCAGAACTCGTGGCCCGCCATAAGGCAAAGGCGCATCACCGGTCCACGGTCATCCTGGGGGAGGTCTTTCCCGAGACTCTTGCGGCCCTCGCTTTCATGGAAAAGATCGAAGCCCCTATTGAGGTCTACCAGCGCAGAGGGCCAGTCGTCCTCATGCCATTCGAACGCATCCTTGAGAAACATCTTCATATGGAACGGGCCCTCAAATTCCGGGACCCCGCAGACAGACAACCGGGATTTTATGACGTATACGACGCTCCGATGGATGAGACCGTCTACATCGAGACTGCGGGCCATCAGACCTACGCCGACCGGATCGACATTTTCGAGCGGGCGCTTTTTCTGGCGATGAAAAAGGGCTACCGGAAGCTGCTGTGGGATGGCTCCGGGGCCAATGGCACCAATAATGAACTCGATGATCTTTATTTCGTTGAGTTCATGCAATGCTACCGGGACTTTATCAAGGATTTCAAAGTCTCAATCCTGCATGCGCCAAATCCGGTGACCACCAAGATTGTGGCGGGCGGCCTGAAGCATCTTGGCGCGAAAGTCGAAACCTTCGAATTGAACGGGCGGCTGGGCTCCCTGGTCAAACCCCGCATTTGAGCGCAGTCCGGACGGGCGCAGGTTCTGTCTTGGCGGCGGGGCACTCTGCTCGTCTCTTTTATGCACCAAGGCTTCCAAGACTGTTGAGAGATTTGATTTTACGCGCTTTCTCAAGGCACCAATCCGCCCCCATTCGCGAACCCTCACCCCTGAAAGGGCCCTGAAGGGCTACGACCGCGAGGGATTCGCGGAATTGTCTTTGAAGCCGTGGACTGCTCTGCCCCTGTCTGAAGCGTGTCATTTCTGCACCGAACCGGGAATTTTCATTACATTTCGTCCATTTGGAGGATGTGGCGAGGGGATCACGGAAATAGCAATTCATGGACGGGAATGCCTTTCTTGGGCTCACAACAATTATGTTCCATGGGGATGCTTCATATGACCTTCCGAAAAATCCTGCTTGCTGGTGCTGCGCTGACAGCGTTCTCCTCCACCGCTTTTGCCGACACGAACACGGCGACGGTCTTTCAGGATGGCAATAATCATTCTGCAATTGTCACTCAGACCGGCGATCTCAACCGCGCTGAGGGTAATCAGGTCGGCACCGGAAATACACTTGAGGTGGATCAGACCGGCAATAACAATGAGGCCGGATACCGCGCGGGTCTGGAAGATCTGTTCCGTCGCTTCAACAACACCCAGGCCGGATCGAACAATCTGATCGACATCGATCAGTTGGGAAACGGCAATGAAGCTGGTGTCAATGGCGCGCTGAGCGGCTTCGTCCCCAACACAAACAGCACCTACACCATCAATCAGACAGGTGACAATAACCGTGCTCGCGGCGATCAGGGCCTGCAAAGCGGTAGTGATGTGACGATTACGCAGATTGGTGACGGCAATGATGCCCGCGCTGATCAGGGTCTTCTGGGTGCCCAAAACACGATCACCGTAAATCAGACCACCGGCGCTACACGATTCAGCGGGAATGAAGCTGCCGCCACCCAGACCTTCTCAAGCTTCTCGACGACCGCGATCGAACAGTTCGGCCGCAACAGCGCGACCACAAGTCAGTCCACTGAAATTGGCAGCACAATCACAGTCAAGCAGGGCACCGATCTCGATCCGACCAGAGGGAACTCCGTGACGGCCGAGCAGACCGTGGGTGGTGGCAATACCATGACCCTGACCCAGACCGGGAACAGGGGCCAAATTGATGCCGTTCAAGACCTGCAAGGCTTCTCCGAGATCACGGTGAACCAGGGCGGCGGTGACCGCAATCAGGCGGACCTGACCCAGGAATTCGGCCTGAGTGACGCCATCACCCTGAACCAGACCGGCTCCAGAAACCAAGCGACCGGCATTCAGACCGGTCAGGCTGGAAGCACCATGACCATCGATCAAACCGGCGACCGCAACCGTGCTGAGGTCGGTCAGGGCATTGCCTGGGTCGATGGCGGATTTGAGTTTGGTGCGGGCACCAACAATATGGTGGATCTGGACCAGTTCGGCGGTGACGGAAACCATGCCAGGATTGGTCAGCTTGGCAGCGACAATGTGGTGATTGCATCCCAGAACGGCAGCGATAACCGCTTCACCGGCGTTCAGTTGAGCAGCGGCAACGTCATCGGACTCAATCAGACCGGTTCCCTCAACCAGGCGACCATCATCCAGAACTGACCCCTCCGCGGCGCACGTCTCAAGCCCCACAAGGACGGTTTGAGACGTGCATTCACAAGGGGACTGATCGCTGAAGGGCAATCGGTGGGAGTCTCGGCTCAGGCATGAGCGGGAAGTCCCGTCCCACAGCCGGGTTCGAAATGAAACCCGACCGGCCCCTGGATTTTCAGGGTGTCACGGACCACGGCATGTATTGGGTTTGCTTCCGGTCATGAACGATCCGGACACACCGACTTAACCATCGGGCTGCGGACAAGGCCCGGATGCGGAGAGCCTGGTACCAATCTCCGTTGGCTGATTGTCGTGGCCACTGCCTTCCCCTCGCCTACTTCCTCACTCTGGGGCTTTCAGTCCTGGATGTGGCCTGTCCCATCTGATTGCGTGAACAGGCCCGGTCCTTACCAGTGTCCGAGGACCGGGTGGGGTTGGTAGGGGGCTTCGAGGGCTTTGATGTCGTCTTCGGAGAGGGTGACGGTGACGGCAGCGATGGCGTCTTCCAGGTGCTGCATTTTGGAGGCGCCAATGATCGGGGCGGTGATGGCGGGTTTGGTCAAGAGCCAGGCGAGTGCGGTCTGGGCCGGTTTCACCCCAAGGCGGGCGGCCACTTCGGCATTGCGCTCCACCACGTCATAGTCGCTGTCCTGGGTGTAGAGCGCGTCGGCGAATTCATCCGTCTGTGCCCGTAATGTCTTCGTGCCCTCGATCCGGTCCCTGTTGCCCGCCAGAAACCCGCGTGCCAGGGGGCTCCAGGGGATCAGGCCCACACCCTGGTCCAGGCAGAAGGGATTCATCTCCCGTTCCTCTTCCCGGTAGACCAGATTGTAGTGGTTCTGCATGGTGATGAATTTGGCCCAGCCATGCTGTTGCGCCAGGAACTGAAACTTCGCGAACTGCCATGTGTACATGGAAGACGCCCCGATATAGCGCACCTTCCCCATACGGACCAGATCGTTCAGGGCCTCCATGGTCTCTTCCATGGGCGTGTTGTAATCGAACCGGTGGATCTGGTAGAGATCAATGTAGTCCATACCCAGACGTTTGAGGGACCGGTCGCAGGCATCGAAAATATGTTTGCGGGACAGGCCCCAGCGATTGCGCTTCATCCGCTCGGTGCCCATGAAGCATTTGGTGGCAATGACCACGTCTTCCCGGTCGGCGACCAGGGTCTTCATGGCCCGGCCAAGAACCTCTTCGCTGACCCCGTTCGAGTAGACGTCCGCCGTGTCGAAAAAGTTGATGCCCGCCTCCAGGGCCCGCTCATAAAAGGGCCGGGACTCCGCTTCGTTCAGCACCCATTCCCGCCAGGCGCTGGTGCCATAGGTCATGGCGCCAAGGCAAATGCGGGAAACCGAGACGCCGGTGGTGCCCAGATTGGTGTATTCCATCCCTTTGATCCCTTTTTGGTTTTGCCGTTATTGAGAGGCATGACTGACGGTTCAGGACTGCTCCGGCGGAAACCGGACCATCAGCCGAGCAGCGGTTCTTCATCCCCTGGCGTCCAAGGAGAGACCTTTTTCATCGCCTGTGCAAACAATTCACTCTCCAGGCACCGCGAGAGCCATGTTTGCAGCGGTGCCAAAGGCAGAGCGTCAAACCAGTCCCGGTCGGTGTTGGCGAATTGCCGGATGAAGGGAAAGAGGGCCACATCCGCAAGGCTGCGCCGGTCCGCCAACAAGAACGGGCGTTGCTCCAGCAGCCGGTTCAGAGCTTCAAGCACCGCAAGGCCCCCTGCCCTGTGCTCCATGGGATCCACGTTGTCGTAACGGTTGGGATATTTGTAGCGGTCGAGATGGTGCTTGAAGACACCGTCATTATCCGCGATCAGACGGTCCCGGTGCGCCGGATCCGGTCCGAGCCAGTCTTCGGGATCATTGCGGGAGAGAGCCCAATGCATGATGTCCAAGCTTTCTTCCAGCACCGTGACATCCCGGAGCACAAGCACAGGCACCGTTCCCTTTGGAGAGGCCTCCAGCATGGCATCGGGCTTGGCCTTGAGAGCCACCTCCCGGAGCGCACAGGTCTGCCCACTGATGATCAGGGCCATGCGGGCGCGCATGGCATAGGGACAACGGCGGAAGGAATAAAGGATCGGCGCGCTCACGGGTCCGACGGCCCTTCCCGGCCAAGTCTTGAACCGGGTCCTGAAGAGGACTGCGCGCCCTCATGGGGCACGGAGCCGATATGGATCGCGCCCCGGGTCTTGGCGTGTTCCACCTGGCGCTGACGCTCCCGGTAGCGTTCCTTCTGATCCTCGCTGCGGCCCTCGTGGCAGTAGGGGCAGGAAACACCCTTCACATAGAAGGGCGAGGCCTTGTCTTGCGCACTCACGGGCATCCGGCAGGCCCGGCACAGGTCATAGGGACCGGGCGTCAGGCCGTGGCCCACGCTGACCCGCTCATCGAAGACGAAACATTGCCCCCGCCACAAGCTCTCCTCCTCGGGCACCGTCTCCAGATATTTGAGAATGCCGCCCTTGAGGTGAAACACGTCCTCCACCCCTTCAGACTTGAGGAAGGCCGTGGCCTTTTCACAGCGGATCCCGCCGGTGCAGAACATGGCAATCCGGGGCGCCTTGTTCGTTTCCTGGAAAGCGCGGAACCAGTCGGGAAAAGCCCGGAAGCTGGTGGTGTGGGGATCAATGGCCCCGTCGAAGGTGCCGATCGCCACTTCGTAATTGTTGCGTGTATCGATCACCACCACATCCGGCGCGGCGATCAGGCTGTTCCAGTCCTCCGGCGCCACATAGGTGCCGACGGCCCGGTTCGGATCCACGCCGGGCACGCCCATGGTCACGATTTCCCGCTTGAGCCGCACTTTCATGCGGTAGAAGGGCGCTTTCGCCGCGATGGATTCCTTGTGCTCAAGGCCCGCGCATCCAGGCAGGGTCCGCAAATGGCCCAGGACCCTGTCGATCCCCTCCCGGGAGCCCGCAATGGTGCCGTTGACCCCTTCAGGGGCCACCAGAATGGTCCCCATGGTTCCCGCGCCCTCGCAGACCTGCTGCAGGCGATCGCGCACCGCTGCCGGGTCGGCAACGGGGGCAAACTGGTAAAAGGCGGCTACGGTCCAAGGCTCCATCACGTTTTCAGTCCCGGCGAGGCAAAGATTGATGCCCTGGCTGAGCATCGCGTTCCAATTGAGGATTTGGTTGTTTGAGCATTTGGGGGCCGCTCTCGTCAAATCCCGACCCTGTCCTCCGGTCCTCACGGCAAAAGGCGACGATGGCCCTTTCCGGATCGAGGTGGACAATGAAAGCCATCCCCCTATCAGAGCGGCGGGCGCAAAATCACGATCACCTCTAAACAGGGTGGCCGCCGCTCTCGTTTTTTCGCTCACGGCGCGAGGCGCCTCCGC
>CAZLPU010000135.1:0-7542 GCA_964561475.1 uncultured Alphaproteobacteria bacterium
CTATCGGCCTACGAAAATGGGCCCATAGGTTCTGATCAAATGCGATTGGTATAAGGCCCGCGCCAGTCAGTCCTTATTGCTCAGCACCCACAACTTCAGCACCCATGACTTTTGCCAGACGCATGGCGTGGGCCAGTTCCGCACGGCGCCGTTTGAGCCGGGCTTCGGCTTCTTCGTCCGCGCCCCATTGTTCCGTCTGCCAGGTCTCGTCAACACACGCCGCACGCCAGGCATCATCCTCATCCAGAGTACCGTCCAGCATGGCCAGGGTGATGACGGCGGACCCGGTCAAGGTGGCCATCATATGGGCCGCAGCCAGGGAATAGGGATCCAGGTCGCTCAGCACGGCCCCCACCCTGGTGAGGGCTTCATCGGGCTGATCCACATGCATCACCCCTTCCGTCACCGCGAGCGACAGGCCGTGGCGCTCCCGGGCCCAATCCAGCAGGGGCTGCCAGGCCTCGTGCTGGCGCTGGACCAGTTCCTCCGGTTCATCAGCCCGGTAACACAGCAGATCCGATCCGGCGATATCCACAATCGCCCGCACCACGGGCGCCGGATCGTCCTGCACCCCATCAATCACCGTATTGACGATCCGAGTAAGGGGCATGGAAAGAGGCTTGATCTTTTCGTCCTGAGCCTCCCATTCCGCCGCCAGAACATCCGCCAGGGACCGCACCGGCACGGCGACGGGCAGCCCCTTGGGGGTGCGCACGCTCTTGCCGTCCAGTTCAATGGCAAAGCCGGAGGGATGCTCCTGAACCGCAACCTGAGTGTAGAATTTTTTCATGGTTCTGCCCGATGAGCGGCGCTACCCGGCCTTTGCCGTCCGGTGCGCTGCGCCTTGATGCGCCCTGATGCGCCTTTTTTTGAGGATGGCGGACCTATCCGGCTGCGGCCTTCGGCGGCTCCACCATCCAGATTTTCTCCAGGGCCGGTCCCAGTTCCGCATACCGGTCGATCACCTGGGCGGCACCGGCCTCGCGCAGAACCTCTGCATCGTGATAGCCCCAGGTGACACCCACGGCGGGCACGCTGGCATTGGCGGCCATTTCCATGTCCACGGATGTATCGCCCACCACCACCGCATGGCGGCTGCGGGCACCGGAGAAACTGATCAGATCATTGAGCATCTGGGGATGGGGCTTGGCATGACCGTCGTCAGCCGTCCGTGTGGCCACGAAATATTTCGCGATGCCGTGATACTCCAGGCTGTGATCGAGCCCTTTGCGGGACTTGTTGGTGGCAATGGCCATGAGCACGCCCGCCTCCTCCAGAGTCTCGATCACGGTGCGGGTGCCGGGGATGAGGGTGTCCGGTGCCTTGTCCTCATTGCGCATGAATTTCCGGGCCCGGCGCATGGCTTGGGAAAACTCCGACAGCATGGCCTGGGTGGCATCCGGCACGAACTCGGTCAGCGCCTCCCTGAGGGGCAGGCCGACAATGGAACGGGTCGCGTCCATTTCCGGCGGACGCACGCCGATGGCCACGAAAGCAGCGGCAAAAGCTTGGTGAAAGCCCGGATGGCTGTCCACAAGGGTGCCGTCATAATCGAAGACTACGAGATAAAGCGGATCGGAAGACATCCATACCCCACCGGATTGACGGGCCTCACCGGATGAACGGGATACCCGCACGGAACTTGGAACTGCGCCCACTATACACGCAAGGAAACGGCCACGCTTGGTCCTGCCGCCAATTTTTCACGGGCTGATCTTCCGTGGCACTCCTTTGGCGCTAGAGGGTGCCTGCCTCCAGGGCGGGAAGCCAGTGTTGCCGCCAATGGTCGTTCCACATGGCCTGCTCCATGCCGAACAGATCCCAGGTCTCTTTCATGTGGGCGGGCAAGGGTGCGGACACCCGCAACTGTCCGCCGGAGGGATGGGTAATGGCCAGAAAATGGGCGTGCAGGTGAAGCCCGCCCGCCACACCGCTCAAGGGTGCTTCGTCCTGTCCCAGACCGTATTTGGTGTCCCCCACCAGAGGCGTACCCATGGCCTCGCAATGCACCCTGATCTGATGGGTGCGCCCCGTCACCGGCATCAGCGCAAGCCAGGCGGCTTTCTGGCCGGCCTGGAACACGGTGCGAAAGCGGGTCACCGCCCGTTTGGCGTCCTTGTCCTGGTCCCGGGCCGGAGCCATACGCTCATTGCCCGCCTCCCCGCTCGCCTTGCGCAGGGCGAGCTTGATCTCTCCATCCAGGGGCTTGGGCACGCCGTGGACAAGCCCCCAATAGACTTTCACTGTTCCCCGGGCCTTGAAGGCCGCCGCAAGGGCCCGGGCCGCCGCACGGTGGCGGGCCAGCACCATGACACCGCTGGTGTCCCGGTCGAGCCGGTGCACCAGCCGGGGCCGCTCACTCCCGTCCACGCGCAGCCCGTCCAGCATGCCGTCCAGATGGCGCAGGGTTTTGGTGCCCCCCTGAACCGCGAGGCCGAAGGGCTTGTTCAGCACCAGGACATCCTCGTCCTTATGCAGAATGAGGCTCTCCAGAAATTTGCGGTCCGTTTCGCTGACCCTGGGCGCGGGTTTCGCCGCCTCGGCTGGCGGTACGCTTTGGGTGCCCAAGGGCGGGACCCGGACGGTTTGCCCCGCGCCAAGCCGGTGATTGGCCTTCACCCGGCCCCCATCCACCCGCACCTGGCCCGTGCGCAGAAGTTTTTCCAGCCGCCCATGGGTGAGGGCCGGGAAATGCTGCTTGAACCATCGGTCCAGGCGCAGGCCGTCATCACCGGTGGTCACTTGGATGGTCTGTACACCGCTCATGCCGTGATGCTCCCGGACAGGACCGCGCGCATGGCCAGGAGCCCAAGCACCAGGGCCAGAATCGACAAAACCACTGAAGCGCCCAGATAGGCAATCGCCGGGACCCAATGCTGGCGTTCTGCCAACACCAGCACATCCAGGGAAAAGGCGGAAAAGGTGGTGAAGCCGCCGAGGATGCCGGTCATCACAAACGCACGCCAGCCCGCCGGATCCCCCAAATGGCGGGCAAAGAACGCCGCCGCGAGCCCTATGGCAAAGGACCCCAGGATGTTCACCGTCAGTGTCCCCCATGGAAAGCGCGGGCCCATGACGGACAGGGCAGCGGTGGTGACCAGGAAGCGCAGAACCGCACCAATTGCCCCACCCGCGGCGACCGCCGCGATCAAACCGGCAGAAGACATCACCCGTCCTCCTGCCCGGCATCGCCCCTCAGCCGGTCCCAATAGGCCAGCCGCTTGGCCACTTCCCGCTCGAAACCCCGCTCAGTCGGTTCATAGAAACGCCGCCGCGCCATCTCAGCCGGGAAATAGTTCTGACCGGAAAAGCCAGAGTCCGTGTCATGATCATAGACATAGCCGGACCCGTAACCCATGCCCTTCATGAGTTTCGTCGGTGCATTGAGAATATGGGCCGGCGGCATGAGGGATCCGGTCTCTTTGGCTGCCTTCATGGCCGCCTTGTGGGCCGTGTAGACTGCGTTGGATTTGGGCGCGGTCGCCAGATACACGATGCATTGGGCAAGCGCCAATTCCCCCTCCGGTGAGCCCAGAACCTCGTATGTATCACGGGCGGCCAGGGCGATGGACAGGGCCTGGGGATCGGCGAGGCCGATATCCTCGCTCGCCATACGGATCATCCGCCGGGCGATGTAGAGCGGGTCCTCCCCACCGTCCAGCATCCGGGCCAGATAGTAAAGCGCCGCATCACAGTCCGAGCCCCGCACGGTCTTATGCAGAGCACTGATCAGATTGTAATGGGCCTCCTGGCCCTTGTCGTAGAGGGGCGCCCGGCGCTGAATGGTCTCGATCAGGGTCTCGCGGTCGAGGACGCATGCCGGATCAAGGGCAAAGAGTTCTTCCGCCAGATTGAGCAGATAGCGCCCATCCCCGTCGGCCATCATCCGCAGGGTCTCCCGGGCCTCGTCATCGAGAGGCAGACGGCGGTCCACCTCGCCCTCCGCCCTGACCAGAAGCGCCTCCATGGCCTGCTCATCAAGGCGCTTGAGCACATGGACCTGGGCCCGGGACAGCACCGCCGGATTAAGCTCAAAGGACGGATTTTCCGTGGTCGCCCCAATCAGCACAATGGTGCCGTCTTCCATGTGGGGCAGAAACCCATCCTGCTGGGCGCGGTTGAACCGGTGGATCTCGTCCACGAACAACAATGTGCCCTGGCCCGTGGCACGCCGCACCTTGGCGCCGTCAAAAACCTTCCGCAGGTCGGCCACGCCTGAGAAAATCGCGGAAATCTGTTCGAAATGGACGCCGGACCCTGCCGCCAGAAGCCGGGCGATGGTGGTCTTGCCAGTGCCGGGCGGTCCCCACAGGATGAGGGATGTGAGCCGTCCGGCCTCCGCCATGCGGGCAAGCGGTGCGCCGGGGGCCAGAAGATGATCCTGGCCCACCACATCTGCGAGACGGGCCGGGCGCAGCCGATCCGCCAGAGGCCGGGGAGCACTTGCTTCGAGGCCGGCGGCCTGGAACAGATCAGCCATGGGTCCGGCCCCTGCCGCGATGCCTAGCGGGTGTAACGGATCACGCCGGTCCGCTCACCGCGCTTGATTTCGATGGCCCATTCCAGATCGTTGCGGCGGATGGCCCGCTCCAGTTCCTTCACGGAGGTGACCCTTGCGCCGTCCACGGACAGAATGATGTCGCCGGAGCGGAACCGGCTCTGGCGCGCAAAACTGCCCCGGGCCGTCCCGACCACGACAACCCCCTGCTGCATGGGATCAAGCCCGTGCTCCTCGTTGAAGGCCGGCGACAGGGTCACAACAGTGGCCCCAGACAAAGGCGAACTGGCGGTGATCACCTTGGGTTCGGGATCGGAGGATCCGGGAAGGGGCTGGACACGGATTTTCGCGGTGCGCAGCCGGCCCTTGCGCCAATAGCTGATCGCGGTGTCTTCCCCCGGCCGCCGGGTGGCGACCCGGTAACGCAGACCGCCGGGATCCACCACGTCGAAGCCTTCGATAGAGACGATGACATCGCCGGCGCGCAGGCCCGCCTGCTCCGCCGGACCATCCGGATAAAGCTCCGTAATCAGAGCGCCGCCGGGCCGATCCCGACCCAGGGATTCCGCAATCTCACTGCTGACAGGCTGATAGCTGGCTCCGAGCCAGGGCCGCACCAGACGCTCCCCGGCCACGGCGGAGTCAACTACGAGGCGCACCATGTTGGATGGAATGGCAAACCCGATCCCGTTTGAGCCACCGGAGCGGGAGAAGATCGCCGTGTTGATGCCGATCAGCCGTCCGTCGCCGGACACAAGCGCACCACCTGAATTGCCCGGGTTGATCGCAGCATCAGTCTGAATGAAGAACCCGTAGTCGGTGATGCCGATCTGGGTGCGCGCAAGGGCGGATATGATCCCGCTGGTGACGGTCTGGCCCACACCGAAGGGATTGCCGATGGCCAGCACCAGATCGCCCACGTCAATGTCGTCGGAATTGCGGAATTCCACCGCAGGCAGAGCTTCCCCGTCCGTGTCGATCTTCAGCACCGCGAGATCGGTGCGCTCGTCCGTAAGCAGAACCTCCGCGTCGAACTCCCGGCGGTCCTGGAGCACGATGGTGAACTCCTCACCGCCTTTGATCACATGATTGTTGGTGACCACGATGCCGTCGGCCCGCACGATCACCCCGGAGCCCAGGGAGTTTTCCACCCGCTCCTCGGGCATGAAGGACCGGCCGCCGCCGAAAAACTGACGGAAAAAGTCGTCCATGCCCATGGCGCCCCGGGTGCGCACCCGGCGGGCGGCATAGACATTCACCACCGCCGGCGCCGCGGCCTTGACCACCGGCGCGAAGCTGAGTTGAACCTGCTGGCGGCTGTCGGGCACCACCCGGCGCATCTCCCCGCTCTGGGCCAGAGCCTGCCCCGGCAACCATGCCGCTGCCATGGCAACGAGGCCAAAGGCCACGGCCCCAGCCTGAAGGATCCTCATTCCGCGCGCCCTATCGGTCATGCCAGACTCCCATTTGCCACCCGAACCATCCCCCAAAGACCTTGGCGGGACGTGGGGCGCATTCCGTGCCAGTCCATGTCTCATCGGATCATGTGGGCTTTTTCCAGGCCCATCACAATGAAGTGCCGGTGAACACAGAGGGGTTTCATGAGGCCCCGCCCCCGCCAGAGTTCTTCCTGTGCCGGTCGACGGCTCGACTTTTGTGTTACCGCCAGGGACCGCGCGGCGGGCGGCCCGACCGTGGCGGCCCCAGTTCACGGTACATGATCAGCACATCGACCCGGCCGTGATGCCGGTGGCGAAAGGCGTTGGGGATCCGGCCCACCTCCCGGAAACCCAGGTCCAGCCAGAGTTGAACCGCACCCTGATTCGTCGAGACGACGAAATTGAATTGCATCGCCTCATAGCCAAGCCGAGCCGCCTCATCGATGGCGAACATGCCCATTTCCCGGCCAAGACCATGGCCCCGGGCCCTCGGGTCCACCATGAAACCCCCATTGGCCACATGGTTGCCCAGTCCGGGCTGATTGGGCTTGATGAAAAAGGAGCCGTAAACGGAGCCGCCGGATTCGGCCACATACACCTCAGCTCCATCGGCAAACCAGACCCGCTCGCATTCCCACCGGGGAAGGTCCGGATCAAAAGCAAAGGTGTCGCCGTCCCGGATCACGGTCTGAAAGATGTCGAGGACGGCGTCGCGATCAGCATGAGTGGCAGGCCGGATCATGGGCCGGTCTCCAAAACGATGAGAACGGGAACATGACAGGACTATACAACGGCCAGCCCTGAAAGGAAAAAACGGCCCCGATGAGGGACCGTCTCAGACCTGCGCCGCAGGGCGATCAAGGGAGAGCCGCGCACCAGCGATCTGGATGACCCGGATCGCCGGACCAGACCAGGCGTCGGCCTACTCTTCAGTGTCTTCGGCAGTCTCCACCGGGCCGGAGTCCTGCCCCTTGGCGTGGACATCCCGGTCGACAAACTCGATCACTGCCATGGGAGCGGCATCGCCCCGGCGGAACCCTGCCTTGAGGATGCGGATATAGCCGCCCTCACGCTCTTGGTAGCGCGGACCCAGCACCTCGAACAGTTTGGAGACCATGGCCTTGTCGCGGACCTTGGAGATCGCCAACCGGCGGGCGTGGAGATCGCCCCGCTTACCCAGGGTAACCAGCTTCTCCACGATCGGGCGCAGTTCCTTGGCCTTGGGCAGGGTGGTCTTGATCTGCTCATGCTTGATCAGGGATGCCGCCATATTGGCAAACATCGACTGACGGTGGGGCGTTGTCCGCCCGAGCTTGCGATAACCGCCGGCGTGGCGCATGGGTCACTTCCCTCTTCGCGGGGCCGCCGCCCGTTCGGACGGCAGGCTCACTCCTCAGTACTGATCCTCGAACCGCTTGGCGAGGTCCTCGATATTCTCAGGCGGCCAGTTGGCCACTTCCATGCCCAGGTGAAGCCCCATATGGGCGAGCACTTCCTTGATTTCGTTGAGCGACTTGCGCCCGAAATTCGGCGTGCGCAGCATTTCCGCTTCGGTCTTCTGAATGAGATCGCCGATATAAACGATATTGTCGTTCTTCAGGCAAT
>CAZLPU010000136.1:0-7482 GCA_964561475.1 uncultured Alphaproteobacteria bacterium
TGAGGTCGCTGTCCGGTAACACGGGTGGAAGTTCGAGTCTTCTCGGCCGCACCAAAATTCTCTCAGACAATTTCATGTGTGCAGTGTACTGCGCCCACGACTCGGTTGGGCGTGCGAACCCGCTCCTGTGGGCGTGGGTTGCGGCGGAGGCTTATGGTCTCGGTGAACGGGCTGCTCTCTGAAAAGGGAGCGCTCCCGCACCGTCAGGTGCGGGAGGAGGGGTCGAGATCGCGGGTCAGGGTGAGGGACGCGAGCCAGAACATGAGGGCGGCTGTCATGTAGCCGAAGAATACGGTCAAGGTCAGGGACTGCTGGAGGCCGGCGGCCCGGGCCGAGGCACAAATTTCACCAAACTCCGCCGCGGCGGCTCCGGTGCAGGCCTGGACATAGGTCAGACCGCCGGCTGCGTCCCCGAAATTGATCCCGATCAGGAAGTCCGACAGGTACCCGACGGCCACCGGTCCGCCCCCGTAACCGATGATGTTCAGCAGAAAGAGGAGCAGAGCCGACGCGGTCGCCCGCATATGGGGCGGTGCGAGGTTCTGGGTCGTGGCGAAGGTTGGACCAAGCCACAGGGAGTTCAGCACGGAGGGAACGGCGATCAACACCACGGCCAGAGAAAGGCTCTCCACTGACAGGCCAAGGGCGTAAATCGGTGCGGCTACGGCCACGCCAGCGGCGGAAATCCAGCAGAACCAGCGCTTGTCCCGATCCCCGATGCGATCGGCGATCCATCCGCCTGCCAGGGTCCCGATGGCCGAGGCCACCCCCGCCAGCACACCGAAAATCAGGCCCGCTTCCGTGAGGCTGAGCTCATGGGTACGGATGAAGAAAGAGGACAGGAACTGGCCGATACCGTAGCCGACGAAAGAGGTCAGTGCACCGCCCATGGCAATGAACAGGAAACTGCGCTTGGCCGCCATGGTGCGCAGGGCTTCACCGAAAGTGACCGTCTCCTTGGGGGCTTCGGCGGCGCTGTAGCGGGGCGGTTCCCGGACGGTCAACTTGAAGATGACCGCAATGACCACCCCGGGCAGTCCGAGCAGCAGGAAAGCCTGGCGCCAACCGATTTCCTCGGCGATGTAGCCCCCCGCAACGGCTGCAAAGAGCGATCCCAGGGGGATGCCCAACGCATAGATCGACAAAGCCGACGCGCGCCGGTTCAGCGGGAAATAGTCCGAGATCAGCGAATGGGCGGGGGGTGAACAGCCGGCTTCGCCCACGGACACACCGATCCGGGCCAGGAGAAGTTGCCAGTAATTCCCCGCCAATCCGCATACGGCGGTCATGCCGGACCATACGGCGACGGCGACGGAAATGATCGTGACGCGGTTGAACCGTTCCGCCAGCCGGGCAATGGGGATCCCCAGGAATGTATAGAGGATCGCAAAGGCGGGACCGCCGAGCCAGCCCATCTGGGCGTCGGACAGATTGAACGCATTCTTGATCGGTTCGTTCAGAACACCGACCAGAACCCGGTCAATGAAGTTGAATGTGTAGACCACCAGCAGGGCGCCCAGAACATAGGCTCTATAGGGCCGAGTCCCGTGTCCCGGAAAAGGCCCTGGCACCGCGGGTGATCCTGCATCGCCTGGCCCAGTCATGAACACACCGTCCATGAACACACCGTCCATGAACACACCGTCCATGAACACACCGTCCGCACAAGCGAGGCGTCCCGGGAGATCCGGCCCGTCCGGTGCAAACCGGTCTGGCGCAGCGTTGGTGATACCTGTCTCATGGGCGGTCGCCTCCCATAGGCTTTCTGCTCTTGTGTTTCGACTTGTCAGTTTAGGGCGGCTGGTGGCATTTCGTCACGGAAAATTCGACGAACCGTACCAAGATTGCCCACCACCCAGGGTTTGCCTTGAAAAATCAAGGCTTTGGGGGAAATGGCGAGGGATCGGGGCCCTGCACACCACTTCAGATCGGCGCGCCTTGCCCCGCCGGTTGCCGCTCACGACGGATAGCGAGCCGGGACGCTCAATCCAGCAGGTGAATGGTTCTGCGCTCCCGGGAGATCGGGGTGAAGCCCGCACGCTGATACAGGGTGAGGGCCTTGGGGTGGTCCAGGGTGCAGGTATTGACGAGCACCTTGTCCGGCCCCTTGGCCCACAGAAGATCCAGGGTCTGGTGTAGGAAATAGCGGCCCAGGCCCCGGCCGATGTGATCGCCGGTCAGGCCGAAATAGCACAACTCCGCAATCCGGCCGCCGTTGGCTTTGGCAAGCTCCGGGTCCAGCCCCTGAAAATCGAGTTCCGCAAAGCCCGCGGGCACCCCATCGGCATACAGAACATAAATCTCTATGGTCCGCTGGCTGAGAATTTCGGCGAGAGCCTCGTCATCGAGGCGCTTGCGGTCGACCCAATGCCAGTCGTGGCCCACCTCATGGTAAAGGTAACGATAGAACGCAACCGGTATCGGGGAGGCCCGCAACACGGCAATGGCACCCTTGGGTTTCGGGACCGCCTGGGCAGGGGGTGGGGTGGTCATCTCCAGGAAGGTGACCATGGTCTCCAGCACCTTGCCGCCCTCACCGGTATCAGCGGACATCGGTGGCTGCCCGCTGGGAAGGGCCGGTCGCGGCGGGATAGTCCGGGTTCGCCCCCCATTCCGCCCACGCACCATCATAAAGGGAGACCGCCGGGTGGCCAAGTTGGGTCAGGGCCAGGACAATGATCGCCGCCGTAACCCCGGAGCCGCAGCTTGCGATGACCGGGCGGGACCAGTCCATGCCCGCTTCCGTGAACACAGCCCGGAGCGCGTCGGAGGATTTCATGGTTCCGTCATCGTTCAGCAGGCTGCGATAATGGACATTCAGGCTGCCGGGAATGTGGCCCGGGCGTACCCCGGGGCGGGGGTCGGCTTCCGTACCGGTGAACCGGGCGGGGGAGCGGGCATCGATGATCTGTTCCCGTCCGGAGGTGGACGCTTCGGCAACCGCTTTGATGCCGCGCACCATCATGTCGTGCTGGCGGGTCGTGAAATGGCGGGGGGTTGCGCCGGTGACCGGGGGGAGATCCTCGATGGCTCGGCCCTCCGAGCGCCATTTGGGCAGGCCGCCATTCAGCACAAAGACTTCCCCGTGGCCCATGACCCGGAACATCCACCAGACCCGGGCGGCGGAAAACATGCCTGCGGTGTCATAGACCACGATGCGGTGGCCATCCCCCAGGCCGAGGGCGCGGACCCGGGAGGAAAATTTCGCCGGATCCGGAAGCATGTGGGGCAGGGTGGTTTCCGTGTTCTTGATCTCATCGATGTCGAAAAAGACCGCACCGGGAATATGGCAGGTCTCATATTCCACCGCGCCGTTACGCTGGGCGTCGGGCATGTGCCAGGAGCCGTCCACCACTTTCACATCCGGGGCACCGAGATGATCGGCGAGCCAGCCGGTTTCGACCAGGGTGGCGGAATGGGCCGCAAGGGTCATGAGAGTGTCCTTTTTCGCTTGTCGTTTTTGATTTGCCGCTTTGGATCCGCGTTTCAGTGAGCCTCAGAGGCCGGCATGGCGGAGAGTTTATCACGCCGCCCGTTCAGCCTGTCTTGCTGTTCAGGTGTTCTGGCTGTTCAGGTGTTGGCTGTTCAGGCGTTCTTGCCCGCAAGCCAGGACGGGGCGGGCAGGTCCTTGGAGGCCAGAAACTCAGGATTGAACAGCTTGCTTTGGTACCGGGTCCCATAATCACACAGCACGGTTACGATGGTGTGTCCCGGGCCGAGATGGCGGGCCATGCGGATGGCTCCAGCGACATTCAAACCAGCAGAACCGCCTACGCACAGCCCCTCCTGCTGGAGCAGGTCGAAGACGACGGGCACCGCTTCGCTGTCCTGGATCTGGAAGGCGACATCCGGTGTGAAGCCTTCCAGATTGGCGGTGATTCGGCCCTGGCCGATGCCCTCGGTGATGGAAGAGCCTTCCGATTTCAGTTCGCCGTGCTGGTAATAGTGATAGAGGGCCGCGCCCATGGGATCGGCGATGCCGATGGCGATGCGGCTGTTGCGTTCCTTCAGGGCTTTGGAGACCCCGGCCAGGGTTCCCCCGGTCCCCACGGCGCAGATAAAGGCATCCACCTTGCCATGGCTCTGGTCCCAGATTTCGGGGCCGGTGGTCTCGTAATGGGCCTGGCGGTTTGCGGTGTTGTCGAACTGGTTGGCCCAGATCGCCCCGTTGGCCTCCTTGGCATTCAACTCCTCGGCGAGGCGCCCGGAATATTTGACGTAATTGTTCGGGTCCCGGTAGGGCACCGCCGGCACTTCGATCAGCTCGGCCCCGAACAGGCGCAGGGTGTCTTTCTTTTCCTGGCTTTGGGTCTCCGGGATCACGATCACCGTGCGGTAACCCAGGGCGTTGGCCACCATGGCAAGACCGATACCCGTATTGCCCGCCGTGCCTTCCACGATGACGCCGCCGGGCTTGAGCAGACCCCTGCGCTCGGCATCCCGGATGATGTAGAGGGCGGCCCGGTCCTTCACCGACTGGCCCGGATTCATGAACTCCGCCTTGCCCAGAATGGTGCAGCCGGTTTCCTCGGAGGCTTTTTTGAGTTTGATGAGGGGGGTGTTGCCGATCAGATCGATCATCGAGTCGCGGAAGGTCATGCCGGTCCCTGCACATTGGCGGCCAGAGGAGGCAACAGCCGCGCTGTCCTGCACCCCAATGACCGGAACCGGGCCGCTGAGAACATGGCCGGGTTGCGCGGAGGTGCCGTTCAAGATCAAGGGTACGTAGTGTCGCTGACCCCTGTTCTTCAAGTCCAGCCCTGATCCGCAGGTCCCGGACCGGCGTAGCACTTCCAACGGCTTCGTGATGACCGGCGGCGATGGCCGAACGCAAGGCCCGAGGTGACTGCCTGAGCCTCAAAGCAACAGGTTGGGCCGCACCCACAACGCGCCATCCAGAACAGGATACCCCCCATGGCCAAAAAACGCGCGGCGCAAAGTCGTGCAGTTCGTCTTGTGCTCGGCGACCAGCTTTCCCGCAGCCTCAGCGCCCTCCAGGACCTTGATCCCGAAACGGATCTTGTGTTGATGGCGGAGGTGCGATCCGAGGCCACCTATGTGCGCCATCACAAAAAGAAGATCGCGTTTCTGTTTTCCGCCATGCGCCACTTCGCGGCCGACCTGGAGGCGGACGGCATTGCCGTGCGCTATGTCCGCTACGATGACCCGGACAATCGGGGCGATCTCGCCGGTGAAGTGGCCCGGGCCGTCGGCGACCACGAGGCGGATCAGGTGGTGGTCACCCGCTGCGGCGAATATCGTCTTGATACGGACATGGCCCAGTGGGGGCGCAAGCTCAACTGCCCCGTGGAGATCCGGGAGGATGACCGGTTCCTGTGTTCCGTGGACGACTTCGAAGCCTGGGCAGAAGGGCGCAAGACCCTGCGGATGGAATTCTTCTACCGGGACATGCGCAAGCGCACGGGCATCCTGATCGGTGACGACGGCGAGCCGGAAGGGGGTAAATGGAACTACGACGTGGAGAACCGGGAACGGCTGGATCCGGATGTGGTCCTGCCGGACCGTCTCGGCGTTGCGCCAGATGAAATCACCAAGGAGGTCCTGGAGCAGACCGGTGCGTGGTTCCCGGATCATTTCGGCGATCTGGAGCCCTTCGACTATGCGGTGACCGCCAAGGACGCCGAGAAACTGTTCAAGCATTTTCTGAAGGACTGCCTGCCGGATTTCGGGACCTACCAGGACGCCATGAAACTTGGCGACGTGTTCCTGTTCCACAGTCTGATTGCCCTTTATCTCAATGCGGGCCTTCTCGATCCGCTGAAGGTCTGTAAAGCGGCGGAGGCGGAGTATCGGGCGGGCCGGGCGCCCCTGAATGCGGTGGAAGGGTTCATCCGGCAGATCCTGGGCTGGCGGGAATACATCCGGGGCATCTACTGGCTGAAAATGCCCGACTACAAGGACACCAATGCCCTCGAGGCAAAAAGGCCGTTGCCGGAGTTCTACTGGACCGGCGAGACCAGAATGGCCTGCATCCGGGATGTGGTGACCCAGACCCGCACCCATGCCTATGCCCACCATATCCAGCGGCTGATGATCACCGGCAATTTCGCGCTTCTGGCGGGCATTGATCCGCAGGCGGTGAATGAGTGGTATCTGATCGTCTATACCGATGCCTATGAGTGGGTGCAGCTTCCCAACACCCACGGCATGGCCCTTTACGCCGATGGCGGTATCCTGGCCTCCAAACCCTATGCGGCAAGCGGGGCCTATATCAACAGAATGTCTGACTACTGCAAATCCTGCTCCTACAGCGTGACCACCAAGAACGGCCCCAAGGCCTGCCCGTTCAATTATCTCTACTGGAACTTCCTGATGGAGAATGAGGAACGGTTGAAGGGCAATCCCCGCATTGCCATGCCCTACCGGACCCTGGCCAAAATGAGTGAGGAGAAGCGGGATGCGGTGAGGGAAGATGCCCGGCGCTTCTTCAAGGAGATTGCCGGGGACGGCGGCGACAAGCAGAATACTGGCAGGAAAACCAAGACCCCGGCCTGAGGCCGGGATGATATCCGGCGGGTCCGGATTGACGGTAAATGTCTCTTCACGGAAGGAAAACGGTCATGCGCAATCAGGTGATGACACCCAAGGATGGCACCGCCTGGGTGACGGGGGCGAGTTCAGGGATCGGCCGTGATGTGTGTCTGCTGCTGGCCGGGGAAGGCTGGACCGTGGCGGCAACCGCCCGGAGGGAGCGGGACCTGCGGGAACTGGCCAGTGAGGCGGAAGCCCTCCCGGGGCGGATCATCCCCATGGCCGGTGACGTGGCCGACCGGGAGCGGATGGCCGAGATCGTCGAGACCGTGGAAGCCCATACCGGGCCGATTGCTTTGGCGATCCTCAATGCGGGGATCTATCTGCCCGTGGAGGCCCCGGAGCTCGATGCGGAGATTTTCCGCAAGTCCCTGGATGTCAATGTCATGGGAACGGTCCACGGGCTGGAGCCCCTCATTCCACGGATGATCGGCCGGGCCAAGGGGCACATCGCCATCGTGTCCTCGGTCACCGGTTATGGCGGACTGCCCACGTCAGCAGCTTACGGGGCCACCAAGGCGGCGCTGATCAATATTGCGGAATGTCTGAAAATTGAACTGGACCGGCACAAGGTGCGGGTCTCGGTGGTCAATCCGGGTTTCGTGGAAACACCGGCCCAGGACGATAACGATTTCCCCAAGCCCTTCATGGTCTCTTCCCAGAAAGCCGCCCAGGAGATCGTGAAGGGCCTTAAGCGCCAGGCCTTCGAGATCACCTTCCCGAAAATTTTCACCTATCAGCTCAAACTGCTGAAATGGTTCCCACGGGACTGGTACATCGCCATCATCAAGCGTCAGACCGGATGGAATGATCCGCCGTCGGCATAAGGCCACAATACTCCGAGTCCAGCCCATACTCCGAAGCCAGACTAGAGTATGAGGCGTTTAATCCGCATCATGCTCAAGGCCGCGACTGCGGTCCGGCGCCACT
>CAZLPU010000137.1:0-7059 GCA_964561475.1 uncultured Alphaproteobacteria bacterium
CCGTACGGTCACTAGCACCTGAAGCTAGCGCGTCTACCAGTTCCGCCACCTGGGCCAACCCGCGACCAAAAACCTGACCTGCGAGAGACCCGCTTGATAAGCCCAGACACGCCGCTGGTCAATCGCAAAACCAGAGGCGCCCCGGGCACCGCACCGAGCCGACGGTTGGCGTGCACCGCAGCGCGGAATGGGGGGCGGGTCAGGCGCGAGATGAGGCACACGTTGAGGCTTGGGCCCCTGCGGGCCGATGGGCGCTTATCAAAGGCGGCGCGTTGGGCTATCGAACACGTCAAGGCGCGTGCACGCCCCAGGGGCAGAGCCGCCCAACACCTGAGGCAAGTTTGGAGAACGATCGGCCATGACCGGCAAGATCATCACTGTTTTCGGCGGTTCGGGATTTCTCGGCCGCTATGTGGTCCGCGAGTTGGCCAAGGAAGGCTGGCGGGTGCGTGTTGCGGTGCGCAACCCCAATGACGCCCATCATCTGCAGACATCGGGCGGTGTCGGACAAATCGCTCTGACCCAAGCCAATGTCCGGGACGAAGCCTCCGTGGCCCGGGCGGTTCAGAACGCGGATGCAGTGGTCAATCTCGTCGGCATCCTGTTTCCGCGCGGCAAGCAGAACTTCAAGGCCATTCAAAGCGACGGCCCTGAACGCATCGCCCGCTTGTCTGGAGAGGCCGGTGTCCAGCGGTTTATCCAGATGTCGGCCATCGGCGCGGATTCAAACTCCAAATCCACCTACGCTCGCACCAAGGGCGACGGTGAGGCCTGGGTCCACCGGCACATGCCAAATGCGACGATCCTGCGCCCCTCCATCGTGTTCGGGCCGGAGGACGATTTCTTCAACCGTTTTGCCTCCATGGCGACGATTGCGCCCGCCCTGCCCCTGGTCGGCGGCGGCAAGACCAAGTTTCAGCCCGTGTTCGTGGGCGATGTGGCGGACGCGGTCATGCGCTGCCTCGCCGATCCCGCGACCCGGGGGCGGATTTTCGAATTGGGCGGCCCCGATGTCATGACCTTCCGCTCCTGCCTGGAATTGATGCTGCACACCATCCGGCGCAAACGGCTTCTGGTGCCGCTGCCCTTCCCGATCGCAAAACTGATGGGCATGGTCGCACAGCTCCAGCCGGTCGGCGCGCCCGTCATCACCGCCGATCAGGTGGAACTGCTCAAAAGCGACAATGTGGTTGGCGTGTCCGGCCAGGGCGATTTGGGCACCTTTGCCGATTTGGGGATCACGCCCGTCGCGCCGGCCGTGATCCTGCCGACCTATCTCAATCGCTATCGGCCCAAGGGACAATATGACAGCGGCTACGGCTCGTAAGGCTCACTGGCTGTAGACAAAAGCCAGGAGCCCGATGCCGAGCGCGACGCGGTAAATCACGAAGGGCAAAAGCCCAATCCGCTCCACAAGGTTCATGAACACCCAAATGGCGGCATAGGCTGCCACGAAGGACAGGGCCACGGACCACAAGACCGCGCTTTGGAGCACGCTGTCGCCCTCGGAAATCAGCTCGATGCTGGCCGCCCCGCCAATGGCCAGAATGGTCGGAATGGCCAGCAGCATGGAAAAACGGGCTGCCTCAGAGCGCGTGTAGCCCAGGAAGCGGCCCGCCGTCATGGTGATGCCGGATCGGCTCGTGCCGGGTAGCAGCGCAAGGCATTGGGCGAGTCCGACCGTGATGGCGCCGCGCCAGGTGATGCGCTTAAGGTCCTTGTAGCGCAGGGCGATGCGGTCGATTTCGAACAGCAGGAGACCAAACAGGATCGAGGTCCAGCCGATCAACTCGGCCGACCTCAAGGCCTCCTCCCCATCGGACAGCTTGATAAGCACACCCGCGATCAGGGTCGGGATCGTGGCCACCGAGAGGAACGTGAACAGCTTCGAGGCCCAGGTCCAACGCAGCCGCACCGCGTCGAAGGCGCCCTGGATCAAGGTCACGACGTCTTTGCGAAAATAGAGCATCACGGCGAAGAGCGAGCCCACATGCACCGCCACGTCGATGGTCGTGCCCTGATCGGCGATGAGCCCCAATTCCTTGGGCAAGATCAGGTGGGCCGAGGAACTGATCGGCAGGAACTCCGTGAGACCCTGGATGAGCGCAAGGAGCAAGAGAATTTCAAGAGGCATGGGTGCGGTCCAACCTGAAGCCGGTCAACGGGAGCGGCGTGACCCAAATCAAGGACAGGCCACCGCCAAAGGCGATTAATTTTCTTGCGCCATCGCGCGCCGGCACGACGCAAATTCACACCGACGCGGCGTTTTCGATTGCGGTCTTGCGTGGGCGCCGGTCGAAGCGGACTATATCAGCAACTGGAAACGGGTCCGATCCGCACTGACGTCCTTAGGCGCGGGGTGCGCCGTGAGACCTGACACGACCGGGCAACCACACACAAGAATAACTGGGCCCGCCCAAACTCACCGGGACTTTCGGTGGTGCGGGTTTTGCGCCGGTCGCCTGGGGCGGGCCGCGCCTGAAGCCCGCCGCGCATTTGCGCATGCCGGCCGCGCCACCGGGCCGGATAGACGCAGTACCGGCGCCGGCCGGAACATGCGATCACACGACAGATGGGTTTACTGAAGGGACACGGGCTGACCATGGCCAACCGCATGCTCGATTTCGTCAACCAAAACCGGGAAATGCCCGCAAAACGGGAAGCCCAGGAGCGGGTCGGCGATTTTCACGAAATCTACGGCGAGTTCATCGCGGAAAAGGCGGCGGCGCAGGCGGCACGCTGTTCCCAATGCGGCGTGCCGTTCTGCCAGGTGCACTGCCCGCTGCACAACAACATTCCAGACTGGCTGATGCTGACGGCCAATGGGCGCCTCCAGGAAGCCTATGAGATCAGTCAGGAGACCAATACTTTTCCGGAGATATGCGGGCGCATCTGTCCCCAGGACCGGCTGTGTGAAGGCAAATGCGTCATTGAGCAGTCCGGGCACGGCACGGTGACCATCGGCGCGGTGGAAAAATATCTGACCGAGACGGCGTGGGACAACGGCTGGGTGCGCCCCATCGAGCCCGGACCGCCCCAGGGCCAGTCCGTGGGGATCGTGGGGGCGGGACCGGCCGGCCTTGCGGCCGCCGAACGCCTGCGCCGCTGGGGCTATGAGGTGACGGTCTATGACCGCTATGACCGGATCGGCGGCCTAATGATCTACGGCATTCCCAATTTCAAGCTGGACAAGGGCGTTGTGGAACGGCGCAGCCGCTGGCTCCACGCCTCCGGCATCCGCTTTGTGATGAATTGCGACGTGGGCACCGATATCAGTTTCGACGATGTGCGCGGCGCCCACGACGCGGTGCTGATCGCCACGGGCGTTTACGCGGCCCGGGAACTTGCGGCCCCCGGCGCCGGCCTGCCGGGGATCTATCCGGCCCTTGATTTTCTGACGACGGCCAATCGCCAGGGCCTTGGGGACACGGTCGCAAGCTTCGCCGACGGGACGCTCAATGCCCAGGGCAAGTCCGTTGTGGTGATCGGCGGGGGCGACACGGCCATGGACTGCGTGCGCACCGCCGTGCGCCAGGGGGCCCGGTCCGTGACCTGCCTTTACCGGCGCGACCGCCTCAACATGCCCGGCTCCAGCCGCGAGGTCGGCCATGCGGAAGAAGAAGGCGTCGTGTTCCGCTGGCTCTCAACGCCCCGCGCGTTGATGGGCGAGGATCGGGTCGCGTCCCTGCGCGCCCAGGCCATGCGCCTGGGGCCGCCCGACGCGAGCGGTCGCCGCCTGCCCGAACCGGCCAATGAGGACGACGCGGTGCTGGAGGCCGACATGGTCATCAAGGCCCTGGGCTTTGAAGCCGAGGACCTCCAGCAGTCCTTTGTCATTCCGCATTTGTCCGTGACCCGCGCAAAGACCATTCGCATCGACCGGCCCAGCATGATGACCAACATGGCCGGCGTGTTCGCCGCCGGAGACATCGTGCGCGGCGCGTCCCTTGTGGTGTGGGCGATCCGCGAAGGCCGGGACGCCGCCGACGGGATCCGCGCCTATTTGACGGCTGGCGTCGCCCGCAGCGGCTCGGCCGCTTAAGGCCCGCAGGCCCCGTTTCAAGGACACTGTCATGACCCAATTTCATTCCCCCCGTGAGGACGCCGCCGCTAGCCTTGCCCGCCAGGCGCGCAACGCCGAACACCTGACGCGGTCAGGTCTTTATCATCCGTCCCAAGAACACGATGCCTGCGGTGTTGGCCTTGTCGCGGCCATCGACGGCAAACCACGGCGTGAGGTCATCGACCGGGCCCTGGAGGCCCTGGGGTCCATCTGGCACCGGGGCGCCGTCGCCGCGGACGGCAAGACCGGCGACGGCGCCGGCATCCATGTGCAGGTGTCCCAGGACTTTTTCCGCGACTGCGTGAAGCGCACGGGCCACAGCCCGCGGGCCGGGCGCACGGCCGTGGGCATGGTGTTCCTGCCCCGGACCGACTACAACGCCCAAGAAGCCTGCCGCTCCATCGTGGAAACGGAAATCCTGCGCGCGGGGTATTACATCTATGGCTGGCGCCAGGTGCCCATCGACACGACCGTGATCGGCGAACGGGCCAACGAGGCGCGCCCGGAAATCGAGCAGATCTTGTTCGCCTGCGAGAATTCCGACGATATCGAGCCCCTCGACCGGGACCTCTACCTCATCCGCCGGCGGATCGAAAAGCGCACCGCGGCGCGCGGGATCAAGGATTTCTACATCTGCTCACTGTCGGCCCACTCCCTGATCTATAAGGGCATGTTCCTGGCCGAGCAGCTTTCGGTCTTTTATCCGGATCTTGCGGACCGGCGCTTCATTTCCTCCTTCGCGATCTACCACCAGCGCTACTCCACCAACACGGTTCCGACCTGGTGGCTGGCGCAGCCCTTCCGCATGCTGGCCCACAACGGCGAGATCAACACGCTCAAGGGCAATCTGAACTGGATGCAGAGCCATCAGATCAGGATGGCTGCGGATGTTTTCGGAGACCGGCAGGCCGACATTCAGCCTGTGATCGCGTCGGATCTTTCGGACTCCGCCGCCCTCGATGCGGTGTTCGAAGTGATGGTGCGCGCCGGGCGCTCCGCCCCCATGGTCAAGACCATGCTGATCCCTGAGGCGTGGGCGGACAATCGCCGGCCCATTCCGGACAGCCACCGGGCCATGTACGCCTTCACCTCCGCGGTGATGGAACCATGGGACGGTCCCGCGGCCATCGCGGCGACGGACGGACGCTGGGTCATTGCCGGCCTGGACCGCAACGGGCTTCGGCCCCTTCGGTACATGCGCACCACCGATGGCCTGCTGATTGTCGGCTCGGAAACGGGTATGTGCCAGGTGGATGATGAGGAGACCCTGGAACGGGGCCGGGTCGGCCCCGGTGAAATGATCGGCGTGGACCTTGAGGAGGGGGTGTTTTTCGGGGACCGGGCCATAAAGGACTCTCTGAGCTCGTCCTATCCGTTCAAGGATTTGATCAGCAACATCCGGGCCCTGGACGATGAAATCAATCCGGGTGTTGAACCCCGGCTGTTCGAGAAGGATGCCTTGAGGGTCCGCCAGCGGATGGCCGGTATGTCCATTGAGGATCTGGAGCTGATCATCCATCCCATGGCTGCCGACGGCAAGGAAGCGGTGGGCTCCATGGGCGATGATGCTCCGCTTGCGGTTCTTTCGAAGAACTACAGGCCCCTCTCCCATTTCCTGCGGCAGAATTTCAGCCAGGTGACGAACCCGCCCATCGATCCCTTGCGGGAATCCCGGGTGATGAGCCTGCGGACACGGTTCGGCAATCTCACCAATGTGCTGGCGGTGGATTCCTATCAGCATGAAGTGATCACGCTGGAAAGCCCGATCCTGCTCAACGGCCCCTTCGACCGGCTGATCGGCGCCCGCGCCCACTCGACCTATGAGATCGACTGCACCTTCGATGCAGCGCCGGTGACCAGCATCCGCCCCGTGGGCAGCGCGCTTCGAGAAGCTCTGGACCGGATCCGTCATGAAGCCAAGGAGGCAGCCCGGTCCGGGCGGTCGATCCTGGTCCTGAGCGATATGGCGATCAGCGCCACCCGTGCACCGCTTCCGATGATCCTCGCCACGGCGGCGGTCCAGACAGGACTGGTGCAGGCGGGCCTGCGCAACGGGGTATCCATCAACATCCGGTCTGCGGAATGTCTTGACACCCATTATTGCGCCATGCTGATCACCTGCGGGGCCACGACGGTGAACCCCTACCTCGCCCAGGAATGCATCACCGACCGGTACGAGCGGGGCCTGTTCGGTCAGCGCAGCCTGCCGGATGCGCTTTTGGGCATGAAGGATGCCTTCGAGGGGGGCCTTCTGAAGATCATGTCCAAGATGGGCATTTCCGTCATTTCCTCCTACCGGGGGGGATTCAATTTCGAGGCCGTGGGCCTGTCCCGTGCCCTGATCGACGAGTTCTTCCCTGGTGTGCCGAGCCGGATTTCCGGGATCGGACTTTCCGGCATCGAGGCGAATATCCGTGGGCTGCACGAACAGATCGCGGAGCGGCCCACCGCGCCCCTGCCCATTGGCGGGCTGTACCGGTACCGGGCCCGGGGGGAAACCCATGCCTTCCAGGGACCGCTGATCCACACCCTGCAGGAAGCGGTGACCCGGGATGACAGTGCGCTTTACCGGTCCTATGCGGATGGTCTGCGTGCCCTGCCCCCGGTCAACCTCCGGGACCTGATGGATTTCCGCCGGGACAAGACCCGGCCCGTCCCCGTCGATGACGTGGAAACCATCAACCAGATCCGCAAGCGGTTCGTGACCCCGGGCATGTCCCTGGGCGCCCTGTCTCCCAAGGCCCATGAGACCTTGAACATCGCCATGAACCGGATCGGCGCAAAGTCGGACTCCGGGGAAGGCGGTGAAGACCCGGACCGGTTCCTGCCCCGGACCAATGGGGAGAATGCCAATTCCGCCATCAAACAGGTCGCAAGCGGACGGTTTGGGGTGACGGCGGAATATCTCAACGCCTGCCGGGAAATCGAGATCAAGGTGGCCCAGGGCGCCAAGCCCGGCGAAGGCGGCCAGTTGCCCGGCTTCAAGGTCACCGAAT
>CAZLPU010000138.1:0-6730 GCA_964561475.1 uncultured Alphaproteobacteria bacterium
CAAGGAAGTGGAGCCCGAGGATCTGCTGAAATTCGGCCTGATCCCGGAATTTGTCGGCCGCCTGCCGGTGATCGCCACCCTTGAGGATCTGGACGACGACGCCCTGGTGGAAATCCTCACCCGTCCGAAGAACGCCCTGGTCAAGCAGTATCAGCGCCTCTTCGAGATGGAAGACGTCAACCTGACCTTCTCCGACGACGCCATGCGGGCGGTGGCGCGCAAGGCCATCCAGCGCAAGACCGGCGCCCGGGGGCTGCGTTCGATCATGGAAGGCATTCTGCTCGAGACCATGTTCGATCTGCCCGGCCTGGAAGGGGTCGAGGAGGTCGTGATCAACGCGGAGGTCGTGGAGGGCCGGGCGAGGCCGCTTTACATCTACGCAGACCGGCGGGAAGACGTTGGCTCCAGCGCGTAAACCCGAACGGGCCGGCGGGGAAGACGGTTGGCGCTTTCCCCGGCGGCAAACAGCTTGAGACACGGGCGGGAGCGCGCGAAGCGGCCCGCCCTTTTTCGTACCCGCTCTTTGCCTTCTTGGCTCCTCCTCGCTCCTCCCGGCGCATCTTCGCGTGGTGTTCCCGTTTCCTGTGTCGGCGTTCGTGTTCCGCCTCTGTGCTTCAAGCTCTGTGCTTCCGGTGTGGTCTCATCCTTGCGCGGGCTTTCGGGGCAGCGTCCTTTCCGCCGGCATTGTGTGCCAATGCAGGCCTCCCGGATCCGGGAGGGCGAACCGGCCCAGAACAGCCTTGATGGTCCCCTGAGACCATCTTCAGGCCCCGGTGAGGACGTATGGGTTAGGCTGTCCTGCTGACTGCTCCCCGGACGGGGCCGGGGGCCAATCGGCAAGGAGGGCCGACGTGTCACGGGTGTGTGTCTTGGGGCTTGACTTTGGGCTGGGGAACCCCGGGCTTGAAGGCCTCCGGGCCCCGCGCCACCTTATTGTAGGAGGGATGCTTGTCGGGGGTTTCCAGACCTGCCTCGCCAATATCGCGCCGCCACCGGATCCGGTGGCGGCGGGAGAACGGGCGACGCCGCAGGAACGCCCCAAACCAGCCATCCAAATTGCTTCTCAGGCAGGATGATGGAGTTCACCCTGCTTCACCGGCGTCCAGCCGTCATATGCACGGCCGCGCCCGGACCACGACGGGATCATGACATGAGTGAAGAACAGACAATTTCCGATGGCAGCCGCGGCGTGCCGCTTCTGGATGCCGGCCACCGCCAGGCATTCCCGGTCCTTCCCTTGCGCGATATCGTCGTATTCCCCCACATGATCGTGCCCCTTTTCGTCGGGCGCGTGAAATCGGTGCGGGCGCTCGAGGATGTCATGTCCGACAACAAGCACATCCTGCTTGTGGCGCAGAAAAATCCGGGGGATGACGATCCAGAGCCGGACGATATCTTTACCGTGGGCACGGTGGCCTCGGTGCTTCAGCTTCTGAAGCTGCCCGACGGCACGGTCAAGGTGCTGGTGGAAGGCACCCAGCGCGCCCAGGTGGACCGCTATATGGAGAACGAGAATTTCTTCCAGGCGGAAGCCACGGTGCTGGCGGAAACGTCTTCGGCCACGGAAGGTCTTGAGGGGCTGGCGCGCTCGGTGGTGGGCCAGTTCGAGAACTACGTGAAACTGAACAAGAAGGTGCCCCAGGAAATCCTGAGCACCATTGCCCAGATCGACAACGCATCCAAGCTGGCCGACACCATCGCGGCGAGCCTGTCGGTGAAGATCCCGGAAAAGCAGGAACTGCTGGAACAGCTCGACGTGGCCGCCCGGCTGGAGAAGGTCTATTCCCTGATGGAAGGGGAGATCAGCGTTCTTCAGGTGGAAAAGAAGATCCGCTCCCGGGTCAAGCGCCAGATGGAGAAGACCCAACGGGAATACTATCTGAACGAACAATTGAAGGCGATCCAGCGGGAACTGGGCGAGGGCGAGGACGGCCGCGACGAACTCCAGGAACTGGAAGAGCGGATCAACGCCACCAAGCTGTCCAAGGAAGCCCGTGAAAAGGCCGGTGCCGAACTGAAGAAGCTGCGCCAGATGAGCCCCATGTCCGCCGAAGCCACGGTGGTGCGCAACTATCTGGACTGGCTGCTGACCATTCCCTGGGGCAAGAAGTCCCGTATGCGCAAGGACCTCAAGCACGCCCAGAAAGTGCTGGATACGGATCACTACGGTCTGGACAAGGTCAAGGAACGGATCATCGAGTATCTCGCGGTCCAGCAGCGCACAAACAAACTGAAGGGTCCGATCCTGTGCCTCGTCGGTCCTCCGGGTGTGGGTAAGACCTCCCTGGGCAAGTCCATCGCCGCGGCCACGGGCCGGGAATTCGTCCGGGTTTCCCTGGGCGGGGTGCGAGACGAGGCGGAAATTCGCGGTCACCGGCGGACCTATATCGGTTCCATGCCCGGCAAGATCATCCAGTCCATGAAGAAGGCGAAATACACCAACCCGCTTTTCCTCCTGGACGAGATCGACAAGCTCGGTGCGGATTTCCGGGGCGATCCGTCCTCGGCGCTCCTCGAGGTGCTGGATCCGGAGCAGAATGGAACCTTTGCGGACCATTACCTGGAGGTGGACTACGACCTCTCCAACGTGATGTTCATCACCACCGCGAACTCCCTGCGCATGCCCCAGCCCCTGCTGGACCGTATGGAGATCATCCGCATTCCGGGCTATACGGAAGATGAGAAGGTGGAGATCGCCAAGCGCCACCTGGTGCCCAAGCAGATGAAGGACCACGGTCTGCGCAAGAACGAATGGGCCATCTCCGATACGGGCATCCGCGACGTGATCCGCTATTACACCAGGGAAGCCGGCGTTCGGAACCTGGAGCGGGAACTGGCGAGCCTGACCCGGAAGGCGGTCAAGGAGATCCTGACCACCAAGTCGACCAAGGTCGCGATCACCCAGCGCAATCTGGGTAAATATGCTGGTGTGCAGCGGTTCCGCTACGGCGAGGCGGAGGGCACCGATCAGGTGGGCGTGGTCACCGGTCTGGCTTACACCGAGACCGGCGGCGATACCCTGGCCATCGAGGCGGTGATGGTGCCCGGACGGGGCGCCATGGCCACCACGGGCACCCTGGGTGACGTGATGAAAGAAAGCATCAACGCGGCCCGGTCCTTTGTGCGCTCCCGCTCCGTTCAGTACGGGATCAAGCCGCCGGTGTTCCAGAAGCGGGACATTCACGTTCACGTACCGGAAGGGGCGACGCCGAAGGATGGACCGTCCGCCGGCATTGCCATGGTGACCTCGATCGTCTCGGTACTGACGCAGATTCCGGTGCGCCGGGATGTGGCCATGACCGGTGAGGTGACTCTCCGGGGACGGGTCCTGCCCATCGGCGGCCTGAAGGAAAAACTTCTGGCGGCCCTGCGGGCGGGAATCACCACGGTGCTGATCCCCAAGGACAATGAGAAGGACTTGGCGGACATTCCGGACAATGTGAAAAAGAGCCTGGAGATCATTCCGGTCGGGGATGTTGACGAGGTGCTCGAAAGGGCTCTGACCGCCAAGCTCACGCCCATCGAGTGGCAGGAGCCGGAAGACGAAGACACACCCGTGCCTCCCGTACCCGGCGTGGACGGAGATCTGGATCCGATGGTCACCCACTAAGGCCACCGACTGGGCCACCGGTTGGGCGCAAGGGTTTGAATGATCCTTGAGGCGTTCAAGAAGAGACCGGCCCCCTTTCTGGATCGAGACCGGCCCCCTTTCTGGATCGAGACCGGGAAGGGGGCTTTTTCGTTCCGCGAGCCCGCCAGTCATGCCTTCATCCACCAGCCATTCCCACAAATATCATGACAAAGACATTCCGCAGCATGACGAATGCCATGTCCGGTCCGCGTTGGTCTCGCGGGGCGTTCCGGTTGGCAAACCCGACGGCAGCGCGCCCGCAGCGGACGGGGAGGCGGCAACAGGCCCGGTTTTCTCCGGTTTTCAAGCGGTTGTGCGGATGCGATTGTGCGTTGCAATGAGCGATTCGGCGGGTAGCGATTGGAAGCTCTAGCCTTCTGTAAAGCGTGAAAATCGCAGTTTTCTGCGGTTTTTTCCTTTGACGGCTATGAAGCGTGCGGACTAAGCTGCCAACGACTTGCTGAGAGTCTCGGGTTTTCGGGAGATTTCAGTCGTTTCCGCCGGGTTCGATCCGCTCTGGATGGGGCCGCTCTGGATGGGGCCGCTCTGGATGGGGCCGCTCTGGATGGGGCCGCTTCAGAAGGGGCCGGGCAGGCGGGTTTCGGCATGGTTTCGCCCGGGTAGCCTTGAGGGCTCCAGTCAGCCCGCCGCCTTTGGCCCGTCGTTTCCCCGCCCTCGGCCCGCCGTTTCCTTGATCAGATCCGTCGGAGCCAGCTGATTCGAGGGTCGGGTTTTGGAAGCGACTTCCTTACGAAAACAGAAGGCTGGCGGTGTGCCGCAGGGTTCGTGCCTGCGGGACAATCGGATTTTTGGACCGTCATGGCCATCACGGACGGCTTGGTTTTCGACTGCGGCTGATGCTGGCCAGGCTTCCTGATCCATCAGGCCCCCTGATCGCGTGTAGGGGCAACATGAACCGCCCCCGGCGCAAATGTCCCCACACGTGTGCATATCCCCGGCGCAAACGCCCGGTGGAAACGTCCGGCGGAAACGCCCGGCGAGAACGAAAGTCCCATAGGCCTCCATTGGGAAACACCTGCGTGGGAGGCTCCCCCGTGTGGTCAATGCACCACGGTGCAATCGCTAGGAAGGATAGCGTTATGAACAAGAATGACCTCATCGCCCGAGTGGCCGAACTGTCTGAGCTGCCCAAGGCCGACGCGACCCGTGCCACCGACGCGGTTTTCGAGGCCATCACGGAAACCCTCAAGGATGGTGACGAAGTGCGTCTTGTGGGCTTCGGAACTTTTGCGGTCACCCACCGGGCCGCATCGGAAGGCCGCAATCCGCGCACCGGCGAAACCATCCAGATCGCCGCGTCCAAGCAGCCCAAATTCAAGGCCGGCAAGGGCCTCAAGGATGCCGTGAACGAATAATCAGACCGCTGAGGAAGCGGGTGGCGGCTTCGGCCCCGACCCGCTTCCTGATCCCGGGCCGCTTCCCGGCGCCTCACCTGGTGGCGGCGCGCCCTGATGCGGTGTTGTCTTCGTGACGTGTCCTGCGGTGGGCGGATCCATGGCGCTGGCCTCCTCGGCACGGCATGGACTGAATGCCGGCGAGGCATCGGCGGGAATTCATGGATTTCCGCTTGTGGCCCCTATCCACCTTAGGGTGCCGTGCTATAATTGGGGTTTCCGGGCGGTTAGCTCAGTTGGGAGAGCGCCACGTTTACACCGTGGATGTCGGGAGTTCGAGCCTCTCACCGCCCACCATTCTCCGGCGGCTGACGCGGCGTCTTGCTTCGGGGCCTTACTGTGGGTCCTTATCGTGACGCCTTGGTGCGGGATGGATTTTCCGCCGAAGTGCTGCTTGACAGGGGGCAGGGTCTCGGATACCTCCTTGCCTCCACTACATCAGCCCCTCGGGCTGGTGGCACCCAGCGGGGGTGTAGCTCAGTTGGTTAGAGTGCCGGCCTGTCACGCCGGAGGTCGCGGGTTCGAGCCCCGTCACTCCCGCCATTTTTCAAACATCTCGAATCGAAGCAGTCCCGGATCTGGCCCCGGACATCGACGCCGCTGTTTGGCGTTTCCAGGGTTCAGAGTTCCTTGAGGCTTGGCGCGCCATGATCCGGCCGCCTGTGCTTTTGAACCAAACCCGCAATTTTGGTCCGGCCGGTTGCCACGGCCTTGCCCGCGCAATGTCTCGGGCACGGGCACGGGCACGGGCACGGACGGGGGCTCCGGGACACGGGGCCCGCGGCCTTGGTTCCTGCCTGGGGCATGGGGAGCCGCGCTTTAGCGTTGCGAGGGGGCACAATCCCTCTTAGGGTGGCGTCCGGTGTAACGGGGCAGGGGATGCCGGACACACCGGAGATCCTCCAAAACTCAGCGCGTGCGGGCCGGATTGCGGCTCCAGTGCTCTGCCCCTTCCCGAATCAAGGCATGCCGTGACGGCCCGTCAGGCAATCATGCGGTGGTGAATGGGGCGCGCGAAGCAAGCGGTCCCGCCAGCCCCTGCGATGGGTTTTCAGACGCCCAGGCCCCGGACATTGCGATGCGGCGGCACGCTGACACAGAGGCAAGGGGGGCGGTTTCGCGTTAGGGACTGTCCCACGATCTATTGTCCAACATGTGTTGGTATCAATGGGTCGGCTACAGGAAAGGATCGAGGTCGCGATGGATGCGCTTTTGATGGAGTATCTGCCGATCATCCTGTTTTTGATCATTGCAGCGGTGCTCGGTGCCGTCCTTGTGGGCGCGTCCGTGCTGCTGGCCCCGAGTGCTCCGGACCAAGAGAAGCTCTCGGCCTATGAGTGCGGCTTCAATGCTTTCGACGATGCGCGCATGAAATTTGACGTGCGCTTCTATCTCGTGGCGATCCTTTTCATCATTTTCGACCTGGAGGTGGCCTTTCTCTTCCCCTGGGCCGTGGCGCTTGGGGATGTGGGCCTGTTCGGGTTCTGGTCCATGGTGGCGTTTCTCACGGTGCTGACGGTGGGCTTTATCTATGAGTGGCGCTCAGGCGCCCTGGAGTGGGAATAGATGGCGGAAGACGGCTTCAAACCCTACGCCCTGTCTGGGGCGCGCGCCGGCTCTGAAGGCTTTCAGCCGGGCGATGATGACCTGTTCTACAAGGGCCTGTCTGATGAGCTCGCCGATA
>CAZLPU010000139.1:0-6579 GCA_964561475.1 uncultured Alphaproteobacteria bacterium
GGGGCATCGCCGTGGGCATGGCGACCAACATCCCGCCCCACAATCTGGGCGAAGTGATCGACGCCTGCATCGCGCTGATCGAAGATCCGGAGCTTGCCGACGAGGCCCTTCTCGAGATCGTGCCGGGTCCGGACTTTCCCACCGGCGGCATCATCCTGGGTCGGGGCGGGTCGCGTGCGGCCATGATGAAGGGCCGGGGCTCGGTGATCGTCCGGTCCCGCTGCCAGATCGAGGAAATCCGCAAGGACCGGGAAGCCATCATCGTCACCGAGATCCCTTATCAGGTGAACAAGGCGTCGATGATCGAGAAGATCGCCGATCTTCTGCGCAACAAGCGGATCGAGGGCATCGCCGATATCCGGGACGAGTCGAACCGGGAAGGCATGCGCGTCGTGATCGAGATCAAGCGCGATGCCATGGCCGATGTGGTCCTGAATCAGCTTTACCGCCATTCCCAGCTTCAGACCTCCTTCGGGGTCAACATGCTGGCTCTCAACGGCGGGCGTCCGGAAATGATGAGCCTGCGGGCGCTGCTCCAGGCCTTCATCGCCTTCCGGGAAGAAGTGGTCACCAGGCGGACCAAGTTCGAACTGGCCAAAGCCCGGGAACGGGCCCATGTGCTGGTGGGTCTGGCCATCGCGGTTGCCAATATCGATGAGGTGATTCGCCTGATCCGCACCTCGCCGGACCCGGCCACGGCCCGGGAACGGCTGATGGATCGGGACTGGCCGGCGGAAGACGTGCTGCCCCTTCTGGCCCTGATCGCCGATCCCCGCTCTGTCGTGCGGGACGGCAACACGATCCGCCTGTCCGAGACCCAGGCCAGGGCCATCCTTGACTTGCGCCTCCAGCGTCTGACCGCTCTGGGCCGGGAGGAAATCGACGAGGAACTGAAGGAGCTGGCCAAGAAGATCGAGTACTATCTCGAAGTGCTCCGATCCCGGATCAAGCTGATGGAAATCATCCGTGAGGAACTCACCGCCGTGCGCGATGAGTTCGCCACCCCCCGCAAGACCGAAATCGTGGAGGGTGAACTCGATGTGGACGACGAGGACCTGATTCAGCAGGAAGATTGCGTCGTCACCGTCACCCATACGGGCTACATCAAGCGGGTGCCCCTGAGCATCTACCGGACCCAGCGCCGGGGCGGCAAGGGCCGTTCGGGCATGTCCATGAAGGACGAGGATTTCGTCACCCGGGTCTTCGTGGCGAACACCCACACCCCGGTGCTGTTCTTCTCGTCCACGGGGATGGTCTACCGGCTCAAGGTCTACAAGTTGCCCGAAGGCACGCCCCAGGCCCGGGGCAAGGCCATGGTCAATCTCCTGCCCCTGAGTGAAGGGGAGTTCATCACCTCCGTGTTGCCCATGCCCGTGGACGAGGCCCAGAAGGAACGCCTGTTCCTGGTCTTCGCCACCAAGAGCGGCAATGTCCGGCGCAACGCGGTGGAGGATTTCGAGCGCATCAATGTTAATGGCAAGATCGCCATGAAGCTGGAAGAAGGCGACAGCATTGTTGGTGTGCGCACGGCCATCGAGAACGCGGATATCATGCTCACCAGCCGTTCGGGCAAGGCGATCCGTTTCCCCGTGAGCGATGTGCGGGTGTTCAAGGGTCGGGATTCCACCGGCGTGCGGGGCATCCGGCTTGCCAGCGGCGATGAACTCGTCAGCATGACCATTCTGGGCCATGTGGATGTGACCACGCCCGAGGCCCGGGCCTATCTGCGCCAGGCCGCCGCCATGCGCCGGGCCGCTGCCGGGGAAGAAGCCGGGCCCGCCGAGGAAGTGATCCTTGAGGATGGAGAGGACAGTGGTGACGAGACTTCTCTGTCCACGGAACGCTATGCCGAACTGAGCGCGGGCGAGCAGTTCATCCTGACCGTGACGGAAAACGGGTTCGGCAAGCGCACCTCCGCCTATGAGTACCGCACCATGGGCCGGGGCAATCAGGGTGTCACGGCCATCACCATCAATGCCCGCAACGGCGGCATCGTGGCCTCCTTCCCGGTGGATGACTCCGACGAGATCATGCTGGTCACCAATGGCGGCCAGCTCATCCGCTGCCCCGTTGACGATGTGCGCGTGGCCGGGCGCAATACTCAGGGTGTCACCATCTTCCGCACCGCCGAGGAGGAGCAGGTGGTGGGCGTGGAACATCTCGGTGACGTCGGCGGCGAAGCGGGCGGCGAGTCCGATGAAAACGGCGAAGAGGAAACCGGCGGCGCATAAACTCCGTAGCCGCTCTTTCCCCTGCCATGGCCCGGGTCACGTCCAAATGTCGGCTCGGGCCGGCGCGCAACCAACCCACAACGCCAAATGGATCCCTTTGGGCAGCTGTGCTTGATCCGCGCTGTATCCGTGGCCCTGCTCTCAACCGGGAGCAGCGGGTGCCTAGGTCTTTCGGTGGATTAACCCTTTCCGCGTGCAAAAAGGGGCGCTACCATGATCGCTGGGGCAGGGCTTCCAAAGTCATTGTCCGCGAACCGGGCGGGCGGTCTCGCTGCCGCTACCCATTATTTTATGTGCGTGCACAGATATAATTGCACGCCTGATATGGAAAAAGCCATGAACATGATGAAGACCTGGATGCTGGCGGGTGTCCTGTCCGCCCTGTGTGTTGTGCCCGCCGCCGCCGAGGAAAAGACTGCTGAGGCCGGTGCGGCAGAAGCGGTGTCCATGGAAGCCTTTGCCGGATCCTTCTTTGAGGGCGCCGCCGATGCGGGCGACACGGTCATGACCCGGGACGAGCCGGGCCAGTCTTCCGCCCACGCAGAGGCCTCCTTCGCCGATGCGGCCCGCAAACTGTTGCTGGATACCTTCGGACAGGACCTGCCTGCGGATCTCGACTTCACGGAAATGGCCGCTGAAGACGCGTCCGAGGAAGCCGCCGACGGTCTTTTTTATGAATGCCAGGCGGGCCGTGGCCAGGGCGGATTTCTGCTCATGGGCAACCGGGCCGCAGCCGATGTCAGACTGGAAGGACGGCGCGCCCAATTCCGCATGTCCCTGGTGGGCGGTGCCCAGCTCGGCGGCCTCGACGGCTTGGCCTACAAGGTCGACAATCAAGCGGCCTGGTGGTTCTTCGGCATCGAACAGGCCAATGGCTACTTCCCTGTGGCTCTGAGTGTTGATAACCGGAACTTCGCCGTCTTCTGCGGCGCCGCTGCCCGGCGTGTCAACGTCAATACGCCCAGTTGATCGGCCTGGGGCGATCGTCCTCGGATGATTGGCCAGGGGTGATTGGCCAGGGGTGATCGGCATGGGTTGATCGGCTTCACGCTGATCAACCCGGCGCAATCCGTCATGGGGCTGCATCCGGGAGCTATCCCAAGCCGCCCTGACGTTCCGTGCACCAGCAAATCAGCACCAAGACCCTCCTTGCAAAATTCCGTGCAAGGAGGTTTTTTTATGCGTTGAGGGCAACCGGCAATTCCCGGGGCAGTCCCTTGGGAAATCCCCTGGGCAATCTGCGCCGCCCCATCCTTCGGACAGGCCGCGCCGGAGGCGGACAGAAAGCATAGTCCTTTTAATCCGTTGATTGGTTGTCAATCTATACTCGTAGTGATCCAGTGGTTGTTTCAGCTGATACATTTGAAAGGACCCGGATCAGTCTCTAAAAGGGCGCCCATGATGAAACGGGAGCACCAACGCGAACGGGCGCTAGAAAAAATAACCGCCCACATCCTCCATTCCGGTCTCGACCGCACCAGCCTGCGCCAGCTCGCGGCGGCTGCCGGTGTGAGCGACCGCATGCTTCTCTATTATTTCAAGGACAAAGCGGAGATAATGGCTCTGGCGCTGGACTGCATTGCCTTGAAGCTTGCCGAACAGCTTGGTGGGGCTCTCCCCGCGGAGACGCCACTTCCGCCGGTCTCGTTTCTCTTGAAGGCTGCCGAACTGACACGGGCGGGGCCTCTTTTCCCCTATATGCGCCTGGGCCTGGAGATATCCGCTGCGGCCGCCCGGGGAGAGGCCCAGTATGCGGTGATCGCCAACCGGATTTCCCAGGGTTTTCTCGCCTGGATCGAGGCGCGTTTGGACATTGCCGATCCGGTTGAGCGCCGGGAAACCGCTGCCCTGATTCTTATTCTGGTTGACGGTTTCGCGGTTTTCGATGTCTCCCGGTCAGACAGCATTTCCGACGCGGCGATCCGCTCTGCGGCGCGATGCATCGGGTCATGACAAGGCGCAGGTTCGGCATCGGGTCTTCGCATTTGGCTTGGGCATTGCGCCTGGTTATTGCATTTGGGCATTTGGCTTGAGGAGTGGGCAGGGCGTGGGGCCTGAGCATCGGGTGGGGTCATGCGGAGCGGATGAGGGCGAGGGTGCAACTCACCCGCCTGACCTGGACGGGGCAGCCCATTTCCGCCCATAACCCCTCTTGAACCATTGCTTCACACAACGCAGGCTAGGGCTCTGGCCAGTCGGGCCGGATTTGATGGCACAGAAGGACGAGAGGGCCGGTTACCGGCCGCCAGAGGGGAGCATTACCGCCCATGCATCGGATCGGTCTGTATCCGGGAACCTTCGATCCCATCACCAATGGTCACTTCGACATTATCAAACGGGCTGTGAAGCTTGTGGACCACTTGGTGATCGGTGTTGCCATCAATGAAGGCAAGGGCCCCCTGTTCTCCCTGGAAGAGCGGGTCGGCATGGTGGAATCCGAGACGGCGATTCTCGTGGGCGAGGGCCGGGCCAGCATTTCAGTCATGCCGTTCGAGGGGCTTTTGATGCATTTTGCCGAACGAATCGGCGCCTCGTGCATCGTGCGCGGATTGCGGGCCGTGTCTGATTTCGAATACGAATTCCAGATGGTGGGCATGAACCAGCGCCTCAATCCGGACATTGAGACCGTGTTCCTCATGGCCGATCCGGCCCATCAGGCCGTTGCATCGCGCCTTGTGAAGGAAATTGCCCGGCTCGGCGGGGATGTGTCGAAATTCACCTCTCCGGCTGTGACCGCCCAACTCATGGACCGGTTTGGCATCACCTGAGGCCGCTGAACCCGATCCGGCGGGCCCGGCACATCTGGATCATGCAAATATGGGATCAAACCGGGGATCGCCGGCCAGGAACGGGGCCGGCCAGGGAGTGTGAGACCAAGATGACCACAGCCACCGTGATGGATCGTTTTGCTAGGGCGAGACCGTGGGCCTTGAGGGCCCAGAATGGACCGCATGCGGTCGCCAGGGGGGTGACCTTCCTGTGCTGGCTTGCAGCGCTGGTTGGCCTTGGCGCTGTGATGGTGCCTTCCGGTGCCATGGCCCAGGGTGGCGGCGCGCCGACCATCCAGTTGCCTCCCGATCTCGACCCGGACGAGGCCATCTTCATTGAGACCCCCCATGGTCCCGTGATCATCAAATTGATGCCGGACAAGGCACCCAACCATGTGGAGCGGCTCAAGACCCTCACCCGCAGCGGTTTTTACAATGGGGTGCCCTTTCACCGGGTGATTGACGGGTTCATGGCCCAGACCGGCGACCCCACGGGCACGGGCCGGGGCGGCTCGCCCTTGCCGGACCTGGAGGCGGAATTCAACGACACCCGCCATAAGCGCGGCACCGTCTCCATGGCCCGGGCCAGCGACCCGGACTCCGCGAACAGCCAGTTTTTCATAATGACCTCCGCCGCCCCCTATCTCGACGGCCAGTACACCGCCTTCGGCGAAGTGGTTGTGGGCATCGAAGCGGTGGACAGGCTTGCCAAAGGGGAACCGCCTGCCTTGCCGGACCGGATGTTGCGGGTGATGATTCTGAGTGATGTGTTCCGGGCCATGGGCATGGATCCGACGGAAATGGCGCCGCCGCCCCCCATTCCCGATGATCTGGATATCGTTTCCCCGGTTTTGATCGACCCGTCGGTTCTGGACCGGGATCCTGCCTCTGAATCGCCTTCTGAGGGTGAATCCTCCCAAAGTGCTGCGTCGGGGGACGCGCCCGCGAACTGAAGGCCCCGTGAAGATAAGGCCTCACGAACGGAAGGCTCTCAAGGGAAGCGCGGATCGCCGGTTCAGCGTTCGCAGATCCCCGCAAGGCCCGTCTCCAGGGTATCCACCCGTGGTGATCGGGTGACCGTTCCCCGATTTCATTGCCGCAATGAGGTCTTTGCCGCTTTCACGCTGGCAGGGAGGCCTTATATGCGGTTATTCCCACGGGCGCTGCGGGATTGGTATCTCCAACCTGCATCTGGCGCGCGGCTTGACTGAAAAGAACCGACTGAAAGGACTGCCCCATGGCTGATACCCCCACCGAAGACCTCCTCTATCTTGACCTGGATGCTGGCCGCGTCGTGATCCGCACCCGTCCGGATCTGGCTCCCGGGCATGTCTCCCGCATCAAGACCCTCGTTCGGGAAGGCTTCTATGACGGTATCCTGTTCCACCGGGTGATCGAGGGTTTCATGGCCCAGACCGGCTGTCCGGAAGGCAAGGGAACCGGCGGGTCCGGCACCAAGCTCAAGGCGGAGTTCTCCAAGGCCCCCCACAAGCGCGGCACCGTCTCCATGGCCCGCACCAATGATCCCAATTCCGCCGACAGCCAGTTTTTCATCTGCTTCGATGACGCCTCCTTCCTGG
>CAZLPU010000140.1:0-6144 GCA_964561475.1 uncultured Alphaproteobacteria bacterium
TGGCGCCGGACCGCAGTCGCGGCCTTGAGCATGATGCGGATTGAACGCCTCATGCCGTAATGCAGGCCCGCGCGCTTTGGCAATTTGTCCAGTGATCGTCGCCGACCGGTGTTACTCCGCCGGATCGTCCTTGGCCGTTTCTGCTGCGTGATCGGCAATTGCGTCTTCAAGGCCCGGCACATAACCGGCACCTTCCAGGACCTGGATGCTGGAGCCGTCAAAAGCGGTGCCGATGGGCTCTGCCCGGCCGCCCAGACACTGGGCCAGGAACCCTTCCATCACAGAGAAGAAGGCCAGACGGTTTTCCGGCCGGGCAAAACCGTGGCCCTCATCGGGGAAGTTGACGTAAGTGACCGGCAGATCCTTTTCGGTCATCACCTCGACGAGTTGATCGGCTTCGAGCTTGGTGACCCGCGGGTCGTTCTCTCCCTGGCCCACGAGGAGCGGCACCTTGATTTCATCCACCTTGGTGATGGGAGAGCGGGCCAGCATGTCTTCCCGGTCTTCCGGATCCTCCGGATTGCCCACATATTTGAACCAGGTGCCTTCCAGGAACGGCTTCCAGTAATCGGGGAAGCTTTCCACCAGGGTCACAAGGCTGGACGGACCGACAATATCCACGCCGCAGGCGAAGGTGTCCGGCGTGAAGGTGACGCCGACAAGGGTGGCATACCCCCCATAGGAACCACCGCCGATGGCGATCCGGTCCGCATCGGCGATCCCTTCTTCGATGGCCCAGTTGACACCGTCAATCAGGTCATCATGCATCTTGCCCGCAAATTCTCCGACGGCCGCATTGACGAATGCCTTGCCGAAGCCCGTCGAGCCCCGGTAGTTCACCTGCAACACACCATAGCCCCGGTTTGCCATCCACTGGGGGCCGCCAAGATACCCATAGCTGTCCCGGGCCCAGGGTCCTCCGTGCACGTCGAGCACCATCGGCACAGGCTGCTCCGGACGTCCGTCCCCGTCCTTGTCCGAGCCCGGCGGCAGGGTGAGATAGGCCACCAGGGTCAGTCCGTCCCGGGAGGTGATTTCCACGGGATGCATTGGCTGTAGGTTCGCATTCTCCAGGGCAGGGCGGGTGGTGAACATTTTGGTCAGGGACCGGGCTGCCCGGTCGTAGACATAGTAGGTGCCGGGCGCCTCCGCCGCTTCAGCATAGACCACAAGCCGGTCCATGTCGTCGGTCATGCTCAGGATTGAGAGATTGCCCTTGAGGGACTCCGACAGGAAATCCAGGTCGTTCTGGAAATCCGGATCGACGGCGGTCCATTCCGCACGCAGATATTCCGACTGATAGGCGAGGACCTCGTAGGTGGTGGGGTGGAGGAGGACATTGTTGACGTCCGCCTTGCCGCTTTCCCCGAGAACGGTGATGTCTCCGCTGTCCACATCGACTTCCACCAGGGCGGCCTTGTCCCGGTTCCGGCTGTCCACGGCGTAAAGAGCCGTGTTGTCCTTGTTGAAGCCGAAAGCCTGGGTGGTCAGGAAGTCTTCCGCGGGGATGGTGAACAGCACCGTGTTGTCGAAGTCCACCACATTGGCCCCGCCGCCGGGGGTCTGCACCAGGGCGAACCGGGGGGTGAGTGTGTTGTCCACATACCAGGCGGCATAGCCCGGGTTTTCCTTCACCAGGGTGCGCTCGCCGGTGCGGGCATTCACCAGATACAGGTCGAAAACCTGGGGGTTGCGTTCATTGATCCCCACAAGGATTTCATCGGGCCGTTCCCGGGACACCTGCTGGATGATTGCCCGGGCCCCGTCTTTCACCGGCGTCAGGTCGGTGACCTTGCCCGTGGCGATTTCCGAGGCGTAGACATGGAAATTCTCGTCGCCGCCCTGATCCTGGGTGTAGTACACATACGCGCCGTTCGGGGCCCAGAAATGATTGGAGATGCCCCGGTATGTATCGTTGGTGACGGTCCGCGCCTTGGAGGGATCATCCGCCGGCGCCACCCAGATGTTCATCACCCCATCCTTGGGTGCAAGCCAGCTCACATAGGTGCCGTCAGGGCTGATACGTCCTTGAACGCGTTCCGGGTTACCGAAAATATCCGTACGGGGAATGAGATCGCCCATCCCGGCCTGCTGACCCGTCGGCATGGCCTCGCCCATCTGGGCACCGGTACCGGCACAGCCCGTCAGGGCCAGTGCCGCCGCCAGGGTACTGGTCAGCGTGGTGATGCGGTGTTTGATCATGGAATTCAGTCCTCCCCGTGATCCGCAGTATCTGATCTGCGGCAGTCTTTGAATACCGTGCCTTAGGCATAGCACAAGAGGAGGGACGGTCCAGACCGTCGTCCCGGACGGGGACAAAACACAGTCTTGCTCACCGGAAGTTCGATTGTGCGGTGGTTTTCACAACAACCGGGCGGGCCGTGGATTTCCGCTGGTTGAGACCCAAAGAACCGCCCCCCGGCGCGGGCCTTCACCCTGCGCCGCGCCAAAGGGGCTTGTTCTCATCGGCTGTAACAGATTATCGGCCCTCAGAGGTCATCCGACCCTCAAGCAGGGGTGTCTTTCATTTCGACCAGCTGGATCAGGTTCCCGCAAGTGTCATCCAGGATTGCAATACGCACCGTACCCGCATCCATGGGCTCTTTCGTGAAGGTGACACCGGCATCCTTGAGCGCCTTGTATTCCCCATCCAGATCCGTGACCTGAAAGGCCGTGGCCGGAATACCGTCATCCCGGATCGCTTTCTGGAAGGTCTTCGCTGCGGGATGGGCGTTGGGCTCCAGCAGCAGTTCCGTCCCGTCCGGCGCCTCTTTCGGCACGAGGGTCAGCCAACGGTATGGGCCAGCCGGAACATCGGTCTTGACGATGAACCCAAGTTTCTCCGTATAGAATGCCCGGGCCTTTTCCTGGTCATCGACCATGACGCTTGTCGCGTAGATCCTCATGACTCCGTCCTTTCCTGTGTCAACTGATGAAGGCGGCCTGATCCTTCAGGCAAAATCATCCGTCAGGTGAAATGTTTGGCGATCTCAGAGGACCGGGTGGGAATATCGTGGTCCTTGACGGCGCCGGTGGCCTTGAGTTCTTCCGCGGCCCTGACCAGGGCGCCATAGGCGATCCGGGCCAGTTGTGTCCCCACGGAGATGCGTTTGACCCCGGCCTCCGCTAGGTCCGCGTTGGAAATGGTCATGCCGGAGAAACCGGTCAGCACATTCACGGGCTTGGACACGGATTGGACGAGGGTGCGGATCATCTCCAGATCCCTGATGCCCGGTGCGAAGAGGACATCCGCGCCTACCGCCTCGAAAGCCTGCAGCCTCCGGATGGTATCGTCAAGGTCCGTACCACCCGTGGCGAAGTTCTCGCACCGCGCCGTCAGGACGAAATCATGGGGGAGGGATTTGACCGCCTCGACCGCGGCAGTGACCCGCTCCACCGCCAGGTCGAAAGGGTAGGGCTCCCCGTCCATCACCCCCGATGCGTCTTCAATGGAGCAGCCAACCAGCCCCGTCGCCGCCGCGAGACGCACGGTGGCCGCCACCTCCTCGGGCCGGTCCCCAAAACCTTTGCCCAGGTCGGCGGAAATCGGAAGGCTGGTGACATCTGCCAGGGCGCGGCAATGGGCGAGCTTTTCACTCTGGGTCACTTCCCCGTCGATCTTGCCCAGGCTCCAGGCAAAGCCGCCTGAGGTGGTGGCCAGCGCCTCGAACCCGAGCCCTTCCAGAATGCGGGCTGAGCCTGCATCCCAGGGATTGACGATCACGAACGCACCGTCCCGCTCATGGAGAGCCCGGAACTGGGCGGCTTTCTTCGATTGAAGGACACTCATCGCACTACTCCGCTTGGAAAGATCTGTCACCCACTGTGTTTCACCCTTACTTTGGGGCAGGAGTTTGGTTCGGGTCCGGGTAAGGTTGCGAAGGCCCCGGTCATCCGTACCCTGGTCTTCCTCGAGAGTGGGGCGTTCCTGGCGAGCGGTAACTGCCACGGGGCGCCATCGGGACAGCGCTCCTTTGTTCAAAGACATGGGCCGATGGTCCCGTTTCCCCGGGGGGTGCCGACTGTGTATGCTGCGCTCCAGGTTTTCGGAGGTCCGGGGCGGTCGGGTATGCATGCCCCAGGCAGACCGGTCCGGGGTCCGGATACAGAGGTCTTGAGCGGGAACGGATGAAATCATGCGGGATTGGGTGACACGGGTTAAGAGGCAGGGCTCGAACGGCCGTGCGGCGGGGATCATGGCACGGGCGGTACTTCTGTGCGCAGCGGCGGGCGTGCTGGCCGCCTGCGCTGGGACCCAGGACCGCACGGAGGATTTTCAGATCCTCTACAACCGCACGGCCCAGTATCATTTGCCGGACCGCAATCCGATCATCGTCATTCCCGGCATTCTCGGCAGCAAGCTGGTTGACCGGCCGTCCCAGGTGCGGGTCTGGGGCGCCTTCGAACCCGGGGCCGCCGACCCCCAGACCGATGAGGGCATCCGGCTCATCTCCCTGCCCCTGTCCTTGGAAGGCGAGGACCTCTCGGATCTGCGCACCCTGCGGGACACGGTGGAACCCGATGGCGTCCTTGACCGGGTGCGGGTGCGGTTCGGTGTCATTCCCCTGGAAATCCAGGCCTATGTGGGCATCCTGGCGACCCTTGGGGCGGGCGGATACCGGGACGAGGGCCTGGGTCTGGGCGCCATCGACTATGGGGACCAGCATTTCACCTGTTTCCAGTTCGCCTATGACTGGCGCCGGGACAATGTGGAGAACGCGGCTCTCCTGAAGCAGTTTATTGAAGAAAAACAGGCCTATGTCGCCCAGAAATACAAGGAAGTCTACGACCTGCACGTGGCGCCCGCCGAGATCAAATTCGATATCGTGGCTCATTCCATGGGCGGTCTGCTCACCCGCTACTTCCTGCGCTACGGGGACGCGGAACTGGAGGTCAACGGCATCCCGGAGGTCACCTGGGCGGGTGCGGATTATGTGGAGCGGGCGATCCTGATCGGCACGCCCAGTTCCGGGTCCGCGGAATCCCTCCGCCAACTGATTGAAGGCAAGGATCTCGGCCCCTTCCTGCCCTATTATCAACCCGCCTTGATGGGAACCTTCCCGTCCATCTATCAGCTTCTGCCCCGGTCCCGTCACCGGCAGGTGGTCTGGGATGGGGATCTTGACCGGCCCATCCCGGATCTTCTGGACCCGGACTTGTGGATCGACAAGGGCTGGGGCCTCGCCGCTCCTGCGGAAGATGCGGTGCTTCGGCGCCTGCTTCCCGATGTAGAGGATCCTGCGGCGCGCCGGGAGGTCTCCCTTGCCCTGCTGCGGCGTATACTAGAGCGGGCCCGCGCCTTCACGGAAGCTCTCGACATGCCGGCCAGGACGCCGGAGGGGCTGGAGTTGTTCCTTGTGGCCGGAGACGCGGAAGACACCCCCGAGATCCTCTCCATCGACAGTGAGACCGGCGCGGCGAGAGTGATCCGGGAGGCGGCAGGGGACGGCACGGTTCTGCGCTCCAGCGCGCTGATGGACGAACGGATCGGTTCTGAGTGGCAGCCGACCCTGAAAAGCCCCGTGGACTGGCAGACTGTCATGTTCCTGTCCGCCAACCATTTGGGTCTTACCCGGGATCCAGCCTTCACGGACAATGTTCTCTACTGGCTTCTGGAGGACCCCCGCACAGACCTGCGCCAGACCCGCACCTGGTCCCCGCAACAGCCTTAGGGCAGCCTGGAGAGCGGCAAACCCTGTCATGAATGCTGCCGCATCCACCAAAAGCAGCGGGCGGCATGGTCAACATGGCAGGGGGCCTTCGGCTCAGCCCGCTTCTGTCCGCAACTCAATCATCAGTATAGATACAAAGAGAGGGGGCGGCCTGTGGCGTGCCCCCTTTTCGGTGGGGATTGGGAGGAGGGCGCCGGGCGGTCATCCCGCCCGGCTTGCGGCACCTATCAGCAGCTCTTGCCGACGGAACCGATGGAGGAGCAGCTTTCGGAGAGGAGGCCACCGGCGATCACGGTGTTGGCGCCGTTCACCAGGGTGGTCTGGGCCGCAAAGCCGCTGATCTCAGCGCCGTCCATGGTGCCGATATTGCTTTCGGCCTCAGAGAGCAGGCCGCCGGCGATCACGGTGTTGGCGCCGTTCACCAGAGTGGTCTGGGCCAGGAAGCCGTCGACGCTGGTGTTGTTGATTGCGC
>CAZLPU010000141.1:0-5735 GCA_964561475.1 uncultured Alphaproteobacteria bacterium
CGCCTCCGCGAGGGCGGCGCAGTGGCGCCGGACCGCAGTCGCGGCCTTGAGCATAATGCGGATTAAACGCCTCATGCTCTAACAGGCACCCGACGGGCACCAGGTGCATGGCGCCGTCAAAGGGGCCATGGACAAGTCTGACCCTCAATGTGGAAAGGGGAGACGGATAGGGGATCACCATGGGGTCCGATGGATTGGGCTCAGGCCCAATCCGTGCACGGCGCTATCTTGCCGTGGACTACTGGCTCAGGCGGATCGCGCTGGCCCATTCGACGGCGGAGATGGAAAAGCAGTCCATACCCCGGGCTTCCAGAAGTCCGCAGGCGGTATTGGCCTCGTCTTCCGTCAGCGGGCCGAACCGGGCCCGGAACACCTGGGCATCCCCGTTATCATTGGTCAGGATCGCGGCCTTGTTCCGGTCCAGAACTTCCGGGGCCAGAACGATGGCATCGCGGATGAACTGGGTCGCGGTGCTCATGCGCAGGAATGCGCCGATCTGAATGCCGACATTGGTGGCGCTGAGTTCCGCGCTTGCGGGAATGGCGCGCAGAGGCTGGCCATCACCCTGGCCGAATCCTTCCGGCTGATCCAGATCGTTGGCCACCGGACCCAGGGCCACTTTCACGGACTTGCCGGCGCCGTTGGCAGGCGGGCCGTCGGATTGAGCAATGAGGGCGGCGATGGGGTCCCGGCCTGCCGTGGTCTTGGTGGCGGACGATCCGAACACGGTGCCCCCTGGCCGGGCGCGCTGGACCTGGGTGAGGGAGGGGCGGGGCAGGCTTGCGGCGGCGGACGCGTACTGAGTCAGTTCCTCGTCGGTCGGCCCTCCACTGACGGCCGTCTCGGGATCCGACAGGCCGTCCGGCAAGGCGCTTTCCGGTTCGTGGTCAAGGGCTGCGACGAGTGTGATGCCCGGAGCGGACGCAGCGGCGGGGTTTGCGCTGTCCGCTTGGGACGGTTCCGGCGCAACCGGTTCGGCCCGGGTCAGAATGGTCGGCATCACCATATCCAGATCCTCATCGAGGGTCTGCTTCATGGTGGATGGAAGGGTGGGCACCGGCGCGTCGATATCCGTGACTTCACCCGTGGTGACGGCTGCCACGACCGTGGCGGTCACGGCGGTCGGAGCGGGGCGGGGCATCGGTGCGGTGAGCGTGTCCGCCTTGGGCGCGGGGGCCTTGGCCATCAGCACCGACGGGTAGCGCATGTCGTCATTCGGCTTCAGGAGGCTCGGCGCCATGGGCCGGGGGATCGGACGGGGCAGGGCCGCGAGCACTTTCTCCTTGTAGCGGGGGTTCTTGGCGATCCGGCCATAGGTCAGATCCATGATCCGGACCATCTCCCGGTCCCGGCGCTTGGCGGTGCGCCCGCCCATGACCACGCCTAGAAGGCGCACGCCGCTGCGGTCGGCACTGGTCAGCAGGTTGAAGCCCGAGGCGTTGGTGTAGCCGGTCTTCATGCCGTCAGCCCAGGAATTGTTCTTGAGCACATTGTTATGGGTCCGCCAGGTCCGGCCTTTCCACTTGAAACTCTTGGTCTGGAAGAAGTGCCAGTACTGGGGGAAGTTCTTCCGCATGGCCTGTCCCATCATGGCCATGTCCCTGGCGGTGGTGACCTGGGCCCGGTTGGGCAGACCGGAGGCATTGCGGAACTTGGTGTTTTTCATGCCAAGGCTGGTGGCCCGTTCGGTCATGCGCCGGGCGAACTGGCGTTCGGTGCCTTCAATCGCCTCAGCCACGACCACGGCCACATCATTGCCGGAGCGCACGATCAGCGCGCCAATGGCGTCCTTCACGGAAATCTTCTCACCGGATTTGATGCCGATCTTGGAAGGCGGCTGGGCGGCGGCCCGGCGGGAAGCGGTCAGCTTGCTGTCCAGTTTCAGGCGGCCCGCGTCGAGTTCCTCAAACAACACATAAAGCGTCATCACCTTGGTGAGGGAGGCGGGGTAGCGGCGGGCATCGGCGTTCCGGGAGAACAGCACCTCACCCGTGGTCTCATCCATGATCAAGGAAGCGTATTTCGGGTTGGCTTCGGCCCGATCCGCCGGATAGACGGCCAGCGCGAGGACACTCAACAGAAACACCACCGCGTATCGCAGCGCCGGGGGCGACATGCGAGACCGCGAAAACCAAGTGGAAGCCCCCTGAGGCTGCTGATGACAGCCGCATGTGTCGTGCCCCGCGCGCCAAGTGCCGGGAACCGGTTCGATAGAATCCGTTTTCATCGTATACACCCGCCCGTCGCTTCGAAACCTGACCACCCAAAACCGGCCGTGCCGCGAAACGGTACTCTCCTACCCATTGCTGAAAATGTAGCAAAGCTTCGCCCGCTCTGCCCAGTCCCCCTCCCGGAGCACACCGTTGCCGCCTTGCAGGTGCATATGTCCGAAAAGACCCCTGAAGACGGGGCTTTAGGGATCACATGCAGGGTCAATGCCGACGGAACAGGCCCCAGAACCACGCAATTCAAGCCTCACCGACTCGCGTCTATTCCTGCAATGTGTCATCCATGCAACAGGTGTTGAGCCAGTTCGACACACACGCACCACCTTGCGACGCCAGCCGTTACCCTTTCGTTAAGACTCTGCCGTCATGCCCTGGTTGCCGAGCGGACCCCGGACGCGCCCGCATTTCACCCACTGCGGCTGAGCCCCCCCAACGCGCAGGGAATCTGCCCAAACTCAACCGGCCCAACCCGCCATGGGGGAATGGTGCGCTGCATCAAATCTCAAAAGTCTTGCCTTGAACCGTAACAACGGCTTAACCAATTACCGGTCATGCTGCATCGCAGCAAAAGGCGTGGCGTCTTCCGAGGAAGCATCGCTGTGCGCCTTGCGCCGAGCGAGCCGAATGACACGGTTTCAGCGGTCAGCGTAACGGGCCGGTGTGTGCCAAAGCCGTGCGTTCCCAAAAGCCACCTGCGAAAGGGCAGCCCGCGAAAGGGCGCCCCGTCCGCAGTCCCCCGAACCAACCCGAGGACAAATCCATGGCCACGAAGACCCGCACCGCCAAGCCCAGCACCACCGCAAACCCCACCGAAGTCATGACCGCCGGAGCCGACATCATGCGCGAAAACATCGAAAAAGCCGCCAACAGCTACGGCACCTTCGCCGCGTTCTCAAAAGAGTCCCTCGAGGCCTGGTTCCAGGCGGTTTCGGCCATGCGCAAGGGCATGGAGACCATCAATTCCGAAACGATGGCCTATTCCCGCCAGAGCGTCGACGAAGCCGTGGCCAACATGAAGACCGCGATGACCGCAAAGAGTGTCGAGGAATACTACGCCCTCCAGACCGACTTCGCGAAGACCGCCCTGGACGGCTATGTGAACCAGACCTCCCGGATCGGTGAAGTGGTCAGCGAAACCGTGCGCGATGTCTGGGGCCATATTCAGACCCCCGCCCAGACCATTGCGACCGCCAATCAGGACAACGCCCAGGCCGCTTCTGCCTGATCGGCTCCGGTCGCTCGCCCGTGGAGGGCAGGTGACCCGGCTGTGCTCCGGGTTTGAGACGGTGCGGCGTGGCAACACCCGCGCCGTCTTTTTTTGACCATGGGGGCTTGATCCAAAAAGGGGACCAATCACACGTTGTCTGACATCGCTCCGGTATCGTGCGATCATGACGACGGAAATGGGTCTCGGATTGAACGCCTTTCCGGCGCGCGCCATCCCGCTGGACAGAGCGTCACCGGTGCCGCTAGGCAATCATGGCCGGGCGATGATGGTGAGGCGATGATGGTGAGGCGATGATCGGGCAAGACCGTGAACCGGGCGCTGCGGCGGCTTAATGTCCGAGCATCGGGAAAACCGCGCGGCAGACCTTGCGGGCGGCGGGAGCAGGACCGAATTGTGAACAAACGATCCCAAGGCCCGGGTAGGCAAGGCCGCCAGGGCACCATACTTCAAGACTAGGGTTTGGCATGAGCCAGGAAAACTGGGACGACGACGACGACAGCGATGGACAGGGCGGGACAGGGGTCATCACCCGCACCAAGCCCAAGACCAAACGGCCATCCCTGTACAAAGTGATCCTGTTGAATGACGATTACACGCCGATGGAGTTTGTCGTGTTCGTGCTGGAAAGCGTGTTCGGCCACCCCCAGGAGACTGCCACGAAGATCATGCTGGAAGTGCATCAGAACGGTGTCGGTGTGTGCGGGGTGTACACTTACGAAATCGCCGAGACCAAGGTGACCAAGGTGATGGAACTCGCCCGCCGTCATCAGCATCCGCTCCAATGCACCATGGAAAAGGAATAGCCTTGCCCTCTTTCTCCCGCTCCCTTGAGGAAGCCCTCCACCGGGCTCTGGCATTCGCGACGGAACGCAACCAGGAATACGCGACCCTGGAACATCTCCTTCTCGCCCTGACCGACGACGAGGACGCGGCCACGGTCATGAAGGCCTGCAATGTCGACCTCGACGAACTGCGCCGCAATCTCAGAGCCTTTATCGACAACGATCTGGCCAGCCAGATCACCAGCGACACGGAAGACGCCAAGCCCACCGCCGGTTTCCAGCGGGTGATCCAAAGGGCCGTCATCCATGTTCAACAGTCCGGCCGGGATGAAGTAACCGGCGCGAATGTCCTTGTGGCCATTTTCAATGAGCGGGAGAGCCACGCGGCCTATCTGCTCCAAGACCAGGACATGACCCGCTATGACGCGGTCAGCTTCATCAGCCACGGCATCGCCAAACGGGCGGGGATGGCTGAAAGCCGCACACCCCGGGGCACGGACGAAGAGGACGGGGACGGCGGCGTCAAACACGGCACCGAGGCCCTGGAAGCCTATTGCGTCAATCTCAATGAGAAAGCCCAGGACGGCAAAATTGACCCGCTGATCGGACGCGATCCCGAAGTGGAGCGGATGATCCAGATCCTGTGCCGGCGCCAGAAGAACAATCCCCTCTTCGTAGGCGATCCCGGCGTGGGCAAGACCGCCATTGTCGAAGGCCTCGCGCGGATGATCGTGGAAAAGGAAGTGCCGGAGGTGCTCCAGGACGCCACGATTTTCGCCCTGGACATGGGCTCCCTGCTTGCAGGCACCCGCTACCGGGGGGATTTCGAGGAACGGCTCAAGGCGGTGATCAAGGAACTGGAGAACTTTGAGGGCTCCGTCCTGTTCATCGACGAAATCCACACGGTGATCGGCGCGGGCGCCACCAGCGGCGGGGCCATGGATGCCTCGAACCTGCTCAAGCCCGCCTTGGCCGGCGGCACCCTGCGCTGCATCGGCTCGACCACCTACAAGGAATACCGCCAGCATTTCGAAAAGGACCGGGCCCTGGTGCGCCGGTTCCAGAAAATCGACGTGCCCGAGCCCAGCGTTCCGGACACCATCGAAATCCTCAAAGGCCTCAAGCCCTATTTCGAGGAGTTCCATGGCATCCGCTACACCAACGCCGCCATGAAGGCAGCCGTGGAACTCTCGGCCAAGTATCTCCACGACCGGAAACTGCCGGACAAGGCCATCGACGTGGTGGACGAAGCAGGCGCGGCCCAGATGCTCATCCCCGAGGAGGAGCGGGCCAAGGTCATCAAGGTCAAGGATGTTGAAGCGGTCATCGCCAAGATGGCGCGGATTCCGCCCAAGACCGTTTCCCGCTCCGAAGGCGAAGTGCTCCGGGACCTCGATGGCAATCTCAAGCGGGTGGTGTTCGGTCAGGATCCGGCCATCGAACAGCTCGCGGCGGCCATGAAAATGGCCCGGGCCGGCCTGCGCGATCCGGAAAAGC
>CAZLPU010000142.1:0-5634 GCA_964561475.1 uncultured Alphaproteobacteria bacterium
TTTATCCCCGTGTCGGCTTCATCGTCACCAATCTGAGCCGTCCGCCCGAACGGGTCGTGGCGTTCTATAGTGAGGCGCCCGCCCGCCATTGGTCCGAGGGCGAAGCCGAACGCGGCACGGCGGAACAGTGGATCAAGGAAGGCAAGACAGCCATTCGTTGGACTCGGCTTAGCTGCACCAAGTTCCGGAGCAACGAAGTGCGCCTCCAGCTTCACGCCTTGGCCTACAATCTCGCCAATTTCCTGCGCACCCTGACCTTGCCGAAAGAGGTCGCGCAGTGGTGCCTGACCACACTGCGCGAGAAGCTGGTGAAGATTGGGGCGAAGGTTGTCGCCCATGCCCGTTATTCCGTCTTCCAGATGGCCGAGGTCGCGGTGCCGCGCGATCTCATGCGACGCATCCTGGAGAATATCGCGGATTTACGGCGACCGTCTGGCTCGGCGGTTTGAACAAGGGGACGATCATGAGATGGCGATAGCAGAAGTGCGCCTGAATGCCGGGAATGGTGGCCCAAATGGCTTCTCAGAGGCAATTTTCGGCGCTAAAATCGCATCACGAGTGAGACAAGGGGTCCAGAACCGCAGTGTTGCCGGTCCGATGGTGCCCGGCAGAGCGATTTTGGATTTCATATGGGGAATGTCGGTTAACCCTCATTCATCACCAGATCAGCATCTCAACAATTCAACTCCACATCTTGAGCTTGCTATGACATCAGTGGCTAATCGATGATTGCTGTGAAACATTCATGTGCACAGATTTCGAAGAGGGGAAGCCGACGATGGATTGGAATGGTGATTTCCGCATCTATTTTGCGCTTGGGCTCGGCTTGGTGTCGTGGCTGGGCGCGTTTTATTGGTTTCGCCGGGTCTCCAGTTTCGCTGCTAACGCGCTCAAGGTTCGTGGTGTTGTCATCGAACTCGTCAAGGACGACAGCGGTGACGGCTTGATATACAGACCGCTCGTACGCTTTATTGACCTGTCTGGAATAGAGCAAAATTTTCAAGGTCAGGTCGGATCCAACCCGTCTGCCTTCAAGGTTGGGGAGTTAGTGAAGGTCCTCTATCATCCGGAACAGCCAGAGAAGGCCCGCATCGACGCGCCGTTCTCACTATGGGGCGGCCCGATAGTATTGGCTGCAGCAGGAGCACTTTTGATTTTCGCTGGATTGATACAACTTCCTTCTAATAATTAAACCGCTATCACCTTCCGGACACTTTGAAGAAAGCGTCGGTTCTGTAGTTTCGAGGCGTTTGGGGCAGGCCCGACCAAAAGGCCGGGCAGAGTTTTCAGGGCCTTGCGTGGTTTTGGACGCTTGAGGCGGCCCTTGGGGCCGTTCAGGCGGCTTGCGTTTCCAGGTTTAAGGCCTTTTGGCGCAGGCTCTTGTTGGCCGAACGGTTATCCTGTAGCGTTTCGGCTCCCTGCAACTATCAGAAAGGAGGTGATCCGATGTCGAGTGAGACGCTGAGTGTTTCCGGAGCGATCCGTTGCGTGTCCTGGACCGTGGAGCAGCCTTCGCTGGTCCTGACTGAGCGGCGGGCCTGACGGCCGCCGGCGCAGGCCTAGAGCCTCGCGCTTTTGGGGGCTGATGTCCCAATCGTTTCGAAACTCTCGTCCACGGGAGGGCTGCGCCAAGGTGCAGCCCTCCTTTTTTTCCAAATGTTGTGCAGGGGTGTGGGCACGGTTCTCTTATCGGTCATACGGCAACTTTGTGCCGATCGAGGCAAGGGCTTGCTTGCGCAGTTCAAGCACACTGATCGAAATCGCTTGATACATATAATGTACAAGTTCAATGGATTTGCCCAGGTGAGTGGGAGTGGCGATGGCTTGGTGCACCTTGAAAACGACTTGCGTGTTATCCCGCCCGCGCCGAAGCACATCGACCTTGTAGTTGAGCCTCAGACATCAAGTTTGGCATTGAAGACGCATGACCCTTGAGCTGCATTCTGCGAGACTGGTTATCCGTTCAATTATTCCCGAGGACTGGTGCTCAATCTTTGAGTATATGTCTGATGAAAACGTAACGCGTTGGCTGCCAGAAGGAAAATTTACGGAAATTACCGCTCGAGAATTCGCCGAACGCAACTCAGGAAACGCTGCGCGCGCTTTGGCGGTCATTGAGCGGCAGGCAAACCGCTTCCTCGGGCACATGGTCTTCCATCCGGTTGATGCAACCCGCACTCATGAGATTGGATGGGTCATCCACCAGTCGGAGCATGGGAATGGATATGCATCGGAAGCTGCTTCAGCGCTCCTCAAGCATGCATTCTCCACTCTCGACTGCCACAGGGTTATTGCAACCTGCCAGCCTGAGAATATCGCTTCTTGGCGGGTAATGGAGAAAATAGGCATGCGCCGGGAAGGCTTGCTGCTTCAGTGCATTCATCGTGGTGGTGAAACCTGGTGGGATGAATATGTTTATGCAATCTTGAAAAGTGAATTCTTGGCCCAACAGTCCTCCTGAATGGAGTTCATTGCTCGGCCTATGAGATAATACAAGTCTACCGAGCGCCTGGATCGCGACCCAAAGGTTCATTCAGTGATCCTATTGTGTCCCCTTTTTTTGTCCCCCGCTCATTGTCTAAGGTCTTTTCTGCCGTTCCGGACGCCCGGGTCTTTCTTGCCATGCCGCTGTGCGATCCGGCTGGGGACGATCCCAGTGCGGATTGCCCCCATCGTGGATTGATCCCAATGCGGAGTGATTCCAGGGCCGAGTGCTTCCAATGCGGATTGATCTCACCGCGCACTGATCCAGGCGCGGACTGATCCCGCCGCGTCCTTGATCTGTGACGATCAGAACATAGGGTGAACAGGCCGTCCGCTTTATGAGAATCTGCCTGATCCGGATCATTTCCTTCGATGATCCACGCGAATCCCGGCAGGGTGCGGGTGTGAAGGTAAAGGGGGTCCGTTGGTCCGGACCGTGCTCTTGGCGGGCGCGGCCGGCACCCATGCGTATCAGGGGAACGGACCGGTGGGGGAATTTACGTCCGAAGAGTGGCGCAAGGTCTTCAGAACGCTTGAGCGGGACGAGGCAGTGTTCGGCTTGCCCGAACGCCGTCCCGACAGCGTCGTTCTGGCATCATTCAATATCCGCAAACTGGGCACCGTGCACGGCCGGTCCAAGGGGGCGTGGGAGTTTCTCCGCCGCTTTGCCGAACGCTGCGACCTCCTGGCCATTCAGGAGGTGATGGACAATCTGGCGGGCCTGCAATTCTTCCACGGTCTGCTGGGGCCGGGCTGGCATATGGTGGTCTCCGATGCGACCGGCGGCGTGCCGGGCCTTGGGTCGCCCCGGGAGCGGCTCGCGTTTCTCTACCGGGAACCGAATGTGCGCCGGACTCAGGTGGCCTCGGACATCGCCTTTGAGCGCACCTTCGTTTTCGATCAGATCTGGGACAACCGCGACGCCCTGATGAAGGCCATGGCCGACTTCGGCGCGGAGCTGGAAGAGCACGAGAGCAAGATCCGGGAATACGAGGCGGGTCGGCGCAAGTCCCGTCCCTCGAAGCCGCCGTTCGTTCTGCCCTTCTTCATCAATTTCATCCGCTCACCCCATCTGGCCGGATTCGAGATCCCCGGTTTCGGAGATGCGGCCCCCTACCGGTTTGTCGGTGTGAACGCGCACCTTCTGTACGGGGACAAGCACAAGCAGCGGGAAGAGCGGGAGATGGAATTCTACGCCCTCCTGCGCTGGATGATCCTCCGGGCCAAGGAGCGGGACCGGGGCTTCCACGAGGATCTGATCCTGTTCGGGGACCTCAACCTGGATTTCGAGGACGACGAAGAGCGGCGCACGGAAATCACCGAATACATCAAGGGCATCAACACCCGCGAACTCAAGCGCCGGGACGAGGCGGATGTGAATTTCCCGTTCTTCGATGCCCATCCCCAGTTCGGTCTGATGCGCACCAATGCCCGCAAGAACCAGACCTACGACCAGATCGGCTTCTTTGCCCATGATCCCCGTCTGCCCCGGGTGCCCGACAATGAGGGGGCGGGGCGCATCGACGGTCAGTACGATTACGGCATGTTCGATTTCGTCAAGCTGTTCGTGCAGTCCCTGCACGGAGAAGATGCCAGCCTGAACGGCCTGACCAAGACCGTCCGGCGCAAGCTCCTGTCCCAGTTCGAATACGACGTGTCCGACCACATGCCCATCTGGGTGCGTCTGCCCAAACCCTTCCCCGGCCAGGAAGCCATGACCGGAGGGGAGGCACGATGAGCATGTACGACGACACCAGGGACCATGTTGTCCCAATGGGAGACATGCCTGGAGGCCGCAGGAACAGGGGTGTCCCGGAACGATCCAGGTGGCGCACCCTGACCATCTGTCTACATCACGTTTGGGTATTGACACAGAAGATCGTCCGTGATTCCGTCCTGACCATGCATACGGACGATCGTGCGGCCGGTTGGCGGATGAGCGGTGCTCTGACAGTTTCCGGCCTGATGTTGATGGCCTATTTCACCTACCATGCTCTCGCGGGAAGCCACGGGCTGTTCGCGCTCATGGACATGCGTGAGCGCCGGGACGCCTTGTCCGCGGAACTGGCCATCGTGCGTGCCGAGCGTGAGCGGCTGGAGCGCCGGGTGGACCTTCTGGATGATGACCGTCTTGATCCGGACATGCTTGAGGAGAGCGCGGGCGTGTCCCTGGGCTATGTCCGCCCGGGCGATCTGGTCATCCTGCGCCAGCCCTCAGGCTCCCCACATCCCTGATCCCCAATCATCCCAGGTTCATCCCCACTGGTCTGATCCTTGGTGGCCCCGAACGCACCATTTGGAGTGCTACCTCCTCCGTTCGACACCTTCGCGCACAGTGACCATTCATTAACAATCGCCGCGTAGCTGTGCGTTAATGGCTGGCCGCGGGGGCCACAGGCGTTTGGCTGCCCTTTCATGACGGGGCGGTGATGCAAACGTGTGTTGCCCTTGGGGAAAACGCGCTTTCTCATCGAGCGTGCTATTCCGGTCACCATGTCCAAGGCTCTTTCACCCAATTCCTTCCAGTGTGATACACACCGGTTCTAAACGTGCCCATATGCGTCCTTCAGGATCCCGGCGAAAGGCTGGCATGGTATGCCTGACCCTTCTGGAGCGATCTCAACGACAATTCGGCGCGAAGCCGACCCAATGACAACCAAGCGTAGAAGGCAGACGATGGCCACAACACCCCTTCTATCTTCCCAGTCCCTGCAATCGTTGACAGGTGGGGTGCGCCAGCGCGCCTGCCTTGCGCCGGATACCGGCGCCGAAAGCGGCGGCGCGGTGCCTGAACTGTCCGCACGGCCCTGTGAAGCGGGCGAGCTGCTGGAATACTTCCGGATGATGCTGCTGATCCGGCGGTTCGAGGAACGGGCCGGCCAGATGTATGGCATGGGGCTGATCGGCGGCTTCTGTCACCTCTATATCGGCCAGGAAGCCGTGGTGACGGGCATGCAGTCGGCCATCCGGGAAGGGGATCAGGTCATCACCGGTTACCGGGATCACGGCCACATGCTCGCCTGCGGCATGGATCCCAAGGGCGTGATGGCGGAACTGACCGGGCGCTCAACCGGGTATTCGCGGGGCAAGGGCGGCTCCATGGACATGTTCAGCCGCGAAAAGAACTTTTTCGGCGGGCACGGCATTGTG
>CAZLPU010000143.1:0-5506 GCA_964561475.1 uncultured Alphaproteobacteria bacterium
CCCCGATAGACTGGCCCCCGATAGACTGGCCCCCGATAGACTGGCCCGTTTAACCGGCCGGTCAGACAGACTGGTGAGAGAGCAACGGGTCAAGCGTCCGTTCGCGAGGTTGCGGGTCATTGCGTTAGAAGCCACCCTGCGTTCCGGGCCGGCTTGGAGTGATGCCGAACGGGTCCTTGGGACCTGCTGGCCGTTGGTGAACGAGGAGCATGGGCGCCCGATGACACAGTTGGTGCTCAAATTCGGTGGCACATCCGTTGGGGATTTGTCACGCATGCGACATGTCGCGGCCCATGTGAAGCGGGAGCGGGCGGCGGGTCATTCCGTGGCGGTCGTTGTGTCAGCCATGTCCGGGGAAACCAACCGGCTGGTGGAACTCACCCGCGAGGCAAGCCGCCTCCAGGATGCCCGGGAGTACGACATGGTCGTCTCCACCGGGGAACAGGCCAGTGCCGGACTGTTCGCGATGGTGCTGCAGGATATCGGAGTTGCCGCCCGGTCTTATAGCGGCTGGCAGATCCCCGTGCGCACCGATGGCGCCCATGGCCGGGCCCGCATCATGGATATCGGCACGAAGGCGATCCGGAAGGGGTTCCAGGACGGCGAGGTTGCCGTGGTGACCGGTTTCCAGGGTCTGGCGCCGGAAGGGCGGGTGACCACTCTGGGACGGGGCGGTTCGGACACCTCTGCTGTGGCCCTGGCCGGTGCGCTTAAGGCCAAGCGGTGTGACATCTACACCGATGTGGACGGGGTCTATACCACGGATCCGCGCATCGTGCCCAAGGCCCGGAAATTAAGCCGTGTGGCTTATGAAGAAATGCTCGAAATGGCGTCCCTTGGGGCAAAGGTCCTCCAGACCCGTTCGGTGGAAATCGCGATGATTCACCGGGTGCCCCTTCAGGTATTGCCCAGTTTTGCGCCCGCGGACGCCTTGCCGTCCGGAACCCTGGTGTGTGACGAGGACGAGATCATGGAAAAACAGGTCGTCAGCGGCATCGCCTTCAGCCGGAATGAAGCCAAGGTCACCCTCGTGGGGATTGCCGATGAGCCCGGAGTGGCTGCGCGGATTTTCGGGGCTCTGGCCGATGCCCATGTGAATGTGGACATGATCGTCCAGAACGTCTCCAAGGAAACCCACCGGACGGACATGACCTTCACGGTCCAGGAAAGCGATCTGGAACGGGTGCGCCGGGTTCTCGAAGCCGCCGACGGCGACATTGGCGCCCGGGATCTGATCACCAGCGGCGACGTGTCCAAGATTTCCGTGATCGGTGTCGGCATGCGCTCCCATGCGGGTGTGGCGAAGATCATGTTCAAGACCCTGGCGGACCGGGGCATCAATATTCAAGTGATCACCACCTCCGAGATCAAAATCAGCGTTCTGGTGAATGCCGAATATACCGAGCTGGCGGTGCGTGCTCTGCACACGGCCTATGGCCTGGATGCGCCCGCGTCATGATGAGCGTCGAGCGAGCCAGCGCGTCCCGCGTCCTGCTGCGCCGCCTCCGGGAGGTGATGGCGGCCCGGGTCTCGCCGCCGATCCGATTGCAGAAGGTGGTCCGTCTGGTGGCCGCCAATCTGGTGGCGGAAGTGTGCTCGATCTATCTGGTGCGCGACAGCGGCCTTGTCCTGTTTGCCACCGAAGGCCTCAACGAATCCGCCGTGGGTCAGACAAGGCTTGCGTTCGGCGAAGGCCTCGTGGGGGAGATCGCCCGGACCGCCCAGCCCCTCAACCTGCCCGAGGCCCAGAAACATCCGAATTTTGCCTTCCGCCCGGAAACCGGCGAGGAAATCTACCACTCCCTGATGGGGGTCCCGATATTGCGGGGCGGTCATACCCTCGGCGTGATCGCGGTCCAGAACCGGGTTGCAAGACAGTACACGGAAGATGAGGTCGAGGGCCTGCAGACGGTGGCCATGGTCCTGGCCGAGATTGTGGCCCCCGGCGAAGGCCTCGACGAGGAGACGGCGCACCAGCCTGACAGCAAGATGCGGGCGGTGCGGTTCTCAGGCCTTGGCATGGCCGAAGGGTTGGCCTCCGGTGTCGTGGTCCTCCATGAGCCCCGGGTGCGTGTGACCCGTCTGATCGCCGAGGACACCCAGGAAGAGACCGCCCGGCTGGACCAGGCCGTGGACCGCCTGCGCTCTTCCATCGACCGTATGCTGTCCAATTCCGGATCGCTCCACGGGGACACCCGGGAGATCATGGAAGCCTACAGAATGTTCGCCTACGACCGGGGCTGGATGGACCGGCTCAGGGAGGCGGTGCTGTCCGGTCTGACCGCGGAAGCGGCGGTGGAACGGGTCCAGAATGACACACGGGCCCGCATGCTGCGCCAACGCAATGCCTATATCCGGGACCGGCTCCACGACCTGGACGATCTGGCCAACCGGCTGCTGCGGGAACTGGCAGGGCGCCCGACCACGGCCGCCGGCGATGACGTGCCGGAGAATGCGGTCATCATCGCCCGGGCCATGGGGCCGGCGGAACTCCTGGATTATGACCGGGACCGGCTTGCTGGGCTCGTGCTGGAGGAGGGCAGTCCCAGTTCCCACGTCTCCATCGTAGCCCGTGCGTTGGATATCCCCGTGGTCGGGCGCTGTCCCGAGATTGTGGACGGGTGTGAGACCGGTGACGCGGTTCTCTTGGACGGTGAGTCCGGTGACGTGCATCTGCGCCCGGATCCGGGGCTGGTGGAATCCTTCAAAGAGCGCATTACCCTGCGCCAGCAGCGCCGGGCCCAGTTCACCGCCCTGCGGGATGCTCCGACGGTGACCCTGGATGGCCAGCCGGTGACCCTGCGGATGAATGCGGGCCTGCTGGTGGATCTGGATTATCTGGATGAGACGGGGGCGGATGGTATCGGTTTGTTCCGTACCGAGTTGCAGTTCATGGTTTCTTCAACCATGCCCCGCCTGGGCGCTCAAACCAATCTCTACCGTCAGGTGCTCAAGGCCGCCGGCGACCGGCCGGTCGTGTTCCGGACCCTGGATCTTGGCGGCGATAAGGTGCTGCCTTATGTGGCCAATGCCCATGAGGAGAATCCGGCCCTGGGCTGGCGGGCGCTGCGCATCGCCCTCGACCGGCCTGCCCTGCTGCGCTACCAGGTGCGCGCCTTGTTGACCGCCGCTGCCGGACGGCCCCTCAACATCATGTTCCCCATGGTTGCGGAGGTTTCGGAATTCGTGCGGGCCCGCAAGCTTGTCGACCTGGAAGTGGAGCGGATGCATCGGCTTGGGCGTGCCCTGCCCAGTGAAATCCGGGTGGGGACAATGCTTGAGGTGCCATCCTTGACGTGGCAACTCGATCCACTGCTTCCTATCATCGATTTCATATCTGTTGGCAGCAATGATCTCGTACAGTTTTTCTTCGCATGTGACCGCGGGAACGCACGTCTGGCCGGCCGGTATGATCCCCTCAGCCCGGCCATGCTGAATTTCTTGCGCCATTTGGTGCGCAAAGCGCGTGATCATGAGGTGGATTTGTCGTTGTGCGGCGAAATGGCGGGGGATCCTCTCGAGGCCATGGCCTTGATTGGACTGGGGTTCCGGACGATCTCCATGCCGCCGTCCAAAATCGGCCCCGTTAAAGTCATGGTGCGCAGCTTGCATGTGGGTGAGCTTGAGAAGGTCATGGAACAGTTATTGGATCTGCCCGACCACAGTGTCCGGCCCTTTTTAAAGTCCTTTGCCCATGACCATGGTGTCGGTCTCTAGCCGAATGGGTGATTTGAACGTGTCCACCCGCGATGAAAATATGGCCAGCGACAAAAGTATGGTAAGTGAAACTGTAATTGATCCTCTGACAGTGCGTGCCAAAGAGCTACGGCGGGGCTGGCGCGGTGTCGGCGAGGTTGGAGACCGGCCGCGACCGATGAATACACCCACGCGTATGATGTTTGACCCAAAACAGGTGCCCGATACCCGGCGCCGGCTTCACTTGCGGGAAATCACCGATACGGGCTCGGCTGTGCCTGAGACCGTGGGTGGCGAACTGCGTGCGGCCCGGCTTGCTGCCGGTCACGACCTGAGAGACGTGAGCGATGCCCTGCGCATCCGCTACAGGCATCTGGACGCCCTCGAACGGGGCGACCATGGCAACCTGCCTGGCAAGACCTACGCGGTTGGGTTCGTGCGGGCCTATGCCGAACATCTGGGCCTGAATCCCGATGACCTGGTGCGCCGGTTCAAGTCAGAACTGGGCGAGCCTGTGGCCGTTCCCCGGACCCAGTCCCGCCAAGCGGATCTTGGCTTCCCCGATGCCTCCGAAGAACCGCGGCTGCCCACGGGCATCACGATGATTCTCGTGCTGATCCTTATGATCGGCGGCGGCGTGGGCTGGTACCTGTCCCGCTCTCCCGGACTTCCGGTTGAGGAGACGGTCCAATCTGCACCAGCCTATGTTGAACCGGATACCCGCCTTCTGCGCCCGCCGCCGTCGGTGCCCCTTGCCGAAAACAGCTTGGCCGAAAACACGCAGAATCTTGGTCTGACGGCCGGCGGTTTGACGGCCGGTCAGTCATTGACTGGCGAGGGGAATACCGGGGAGGGGGGTAGCGGCCAGCCCTTCGTTGAGACTGTCGCACCGGTTCTTGAAGGCACGCCGGGACCGGATGCTGCGCCGGGCGCCGTCTCCGATCCGGGGGGCTCCGATCAGGCGGTCTCCGATCCGGCAGTTTCCGATCCTTCCGGGGTCGAGGGTGCCAATGGGGCGGGCTCAGCCCTGCTCCGCCAGACCGTGGCCAACGAGACAGCGCAACTGGAACTGCCCGGACTGCCGCAGAGCCAGGATGCCCGGACAGGCGCTATGGAAAGCCGGGTCGGGGTTATGGCGGTTGAGAACAAGGCTTGGTTGCGGATTGATGATGGCAATGGCCGGGTGATCGTCCAGCGTGAGCTGCGGGAAGGTGAGCTTTACACCGTGCCGGATCTGCCGGGTCTCATTCTGTCGGCCAAGAATGGCGGCGCTCTTGTGCTGATCGTGGATGGCCGCCGGGTCGGTCCCGTGGGCCGCAACGGAGAGTTGATCCGGGGCATCACCCTCGATCCCTACGACCTGAAGCGTCGGGAAACGGGCCGGACCGATCCGAGCCGCTAGGTCAGAACCGGTTTTGGGAATGCCCTGCCTTTGAAATGCCTGTTCCTTTTGGATGCGGGCACCAGGGTACAATTTGGGCATGACGAGGCTCCAATGACCTGGCGAAGGGCTTGCCCGGGACCGTTCGTCCTGGCATAGCCCTATTGAGATTTCGGCGTCGGACCTGGATTGTTTTGAACCGCAGTGCAATTTGCGAGGCCTGCCGGTCTTTTTTAGGCTGGACCTGCCGGAGTGTGGTCCTGACATCAGCCAAGTGCTGCGAGGTGGGTCATGAACGGGCGCAACCACAAGCGCTCACGGACCCGGGCAACCGATCTGCCTAAATCCAGTCTTCAATCAACGGATTATCAAGAGAGGACGATCACCATGGCGGTTCGGGCTTATCGGGAGATTCATCGCCGCCCTTGC
>CAZLPU010000144.1:0-5067 GCA_964561475.1 uncultured Alphaproteobacteria bacterium
CCAGACGTGATGGCGGGGATTGTTGGCCGTCTCTGGCCTTGATCTTCCGGAGGTTGTGGGTTGCCATGGGGGGGTGGAGAGACTTAGGGGGTGGGGATGAGCTTTACCTGGGATTTGAACGATCGGGCGCAGCGGGCGCGGTATATCTGGCCGCGGGATGGGGTCATGGAGTGGTGGCGGGACGGCTGGGACTGGGACCGGCTGGATGCCACGCTGCAGGCGAAGGACAAGGCGCTTAAGGGCCCTTCGTGGGGGCGCCGGGCGCGCGCAGCATCGAGCGCGGAGGCGAAGGACAAGGAGCTTCAGGGAACTCTGCTGAAGGACTCGCCGGCGTGCCAGGCTGCTTTTGCGCGCCAGGACACGGATCTTGAATGGCGCTTTGAGAAGGCGCTGGGGGAGTGGCTGACCGTCTTCGGCCGTAACGAGGATGAGCAGCAGCCCTTGAGGTGGGATCCGTTTCATCTGCCCCTGTTCGATCCCACCACGGGAGACCTGTCGCCCAAGCATCCGGATTATCCGGGGCCGGAGGGCTGGAGCGATCAGGCGCGCGCCCTTTTCCGGGAGTTCGTTCTGGAGCGGATGGCAGCGGGGATGGCCGCCAACCAGCGCACGCCCCTCCAGGGCTGTGTGTTCCCACCTGCCTTTGATCTCTCTGTGCCCGAGGAGGAACGCGCAGAAGCGCCGCGCGTGAGTGCCGACCTGTCCTTTGCCTTGATCGGGCATGACTGCAATTTTAGCCGCAGAACGTTCTTGATGGCGCCGGAAAATGGCGCGTCAGGCACCACAATTCAAACGTACTCGGCACGAGCCGCGCTGTTCGGCGACGGGGCCGCCTTCCGGGGGGCGCGGTTCGGCGACGCGGCCGCCTTCGGGGGGGCGCAGTTCGGCGACGGGGCCGACTTCGAGCGGGCGCGGTTCGGCGACGGGGCCGACTTCGAGCGGGCGCAGTTCGGCGACCGGGCCTTCTTCTGGAACGCGCAGTTCGGCGACGGGGCCGCCTTCGGGAAGGCGCGGTTCGGCGACAGGGCCTTCTTCGGGGAGGCGCGGTTCGGCGACAGGGCCTTCTTCGGGGAGGCGCGGTTCGGCGACCGGGCCAATTTCCCGTACGCGCGGTTCGGCGCTAGGGCCGACTTCTCGTTCACATCCCTGAAGATGGCGATTTGGCGCCATGTTGACTGCACACCCATCTCGTTTCACTACGCGGATCTGACGGACGCAGATTTGACCAATGCCAAGATCTGGCTCGACGGCGGGTTGATCCGCGGGGCCACTTTCGGGCCCTTCTCCCGCAATCCGTGGATGGCCATCGTGCGCGGGTTCACGGGCTCGGCCCTGGTGTTCAACACCCTGTTCCTGCTGGCCTTTTTCGCGCCCTTCCTGCTGAAGATCCTGGCCTATTACAGTTGGAGCGTGGGGATTTCCTCGGGTGCGATCGATCCGGCGGACCTGGCGCTCGCGCCGGTGCGGGAATCGATCGTCTGGCGGGAAGTGTTGGGCGGGCCCGATGCCCCCTGGATCATCGGTCTGTCCCTGTTCCTGCTCAGCTACAACATGATGCGCTTCTGGCTGACCCGGCGGGCCACGGCCCTTGATGATGAGTTCCAGCGCACCGGCCACGCGCCGAAGCTGGCCCATTACAAATGGATGGTCAAATTCGACCGGTCCTTCCGCCTCCTGATTTTTGCCGCCATCGGCGTGGCCCTGTGGAACCTGTCCCGCTGGCTGTCGGAACCCCTCACCGTCTATGGAGGCCTGTGATGTGGAAGCGTTTCAAACAGGCCTGGCGTGAGGTTGTCGAATGGGTTGGCGAGAGCACCCTTATCCAATCCATCAGGACCTATCTCGACGGCGTTTTCACCCCGTCAAGCCTGATGGTCTCCGCTTTCTTCCTCAGCCTGATCCTGATCCCGCCCGGCATCTATGCCGCCCCCAGCCTGGATGATCCGTACGAACTCACGGGGACAACGGAGCGGCCCCGGACCGGGGACAGTTTCCGGCTCACCTCTGGCGGGGCGGATTATACCGTCCGCCTCCACGGTGTTTCCGTCCGTGAGCAGAGAAAGCCGGTGCCGGGGGCGGAAGACCCTCAGTCTCCGGAGGACCCGGCCCAGGCCGCCCTTGCGACCTTGCTGACCGACGGCCCCATCACCTGTACCCGACGCCTGCCGGACACCCAGGGCCGCTACGTGGCCCGCTGCACGGTGAGCGGCGACAGGGATCTTGCCGCCGCGCTCATTGCCCGGGGCACCGTGAAAGAGGACTGTTTCGTCTCCGGCAATGCCTATGGCACCTGCGCCGTGATCCCCGCCACCCTCGGCTGGGTGACCGCCAGCCTCACGCATATCGGCGCCAACATCCTGCTGCCGGGCATCCGCTCGGTCGTTCTTGTCATCGCGGACGGGGGACAGGGCCTCTGGTCCCTGATCCGGCCCCTGTTCTACAAAGACCTGCCGAGCCAAAGCGACACATCAAGAGGCACTTCGCCATGAAAGCCAACGCTCTCGCCCGGGCGGGCGCACTCCTGCTCCTGATCACCACCGCCATGCTCACCCCGGCCAAAGCCCAGCAAGAGGCCCCCCCCACAGCACCGCTGGTGTTCATTCCCGGATTGATGGGGACAAAGTTGTGTGAGCCGGGGCCCGGCGGCAAGGCGGTCTGGAGCGACACCCTTGAGCTTGAAGCCGGTCTGTGGGATCTGGCCGATCAGGAGGCGTTCACGGACGAAGTGACCCGGACCATCATCAAGAAACTGAAGCAGCGTGAGGGGGCGGACTTCGTTCACAAGCCCTGCGGCATCATGAGAGAGGATGCCGTGACTGCCTCGATCGCGGTGGAAATCCTGTTCGGGGCGGGAATAACGCGGACCGTCGACGCGGGACTGGTCAGTAGCGGTTACGGGCAACTGATTTCATTCCTTGAGGGCCTGGGATACAGCGAACAGGCTGGAGCCGCTGATCAGCAGCTTCATGTCTTCCCTTACGACTGGCGTCTGAGCAATCTGGAGAATGCCCGGCGGCTCGGGGCGTTCATCGAAGCCCTCGATCATGAGGGTCCCGTCGATCTTCTTGCCCACAGCATGGGCGGCCTCATCGCTCATGCCTACCTGGCCCAGAACAGGGGCTCCCATTCCGTACGCAAATTCATTTCCATGGGCACACCCTATCTTGGTGCCGCGGCCCCCCTGCTCTATGCCCAAGGGGTTGAGGGCGAACAGGAAGGGATACTCGCCAAGGCACCCTATGAATTGATCTTTCTCTGGCCGTCCATTCTGGAGTTGATGCCCCGGTATGACCGGTGCTGCGTGATCCTTGGGCAGGGCGATGAGGAGAACCGGAATTTCAAGCCAATGGACGAGGGCTATTTCGAGAAGCTGCCCTGGTTCCAGGACCGCTTGGGCGCGCGGGGCAGTTTCAATGCGGATGATGTCAGCAAGGCTCTCGGGCAATGGCGGGCGCTGGATGAGATCCTTGCCCGCCCGCTGACAGACGTTGACCGGTACTGGGTCGCGTCATTCGCCCACCCCACATCCCGTCTCATCCGGTTGTCCAGCGACATGACAACGATTGACAGCATCGTGTCGGGCCTCGGCGATGACACGGTACCGGACGAGAGCGCCACATTCCAGGTTCCCGGACCGGATGATGTTCTCGAGGCCGATGATGTTCACATGCGCATTTTTGCCCGAGCCAAGGCCCAGAACAATCTTCGCTTTGCGTTGCTTGAGGCAGGCGAACAACAGCGGGTCGACCGGCATGTGACAGTGGACATCACGGATTTTCTGCCGCGACGTCTGCGGCTTGCCGGGTCGGTGTCGGCGGAGGTGGAAATCATCTCGATCGGCCTGAAGGTGGACGATCTCGTCTGGGACGCCGGGCGGGGCGCGTCAGCCAGGGTCCACTTCACCTACGAGATCAAACTGAGTGAGCGGATCGAGAGATTTATCAAGGACAATGACCCCCGTATCAGGAGAGTGATAAATGCAGTCAAGGCACGCATCGGTGATCGTCTTGAAGGGGACAAGGCTCGCATCTGTGTCGAACTTCCCGATGATCCGATCTGCCTTGAACTCAGTGATATCGAGCACGGTGAGACGGAAGACGGGATTCGCACACTTTCAGCGACCTTCGGCGGCAACGCACCGCTCCGTCCTGGCGCCTACAGGCTTTCCGTTGAGCAGGATCTGATCGACGTAGGCCTGTCCCGGCCCATCCTGGTGCTGAACATCCGGGAAGAAACAGAGGACGGTGAATAGGGTCTCAGCACCTCGTCTCAACGGCTTTACCGAAGAAAGACGCCATGGCGGATTACATCGAGTGGGACATAAAGAATCCTGAGGACAAGGCGCGGTATTACTGGCGCCGGGATGCGGTGATCGCCTGGTGGGAGCAGGCGCTCAAGGAGGGCTGGGCGGTTCTGGAAGAGCCAGGGCCGGATCATCCATGGGCACCGAAAACCGAGGCGGATCAGGCGCTGTTGGGGGCAATGGAGGAGATCGGCCTCCAGGGAGGGATCGGACCCGGGGGATGGTACAAACCGTTCGGAAACGTGGACGGCAAGACCCTTTACTGGGATCCCTTCCACCTGCCGGTTTTCGATCCGCACAAGGAGGCCGAGACGCGGTTTTCCCAGAAGCACGAACAGCCCCACCAGGGGGAGACTGCCGAGGCCTATGCCCGGTTCTGCGAGGCCTTCACCGCGGCGCTCTGGGGCCGCCTTCAGACCGGCAGCCGCACGCCTCGAGGGGACGGCAAAAAAGACCTGATAGCGCCCGCCCCCTGCCAGGGCTTTGTCGTACCCTGCCCTGCGGATCTCAGCCTGCTCACCGAGGACGAAAGAGAGCAGCGCCTCGACGCGGTGACCCTCGCCTCTCTCCAGAACGATGATGAGAGCAATCCGGTCCTGACCGTGGATCTGTCCTGGTCCCTCTTTGCCCATACTGTTGTGTTATCGCTCCGACGGTTCGGTGCGGACGGAACGAATGCCCGTGGAGAGGACGCACGCGGTTTTGATTGCACGAACGCCCAGTTCAGCGGCAAGGCGGACTTCAGGAACGCCCAGTTCAGCGGC
>CAZLPU010000145.1:0-4686 GCA_964561475.1 uncultured Alphaproteobacteria bacterium
TCAATGCTGACGGCTTCGATGATGTTTTGATCGGTGTGCCCCATGAACGCGATGTCTTTGGGGAAGCGCTCTTGCTGTTCGGCGCGCCGGACTTTGCTGAGGCAGTGCCGAGGCGTGCATCGGATATTCAGCCCGGGATCGGCGCTGTCATTGTAGCACCCGGCTTTGTGCAGGGGTCATTTGGAGCGTCCGTCTCCGGTCTGGGTGACTTTGATGGTGACGGGATCGATGATGTGCTCATCGCTAATCCGTTCGACGGTTTCCTTATCGAAGGTTTCTCATTCATTCTTTTTGGGGATACAGCGCTCGGCAGTACAGGGACGATTCCCCTAAGTCATGGCGGCACAAGTGAAGATTGGATCCGGCTTCGAGGCACGAGCGATGTTGGGCGCTTCGGTACTCCGATCGTGGGCGCTGGAGATATCAATGGTGACGGCCTGGCTGACTTTCTGGTCAGTGCTCCGTTTGCAAGCGATCCGGTGGTCAACTCTGGTGTGGTTCATCTCGTCTATGGTCAGTCCCGGGACACTGCCCGCACCATAGATCTCAGTGAACCAACCGCTGTGGAGGCGGCGTCATTCCGTGGAACGAATGTCTCTGATCTTCTTCGGTCCACGACGGGCAGCGGCGATTTCAATGGCGATGGCTTCAGCGATATCGTCTTGCTGGATCCCGAGGCTGAGCCCGATGGGCAGCTTATCATCATTCCCGGCCGCAGCCGGTTGCCGATCCAGCCAGACACATTTGAAAACAATGATGTGGTGACAAGGGCAACGCCGCTGGGGCCAGTCATCGGTGTGAACACCTGGACGGATTTGTCATTGGACCGCGGTGATCAGGATTGGTTCATCTTTGATCTGGAGGCGGAAGGGTCGTTGGCAAGCGCGGTGGAGGTCATGTTCGACCGTGGCTTCGGTGACTTGAGAATGACCTTGTACGAAGGCGAGGGAGAGGTTGCCCTTGCTCAGCTTGACACGGGGGATCTGTCGAGTGCGGCGACGCCCGCAGTCCTGACACTCGAGGGACTGGCTCCTGGCACTTATGCGCTTGAGATCGAAGGCACAGATCAGGCCATTCATCCGAGGTATGATCTTTTACTTTCTGGTCCGGTTCCTCTTCCGGCGCCAGCTTTTCCCGAAACAATAGACCTGGGGCAGGTCAATGGCGAGACAGGGGTCCGGGTTATTGGGACTTCGTACACTGGACGTTTGGCAACATCGGGGCAAATCATAGGTGACGTTAACGCCGATGGCATTGATGACCTCGCTTTGGGATCCTGGATCTTCAATCGTGGAAGTGGTCTGGTAAGTGTCGTTTTCGGTCGTGAAGACGGAATATTCCCCTCACAGATCATTGGTGAACGTGCTGTTCCAGATGAGCAACTTATCATTCCTGGTATTGCGACCGAGGATCGTCTGGGAACATATTTAACCGGCGTCGGTGACATGAATGGCGACGGCACAGACGATTTCGCTCTTGCCGCTCCGAGCACATTCTTCGGCCAGGACAGAGGCGCCAAGACCTATGTCATCTTCGGGCGAGAAGGTCTGGAGATGGAGGGTAGTCTTGACCTGAACACCCTTGATGGGCTGACTGGTTTTGTGCTGCGCGACAACCGCATCTTCGATACCAGTGTAATGACGATGGATGGCGCTGGCGACGTCAATGGGGACGGCTTTGACGATCTCATTGTCGGGGCCTCGTTGGCCGATGTGGCTGACGAGCTCAACGCCGGACAAGTGTTCATTGTGTTTGGCGGGCCGGGCCATCTGGATCGAGATTTCCTCGATCTAGAAAATCTATCAGCGGAGGATGGCGTTGTGATCTCCGGCGCTATCGCTGGCGATCTCCTCGGCACAGACGTGCGGTCCGCTGGTGACGTGGATCGCGATGGCATTGACGATGTGCTGATCGGGGCCCCTCAGGTTGATGCTCCTGACCAAGTCAACAACGGGGCGGCGTATCTTGTGTACGGCTCGTCTGCTCTCCGGGGGATTGGCGAGGTATCGCTCGCGGACCCACAGGGTGTCGACATCGCCCGCATTCTGGGTACTGAGGGCTCCCTGGCGGGGCAAAGTCTTGTCGGCGTGAATGATTTCAACCGTGACGGATTCGACGACATTGCCATCAGCGCGCCGCTGGAAGCTGTGAACGGGATAACCAGAGGGACCGTGTCGGTCCTGTATGGTGGCAGTCAGCGCCTTACCGGCGATATCTCGCTCTCCTCGCTCGCTGCAAGTGATGGCTTCCATATTCATGGCCAAGCGGAGACCCACAGTATTGGAAGTGATATTGGCGGCGGTAACGATGTCAATGGCGACGGCATACCAGATCTGATCGTATCGTCTTTTGGCACGGATCCCGAGACTGGCCGAACTACGACCAGCGCGAAAGTCATTTATGGTGGGCCGAGTGTTGGGCTGGCCGGCGCGATTGATATTGTGGATCTTGGTCCTGATGAAGGCGTTACGCTGACCAACTCAAAGGGTGAAACTTTTGCCCTCTTGGAAGGCAATTTCCTTGATAACAGCGGTGATCTGAATGGCGACGGGGTTAGCGATGTCGTTTTGAACTATGCAAGCAGTTCGCCCGGGCGTGTGGCTGCCGCGGGGGAAAGCATCGTTCTGTTTGGGCGTAATGCGATTGCGTCACCTGCAGTGCCTGCGGCTGATTTTGTACTTGATGCCGTCGATTTCGACACCAATAACGCCCTTAACGGAGACGTGTCCTTCGTTCCGGCTGCTCCTTCCGGTGCTGCGAACACAGATTTTCTCGTGAACGCGGTCAATGGGGCGATCGAATGGTACACCGCAGAAGGCGAGATTGTCGCTTCCCAAAGTCTCCAGGACTTCTTTGCTCCAGTTGCTTTCGATGCCGGGCGGCCCGAGTCCATCTTCAGTCCGCAAGTAATTTATGATTCCTTTGCGGATCGGTTCTTGGTGATTGCGTCTGGCCTCTCCGGGCTCACCACCTCGGAAACGCAAGATGATCGTTCACAGATTTATTTCGCTGTTTCGAATACAGCAGATCCGTCAGAAGGCTGGACCTTTCACCGGGAAGAAAGCCTGGATTTTATTGCAGGCGCCAGTACTTGGGCGTCAGACCCCCGCGTGGCGGTGACGGATCAGGCCGTGATCGTCACCGCGAATATGCGCCGCTTCGAGGCGGAGGGCACGCTTGTTGATTCGCGCACTTGGCTCCTGGACAAAGGGCTCGGGACCGGGGGGCTGTATGATGGCGGCGCCCCTTTATTAGTGCTCCGTACGGATCCCAACCCATTCCAGACTCAGTTTTATCTCCGTCCGGCGCAGGTTCTGGACACCGATCCCAATCCACCGATTGTCCTGATCGAGAATGATATCGTGCCAGCAGGAGCAGAGGATTTCATCGAGGTCCTTCTTCCTGAGAATCCCTTGACCGGTCCTGTTGGCGGACAGAGTTTCCGCATCTCTCTGGGCGATATTGGCGACCCGGTCTCGGGATTTCTGATCGATGGCCCCGATAGTGCTCCGCAGGCGGGAAGTCCGGTGAGGATCGATACGGGTACGGATCAGGCAATTGAAGGGATCGTGCGCAATGATGTTCTGACAGCCGTGTTCCCCGTCCTCTCCTCGGCGGGCCCGGATGCGGGCCAGACGAGCGTGCACTGGGTGCAGATCGATTTGTCCGGTTCGGCGCCGACGCTCCTGCGCCAAGGCCATATCGGCGGCGAAGAGTTGGCGCCCGGAACTTTCACGTCCTACCCAAGTGTTTCGGTGACTGAGAGCGGTCTCATTGGTATCGGCTTCAATGCGTCAGCTCCGGCTCTCTTTGCCGGCCAGTACTTTGCGGAAATTCCGGCAACGGGCGGGGGCGCAGCGCAGCTCACCCAGATCCGCGCGGGTCAGGGGCCTTATGTGCGGACCTTCGGTGATGAGAGGAACCGGCTCGGGTCAGCCTCGGCCACTCAAACAGATCCCAAGGATCCGGAGGCATTCTGGACCTTTGGCGCTTTTGCGGCCGCGCCGGATCCTGCGCTGACACAGGACGATGGGCGCTGGGGAACAGCTTGGGGGAGGATTGAAACAGCCGAGGCCGGAGAGCCAGGGAATCGGGCGCCATTCTTTCAGTCTGCTGCCTCGGCGAGCGTGCCGGAGAACCGCACAGAGACCGGCTATCAAGCCAGCGCTTTGGATCCTGACGGTGATCCGATCACCTATGCTGTTACGGGCGGGGCGGATGCCGATGCCTTTACCCTTGATCCTCTGGACGGGACGTTGCGCTTCCGCGCCGCACCGGATTTCGAGATGCCCAGTGATGCGGATCAGGACAATATCTACCAAGTTGACATTACCGCGTCCGATGGCGCGTTGAGCTCAACGCTCAGCCTCAGTCTGACTGTCATCAATGTGAACGAAGAGGGCGGGAGCAGCGGGCTCAATGTTGTGCTGGCTAATGACACGGGCATTTCAGCCAGCGACAGCATCACCAATGATCCCACTGTGATCGGATCAGTGGGAGATCCGGCCGGCGTATCCCGTCTTGAGGCGCGCCTGGACGATGGACCCCTCTTGGATATCAGCACGGAGATTGGTTCGGATGGGGCGTTCATCCTAGATGGCTCGGATTTGGACCGGATCAACGGATCGACCTTAAGCGATGGTCTGCAGACGCTCGAACTGCAGGCCGTTCGGGGTGAAGACCTTG
>CAZLPU010000146.1:0-4632 GCA_964561475.1 uncultured Alphaproteobacteria bacterium
GAAAAAGAAGATGCGCCAGTTCGGCCGCGTCGAGATCCCCCAGGAAGCCTTCATCGCCGCCCTGAAAATGGACGACAACTGAGGCCGACAACCCATAGTCCGGCCCGGATATTTGTATCCCACTGGTGTTTCGGCATTGACAAATGTCTGAGCGACAAGAACCGCAATCATGGCAGTGTTCTGAATGCTAATAGTTCGGACCTGAAGTCGGAATGAAGTGTCAAGTGAGACAAGTTTCCGGGACAGCAGTCTCTCCTTTTAGAGCGGCGGGCGCAAAATCACGATCACTTTCAAACAGGGCGGCCGCCGCCCTAGGTTTTTTTCGCTCACGGCGCAAAGCGCCTCCGCGAGGGCGGCGCAGTGGCGCCGGACCGCAGTCGCGGCCTTGAGCATGATGCGGATTAAACGCCTCATGCTCTAATCACACAATATCTCAACTCTATGCTTCAGCTCGCAAAATAGCCGGCGCCTGGGCGCCATGGGATATCCGTTGCGCCATAATCAATTCCCATTGAATGCAACGCACTGGTGACCTGGCTGCGATGGTGAGTTTGGTGGTTGAAAAGTTGCACCACCATCACCCAACGGGGGATAGCGGGAAAGTTGTCGACCTGCGGATCGCGCGCAGTGGTTTTTTCGGCCAGCCAGTCTTCAGACCATTCACGGGCGCCCGCCGACAAAAGAGTGTCCTGTTCGAGTCGGATGGATTTCAGCTCATCCCAATCAGGCCATGCCGAATCGCCAGGTGCCGTCCGCTCGGGCAAATCGCCGTTGAGAAATGTCAGGATCGAACCGTTGACCACACAAATATGATCCAGCGTATTGTGGATCGAGCGGAAATACATTCCACGATCGCGCTCTCGTTCCTTTGGCCCAATCTCTTCACAAAACTGATAAACCTTTTCGTTCTGCCAACGTGCATAAGTCGCCATCTCGGTTATATACTCATTCGTAATCACTTCATAATTCCCTTAAGCTGTTTCGTTAGCGCAAACAAAGACGCCGATCTCAGTTTATTTTCAGAGGTGTTGCGCCAGTTTCCGGTGGACACTTATCATAGCCCCAAAGTCAGTCTTAGAGCGACTTGGGCTGCTCGGAACTCCTCCCGCCACCGTTTCCCGATGGTCAATCCTGGTCGTTCAACAGATCCAGAGTCCAGAGCCTGAGTACTCGGGCCGGGCTCAATCGTGTTTGATCAGGCTGCGGACCGGCGCCAGGGTGACCAGGCCAGCAAGAGCAGCAGCGCACCGGGAAGGCCCGCCACAAGCCATACCGGAGCCTGGAGAAGCGGAAACACAAACCCGTTCCAAAGACCCGGGGCGTCGAGATATTCTTCCCGCTCGATGACCACCTGAAACCCGTTCAGGCTACTTACATGAAGACTGGCCCAGAGCCCGCCCAGAGGCTGGGGCGCCCAGTACCCCTCCCGGAAGAGAGCCACGAGGTCTAATCCCAGGGCGACGATGGCGCCCAACACCAGAACCGCACCAATAACCCGTAACGGCGTGAACATTCTCCAAGCCCTTTCCCAGCCGGCCCAATCGCATCTCACGGACGCGGTGATCGCCCCGGGCCATGGCGAAATCATGCCCGGCCAGGGGCAACCCCTGGACCGGTGTTGAACTGATCGTCATTGATCAGCCTGTCTCTGCGTTCAGAGAGTCTGCGGCCTGTCGGTTGGGGTCTGGGACGACGAGCGGTTGGTCGGCTGGCGTGGGTCAGGTCCGCTCGCCCACGGCCCATCCCAGGAGAATGCCCAACGGGCCGAGCACGACCCAGGCCGGCAGGGCCACCAGATAGCGCAAGCCGTCCCGGAACAGCCCCCCTGCGTCCCAGGCATCGAGGGCAGGGATCGGATTGCCGATACGGATCAACTCCAGAAAGGCCGCCAGGGATTGCAATTCCACTTCGGGCGGCTCGTTCTGCAGGGATGTCAGCGCGTCATGACCCAGAAGGATCAGGGCAGCGGAAATCAGAATTTGCGCGAGCACTCGCAGCACAACCATGATCAGTCCCATTTCCAGCTCCAGCGTCCGCCCAAAGGCCAGTCGGACCCGAATGGCCAACCAATGACGAAGCAGCGTCCACGTTCTCCATACCCGGCGCGCCAGCCGTAGCCTTGCGCCCATGGGAACGGGGACAATCCGAAGAGTAAGCCCATGCCTCGTCACTTAATAATAGGGCCTGAGGCGCCGCGGGAAAACACCTCCAATAGCCCATACACGGGGCTTGCGGGCGGCAAGACAATCGCTATAGTGCCGCCTTCCTGCGGATATGGCCTCACTGAGACCACGTCTGGACTGAACGGCCCTGCCCGTTTCTCCCCCGACAGTTCTGCTGGAACAGCCTGAGGATGGGTGGCCGAGTGGTCGAAGGCGCACGCCTGGAACGCGTGTAGGCGGGCAACCGTCTCGTGGGTTCGAATCCCACCCCATCCGCCATCTCTAAGCCGCCTTTTATAAGCCTTTGATTTTATGAGGGCTGGAGAGTGGGCCGAAATGTCTTTGACATTTCCGCGACCTGTCCCGGTGGGCCCTCCCATCCTCGTCCCTAGACACCGTCGGAGTGCGGCATAGGGGACGTTATTGGGCCTTTCATCTCTTGCGCCCAAGTTGGTGGTTCTGTTGCATTGACGCAGGACTGGTCAGAGAGAGTGGGTCATTTGTGTCGCTCAAGCGACAAAGGATGCCTCATTAAGCAGCTTGCGGATCAATATGGTTGACCGAGACGGTCTTCGGGCCTGAGAAAGGGAATGTGCCCCTTTCGGATCATCGCCATAACCTCGATCCCGGCGACCGTCTGTGCGGCTGTCGCCGACGATTTCATGCCCAGCATGGGGCGAGTGAGCCGCTTGATCCGTCTGTGATCCTGCTCGACCCCGTTGTTCAGCCAATCAACCTCTTCTGCGCTCCGGCCGCCGGTTCAGACCCCTCGTCCGGCGTCTTTCTGCGAGGGCGGCGGGATAACTGCGCAGGCGAAAGGAAGACATCGATCGTCCGGCCGGTTCCGTCTACGGCTCGATCGAGAGTGTGCCAGTCGCCGGCGACCCTCACATAGGTCTCGTCCACATGCCATGGACCTCGGCTTGACCGCAGCTGGCGGCGCAGGCGTTTCTCGATCTCCGGCGAAAAGCGCTGGGCCCACCGGAAGAGGGTGGCAGGATCGACATCAACGCCGCGATCTTCCATCATCCGGGCGAGGTCGCGATAGCTGACTGGAAACTCCAGAGACCAGCGCACAGCCCAAACGACAACGTCAGCAGGAAAGCGATATCCGTGGACCAGGCCCGGCATGATGGCCCCCTCACTCAGGCAAGCCCAATCGGATGGTCCTGTTCGTTATCACCGGCTGAATGCAACAGAATCGGCCCTGGCGGAAGAATCCGTCCGCGCAAGAATGCTTTTAGGCTACAAACTGCTTTTCAAAGGCAAGTTTCGGCGCTAAGATCCTATGGGAAATAAATCTTGGGCTGAGCGTTTTTGAGGAAGCGATTTTCTGGATTTGCGCAAATATTGAATTCATAGTCGCATTGCTCTGTGAAATAGTCAACTTCTTGAGTATCATAGCATCTGGTGAGTTGCTCCATGTGATGCCGCTGTTGCGATGACGCCCCCCATTCCCTGGTTGAAAACTTACTTATTTTGCCTTTCGGGGGGCTTCCATGAGACACGATGTTTTTCGTCCCACCTTTGATTACAGAGACGTTCGCGATTCTTTAGGAACCGATAGGCTGAAGCGTTCCGACGCCGAGCCAGCCTTAACTACCAGCCAACAGCCGGTCGCCGCCATTGACAACACTGTGTCGGCAAGCAGCCTGCCATTTAATCAGTTCCCGGCTTTTCCGGCTGTAATTGATGTTTCCAATCTCAAAAACTTTGATGCGGTAGCTCTCAAGGCAGGCACTGATACACCTCAGTTTCCCGGCGATGGAGCCTTTATTGGCGATGTGAACAGTGATGGCTTTGACGACATTGCGGTCACGAGTTCAGCTCGGTCTTTGTTCGGTCTACCGAACGCTGATTCAGTTTTTGTCATTTACGGTACTCCAAATACGGAAGAGTTGAATGGTGTTCTCGACACCAACGGTGGTCTTGTTCTGAACAATCCGCGTGGCGGTATCATCTCATTCGTCGCAGCGGCCGGCGACGTCAATAACGATGGGATCAGCGATTTTCTGATTGGTGCTCCCAATGCGGAAGATGCCGACGGCAATCGTGTCGGCGCCATGCATGTGGTGTTTGGGCAAGGGACCACAACATCATCGACGATTGACCTCTCCACGCTCGACGGAAGCAATGGCTTCACCATTCTGGGCCGGTTTGCAAGTACGGAAGGGCTGGTCGGCGCAGCTGCCGGCGACATCAATGCCGACGGGATTACGGACATCATCCTGGGCGATGGTGGGGCCGATCCGGACGGGGTGCAAGATGCTGGCGCCGTCCATGTTCTCTTCGGTCGCTCCGGCGACTTCCCTATGCTCATCGACCTTGATGGAATGGACGCGGCGACCGGCATCACCATGGAAGGTGCAGATGCTGAAGATGCTCTTGGTACCAGCGTGGCGGGCGTGGGTGATGTCAATGCTGACGGCTTCGATGATGTTTTGATCGGTGTGCCCCATGAACGCGATGT
>CAZLPU010000147.1:0-4335 GCA_964561475.1 uncultured Alphaproteobacteria bacterium
GCGGTCTGGGGCTTGACCCCGTCATCGGCGGCCTCCACCAGGATCACGATATCGGTGACTTTCGCGGCGCGGGCCCGCATCGAGGTGAAGGCCGCGTGGCCCGGCGTATCCAGGAAGGAGATTTTCTCGCCGGATTCCATGGTCACCTGATAGGCGCCGATGTGCTGGGTGATGCCGCCGGCCTCGCCGGAGACCACATCGGTTTCCCGCAGGGCATCGAGCAACGAGGTTTTGCCGTGGTCCACGTGGCCCATGATGGTGACCACGGGGGCGCGGGACTTCTGGGCCGCCTCATCATCAGCCCCACCGATGATGCCCTCTTCGACATCAGCCTCCGACACCCGCTTGACCGTATGGCCGTCTTCCTCGGCGATGATCTGGGCCGTGTCGGAATCGATCACGTCATTCATCTTCGCCATCACGCCCTGTTTCATCAGAACCTTGATGATGTCAACGGCGCGGGTCGCCATCCGGTTGGCCAGTTCCTGAACGGTGATCCGTTCCGGGATGACCACCTCGCGAACGATTTTCTGCGGCTGCTGATTGGCCGCCATCTGACGGCGCTTTTCCCGTTCCCGGGCCCGCCGCACGGCGGCGAGGGAGCGGGTGCGCTCGTTCCCGTCGTCATCCAGGGCCTGGGTGATGGTCAGCTTGCCGGACCGGCGGCGCTGCTCGCCTTTCCGGGCGGTGGCAGGCTTGGCCGCTTCCGCGGCGGCCCGGCGCTTGACCCGCTCCAGTTCGTCCTGGTCGGTTTTCTTGACGGCACCATCGCCCCGGCGGGCCGTGGTGCCCTGTTCGGTGCCGACGGCGGAGGCGTCAGCGGCCTTCTTCTGGGCTTCGTCGGCTTCCCGGCGCTTGGCTTCTTCTTCTGCCTTGCGCTTGGCCTCAGCCGTCTTTTTGCGCCGTTCCGCTTCTTCCGCCTCGCGCTTGGCGGCCTCTTCGCGTTCCTTGGCGCGGCGCTTGTCTTCTTCGGCCCGGCGCACGGCATCTTCCGCGGCGCGCTTGCGGTCTTCAACCTCACGCACCCGCGCCATGCTCAGGGCAGCGGCCCGCTTTTGCTTCTCTTCTTCCGTGAGGGTCTTGAGGACAACGCCCTTGCCGCCGCCCTTGCGCCCGCGGCTTTCATTCCCTTGAGCATTTCTGCGGGCGGCTGCGCCTTGAGCGGAATCCCGGGCGGCGCGCTGGGCCGCAGCTCCGTTGGCCGCAGCTCCGTTGGCAGCACGGGCACTGGCGGGGGCGGCCTTCGCCGTCGCTGCCTTGGCCGGTCTGGCCTGGGCGGCTTCATCAGGGGCCGGGGTCGCGGGCTCAACCTTGCCCTTGGCCACGGTTGCGGACTCGGGCTCTTCAGCGGTTTTCGCCGGTGCGGCCTTTTTCGCAGAAACAGCGTCCGCCTTGGTCTGCGTCGCCGGGTCGGCCTTGGCATCGGCGGCTTGAGCATCCGGCGCCGGGGTGTCAGGCCCCTTGGTATCTGGCGATGAGGTATCGGGTGTTGCGGTTTCCGCGGCCTTCGCATCCTTATCCCCGGCCGCGGTTTTGGCTTTCGCAGCAGGCTTCGCCGCCGCAGCGGTTTTCTTGGCCGTCGGCGCAGCCTTGGCATCAGGCGCAGCATCCGCGGCCTTGGCTTCGGTGGCCGCCGCGTTGCCAGCGTCTGCCTTGATCGCTTCGGCTTTTTCTCCGGCCGGAGCCTTGGCCGCCGGGGCACTCTCGGTGGCCGGCGCGGGCTTTTGGGCTGGCGATGCGGCCTGGGTACCCGCAGCGGTCTTGGCGGCAGGCGCCTTTGCTGCGGTTTTCGCCGCCGTCTGGGCTGCTGTCTGGCCAGCACCGGAGGCGGCCGCCGGCGTCTTGGCGGCCTCGGCTGCTTTCTTTTCAGCAGGATCCTTGGGCGAAATGACCCGTTTGCGCTTTTTCTCGACCACCACCGCCTTGGTGCGGCTGTGGGACAAGCTCTGGCGCACAGTGCTGGCGCCGGAAGATCCCTTCAGCGTGAGTGGCTTACGACCCGATGAACTCAATTGCGTTCCGTCCGTTCTTGAGGATGGGCGGTGCTCCGCTCGGTTGCGGGACCGCACTCTAATTTGCGTTCCGTCCGTTCCAAATCGTCATGGCCGAGCCATGTCAGACCTTCCGGTCACAGGTCAGCGGCCCTCAAGGCCAATCCGGCTAGCCAACAGAACCCGGGGCCCAATCGGATCCGGGGTAAAGGGATCCGCGACAAGCCGGATTGCAGAAACACCTGATGGCTGCGCGCGGTGGCCGCGGCGCCGCCAGTGTCTTTGCTCTCACACGCTAACCAGGAAAAGCAGTGCCCAAGCCTGCGCTGCAATCCTTCCGGAAATCACCCGAACTACCGGGTGCCACGGTCCGAACCTGGTGTCCAGATGACAGCCCGTGGGAGGTTCCGCCTTCCATACAGCCCTGGCCCGTTCAGAACCAGAACCGCCGGTCTGCCGGCAAACCAAAACGACCGGAACACCAAGGCGGAAGAAGGCACATCCGCAAGTATCCTGCGGGACATTGAAAACCTGTCTACGTGGCCAGGAGTGTCATACCCTGAACCGCCGCTGAAAGCCAGAGAAGTGAGCGTCCCAGGGCCCGATGTCAACCCATGGTCACCGCGCGGGGCTGCTTTCATCCTCCCCAGGGGCCGCCGGGCCGGTGCCGGAATGGACCTCACCACCCGTGTCAGGTCCCCCCGGTTCCAAGCCTCCCGGTTCTAGGCCCACCGGTTCCAAGCCCACCGGTTCCAGGCCAGGCATCGGCAGCCAGGACTGGGGCACGCCCGGACGCAAGCCCGCCAAGCGCCTTGCTTCCTGCAAAAATCGGCCCGTATCCCGTTCACCAGTCAGACCGGCATGGATCAGGGCACCGGTGCCGAGCGCCTTGCCCAAGTCGTCCTGACCGAACAGGGCGGCCACCGTCAAACCGGGCTGAGCCTTGCCCGCCAGTGCAAAGACCTTGCGCCGGCCGTCCTCCGCCCCGTCAGAGGCCTCGATCAAGGCCCGAACCTCCCGGGCGCGCAGGGCACGGGTGACGGTTTCGAAACCGGTGACCAGCGCCCCGGTCCGCCGGGCCAGGCCAAGAGCATCCAGACAACGCTTGGCCAAGAGTGTTTCCACAAGGGCCAACAGATCGCCGTCGACCTTGACCTGACGTTTCTGGGACCGGGCAAAGGCATTGCGCTTGATGCCCTGGGCCAGGATCTCCCGGCGTGCGCTGATCCAGGTGCCCCGCCCCGGCAGAACCGCCGCCACATCCGGCACGACCACATCCTCGGGACCGACGACAAAACGGATCAAGGCCCGTTCCGGCAGGGTCGCGGCCGTGACCGCGCAGCGCCGCCACCGGGTGCCGTCCTTGTCGCGGACCGGCGCCTCGTCGGACCCGTCCTCTGCCTTGGGTTGAGACCGCGCTGCCATGTCCGGGTTTCAGCCCTTGTCCGCCGGGTTCTGGTTCAAAGAGAATCCGGCGTGTCTTCGGAGCGGGATGCCCGTTTGGAGCCGAACACCTGAGCCGCCAGATCCAGGCCTTCCGCCTCGGACAGGTCCGCATCCGGTTCCTCTTCCACCTCGACGGTCTGGGCATCGAGTTCTTCCTGGGTGATCCAGCCCGCCGCCAGACGCGCCCTGAGGATCACGGTCTCCGCCTCGTTGGAGGAAATGCCGAAGCCTTCCAGATACCCTTCCATGCGGACCTTTTCACCGTTGCGGCTCTCGACCCAGCCGGTGAGATCGTCGGCGGCACAGCTTGCCAGATCCTCCACATTCTTCACGTCGTTCTCGCCCAGAGCCACGATCATGGGCAGATCCAGCCCCTCGATTTCCATGATGTCGTCGGCAACGCCCAGTTCCTGGCGCCGGGCCTCCAGTTCCGCATTGCGGGCCTCGATGAATTCCACCGCCCGGGTCTGAAGTTCCGTGGCCGTCTCTTCATCGAACCCTTCGATCTCGGAAAGCTCTTCAAGCTCCACATAGGCCACTTCCTCCAGGGAGGTGAAGCCTTCGGAGGCCAGAAGCTGGGCGACCATCTCGTCCAGGTCGAGCTTCTCCATGAACATTTCCGTGCGCTGACGGAACTCCTCCTGGCGCCGCTCGCTCTCTTCGTGCTCGGTCATGATGTCGATGTCCCACTCGGTGAGTTGGGACGCCAGACGGACATTCTGACCCCGCCGGCCGATGGCCAGGGAAAGCTGGTCGTCCGGGACCACCACTTCGATCCGCTCGGCATCCTCATCGAGAACGACCTTGACCACTTCCGCCGGCGCGAGCGCATTCACGATGAAGGTGGCCGCATCGGGCGACCACTGAATAATGTCGATCTTCTCGCCCTGAAGCTCGT
>CAZLPU010000148.1:0-4165 GCA_964561475.1 uncultured Alphaproteobacteria bacterium
GGCCGTCCTGTGACATATACATGAGGAACGCTTCTGCGGCCGTGACCTGCCGCTCCACGCCGCCGTCCCGGACAGTCACCATCTGGCCAAGTACGGTGTCATAGGGCGGTCGGACATGCCGTCCTCTTGGCCGTCCTTTGGGATTTCCACTACGTCCCTTGCGGAATTGCGTCCTCCGGGGTGGTCGGCGGTAGCCGACCGTCTCCTGATCAGGATCTTCGATGTTGCTCATGCCTTCGACCCTCGTGGCCAGATGAGATCATCTGCATGCTGCGTGGACCATTTGATCTGATTGATTTCATCCGTGGTCAATTTGCGCCCGCCTCGGCGGCGCTGCAGCGCCAGCTGAGCAGCCCAGTGTGCAAGAACCAATGCTCGCTCCTGCGCGCGTTCCGCAATTGCGGGGTTCGCCGTGTCATCCCCCCTGGACATTCGAGGATCGGGATGCGCTATTCCAAGGATCTTCAGGGCCTCATCGGCGTTTCTGGGGTCATGAGACATGCGCACCCTGAGCCCCTCGGTTGGTTCGGAGTGTCCTGACCGGGATGCCGCTGCCCTTTGGGCCAGAAAGGCCTCGCGCTTTTCGATCATCTTCAGGATCTGGCGCTGTGCACCATGGCGCCCCTCGAATGCAGCCTTGAGCGTTTCCTGCTGTAGCCCCTCCTCAACCGTCAGCTCACGGGTCTGGCCATGGTCTTCAACCGTGATCCGGCGCTCCAGGATGACATCAAACGCGGAGCCAGACGGGGACCGGCCGTGCTGCTTCGACCTGGGTCGGCCCTTCGGATTGCCACTCTGCCCCTTGCGGAAGCGCGATGAGTGAGGCGGATCGCCCCGCTTGGCTCCCGCACTGCTCATGCCGCCTCCCTGGCCACGCGGACGGCCTCCCGGCCCGTCATCGCCTCCCAGCGATCAACCGCCACGTCCACATAGGCAGGGTCAATATCCATGCCCCGGAACACCCGCCCGGTCCGCTCGGCTGCAATCAGGGACGTACCCGATCCGAGGAAGGTATCGAGGACCGTATCGCCGCGCCGTGTCACATCCTGAAGTGCGTCGGCCACCAGCCCCACCGGCTTGACTGTGGGATGAAGCGCCAGGTCTTCGCGCCTGCTGCCGGCAGCAGAGTTTACCGAAGCATAGTCCCAGACATTCGTCCGGTTCCTGCCATGCTTGCCCAGCTCAACCGCATTGAAGTGCGTCGCGGTGCCAACCTTGAAGACGAAGACCAGTTCATGCTTCGAGCGATAAAGCGAGCCCATCCCGGCATTGCTCTTGTTCCAGACACAGACATTCAGGAGATCGCCATAGACGTGGTGCCCTGCGTGTTGCAGGGCGTCCATATGGCGCCAGTCCATACAGACAAAATGCACCGCACCGTCACGAGATACGGCTGCGGCGGCCCCAAGCGTTTCAGAGAGGAACGTCTCGAAGGCCGCATCACTCATCTCGCCCGACGCCATGGCGAATTCCCGGTGACGGCCCCGCGCATTCGCATGGCCATTGATCCGGACATTGTAAGGCGGGTCGAGGAACGCCGCGTCCACCGCGCTCTTGTCACCGAGAACGCGCTTGAGAAAACCCTCATCTCGGCAGTCCCCGCAGCCCAAACGATGATCGCCCAGGATCCAGATGTTGCCGGATTGGGACCGGGGTGTCTCCGGCATTGGGCCGATGACGTCGTCATCGGGATCAGGCGTGCTGCCCAACGTGACATCAATCTCGCCTGAGCTGAAGCCCGTCAATGTCAGATCAAAATCGAGATCCAGACCTGCAAGCTCTCCCAGTTCCAGTCGCAACAGTTCGATGTCCCAGCCCGCATTGAGTGCGATCTTGTTGTCCGCGAGCCGCAACGCCCGTTTGCGGGCATCCGACAGACCGGGCAGCGAGATCGTCGGCACTTCTGTCATACCGAGCGCCTTGGCAGCCAGCAGCCGCCCGTGCCCGGCGATGATGACATTGTCAGGATCAATCAGAATGGGATTGGTGAACCCGAATGCACGAATCGAGTCGGCGATCTGCTCGACCTGTCGCTTGGGGTGCGTGCGCGCATTGCGTGGATCAGGATACAGGCGGTCCGTCGGCAGATAGACAATGGACAGAGCTCGTACAGAAGGGCTTGACACTGACATTTTGTCTCCGGAGCAAAGTGAGTCGCGAGACTAACCATTGATATTGTCGGACATTTAGGAAGCGTTCCGCATTTGTTCAAGACCTCACCACTCTCCAGACTGGACTTCGTCTCCTGACAGAGCGTTCCTGTCCCCGTCGGTGCTACCCGGTCCCCACCGGACGCATCCGGACAGATGATGCACATTGACCACAGGAGATTGCCATGACGATATCCCCCACCAAACTGCGCACACGCACGAAGACGGACAGATCCTCGGCCGCAAAGGCCAGTCAGCACAGAACGGTTCGATCAAACACGGCCAACGGGCGCAAGACGCGGGCGGCGGCCATTAGCACCTCTCCCCCGCCTACAAAGCTGCAGACGCTCATCACGCTTCTCTCCCGCGCTGGTGGCTCAACCATTGAGGAGCTCTCCCAGGCCACAGGCTGGCAGGCCCATTCGGTGCGTGGTGCCCTGGCCGGTGCGCTCAAACGCAAAGGCCATGTGATCAGGTCGCAGAAGAAGGATGGCGTGCGACGCTATGTGATCGAGGCGGACGAATGAGAGCTTCGCCCGATTGTTTCGTGGGGATGGAGGATCTGGAGGATCTCGATCTGGCAAGTCTGCGTCGGCTCTGGCGGGAGCGGTATGGACCGCCCCCAGCCTTGCGTTCCACCCATCTCTTGCGATTGACACTGGCATGGCGTCTTCAGGCTGAACATGCAGGTGGGCTGGATGATGCCACTCGACGCAAGCTCACCCGGTCCGGCCCTGTTCAGGCCGAGGGCCTGGAGCTCGGCGTCGGTGCTGTCCTGCGCCGGGAGTGGAACGGAAGAACCGTTGAGGTAACCGTGACACATGATGGCTTTGCCTGGCAGGGCAGGCTCTACAAGAGCTTGTCGGCGGCGGCTACAGCCATCGCAGGCACCCGGTGGAACGGTCCGCGCTTTTTCGGGCTGAGGGCACCTGTCAAATGACCCGCGCTCGACTGCGCTGTGCGCTCTATACCCGCAAAAGCACGGAGGAAGGCCTCCATCAGGACTTCAACACTCTCGATGCGCAACGTGAGGCCTGCGTCGCCTATGTGAAGAGCCAGACAAGCCTCGGTTGGCGCGTGATCCCAACGCGCTATGACGATGGCGGATATTCCGGGGGCAGCATGAAGCGGCCTGCCCTCGCGAGACTTCTCGGCGATATCGAGACGGGTCGGATCGACGTCGTCGTGGTCTACAAGATCGACCGGCTAACGCGCGCTCTCCCGGATTTTGCCCGCATGGTAGAGCTGTTCGAGCGCCACGAGGTCAGCTTCGTCAGTGTGACCCAGGCATTCAACACCACCAGCAGCATGGGTCGGCTGACCCTGAATGTGCTCCTCTCCTTCGCCCAGTTCGAGCGGGAGGTCACGGGCGAACGGATCCGCGACAAGATCGCAGCGTCCAAGAAAAAGGGCCTGTGGATGGGCGGCAATCCGCCCCTGGGTTATGACCTGCCCGGTGGCACCAGCCGTAAGCTGCGCATCAACGCGGCCGAAGCCGAGACGGTGCGCCTGATCTTCCAACAGTATCTGGACCTGGGATCCGTCCACGCCCTGCAGCGCTGGCTCGACACACAAGGTATTCGCTCCAAGCAGCGCTGCTCCCGGTCCGGACGGATCCTTGGCGGGGCTCCCTTCAGCCGTGGGGCCCTGTTCCATATGCTGCGCAACAGGATTTATCGCGGCGAGATCGTGCACAAGGGCGAAGCATGGCCGGGCCTGCACGAGGCAATCATTGACCAGGATCTCTTCGAGGCCGTTCAGGCCCACCTCGACGGCAATACCCGACGCAGGTTTGAGGGAGGTCCCTCTTCGCAGGGGGCCGAACTGACCGGGCGCATCTTTGATGCCGACGGCCATGTCATGTCCCCAACCTCCGCAATCGGAAAGTTGGGCAAGCGCTATCGCTACTATGTCAGCGCTCCGCTTCAGCAGGGCCGATCATTGCCAACCGATGCAAGAACGCTCCGCCGTGTCCCTGCCGAGACGCTGGAGGCCGTGCTGCGCGACACCTTGCG
>CAZLPU010000149.1:0-4160 GCA_964561475.1 uncultured Alphaproteobacteria bacterium
TTCCCGGCGGATGGCCTTCTCCAGCACATACATCAGATGGACCGGATCGGCGGCGACTTCCTCCGTGTCGTAATTGAACGTCTCGGACAGGACCTTGAAGGCGAAGCGGGTGGACAGGCCGCGCATGCCCTCGTCGACACCGGCGGCGTCCCGGTATTCCTGGTACGTCTTGGCCTTGGGGTCCGTGTCCTTCAGTTTCTCGCCGTCATAAACGCGCATCTTGGAGAAGAGGTTGGAATTCTCATGCTCCTTCAGGCGGGTCATGACCGAGAAGCGGGCCAGCATCTTGAGGGTTTCCGGCGCGCAGGAGGCATGGCCCAGCTCGCTTTCCCGCAGGAGCTTGTCGTAGATCTGGGTTTCCTCGGACACCCGCAGGCAGTAGGGCACGTTGATCACGCAGATCCGGTCCAGGAAGGCCTCGTTGTTCTTGTTGGCCTTGAACAGGGACCATTCCGCCTCGTTGGAGTGGGCCAGAATGGTGCCGTGGAAGGGGAGCGGACCCAGAGATTCCGTGCCCGTATAATTTCCCTCCTGGGTGGCGGTGAGCAGGGGGTGCAGCACCTTGATCGGTGCCTTGAACATTTCCACGAATTCAAGGAGGCCCTGGTTCGCCCGGCACAGGCCGCCGGAGAAGGCATAGGCGTCCGCGTCGTTCTGGGCGAAATGCTCCAGCTTGCGGATGTCCACCTTGCCCACCAGGGTGGAGATGTCCTGGTTGTTCTCGTCCCCCGGTTCGGTCTTTGCGATGGCGATCTGCTTGAGCTTGGACGGATAAAGGCGCACCACCTCGAAGCGGGAAATGTCGCCGCCGAATTCGTCGAGCCGCTTGACCGCCCAGGGGGACATGATGCCCGTGAGGCGGCGGTGTTCGATGCCGTATTTGTCCGCCAGCAGATCGGCCTGGGGGCCGGTGGGCTGAAAGAGGCCAAGGGGGCTTTCGAACACCGGGCTGATCTGGTCCCCGGCTTTGAGCACGTAAATGGGCTGGGCCTGCATCAGGTCCTTGAGACGTTCGGCCAGGGACGATTTGCCGCCGCCCACGGGGCCGAGCAGATAGAGGATCTGACGGCGTTCCTCCAGGCCCTGGGCGGCATGTTTGAAATAACCCACGATCCGCTCGATCGTGTCTTCCATGCCGTAGAAGCTTGAGAACGTGTCGTAGACCTTGATTGTCCGGTTAAAGAACAACCGGGACAGCCGGGTGTCCTTGGAGGTGTCCAGGTAGCGGGGCTCACCGATGGCCGCCACCATGCGTTCCGCCGAGGTTGCATAAAACAAGGGGTTGTCCCGAGCGCCCAGCAGATAGTCCCGAAGCGACATGGCTTCCTGCCGCTGCCGGCTGTAGCCATCCGCGAAAAGTTCGAAAATGTCCTGTCCCGCCTGTGCCGTCATCTGTCCGCCATCCTCCTGTCCAAAACCGTCGCCGCCCTTGATCCGCTTCCCGCTTTTATGGTGCGCCCCTGATCAATTCCACTCCCAACTCCTGTTCCTTGCCGCCGCCGTCGTCCCTGAAAAGTCCCGTGGCACTTGAGAGGTCTGCCCCGGGGGAAAGGCTGGGACACATGAACGATCCGGGAGCCGTCAGGGCCGTGCTGCTCGTCCCTTTGCGGGATCTGCCCAAGATTAGGATGTCCATGGTTAAGGGCTTGAAAATGGCGTCTGCCCGGCCCAATCATGATTTTTGGACCGCATGCGGAAAATCCGCAAACCTGCACGGGATTGCGCAAACCGCGCCTCACCGGGTGATTGCGGGAGCGCTTTTCAGGGTCCTTGTCGGGGGCCTTTTCGGGGGATCCGTCGCCTGTGGGCCCAAACGTGCCGATGAGACGCGCCGGGATGGATCGCGACAGGGGCAGTGTCCCGGTACGGCCCATTTGTGTGGTTTGGCCTATTCCCCTCGTTTTGTGCATTCCCCTGTATCGGAAACAACATTGTGTGGACCCGCGCGTCGATAAGGGGCGCGCCAAGGGTGGATATCCCGTCGCCGTATTGGTGCGCGGCGGACTGTTCGAAAGGGTTTGTTCAGCCTTCCACAGGTCGCAGGGTCGGACGGACCGTGACCGGTTTTGCCAGTCGGGTGCTGGCCAAGGGGATGGTAAAGCCGAAACCGATGATAGAGCGGTGCTTTGTCCTGGCCGGGGGCCTGGCAGGGACCGGGAATGGGATCTGGCGGGCAGCCCATAGGGTCCAGACAGTCTTCGTGGTCCCGAAGCGGGCCACGGCGATGCAAATATGGTTCGGTTCGTGATCGAAATATGCATTAACTAATGACACATTGATCCGTATAAAAACACGGTACCATGCCACCCGGCACCTGTCCCTGCTTTTCTTGATTTACCTTTCACTTTTCCGCTGGAGGCCGGGATTTCATTTACGGCTGAATTTCACCGCAATTTGAAAATCACCCCGAACGATGGAGGGTTGGCTGATGAAACGCTGGGGAAAAAACCGAAAAAAATTGGGAAAAAGCCGGGGCCTGAACATGTGCGCGGCCGGAAAATTGCTCCGGTTAACGCACTGTCACCCCCGCCGCCACGGCAAACCGGGTCTAATCACACCGCGTTCAAATCCTGTGATCCCAGGGAAACAATTGAGGGCGCTGAAAGAAATGCTGCGGCCGGGCCCCAATTGGGCCGGATTCTGGCACGGCCTTTGCCGTAATGACCTGTAGGGTCGCAGGAAGGGACAGGCTCGTCCGCCGGATTGAGCCGGACACGAACGGAACCTCATCCTGTTTTCCGCCCAAAGGAGTTGAGACGGGGCTTTCAGGGCGCGCAGTGGCAGAAAGGTGGAACGGGCGATGATGGTCATCAGGCAGGCCTTGCGGCAAGACGCGGCAGCGATGGGCGATCTTTATGTGCGTGTCTGGCAGGAGACCTATCCTGGCCTCATTCCCAACGAAACGCTTCTGGCCATGTGCCCGGACCGGGCCGCCGAACGATGGGAGACCATGATCGACGGCGCCGGGCGCCGGCGGGGCGCCTTGGTGGCCACTCTGCCCGGTGCCGGTGTGATCGGTCTGGCGAGCTATGGTCCGAACCGGGACAAGGCCCTGGATTTCCAGGGGGAGATTTTCACCCTCTATGTGGATCCGGATTTCGCGGGGCTCGGGGCCGGAAGCGGGCTCCTGTCGGCCATCTTTGGCGCCCTGGCGGAAGAGGGGATGGACTCGGCCCTGGTCTGGACGCTCTCCCTCAACCCTCACCGGTTCTTCTATGAGGCCCAAGGCGGCATCCTGGCCGCACGCAAGCGGGACCGGATCGCCGATGTGCCCGTTGAGCTGTCGGCCTTTGCCTGGAAAGCCCTGCCGGGGGATCTCAAGCGCGACTGTCCGATCAAGACCGCGGACGAGGAACCCTCCTGAGTCTCAGCCCTTCCATGAAGGCGGCGCAGGGGCGCCAGGCTGCGGTCCCGGCCGGAGCGTGATCCACGCGGTCGGATCACGCGCCAAAAAGCGATTATCCAACACGCGGAATGCCAGATTGCGGTGGGCCAAAATCTGACGGGGGGGGGCGTTACTCCACGCTGTCCGTTTCCTGGTCCGTCCGGTCAATCTGAGACGGTGTGATGAAATCAAGCAGCGCCCCCTGGCCATCGGACAGCACGGACCAGGAGGGGATGTCCGCCTTGAAGACGCACAGGGCCGCCGTTGGCACGGCCTGGGGAATCGGGATGCGGCTGGAACGGGGATTGGCCAGCATCAAGGCGCAATCCTCCAGCCCTGGATTATGGGCGATGATCAGAATGGAATTGTAGTCATCCTCCACCTCGGAGGCTGCGGTCATCAGCACTCTTCCCGAGGCGAGATAAAGCCCGTCTTCCACATGGGTAGGAATTGTGAGGCCTACATAGGGCTTGATCAGGGAGAGCGTTTCCAGGGTCCGCCGGGCCGAGGAACACAGGATCAGATCGGGGACATACTCTTTGTCCGCCATGCAACTGCCCACCAGGGGCGCATTGCGCAGACCGCGCGGGTTGAGGGGGCGGTCGAAATCGCTCAATCCCGGATCATGCCAGGACGATTTGGCGTGGCGCATTAGATAGAGCGTTTTCATGGCCCATGTCCCTTGCTTCGCACCACCCGGAGCGCCAAGCGATTGCCCCTTGGAGCGGCGGGCGCAAAATCACGATCACCTTTAAACAGGGTGGCCGCCGCTCTC
>CAZLPU010000150.1:0-4123 GCA_964561475.1 uncultured Alphaproteobacteria bacterium
GCTCACCCCTCTTCACAAACCCAAAATACCGCTTGATCAACACGGATACTCTAAGCGGCAGACTCTCCGTCTACTCCCCTTTGGCGGCGGCTTCCCGGGCGGCGCGGACGGTTTCGCTGGTCTGGTTGAAAAGGAGGGCGCGGCGTCGTTCCTCTTCTTCCGGAGTGTATTGGATGTCGCGCAGGTCCCGGCCCAGGGCAAAACCTTTCTGCACGGCCGGGCGCTCGCCCACCTGATCCACCCAGCGGCGCAGATTGGGGAAGGGCTCCCAGGTCTCATCGCCCAGGAGGCGCCCGATCAGGCAGGCCCAGGGCCAAGTGATGATATCGGCAATGGAATAGTCCGAACCCGCCAGATACTCATTGGAGAGCAACTGGGCGTCCATCACCCCCGAAAGCCGGTCCACTTCACCGCAGAAACGCTTTTCGCCATAGGTGAGCTGGCTTGGGTCGTCCACGATGTTTTTTGCGTAGTTCCGGAAATGGTTGGCATTGCCCATCATCGGCCCGAGATTGGCCATCTGCCAATGGACCCATTGGAGCACCCGGTAGCGCTCCGGCGCCTCCTTGGGCAGGAACTGACCGGTCTTGTCCGCCAGATATTCCAGAATCGCGCCGGACTCGAACAGGGCCAGCGGCGCGCCGCCGCCCACAGGATCATGGTCCACAATGGCGGGCATGCGGTTGTTGGGGCTGATGCGCAGAAAATCCACCGTGAACTGCTGGCCGCCGCCGATATCCACCGGCTTCATGGTGTAGGGCAGGCCGCATTCCTCCAGCATGATGGAGATTTTCCAGCCATTGGGGGTCGGCCAAAAGTACAGATCAATCATGGTGCGCTCCCGGAAAAAAGTGTTCTTGTGATCAGTGTGCTGTCAACCAGGTTGAAGCACGCACCGACCGCGACTTTGGCCCAACCGCGCCCGTGGCCAACCGCGCCCGTGGCCAACCGCGCCCGTGGCCAACCGCGACTGTGGCCCGCCCCCCGCCTTGCGCCAACCCTGCTGCTTCCGTTCGAACGGAACCGGTTCTGGCGGCAGTCAGGCAAGCGCCTTGCGGAAGTCGGCGAACAGGGCAATGTAGAGCTTCACGCAGGTCTCGATGTATTGCTCGCTCGTGTGCACGAACACCACGTCGAATTCCATCCGGATACCCTGGCTGTCGGAGGTCACCTTGGTGAACCGGTGATCGTCATTCCACTCATTCACCTTGGACGGGCTCCAGCGGCGATTGCCATAGGCGACGTAGAATTTCATCACCTCAAAGCGGGTTTTGTCCCGGGCCTTGACATAAAGCTGGTCGAGGAGAATGTAGAATGTGTGCCCTTCGATCCGGATGCCGATCGTATCGTCATTCTCCTTCTGGGCGGCAAAACCGGCACCCCGAATGACGGAGAGCATCTCGTCGAGGGTGAGGCTTTCCAGCATGTCTCTCTCCTGTGTGGTTTGAGGCGAAATCCCGGTTCCGCCGTATCATGATCAATTCTGACTTGAGATGGTTGGCGCGTTCCGCCAGGCCTCATCCCCGATGCCCTGATACTGGCACCCTTGATACTGGCTGCCCCGAGACTGGCTGCCTTGATACTCACCGCCCAGGACCGCGCTTCCGCGCGCCGGCCTTTACCGGCGGGTGTTGTTCACCTTGAAACCGGTCTGCTCGTCTTCGGGAGTGAAAGCCTGGTCGAGATAGGCCCGCCCGTTCCGGGTGGTCATGACCGAGGCCTGGGGGGCGCAGGCCCCGCCCGGTGTCTTGCGCAGCAAAAAGCCCTCGGACACGGCGGCGAGGGCCAGGGTAATGGAGGAGACACCAAACCGCAGTCTGCGATACTGATGACCGGTGTTCTGCTTGATTCGGTGGATCTCGTCTAAAATGTACATGCCACGGGTCCCTGCGCTATCCCGCCTGTCACACCCTGATCTCCGACCCTGGCGCCGGAGCGGTGCACACGCCATCCCTGCCCCCGGGCTCAACCCTGGGCACAGGCTTTCGGTCAAGTATGCGTCATGGTGGCGGAGGCGGCAACCCGTGTCTGCGAAGCGGGATGGTCCGGAGGGGGAGTATTATGGGTGACGGTCGCGCCGGTGCCGGGAGGAGAGCCGGGAGGAGACCCACGCGGGGGATCTCGCACCCGTTGTCAACGCATACCGGTTGCCCGGACGGCAGCCACGGCTCAGGCCACGGCGGCCTGGGAGGCCATCAGCGCCGGAAACCAGCTTTCATGGGTGGTCCGCAGGGCGTCCAGACCGCCCAGGGACCGGCCGTTGAAACGCAGTTCCCTGCCGCCGGTGGTCCCGAGCACCGAGACCGGCACCGCGCCCAGATCCGCCTTGGCCTGCACCGCCTCAAGCGCCGCGCCGTCGACCTCGACGATATAGCGGGCCTGGTCCTCGCCGAACAGGAACCGGTGAGCCTCCAGATCCCCGTCATAGCGGATGTCCGCGCCGAACCCGGAGGCCATGGCCATGTCCAGCAGGGCCATACCAAGGCCGCCGTCGGACACATCGTGCACGGCGGAAGCCGCCCCGGAGAGGATCAGTTCCCGGACGAACAGTCCGTTGCGCTGCTCCGCAGCCAGATCGACGGGCGGTGGTGGACCCTCTTCCCGGCCATTGACCTCGCGCAGATAGAGGCTCTGGCCCATGTGACCGGCGGTTTCACCGATGAGGATCAGGGTGCGGCCCTCACCGGTGAAGGCGATGGCGCGCATATGCTCCAGGCGTTCGATCAGGCCCACACCGCCAATGGTTGGCGTGGGGAGGATCGCTTCACCATTGGTCTCGTTGTAAAGGGAGACATTGCCGGAGACCACCGGGAAATCCAGAGCCCGGCAGGCTTCGCCGATCCCTTTGATGCAGCCCACGAACTGGCCCATGATGGGCAGGCGCTGGGCGGAACCGAAGTTCAGGTTGTCGGTCACCGCCAGGGGTCTTGCGCCGGCGGCGGTCAGATTGCGCCAGGCCTCCGCCACCGCCTGTCTGCCCCCTTCAATGGGATTGGCGAAACAATAGCGGGGCGTGACATCGGTGCTGATGGCAAGGGCCTTGTCCGTACCGTGAACACGCACGACGGCCGCGTCGCCGCCGGGGCCCTGCATCGTGTCCGCCATGACGGTGGAGTCGTATTGTTCCCAGATCCAGCGCCGGCTGGCCAGATCGGGTGATCCGATCAGGGTGACCAGAGCCGCGCCCAGATCGTCCGGCGCCGGACAGGCGTCATCGGCCAGGGGGGCAGGGAGCGGGGTTTCCTCATAAGGCCGGTCGTAGACGGGAGAATTTTCGCTCAGGGCCAGCAGGGGGATGTCGGCCACCAGCTCTCCCTTGTGCATGAGTTCCAGATGGTTGGTGTCCGTGGTTTCCCCGATGACCGCGAAATCCAGGCCCCATTTGGCGAAGATGCTGGCACCCAGTTCCTCCTTGCCCGGACGCAGGACCATGAGCATGCGTTCCTGGCTTTCCGAGAGCATCATTTCATAGGCGGTCATGTTCTCTTCGCGCTGGGGCACCTTGTCCAGGTCCAGCCGGACGCCGACACCGCCCTTGTCCGCCATTTCCACGGAGGAGGAGGTGAGGCCCGCGGCCCCCATGTCCTGGATGGCGATGATCGCATCCTCGACCATCAGTTCCAGGCAGGCTTCAAGAAGAAGTTTTTCCGTGAACGGATCGCCCACCTGAACCGTGGGGCGCTTTTCCTCGGTCTCGTCGTCGAACTCGGCGGAGGCCATGGTGGCCCCGTGAATGCCGTCCCGGCCGGTTTTAGAGCCCACATAGACCACCGGATTGCCCACGCCCTTGGCGGCGGAATAAAAGATCTTGTCCGCATCCGCCAGGCCCACGCACATGGCATTGACCAGGATATTGCCATTGTAGCGGGGGTGAAACTCCGTATCTCCGCCCACGGTGGGAATGCCCATGCAATTGCCGTAGCCGCCGATGCCCGCCACCACACCGGAGATGAGATGTTTCGTCTTCGGATGATCCGGCGCACCGAAGCGCAGGGTGTTCATCATCGCCACGGGCCGGGCGCCCATGGTGAACACGTCCCGCATGATGCCACCCACACCGGTCGCCGCCCCCTGATAGGGCTCGATGAACGAGGGGTGATTGTGGCTTTCCATCTTGAAGACC
>CAZLPU010000151.1:0-4059 GCA_964561475.1 uncultured Alphaproteobacteria bacterium
AACTACTTCAACGAGGCAGGATATGGTGCAGATTAATCGCCCGGCGCTCTAAACAACGGAACGATCATAGAATGGCGATAGCAGAAGAGCGCCTGAATAATGAGCATAGCACCCAAAATGGCTTATCAAGAGCGATTTTCGGCGCTACAGTCGCGACAGGATTGAGAAATGAAGTCAAGAAGCACAGGGGTGGGCTTCAAAGCGCGTTCGGCAGAGCGATTTTGGACTGCGAACGGGAGATGTGCAATAAGAGATTCTAGAGAATGCAAGTAGCTGTTGTCAAGGGAGGAGAAAGCCATGGGAGATCAGAACAATAGTCCATTGTCCAATACGGTGCCGGAGACAACCGACGCCGGTCTGGGACTGGAAAAGGGTCACGATGCAGTAGTGAACAATGACTTGTTCCGGCCTGAGGATTTTGAGCAAGAACTTGTTTTAAAGCCCTACGGCCCCGTACAAGTCTTAGAGGGAGATGGAGAAGAAGCAAAAGAAATTCTGTTCACTGTGAGCAGAGCGGCGCGGCCCAAAGGAACAAGCCAAGAATTTACAATTAATGACGATGTCATTAATACAACTCAAATCAATCTTGCCTTCGACCTCAAGGGAATAACCGACGAGAGCATCCTGTTCAACCTGGACGGATCGGCGAGCCAGAATCCTACTCCCGAACAGTTGCATGACCGATACTTAGATGAAATCAGCCCATTCAGCGCAACAGGCGATGACTTCTTTCCAGCCGGAACGCCGGAGGCCGAAGCAGGCTCCGACGGCAGTACCATGGAGATTGTGTTGACCGGGGATACGCTCCCAGCGGGCCGGTCTGCGACAACGTTCAGTGTACCAGCTCAAGGCGGCAGCGAACCGGAGGGCAGCGATCTCTCTGAGCTCGTGCTGTCCAATCCGACCATCGAAGCACCCAGCTTCGGGAATTTTTCCGGTCTGAGCATCGATAGCAATGAGAATACGTTCCCCGGCCGGACCAATGTCACCGATCCTTTCGAGGGTCTGCTGAAGGTGGAGCAGGAGAATCGAGGGGTTGTGCTCCGGATCATCAATGATGATGCCCCGGCTTCCGAGCCCGGCGTTGATTTGGATCAGAACGGTCTACGGACTGACCGGTTTGACGGCTTTGAAGGGGGCAGCCTGGACGCCAATGACGGCGCGCCGAACGCCACGGATCTGGGTGTCCTGCGGGGCGTGGTGGAATTCCCCAAGCTTGTGATCAATGAGGGCGATGAGGATTTTTACCAGTTCCGTCTCGCCGAAAACGGCCTCAAAAACGCTTCCGTCACCATCGAATTCGATCCGATGGCGGGTGATCTCGACCTTGAACTCTTTTCCCTTTACCGGAACGAGGTGGGTGAGGGTGGATACTCTTTGATTGAACGGTCAAACGGTACCGCCGGCTCAGAGTCCATCCGCCTGGAGCAAATAAACCGGTTTGATGGTGTTTTCGACCGGAGCTATAAGTCCTTGTCCGAAGGGGAATATTTCCTGCGGGTCATTGGCAACGATGGCAGCATCCACCCCGATTACAGCTTGATCCTGGATGACGGCGTGGCGCCCTCCGTGAGCGATCCGACGGGCGATGCGTTTGAAGACAACGATAGCCTCGACAATCCGGCCAATCTCGATCCAGTCCTCAATCTCAGAACACTGACGGGGTCACGCACCTGGGAAGGGCTAAGGGCGGTCCGGGGTGACGATGATTATTATAGGTTTACGATACCGGACGGGCTGACGGGGGCGTCGGTCAGCATCCATGGTTTCAATCACGACCAAAACGACTTGGATATGGCCCTGCTCCACGAGGACGGCACGCTCGTGTTCGACGAAGACAGGCCAACCCTGGGCGCATCGTCCGATTTCGTGCCCGGAAGTAGGAATGCCCGTATCTCCGCCGGTATCTGGGACGAGGAAAAGATCCCTCTAGATGATCTGGCGGCTGGAACCTACATCCTCCATGTGTATGAGTTTACGGACACCGGATTTACCCTGGTGCAAGATCAGATGGGTGAGGGCGGCGGAAGCTATGCGCTCAGCTTCGAAGTGGAAGAGCCCCCTGCGCCGGAGGATCCGCCCGCGCAGCCGGTGGTCATTGCTGCCCAAAACTTCAATGCACTGAGGGCTGAGCCGACCACCACGGACAGCTTCAGAATTTTCGGCTATTTGACCAATCCGGGTGCGACGAATTCCGGCGGTCCGGGCATCGATTTCGAGACGAGTTGGTGGAACCCGGACGGCACTGTCCGCGGCCCTGTGGTCGATACCGCTGACGGCTCGGATCAGATCGGGGTCAACGCCTTTGGCGGCACGAATGCGCCTGACGTTGCGCCGAACGGGGTTCGGGTCCGGTCGGGCGTCGAGCACAACTTCGTCATGCAGGACACGGACGGGTTCGTGGAACTGCGCTTGGAACCCCTCGATTTGTCCGGCTACGAGGATCTCCACGTCCAGTTCAGTTTTTGGGTCTCGCCTGGTGAAGACTATGAATCCACGCCAGGTCTTGAGGACAAATTTGAACTCTGGTTCGGGAGCGCCCAAAACCGGTATGGATTTGTCTCGTTTAACTTCTCTGGCGATGATTTGAACACCCTCAAAGGGCGTGAAGGCAACAACCCGAATTGGGTGGCGGCTGCAAGCTTTTTCGATGAGTTCGTCCAAAACCCGTCGATTGATCCATCCGAGGTGTACATCACCTTCCGAACGAAGACGACCGGTGAAGGAGAGGCCCTTTATTTCGACGAAGTTCAGGTCATCGGTACGCCGATTGCAGGCGTGCGAACGGCCCAGGCTGCTGAGGTGCCGGGCTCCGAGGCTGCGGCGCGCACGGACCTTCATGGGATCATCGGGGATCCTGGGCAGACCCCGGATCCGTCTGCGGAGGATGGCGTGAGTGTCTCCGCACCAAGCCTGGATGTGGCTGGAACGGGCTTACAGGCGGCCCAGCGCTGGCTGGACAGCATCGACGGCGATGGACCGGCGATGGTCTCGGTGGCACGGCCTGAAGGTGAGGCAATCGTGCAGATCCGAACCAATGATCTGGACCCGTCCGAGGCTGCGCCGGTAACGCTGAATGGGGAGGGTGCCGCGTCAGAAGCCCAGAGCATTGATCCAGCGTCTGAGGATTTGTTCGATCTTTTGCTTGCAGCACCCGGATTTGCGGGCGAGGCCCTGCCCCAATGGCTGAGCGCTATCATCGATCCCGAACCGGCCGCCGGGGCCCAAGCCCAAGATCCGGCGGAATTCCTGCCGACAGAGCTACCCGCTGTGTTGCCCACCGCATTGGATGTATTCTCGGGTCTCTTCGAACAGGACCTGATCACGCTTGGCTCCACCCCTGGCTGATCCGGGCTGGCACGCTGGGATCGCGTTCCTCGACCGGGATCCCACCCCAGCATAGGTGACGGGCACCGTCGGAATGCTGGCCGGATCGCGCAAGCGGTCCGGCCTTTTCCTGCGGGGTGCCCGTTGGCCGGCGGATACGGTCTTATACTAAGCGCATTTGATCAGAACCTATGGGCCCATTTTCGCAGGCCAATGGACATGATCCTGCAGGGTTGATCCCAGCCGGCCTGATCAATGAGCAAGAGCGCGTGGGCTCCCGGCTTGACGTGATAGGCAATCTCGTTCCGATGCAGCTGCATCATGGCGGTTTTGCAGCGGGGCAGCACCAGTCCGGCCCCGACGCCCCGTTTAGGACAGATGGCGCCGAAGATTTAGGCTAACTTCGTACGCTGATCATGGGGCGCCACCGGCTGTGTACCCTTGCGCGCCCAACGCCGGGTGCGCATGTTCTTTTGCCCAATGCGCATCTCGTCTTGCCACCAGATTTCTACGGGCGTGTCCAGCCCGAGCTTGTCCTGGAGCGCGTCCATCTCGTTGCGGAAGTCTTTTTGAACGCCTCCAGAGCGTGCTCGTTCTGGGCATGATGGCGGCGACGGGCCGAGATCTTGACAAAGCCCATATCCTTCAGGGCTGCGCGCACCGTGCTTTCAGCGACGCTGATACCAACCTGACTTGAGGCCGACTCATTTCCGGGTTTTCTTTTTTGCGAAC
>CAZLPU010000152.1:0-3416 GCA_964561475.1 uncultured Alphaproteobacteria bacterium
GGCCGGAATTGCCGATGCAGGTGGTGCAGCCATAGCCCACCAGATTGAAGCCGAGGGCGTCCAGGGCGCCGGTGACACCGGCCTTGGCGAGATAGTCCGTGACCACCTGGCTGCCCGGGGCGAGGGAGGTCTTGACCCAGGGCTTGACGGTCAGACCCTTGGCCACGGCATTGCGCGCCAGGAGGCCCGCACCCAGCATCACACTGGGGTTGGAGGTGTTGGTGCAGGAGGTGATGGCGGCGATCACGACATCGCCGTGGCCCAGGGTATAGTCGGCACCCGGTACAGGCACCCGCTTCCCCGCCTCATCGCCCTTCTTGTATTCCTCCGCCAGGGTCTTGGCGAAGCCCAGGGAGGCCTGGGAAACGGGAATACGGTCCTGGGGCCGCTTGGGTCCGGCAAGGCTCGGCTCGACGGTGGACAGGTCCAGGGCAAGGGTGTCGGTAAATTCCGGATCCGGCGTATCGCTGGCCCGGAACAGGCCCTGTTCCTTGCAGTAGGCTTCCACCAGGGCAACCCGGTCCGCGTCCCGGCCCGTGGCGGCCAGATAGCGCAGGGTGTCCGCATCCACGGGGAAGAAGGCGCAGGTGGCCCCGAATTCCGGAGACATGTTGGCGATGGTTGACATGTCCTCCAGGGAAATGTGATCGAGACCCTGGCCGTAGAACTCCACGAATTTGCCCACCACGCCTTTCTTGCGCAGCATTTCCGTGACCGTCAGCACCAGGTCCGTCGCCGTCACGCCTTCCCGCAGCTTGCCGCTGAGCTTGAAGCCGATCACCTGGGGGATCAGCATGGAGACGGGCTGGCCCAGCATTGCCGCTTCCGCTTCGATGCCGCCCACACCCCAGCCCAGGACGCCCAGGGCATTGATCATGGTGGTGTGACTGTCCGTGCCCACCAGAGTGTCCGGATAGGCCACGTCCTCGCCATTCTGATCCCTGGAGACCCAAACGGTCTGGCCCAGATATTCCAGATTCACCTGGTGACAGATGCCCGTGCCCGGCGGAACCACCCGGAAGTTGTCGAAGGCACCGGCGCCCCAGCGCAGGAAGGCGTAGCGCTCGCCATTGCGCTCATATTCCTTGGCCACATTGATTTCGAAGGCCTGGGGTGTGCCGAAGGTGTCCACCATGACGGAGTGGTCGATCACCAGGTCCACCGGCGCCAGGGGATTGATCTTTTTCGGGTCACCGCCGAGGGCCTGCATGGCAGCCCGCATGGCCGCCAGATCGACGACGGCGGGCACACCGGTAAAGTCCTGCATCAACACCCGGGCCGGGCGATAGGCGATCTCGGTCTTGGAGGAGCGTTCCACCAGCCAGTCAGCCATGGCGCGCACGTGATCCTGGGTAACCGAGCGGCCGTCCTCAAAGCGCAGGAGGTTCTCGAGAAGCACCTTCAGGGAAAAAGGCAGGCGGGACACGCCGGAAACACCTTGGGCTTCCAGGGCCGACAGGCTGTAATAGGCGTAGGTCCGGCCGGCGGCCGTCAGGGTTTTGCGGGTGTTGAAACTGTTCAGACCGGTCCTGGTCATCGGCGATCTCCCTTGAAGCCGCGGGGGGAAGGGGGGAGCCACACCTTGGTGCAGCCCCGTTTTCGGCATCGTGATACACCATCTTGAACAAGGCACAAAAAAGGGCTCCTTCCCGCTGGACAGTCCTTGTTCCCGAAAGGAAGCGCCATGGCAGACCAATCCGCCGCAGCCCAGGCCGCCCAGGCGGTCTCGATCGACCGGGATGGGCCGGTGATGACCATCACCCTGAACCGGCCCGACGTGCGCAACGCGGTGGATCGGCCCACGGCGGATGCGCTCGCACGGGCATTCCTGATTTTTGACCGGGACCCGGAGGCTCAGGTCGGTGTTTTTCACGGGGCGAATGGGACCTTTTGCGCGGGCGCGGACCTGAAGGCCATTGCGGACGGGCGGGGCAACCGCATGCAGGACCTGGAGGCGCGCAGCCCGAATGATCCGTTGTCGGGAACCGGACCCATGGGGCCCAGCCGCATGACGCTTTCAAAGCCGGTGATCGCAGCGGTGGCGGGCCATGCCGTGGCCGGAGGAATGGAGCTTGCGCTGTGGTGTGATCTGCGGGTCATGGAAGAAACTGCGGTGATGGGGATCTTCTGCCGCCGGTGGGGTGTGCCCCTGATCGACGGGGGAACCGTGCGTCTGCCGCGCCTGATCGGACAGTCCAGGGCCCTTGATCTGATCCTGACCGGGCGGCCCGTCGGTGCCCGGGAGGCCCTGGAGATGGGGTTGGCAAATCGTGTCGTGTCCGAAGGAACCGCCCGGACAGAAGCCGAGGCCCTGGCCCGGGAAATTGCCCGGTTCCCCAAGGCCTGCATGGCCAATGACCGCCGGTCTGTTTACGAACAATGGGATCTGCCGTTTGCTGCTGCTCTCGCCAATGAATTCCGTCTGGGGCGGGAAACTCTGGCGAGCGGTGAAATCCTTGAAGGGGCGAGCAAGTTCGCAGGCGGAAAGGGCCGGCGCGGAGCATTCGACGATATCTGAGCCCGGAAGGATCCCGGATGGCCCGCACGGGAGCCAATGCCGCCGGATCGTCCGGATTGATACGATTTCAAGCTGAGATCAAAAGCGAGTGATCAAGAGGAGGTTTCCATGCGGCTGATTTATGCAGTGCCGCTCGTCCTGATGGCAGTTCTGGGACTGGTCTTTTATATGGCGCTTCAGAATCCGGACGCCGAGACCTTGCCGTCCATGCTGATCGGGAAGAAGGCGCCGGATTTCGCTCTGGATCCTCTTCCGGGGCGCGCTGACCCGAGGGGCCAGATCACGCCTGGCAACCAGTCGGACGGCTTGGCGCTGGTCATGGCCGCAGGCTCCGGCGAACCAGAGACCGGCACGGACAAGGGCTTCCGGACCACTCACCTGGAAGGCGGATCGGTCAGCCTCGTGAATTTCTGGGCCTCCTGGTGCGCGCCCTGCAAGGTGGAGCATCCGGTCTTGACCGCATTGTCCCGGGAACAGGGCATGACCGTACACGGCATCAACTACAAGGACGATCCGGAGGCGGCACTGCGCTTCCTGCGCGCCCTTGGTGATCCATATGCAAGGGTGGGACGCGACACATCAGGACGGACAGCGATTGACTGGGGTGTGTACGGCGTACCGGAAACCTTTCTGGTCGGTGCTGACGGACGGATCCTGGCCCGCCATGTGGGTCCGTTGGAAGAGGGCACGTGGGACAAGGTCTTCGCGCCGGTCATGGCCCGCCACCGTGGGAAGGCCGATACCACAGGGAATGCTGAAGGATCCTGATGAGGGTTTCCGCCGGTCTCGTTTTTTCGCTCACGGCGCGAGGCGCCTCCGCGAGGGCGGCGCAGTGGCGCCGGACCGCAGTCGCGGCCTTGAGCATGATGCGGATTAAACGCCTCATGCTCTAAAGTGC
>CAZLPU010000153.1:0-2971 GCA_964561475.1 uncultured Alphaproteobacteria bacterium
TGAGCATGATGCGGATTAAACGCCTCATGCTCTAATCATCCGTGCTGGAAGGAGGCAGCCCCATGCATACATTGGCCGTTCTGATATCCGGGCGCGGCTCCAACCTCCAGGCCCTCATTGATGCCTGTGCGGAGAAAGATTTCCCCGCCCGGATCGGGGTGGTGATTTCCAGTCATCCGGGCGCGAAGGGGCTGGAGCGGGCAGAGGCCGCCGGTCTTCCCGCCAAACTCATTCATTACAAGGATTATAAGAGCCGGGACGCCTTCGACTCGGTGGTGGAGGAAGCCCTCCAGGAAGCGCAGGTGGACACGGTCTGCCTTGCAGGCTTCATGCGCCTTTTCGGTCAGCCCTTCTCGGAAAGCTGGCTCGGGCGGACCATCAACATCCACCCTTCCCTCCTCCCCTCCTTTCCCGGCTTGAGAGTTCAGAAAATGGCCGTCGACGCGGGCGTGCGCATCTCCGGCTGCTCGGTCTTTTATGTGACCCCGGAAATGGATGCCGGACCCATAATCGGCCAGGCGGCGGTGCCTGTCTGGCCCGATGACGATGGGGACACCCTCGCTGACCGGATCCTGGAAATGGAACACCAGCTCTATCCCGCTTGTGTGCGGCTTGTCGCGGAAGGCAAGGTCTGGTTCGAGGACGGCAAGGCCCGGTTCGCCGATCCCGCAAGTGCCCCTGTCCTGTTCGCCGACCCGGGACGGACCGCACCACCCGCACGCTGACCGCGAATACAACCGCGATCTATTCGTACAGGGATCAGAACCCAGCCCCCTGGAAACCGGTCCGCGCTCCTGGAACTTACCGATAATCCGGCGTACCATGACCGGTATCTGAAGCATCGGTTGTGGGACGGTTTTGAGGGGCAGATTTCATGCAGATTGATGGGCGCAATTGGATTGGGGCGGTGGAAAACCGTGGCCTGCCGTTTTCCCTGAATATCGACCAGATCACTCTGATCAGGGATCAACTGAAGCCGCAGCAGGGCCAGGGCATTGTGTTCACCAGCCTTGATTATGATCTGAAATCCTATCTCGAAGCATTCAAGGACGATTTCGAAATCACTTTCCAGCCGGAAATCAACGCGTTCGGCCTCAGCTCCTTCGTGCCCAGGCGTATTCGGTCCCGCCATGGCATGAGCGAAGTGGACCAGACATCAAGGCAGGGCCTGTTCACTTTTCAAGACAAGTCTGAGTCCAGTTTCAGGTTCGCCATTATTCTGATTTGGGAAAAAGATCAATTCGGGTTTCGGCTAAATAATTTCATCGCAATTAAAGACACTCAGGTTGATATTTTCAACGCCCATTTCGCGCGAGCATTCTCGAAAATCAGCAAGAAGGGAGCCTATTTAATTAACGGATACCGTTACGAATCTTCCTACTTCGACAAGATAGACAACCAGCAATTTATTGCTTCGGACGCGTTCAAGAACCACCTGCTTCAGAATACGGTCTTTCTCTTGAACCCAGCGAACAAAGATAAAGCAGAGAGGCTTGGTATTCCCCTGCGCCGGGGCATTCTCATGCAGGGCGCTCCGGGCACCGGCAAGACCCTGGCGACACGGTTCATCTCAAAGAACGCCATCGAACAGGGCATCAATGTCTACTATATCGAGCCGAAAGAATTAGGCAGCCCCGAGCCCACTTTGGAAGAACTGCTTGAAGGCGCGATGCACTACACTCCCTGCATCATTATCCTTGATGATATCGACCTGTTCATTGGTGAAAAGAACAGCGCTGGCTATAACCCGAAGAACATTGCAACCCTTCTTCATTTCATGGATGGATTCGATTCTGCAGAAGGTTTTGTCGTCATCGGCACCACGAATTTCCCCGAAAGGCTCCATCCAGCCTTGCGGCGTTATGGGCGGTTTGATGTTCCGATTGAATTCGAAGCGCCATCCCTTGAGCAGAAACTGGCCTTTTTCGATTACAGCTTTTCCGGCATCCGTGATTTCCGGGCCGAAGACCACAGGGATCTGTTCGAACCCTTCCTCGACCAAAGCGAACTCCAATTCAGTGACCTGGTCGAAGTGGCCCGGCTCTACAAGATGCATTTCCTCTGGCAGGAATTCACAGTCGATCAGTATGAAGAGAAATTCTACGAGGACCTAATCAAGACCTGCTTCAAGACGGTTCTGGACGAAAAGGAACGGCAGGATATTGAGTCGCTGTGATACATACTGCGCCTATTGTCCCCATGGAAAAGAACACCGCTCACCACGACAGGCCTTGGAGATGACGACAGGCCTTGGAGATGACGACAGGGCATGATGGTACCGGTCACCATGGCGTCCGAACCATGGAACCGCCTGCTGAGAGAGGCTGGAGAGGCCGATGACGCAAATCCTGGTGGACGCGGATGCCTGTCCGGTCAAGGAAGAAATCTACAAGGTGGCCCTGCGCCACAAGGTTCCGGTGACGATTGTCAGTAATGCCTATTTACGGATCCCGGACCATCCCCTGGTCAGCCGGATTGTTGTCAGCGACGGTTTCGATGCGGCGGATGACTGGATTGCCGAGGCCTGCACCGACGCCACCATTGCGGTGACTGCTGACATTCTTTTGGCGGACCGGTGCCTGAAGGCGGGTGCGACGGTCCTGGCTCCGAACGGCAAACCCTTCACCGCCGACTCCATTGGCGGAGCCATTGCCACCAGGGCCATCATGGACGACCTGCGGGCTGGCGGTGCCCAGGTCGGCGGCCCGCCCCCCTTCACCAAAGCCGACCGCTCCCAGTTTCTCCAAGCCCTCGACGCGGCGCTGGTGCGGCTGAACAAGAGTTGAGGTTCACTGAAAGCGTATGGACGCCCCAATCATCCGCTCCATGATCGAGGCGTTTTCTTGATAGAGAAGGGACATTGGCCGCAGCACCAGCTCCGGCTGGTCTGCCCCCCGATTTCCCTTCCAGTTTGAGTTATACCAAGTGTGCGTAAGCAGGACTCATTTTTGGGATTCCCGTATCGGCGAAC
>CAZLPU010000154.1:0-2903 GCA_964561475.1 uncultured Alphaproteobacteria bacterium
TGTCCATCGGACTGCGCGACTGGGCGCATCGGTTCTGATCAATGCAGATTGGTATGACGCAACAGCGCCACCAGACTATGGCAGCCACTTCTGCCGACGTGGCTGTCGGTGAGCCCCTCACCCGCCAGATCCGTCAGGCCGAGCACCCCATCCAATTATCGAATAGCCAGCAAACCGGCATCGGAGGTGAGAAAGGAGCCGTGAAATTCCAGCTTCAAACGGCGGTCGAAACCGACCCACAAGGCACTCCGATCCGCTTCACCCGCCATGCTGTCCATGACACGTCTCGCCCATCCGCCTCAAGCCATTGATATGATGACAATAAACGGCGCTCAGGCGCACGCAATCGGAAGGTCATCCGGGGAATGCGGGCGTAAGAGACCGCGGTTGCTCGCAGGCCGGATCGGACGGTCAACAGATGTCGGCGGCCTCGATCAGTCGTGATCTCTTCATAGTCATTGGCGTCAATGAGCTCTTGGGTAACACCGATCTCCCGGAGCGTTGCGGCCACCTCCGGGTCTTTGGATAAAGCGGCCCACTCAGCCCGCAACTCACTGGCGGTCATCTTACTGAAGGAAGCCTCGTCGTCATCGGGCCGTTGCGCCTCCAGTTTCTGGACGCGTCGGTGCAGGGCTTTCATGAGCGCGCCTCCAGGTCGGCAATGCGGGCCTCCAGGTCGGCGGTTTCCACGATGCGGCGCCGGGCCTCCAGCAGGCGGAACAGGGCCTCGCCTTCGGATGGGGTGAGATGGCCCTCGGCAACGGCTGCGATCACGTCCTTTCCCGCGGTGGCGATATCGGCCGCGGTATCCGTGGCGCCGAGTGGGAAGGGAACGGGACGGTCCTTCTGGGGCGGGCAAATCCGTTCCAGGCAGAGCCGCAAGGCCTGGGCATCCCCATCGAGGGCCATGTCGATGGCCTTGCGCACCAGGGCCGGTGCCTCCGCCGAGAGCATGTCCTGCACCCGTGCGGAGATTTTGTTCCGTGCCCCCCTGGGCCGGCCTTTCGGATTGCCCGATCGTCCGGGCTTGAACTGACCGCTGTTGGCCATGGGTGGCACCTGTTTTCTGCCTGCTGGATACAGGCAGGATAGATCAGTGTATGGAGAAATTCAAGATGATCCTGGTGGGGAGGGTTGACCGTTCTCCGGCGGGGTCTGCTGGCCCCGCTTCGAGATATCGTTGGCCCAGATCTTGTCGGCGATGTCTTTCGCCTGACGGTGCATCCGGTTCATGAGCCAGAGGGCGGTGGCGAGCCACAGGATGGCGAGGCCCCAGCCATAGATGATCCGGTTGCCAGGAAAGGCGGGGAGGACAGGGAGGACGTCGAGGACGAGCCAGGGCAGGGCGGCAAGGGTGAACAGGGTCAGGCAGATGGTCGTGGGCCAGTGCCATTCGAAAAACGCGCCGCGCCGGAAGATCCAGCCAACCGCGCCGATGGCGCTCAGCACACAGATCCCGTAACCGGCGGCCCATGGCCAGGGATTGCCCCCCATCCACCCGGTCCACACCGTCAGAATGTCACGGGCGTAGATGATGCTGAGCACAAGGGCGGCAGCGGCATAGGGAAAGACCGCCTCCAGGGTGCGGGCGCGCCGGTCCTGGGCGGCTTTCCGGTCTTCGTCCGATTGCGTCGTGTCGCTCATGGTCCTTCCCCTTGCATGGTCCCCTCGCTTGGTCCGCTCGCTTGGTTCTTTCGAACGCCCCCTTAAATGGCGCCGGTAACGGGGACGGTCTCCGTGCCCCAGCGCCAGAGATTGACCAGGAACATGGCGAAGGCGACCAGGATGACCACCCGGAAGGCCCGCTCATATTGGACCAGGGGCCAGTAGGCGGCGAGGGCCGGGGCGTGACCGCTGCGCTTTTGCTCCTCGTCCAGTTCCACGGCGACCCGCGTCACCCGGTAGCGCAGAATATTGTAGGCAATGAGCACCAGGGAAATGCCCATGAGCAGGGGATCGTTCAGCCCCCCCAGCACCTGCTGCCAAACCTGAACCTCCGGACACGGCCCGTCACCACAAGTGGGCGACCCGAGCACCCCCGCATCCCCGCCCACGGCCCAGCCGTAATAGGCCATCAGTTTGAGGACAAAGGGCAGGAAAAAGCCGATCAGCAGCAGGGTGTTGAACACCAGGGCCGGTCCGCTGAAGGCCCGGGCAATCACCAGCCAAGGATTGGGCGAAAACGAGCCGAACCGGGTGTTGCGCGTGGAATTGCTGTCGAGCCAGAGCCGGGCCCCGGTGAGATTGGCCTCATCCAGATTGGCGTCACACAGCTTTGCCGTGGTCAGATCCTGGCCCGCCAGATCCGTGTTGCCGAGATGGGCCCCGGTCAGGTCCGCGCCCTCGAACACCGCCTCCCGCAAATCAATCCGGCCCTGATCCGAAAGGCGGCTTTCCGCCTTGTCGAAATTCGGCGCTGCCATGAACCGGGTGTTCTTGAACCCCACGCCTGCCGAAAACACGGCGAAATGAAAGCTGACGGGCTTTGTGAACTGGGCGTTCCAGAAGACCGCCCCGCCGCTGAACTGGGCGTTCCCGAAGGCCGCCCTGCCGCTGAACTGGGCGTTCGTGAAGAACGCCCTGTCGCTGAACTGGGCGTTCGTGAAGTCCGCCCCGTCGCTGAACTGGGCGTTCTCGAAGTCCGCCCCGTCGCTGAACTGGGCGTTCCTGAAGACCGCCCCGCCGCTGAACTGGGCGTTCCTGAAGACCGCCCCGCCGCTGAACTGGGCGTTCCCGAAGGCCGCCCTGCCGCTGAACTGGGCGTTCGTGAAGAACGCCCTGTCGCTGAACTGGGCGTTCGTGAAGTCCGCCCCGTCGCTGAACTGGGCGTTCTCGAAGTCCGCCCCGTCGCTGAACTGGGCGTTCCTGAAGACCGCCCCGCCGCTGAACTGGGCGTTCCTGAA
>CAZLPU010000155.1:0-2591 GCA_964561475.1 uncultured Alphaproteobacteria bacterium
GCATCGAACGGCTGCACCTGGAGCAGGACGCGGGCAAGAGCATCCACGATCTGGCACCGGACCGCTCGTTTGTGGACCTGAACCGCTCCGGTGTGGCTCTGATGGAGATCGTGACCAAGCCGGACCTTCGGTCTGCGGAGGAAGCGGGGGCTTTCGTCACCAAGCTGCGGGCCATTCTGCGCTATCTGGGCACCTGCGACGGCAACATGGAACAGGGCTCCATGCGGGCGGACGTGAATGTCTCCATGCGCCGGCCCGGCGAGCCCTTCGGCACGCGCTGTGAGATCAAGAACGTCAACTCCATCCGGTTCATCCGCCAGGCGATCGAATATGAAGCCCGCCGTCAGGTGGACATCTTGGAGGAGGGGGGCACCATCGACCAGGAAACCCGCCTGTTCGATGTGAAGGCCGGTGTCACCCGGTCCATGCGCTCCAAGGAAGAGGCCCACGACTACCGGTATTTTCCGGATCCGGATCTTCTGCCCCTGGAGCTTGAGGAAGACTGGATCGAGAAGATCAAGGGCGCGCTCCCCGAACTGCCCGACGACAAGAAGGCCCGTTTCGTGACGGATTTCGGCCTTTCTCCTTACGATGCCGGTGTGCTGGTGGCGGACAAGGAGCGGGCGGAGTTCTTCGAGGCGGTGGCCAAGGGCCGGGATCCGAAACTGGCCGCCAACTGGGTGATGGGCGATTTCTTCGGTGCCCTGAACAAGGCGGGCCTTGAGGTGACCGAAACCCCGGTGAATGCCGCCCAGCTTGGCCAGCTTCTGGATCGGATCGCGGACGAGACCATTTCCGGGCGGATCGCCAAGGATGTGTTCGAGATCATGTTCGAGACCAAGACGGACCCGGATACGATCATTGAGGAACGGGGCCTCAAGCAGGTCACGGACACCGGTGCCATCGAGGCGGAAGTGGACAAGATCATCGCCGCCAATCCGGACAAGGTGGAAGAGGTGAAGGAAAAGCCCAAGCTCATGGGCTGGTTCGTCGGCCAGGTGATGAAAGCCACCGGCGGCAAGGCCAATCCGGGCGCGGTGAACAAGATCCTCAACGACAAGCTCGGCCTCTCCTGAGGCCAGGCCGTCCGCTTCCGGACTGTTTTAACCCAGAAGGACCGTATCATGATCGAGCTTTACACCTGGACCACCCCCAACGGCCGCAAGGTCTCGGTCATGCTCGAGGAAACCGGGCTTGAGTATTCGGTCCATCCGGTCAACCTCCAGATGGGGGAACAGCACGAGGCGGGCTTTCGTGCCATCGCGCCCAACGGCCGGATCCCGGCGATCATCGACCGGGCGCCGGACGGTGCCGCACCGGGACAGGAGCCGGTTTCGATTTTCGAATCCGGCGCCATCCTGATCCATCTGGCCGAGAAGACAGGCCAGTTCCTGCCCACCGGGGCCGGCGCCCGGGCCAAGGTGCTCGAATGGCTCATGTGGCAGATGGCCGGGTTCGGACCCATGCTCGGTCAGGCCGGATATTTCATCAATTCCGCACCGGAACGGATTCCCTACGCCATCGACCGGTATCTGAGCGAATCCGCGCGCCTGTTCAAGGTCCTCGATACCCGTCTGGCGGATGTGGAGTATGTGGCGGGTGCCTATTCCATCGCCGATATGGCCATCTATCCCTGGGCCGTCGCTGGCGCGGATCCCATCCTCGCCGCCAAGCCCGATGTGGCCGGGGAGGGGGTCCATCTGCGCCGGTGGCTCGCCGCCGTGGGGGGCCGGGACGCGGTCCAGCGGGGCATGAAGGTGCCCGAGGTGCCCTCGATCTGAGCCGCTGAGGCCCATTTTCCAGGCCCATCGAACCGGTGCGGTTCGCTTAACCCCATCCTTACCTCCGGAACGCCACGCTGATGCTCGGTGAGGGCAGCCTGATCGCGCCCCCGCCGGATGACCGCTGGGGCGGATCGGCTGTTTGGTGTCTGGTCGCGGCTTTTGGGTGTTCAGCAGCCCGGGCCGTGGAGTGTGAGTCGGGGAGCGGGTTGATGGCTGTCCTTGAAGAGGCGAACGCGGATAATGAGCTGGCGCGCAAGGCGCGGGACGAACGCTGTGCGGAGTCCATGTACCGGCTCGGGATCATGTTCTCAACGGGCCAGGGTGTGCCCTACGATATCATTCAGGCCCATAAGTGGTTCAACCTTTCGGCCAGCCTCGGCAACAAGGATGCCCAGCGCTACCGCAAGGAACTGGCCGATGAAATGAGCGCCGATGAGGTGGCCGAAGCCCAGCGCAACGCCCGCCGCTGGCTCGCCACGGGCTGATCGGCCAACCGCTGACGGCCAACCGCTGACGGCTCACGGCTGGACGGCTGACGGTGGCCCTCATGGCACCAGTGGTCACGCTCTTGGGATTGCCCTCTGGCGCTTGGGTCTGGGTGCTTGAGTGTTGCCGATTGGGTGTGGGCGCTTGGGTCTTGTCGATCGAGGCCGGTCCGGTGCCGGCCCGTCCGGGGCTGCCAAAGCCGTCATCCAGCACGAACGTACCCTCCGTGCGCCATCCGACCAATGCGAGCCCGTGCCAGACCCGGCGGCGGGGGGGGGGGGGGGGGGGGGGGGGGGGGGGGGGGGGGGGGGGGGCGGGGGG
>CAZLPU010000156.1:0-2538 GCA_964561475.1 uncultured Alphaproteobacteria bacterium
GATTTGCGACCTCAAGGGAATCCACGATTCCCACTTTTCGCCCGACGCTCTAATCCGCATCATGCTCAAGGCCGCGACTGCGGTCCGGCGCCACTGCGCCGCCCTCACGGAGGCGCCGCGCGCCGTGAGCGAAAAAAGACTAGAGCGGCGGCCACCCTGTTTAAAGGTGACCGTGATTTTGCGCCCGCCGCTCTAAACGCGACTCCGTTTGAACGGACGCTGTTCCGTCCCTTTGTCGCTCATGGTGCGCAGCACTTGCGCCGTTCGCGGTCGGAGCGTGCGCCGGAGCATCTTCGAGAGATTTTCCGGGTCATGAAGATGCGAGAGTAGCTTTGTCTTGCGCGCTTTCCGGGCGGAACACCCCCCACATGTTTCCTGAAAGCGCGCTACGCTGGCCTGATCACGCTCAATAGATACCCAGCGTCAGCCCGTCCAAGGCATTGAGAATGATCTCGCCCGACGCGGTGAAAGCCTGCCCGTGGCCGCCGTTGAGATCCACGAAACGGCGGGGCCTTGGGGCCTGATTGTAGAGCACCCGGCCCATGCCGTAGGGCACCACCTGATTGGCTGGACTGTGGAAGAACAGCACCGGTGCCTTCGCCGCCCCGATCACTTCGGTCCCGTCGAAAGCCGCGTTCCAATAAATCAGCCGCACCATGTCTCCCGCTGGCGCCAGCCGGTCGTCCGAGAGATCTTCCCGGGCGCCGTCCACCCGCAGGACATGGGGAATGGAGGTGAAGGCATGGATCAGGGCGAGTCCCTCGACCGCGATCCGGGATCCGGTTTCCATCACCACGGAAGCCCCGAGGTCCACCCCCATCAGGATGACCTGCCGGGCGGGAACATTCCGTTCCTCCTCAAGCCAGGCCAGGGCCCCGTCCACATCGTGCTGAAACCCCGCCTGGGACGGACGTCCGTCACTGGTCCCATAGCCCCGCAGATCGATCGCCAGGACATCATAGCCATGGGGCACCAGGGTTTCGAACGCATCCAGGTGCCTTGCCATCCCCCCGGACCGGCCATGGACGAACACCACCACGCCCCGGGAGGAACCATCCTTGCGGGACGAGGGCATCCACCAGCCTGAAAGGGTCAGGCCATCCGCCGTCGGAACACGGACCGTTTCATGGGAAACATCGACCCAGGCCGGCGTCAGGCCCGGATTGGGCCGGCCGGTCTCGAAGACACCGGGCGGATACAGGCCCGTATAGGCCAGCCCACCGGCAATCATGAGACCACCAAGGGCCGCACACCCCAGAACCAGACCCAGAACCAGGCGAAACGCCACCGGCTCAGACCTTTTCCGCGATCTTGATCGCGGCGCGGCAGCCCATCTTGATGGCCGAAGACAGCAGACCGTAGCCCGGCGTGGACTTGGAGCCCTCGTCAATGGCCGTGTGCTGATGTTCCGCCTCTTCCGCCTTGAACTGGGCAATCATGCCCTTGAGTTCCGGTTCCCGGTCGCCGAGTTCCCGTTCCTGGGCCTCGTAATGCTCGACGATCACCTCTTCCACCGCTTCCGTGCAGGCCATGGCCGCACGTTCTCCCATCAGCGCGGTGACGGCCCCCAGGGCAAATCCGGCCCCATGCCAAAAGGGAATAAGCGCGGTGGGACGGATTTCCCGCTCGTTCATCACCCGGTTGAAGCCATCCAGATGGGCTTCTTCCTGCTCCGCCATGTGGCGCACGAGGTCGGCGCTGCGGGCGGTGGCCCGGGACTTGCCGAGAACCGCAAGCTGGCCCGCATAGATCCGTGTCGCGCCGTATTCCCCGGCATGGTTCACCCGGACCATTTCCTCGATCCGCCGCCGAGAGGTGCCCGGTCCGGGCATCACCATGGCCCGCCGCTCCCGGACAATACTGTCCTCTTCAAAGACGGGATTGTCAGTGTGAATAGTCTGCTCACTCATGCCTGAAGCTCCTTCTCCCGGGATTGCGGGTTGCCGGACCGCGCCATCCACAAAGTGGCGGCGGCGGACGCCAGGACCGCGGCATAGAGAACATTGAACCCGGCAAGGGAAATGCCGAAGAGGGTCCAGGCGGGCTTGTCGCAGGTCACCACGGCCTGATCGCTGTTCAGCATGGCCTGCATGGCCGCGATACTGTCCGGAGCGGCGTTAAGATCCATGCCCGAGCAGGTCTGCGGCCCGGGCCAGAAACCGTACTCGATGCCGGCGTGATAGACGCCGATCCCTCCGGACACCATGACGCTGATCACCCCCGCACCCACCAGCACGGCCCCAAGCCGCCCTGGAACCACCAGAGCAGCGATGCCCAGGGCCATGGCGATCCAATAGGGAATGCGCTGCTGGTAGCACAGGGGACAAGGGGGCAGATTGACCACGAACTGGAAAAACCATGCTCCGCCCAAGGCCGCGAATGCGCCAAGGGTCAGGAGCCAGGCCGCCCGGGCCTGGGCGCTCATCATACGGGGGTGTGTCAAGGAAGCGCCCACGGGATCCTCCTCCTGCGCCAATCAAGACAATTAGAGCATGAGGCGTTTAATCCGCATCATGCTCAAGGCCGCGACTGCGGTCC
>CAZLPU010000157.1:0-2490 GCA_964561475.1 uncultured Alphaproteobacteria bacterium
TGGCGCCGGACCGCAGTCGCGGCCTTGAGCATGATGCGGATTGAACGCCTCATGCTCTAGGCAACGATGTTCACAATACGCTTGGGGACCACGATGATCTTTTTCGGTGCCTTGCCATCGAGGGCCCGGATGACCGGATCAAGCGCCAGGGCAGCTTCTTCTATAACCTTGTTTTCCGCCGCCTGATCAACGGTGATTTCCCCGCGCTTCTTGCCGTTGACCTGAACCGGCAGCACGACCTGATCGTCGCGCACCAGTTCCGGATCGAAGGCGGGCCATGGGGTTTCAACCACCATAGTTTTATGGCCGAGCCGCTCCCAGGCTTCTTCCGCCAGATGAGGCATCATGGGCGCAATGAGCAGCACCACCGACTCGAATGCTTCGCGCAGCACGGCGGCGTTGCCTGGATCATCCAGGTTTTGATGGGCGACGAAGGCGGACATTTCATTGGTCACTTCATAGACCCGGGCCACACCCCGGTTGAAGCGGAAGCCTTCAATATCGTCGGTCACATCCCGGATGGCCTTGTGGAGAGAGCGCCGGAGCCCAGTGGCCGGGTCCGGAAGATCCGTAGGCATCGGCGTGGCCGGGTCAGGCAGGCGCGGCAGGGTTTCGACGATCATGCGCCAGAGCCTTTGGGTGAACCGCCAGGCGCCGTCAATACCAGCCTGGGTCCATTCCACGTCTCGTTCCGGGGGGGTGTCTGAAATCACAAACCAGCGGGCGGTATCGGCACCATACTGATCGACCACATCGTCCACATTCGCCACATTGCGTTTGGACTTGGACATTTTCTCCGCCGGACCCACGGTGACCGCGTCGTCGCTGTCGGAGACAAAGATGCCGCCGTCCCGCCAGACCAGTTCTTCCGGGCTGCGCCATTTCCCGTCTTTGTCCTTGTAGGTCTCATGGGTGATCATGCCCTGGGTGAAGAGACCGGCGAAGGGTTCCTGGACCGTGGTGTAGCCGCATTCAGTCATGACCCGGGTCATGTAGCGGGCGTAAAGCAGGTGCAGGACTGCATGTTCGACCCCGCCCACATATTGGTCGACGGGCATCCAGTAGTCTGCCGCTTCCCGGTCCACGGGATTGTCCGGATCCGGACCGGCAAACCGGGAGAAGTACCAGGAGGAGTCCATGAAGGTGTCGAAGGTGTCCGTCTCGCGCACCGCCTCGCCGCCGCAGATGGGACAGACGGTGGACTTCCAGCCCTCGTGGTGGTCCAGGGGATTGCCCGGTTTGTCGAAGGTGACATCTTCCGGAAGGGTTACGGGCAGGTCCTTGACGGGAACGGGCACCACGCCGCAGGTGTCACAATAAATGATGGGGATCGGACAGCCCCAATAGCGCTGACGGGAAATGCCCCAGTCACGAAGGCGGAAATTGATGGCCCGTTTGCCTTGTTCGTCCGCCTCGGTCCGGTTGATCACTTCCGCCTTGGCGGCATCCACGGTCAATCCGTCCAGGAACTGGGAATGGGCAATGCGCCCGGGCCCCGTATAGGCCTCGTCCTCGATGGTGAAATCATCCGCCGACACCCCATCGGGAATGACTACGGGACGGACGGGCAGCTCATATTTGCGGGCGAAATCCAGGTCGCGCTGGTCGTGGGCGGGACAGGCGAAAATCGCCCCGGTGCCGTAGTCCATCAGAACGAAGTTGGCCACATAGACCGGCAGCTTCCAGGCCGGGTCAAAGGGGTGAACCGCCACGAGACCGGTATCGACGCCTTTCTTCTCGGCCTTTTCGATGGCTTCTTCCGATGTGCCCAGGCTGGCGCATTCCTCGCGGAAGGCGGCGATATCATCGCGGGTCTTGGCCAGGGCGATACTGATCGGATGGTCCGCCGAGATGGCGCAGAAGCTTGCACCAAACAACGTGTCCGGACGGGTGGTGTAGACCTCGAGGCCGTCCTTGGTCAGGTCCGTGTCCGTACCTTCCAGGGTGAAGCGCAGACGCAGGCCCTCGGAGCGGCCGATCCAATTGTGCTGCATCAGCCGGACCCGGTCGGGCCAGCGGTCCAGGGTCTCGAGACCCGAGAGCAGATTGTCCGCTTCTCCAGTGATGTTGAAGAACCACTGGTTCAGCTCGCGCTTTTCCACGGGTGCGCCGGAGCGCCAGCCCTTGCCGTCAATCACCTGCTCATTGGCAAGCACCGTATGTTCCACCGGGTCCCAGTTCACATGGGCCTTCTTGCGGTAGATGAAGCCCTTCTCATAAAAGTCGAGAAACAGGCGTTGCTGGTGGCCCATATAGTCCGCGTCGCAGGTGGCGAACTCCCGGCTCCAGTCGATGGACAGGCCGAGCTTCTGGAGCTGTTCCCTCATGGTTACGATGTTGGAGCGGGTCCACGCGGCCGGATGGATCTTGCGCTCGAAGGCGGCATTCTCCGCAGGCAGACCGAAGGCGTCCCAGCCCATCGGGTGGAGGACGTTGAACCCCCGGGCCCGTTTGTAGCGCGCCACAATGTCCACAAGGGGGTAGTTGCGG
>CAZLPU010000158.1:0-2473 GCA_964561475.1 uncultured Alphaproteobacteria bacterium
TTACCGGACAGCGACCTCAACGCTGCGCGTCTACCAATTCCGCCACGGCCGCGAACGCGATGCGTTCTGTAGAGAGACCCGGGAGGTAGCAAATCCCCCGGGTCTTGTGAAGGGTTTTGTGCGCGCCGGACCTCAGATGCCCTCGCCGTCGGTCAGGGACGGCTGGTGGATGCCGCATTCATCCTTATCGAGGCCCGCCCAGCGGCCCGAGCGGTAGTCCTCGCCCTCCTTCACCCGGTCCGTGCAGGGCATGCAGCCGATGGACAGGTAGCCATCCTTCACGAGGGGGTGGGGGGGCAGTTTGTGGGTCTGCGCATAGGCGCTCAGGCGCTCCAGGTCCCAACTGGCCAGGGGATTGATCTTGAAGCGTCCCTCGGAGACTTCGATGGTCGGCATCTGCGCCCGCGCGCCGGTCTGGAAACGTTTGCGCCCGGTGATCTGCGCCTCGAAGCCTTTCAGGCCGCGTTCAAGGGGCAGAACCTTGCGCAGGGCGCAGCACGCGTCCGGGTTCTGCGACCAGAGCATGCCGTTGGGGTCCTGCTCGGCCACATCGCCCGGGTGGGGGTAAAGAACCCGCAAATCCGTGAGGCCGAGGACCTCCTGCAGACGGTCCCGATACCGCAAGGTCTCCCCGAACAGCTTGCCGGTGTTCAGGAACAACACCGGCACCGTGGGGTCGGTCTGGGCCACCATGTGGAGCAGCACCGCGGATTCGGCCCCAAAGGACGAGACGGCTGCGATTGTCCCGGGAAACTCGGTCTCGATCAGGGGGCGCAGCAAATCCACGCCCTCAAGACCCTCATAGCGGGCCCGCAACGTGGCCAACCGCTCGGCCAGGGGCCCGGCCGCGTCCTCTGATGGAGCGTCCATGGGCCTGGGGCGCGCCGGGCCCGGGCCCGGGCCCGACGACAGGGTTTTCGACACGGGGCTGAGGCCGTCCACGCGCCCGTTTTTCAGGGGCAAACTGGTGACGCTCATCGCAGCCATCCTTTCTCGGCCAGTAAGGCCTCCGTTCGCGCGGACACTTCCGGAAGGGACAAGCCCTCCGCACGCCACGCCTGGCGCCAGGCGGCAATCTCCTCAAGCCGCTGGGCCCATTCCGGACCGAACCGGTCCTCAAATTCGCGTCTGATGCGCCGGGCCAGACCCGGCGATTTTCCATTTGTGGAAATCGTCAGCAGCAGATCGCCGCGGCGGACCATGGAGGGCACATGGAAATCGCACAGGGGCCGGTCATCCTCGGTGTTCACCAGGACCCGGTGAGCCCGGGCGACATGGGCCAGATGCGCCGCGAGATCTTCCGGCAGGTCGGCCGTGAACAGGACCCGCAGAGCCGCAATCTCCCCGTCGTTCGGCCAGCGCCCAATCCGGCCCTCGCCAGCCGCTTCAACCATCTCGGGGCCGGGGTCGGGCGTATAGACATCAACGTCATGCGCGCCCGCGTCCCGCAACAGGCGCACCCGCCGCGCGGCCGCACGGGAATTGCCCACCACTGCCACCGGCAGGGCAGCCACATCCAACATGAGTGGAAACATCGGCCTGGCCCTCCGAAGCGATATGGTGCGTGCGACATGGTACGGGCGGCAATTATCGGGCTTGGACCACCCGGTTCTCACAAAACGTGGTCGGGTTGGGCAAAAAATTCAATCAAGCGATGGAGAATTTTATGAATCACATAATTTCTGTGTAAATAAGAGTCGCCCGGCTCCCGCCGTTTAAGCCCCGCCCCTTTCCTGGCAGGGGGCAAGCATGAGGGAAACGCCGATCAGCCCTTGGCGAGGATGCGGTCAGTGATGGACACGGCGATCCGGTCCCCTTGCACCATAATGTCGCCCCGGGCGATGGGGGTGTTGTTGGCCAGGACCCAGACTTCATCGCTCTGGTGGGCGTCGAGTTCGATCACGGCACCCCGGCCCATGCGCAGCAATTGGTGCATGGGCAGTTCGGTCTTCCCAAGCACGACGGAAATTTCCACTTTGACGGCTTTGACGGCGCTCATGCGGGCCTCCTGACTTGAGTGTGAACCCGTGCAATCATGCTCGCCCTTCGGGAAGGCGCCGGATCGGGCCGAAGATCACGCAATGACACAGGCTACACTCTGACGATAAAACTTCCGCGCTTTCGGATCGGTTGCGCCCGGCATCCGGGCGTTGCGCCTGGCATCCGGGCAAGGCCCCCCATGAGCCCTCTGCCCCCTGCCCTTAAACCGGGGCGACGGCTAAACCGGGGCGACGGCTAAACCGGGTCGATAGGAAAACGTGGGCGGCAAGCATATTTAGACGACTGGCATATTTGGACGACTGGCATATTTGGACGACACACGAAGGGAGAGAGCCGTGACCGCGCCTGATCTTGCACCGCTGCGACAGGGCACCCCCGTGGACTGGATCATTGCGCGTGGGACGGTCGAGTACGGCGCGGCGGAGCGGGCCATGATCGAGCGGGTGGGTGCGATCCGTGCCGGCGAAGGCGC
>CAZLPU010000159.1:0-2284 GCA_964561475.1 uncultured Alphaproteobacteria bacterium
AACGAACCCGCAGGGTTCGCAAGCGCGACCGCGCGTCGGCCGGTCAGGCCGCCCCATCGGAGGCGCTGCGCGCCGCGAGATCAAAAATGGTGGGCCCGGAGGGACTCGAACCCCCAACCAATCCGTTATGAGCGGACGGCTCTAACCAGTTGAGCTACAGGCCCGGGTGCGGTGGAAACCGCTGGAAGCGCAAGGGAACCGGAAATTTGCGCTTTGGCAAGAGGGGCGGACCCGGCCGGACCGTGAAATCGGCCTGCCATAGTGCCGCCGTAACCCTGTCTCCACACTTGCCCGTCACAACCAGAACCGGGAGAGGACAATCGCCATGACGTGCACACCAAGACTATCACAGACAAAACGGGTTTGGGGAGCCGGGCAGCCCTGGCGCACCGGCCGGCTTGCCGGCGCCCTGATGCTGGTCGCTGTCGCTTTCGGCGCCACCGCCGGGCAGAGCTGGGCGGACAGCGATGCCTCCAGCCATCGGGGTGCGGCGCAAAGAGTGATCACCGTGTCAGGCACGGGCCAGGTCGCAGGCGCCCCGGACATGGCCATCATCAATCTGGGCGTTGAAACCCAGGCGAAAACCGCCCGGGAAGCCTTGAGCCAGAATTCCACGGCCCTGGCCCAGGTGGTGCAGCGCCTCAAAGGCTCAGGGATCGCCGACCGGGATCTCCAGACCTCCAATTTCAATATCATGCCGGAGTTCAAGCGCTATCCCCGGGGCGAAACCGGCCCCCAGGTGATCATCGGCTACACCGTATCGAACATGCTCACCGTCCGGGTCCGGGACCTGGACACCCTTGGCCCCATTCTGGATGCGGCGGTCAGTGACGGAGCAAACCGCTTCCGCAACCTCTCCTTCACATTTTCCGAGCCTGAACCCCTCGCCATGGAGGCCAAGCGCCGGGCCGTGCGCAACGCCCGTGCCCTGGCGGAACTCTATGCCGAAGAAGCCGGCGTCACCCTGGGTCCGGTCCTGCGGATCCGTGAAGGCGGCGGCGGTGAACGGGACCTGGCCCGGGGCCGGGCAACCATGATGGCCGAGGCCGCCCCGCCCCCGCCCATGCAGGCCGGGGAAAGCACCGTGTTTGCATCCGTGGCCATCACCTATGCGCTCAAGGACAAGAATGCCGGCACCGGAGCCAACGACTGACGCATCCCAGCCCACCCCCCCCTGCGGCGGCTCCAATCCGGGTCGCCGCAGCCTTTTTGCGCCATCGCCCCACCCGTGTGGGTGCCATTATCGCCGCCATGGCAATCCTGGGTCTGAACGCCTGCGCGGATCTAGGAGAGGGTCCGTTCAGCGCCGCAACCGGTCATGGGGGCGCTTCCCGCACCGCCACCGGGGCCTATATCCGGCCGGTGGACTGGCCCGCCTATGAGGTCTGGCGCAGCACTCAGCCCCGCCCCTTTCCTCCGGCACGGTTGGACCCCTTGAGCCGGGTCGAGGACGCCGGGCTGCCGATTCTCCTTCCCCTGCTTCAAGGCGCCGACGGCAGGCCCGCCGCTGCGTCCGTCACCGTCGAGGATGATCACTATGCGGCCTTTATCCATGGGCCCGGAGTGTCCATCGCGCTGATCGGCACACGGATTTCCCGCTCCCCTGTCCGCATCAGCAGCCCCCCTGACACCCCCGCCCACATCACCACGGGGCCGACCACGGCCCGCATCGTGCTTGAGCGGTTCCAGGTGACCTATACAATGACGATCACTTGCGCTCTTGCCCGCTCGGAGCCGATGCCGCCGCCGTCACAGGACGACGCTGCCCCGCCTGATCCCGAAGCAGGGTCCGCACCATCCCTGGTCACGCCATCTACACCCTGTGCCGAGCGTCCCTGGCTTGACCAACTGGCCCAGGGGCTGGTCCCCCTCGACCTCCCCTGATACTTCAATTTTATCTCAGTAAGCTGATGATTTCATTGTGCTGGCGGTCATAAGAAAACGGCGCCGCCCGGGAAGGGCAGCGCCGCAACATGGTCAACAGAGAAGGTTTTCCCGAAGACAGGTTTGGGGCTTGCGCCCGTCAGTTATCCAGGAAACTGCGCAGCTTGCGGGAACGGCTGGGATGCTTGAGCTTGCGCAGCGCCTTTGCCTCGATCTGACGGATCCGTTCCCGGGTCACGGAGAACTGCTGGCCGACTTCTTCCAGAGTATGGTCCGTGTTCATCCCGATCCCGAAGCGCATCCGCAGCACCCGCTCTTCCCGCGGCGTGAGTGAGGCCAGAACCCGCGTCGTGGTCTCCCGCAGATTGGACTGAATGGCCGCATCGTTGGGCAGAACCGC
>CAZLPU010000160.1:0-2074 GCA_964561475.1 uncultured Alphaproteobacteria bacterium
GTCCGTGGAGCGGGCAATAGCCTCCGCCTGGCCCCGCTCTTCCGCACCGATCCCCGGATAGGCCCCGGCGGTATCCACGAGGCTGATCACCGGAAGGTCGAAGCGTTCCGCCAGACCCATGAGCCGGATGGCCTTGCGGTACCCCTCGGGCCGGGCCATGCCGAAATTGTGCTTGATGCGCCCCTGTGTGTCGGCCCCTTTCTCCTGGCCCAACAGCACGACGGAGCGGCCCCGGAACCGGCCGATGCCGCCGATCACCGCGTAATCCTCTCCATAAAGACGATCCCCGGCCAATGGCACGAAATCGCTCACCAGGTGGCGGATATAGTCGATGCAATGGGGGCGGGTCGGGTGGCGGGCCACCTGGGTCTTCTGCCAGGGCGACAGCTTGCTGTAGGTTTCCCGCAGCAGATTGGCCGCCTTGGTTTCCAGCTTGCCCACCTCCTCGTCGAGGTCGACCTCCGATTGATCGTCCGTCAACTGCCGAAGTTCTTCGATCTTGCCCTCAAGCTCGGCAATCTGTTTTTCGAAGTCGAGATAGGTGTGCATGGATTTGTCTTTCTCTGGACCCAAACCGCAAGGCCGGCCGCCATGGGGCCAGCCTTGCTTCATGGCTTCAGGTCATGGCCGTTAAGGCCATGACCGGTCAGGCCTGCCGGCCTTCAATCATGTCGATCTGGCGCACGATCACTTCCGCCTGACGGATGCTGGCCGCATCGACAAGGGTGCCCTTGTAGGTGGCCGCCCCCAGTCCCTGATCCTGCGCGGCTTTCATGGCCGCGAGGATTTCACGGGCCTTTTCCACTTCATCAGCAGGCGGCGTGAAGATCTCATTGGCAAGAGGCACCTGCTTGGGATGGATGGCCCATTTGCCTTCACAGCCCAGGATCGCCGAACGGGTTGCCTGGTTGCGGAAGCCCACCGGGTCGGAAAAGTCCCCGAACGGACCATCAATAGGCGTGATGCCATAGGCCCGGGCTGCGGCAACCATCCGTGCCATGGTGTAATGCCACATATCGCCCCAGTGGAGGTACCGGTTGCCCGCGTCGTCCTCATCGGTCAGGACCGCATAATCCGGGTTCGAACCACCGATATTGGTCGTGCGCATGCCCGTGGAGGCCGCATAGTCGGCGGCACCGAAATGCAGGCTTTCCAGGCGCGGGCTGGCGGCGCAGATTTCGTTCACGTTCTCGATGCCCGCGGCACTCTCGATGATCGCCTCGAGACCGACCCGCTTCTTGCGGCCCGTGGCCCATTCGCACTGGGACACCAGCATGTCGACGGCGTAGATGTCCGCGCCAACGCCCACTTTCGGGATCTGCATGCAGTCCAGGCGCTCGCCCCCCTGCTCCATCACGTCGATCACGTCGCGATAGGCATAGTGGGTGTTCAGGCCATTGATCCGGATCGAGACGATCTTGTCGCCAAAGTCGATTTCGTTGAGGGCCTCGACGATGTTCTTGCGCGCTTCCACCTTATCGGAGGGCGCCACGGCATCTTCAAGGTCCATGCAGATGCAGTCCGCCTCGGACTTGGCGGCCTTTTCGATGAAATCCCGGCGGGATCCCGGCAGAAACAGCTTGGAACGGTACAGGCGGACCGCGCGGCGCGGATGTTCGGTGAAGCTCATGGAAATCTCCTAAGAAAGCCGATGGGTGCGCCGACGCAGCGCCATTGCCAATATAAACCTTGATCCTCAAAAGGCTCAGTAGCCCGGCCCATGGATCGGATCAAGGCACCTTGCCTATTGCCGCACAGGGCCGGTCGCCGCCCGATAACCGCTGGACGACCGAATGGATTGGACTGACTGCAATCGCAGTTGGAGCCGGAACGCGCCGCGCAACTGTGCCGCCATCCCCTTGGCAGCCGGTGAACGCCCCTCACGACGGCGGGAATGACAGGCTCGCGCCCGTTCCGTCCGTCACCCTTTCTGGCCGACGGGGTCAGCCCCAAGAGGATGGTGGGTCTGGACGATTTCCTTGAGCCGTTCCTCAAGCACATGGGTGTAGATCTGGGTGGTGGAAATGTCCGCGTGCCACAGCATTTTTTGCACGGACCTGAGATCGGCACCATT
>CAZLPU010000161.1:0-1965 GCA_964561475.1 uncultured Alphaproteobacteria bacterium
CAACATCATCGACACCCCCGGCCACGTGGACTTCACCATTGAAGTGGAACGGTCGCTGCGGGTGCTCGACGGTGCCGTTGCTCTCCTGGACGCCAATGCCGGTGTGGAACCCCAGACCGAGACTGTTTGGCGCCAGGGCGATAAGTACCGTGTGCCCCGGATGGTGTTCGTCAACAAGATGGACAAGCTGGGTGCGGACTTCTACCGCTGCATCGATATGATTGTGGAACGTCTGGGGGCCACCCCACTCGTGATCCAGATCCCCATCGGCGCGGAAAACGAATTCAAGGGTCTTGTTGACTTGGTGCGGATGAAAGCGGTGGTTTGGGACAATGAGAGCCTGGGCGCCAGCTTCCACGACGAAGACATTCCCGCCGATCTGGTCGACAAGGCTAAGGACTTCCGGGACAAGATGATCGAGACGGCTGTGGAGGCCGATGAGGCCGCCATGGAGGCCTATCTCGAAGGAAACGAGCCCGACGAGGAAACCCTGCGCAAGCTGATCCGTAAGGGCACCATCGCCGGCACCTTCGTGCCCGTGCTTTGCGGTTCCGCTTTCAAGAACAAGGGCGTGCAGCCTCTCCTCGATGCGGTTCTCGACTATCTGCCGTCCCCTCTGGAAGTGCCTGCCATTAAGGGTGTGCTCCCAGACAGTGAGGAGCAGGTGGTGCGCAACTCTTCTGATGAGGAGCCCACCTCCGCTCTGGCATTCAAGATCATGAACGACCCCTTCGTGGGTTCCCTGACGTTCTGCCGTATCTACTCCGGGTCCATTACCAAGGGGTCTTCCCTGCTCAACACGGTCAAGGGCAAGAAAGAGCGCATTGGCCGGATGATGCAGATGCACTCCAACAGCCGGGAAGAGATCGACGAAGCCTTCGCAGGCGACATCGTGGCCATCGCCGGACTGAAGGACACCACGACCGGGGACACGCTCTGCGATCCTCTGAAGCCGGTGATCCTGGAGCGGATGGAATTCCCGGATCCGGTGATCGAGCTTTCGGTGGAGCCCAAGACCAAGGGTGACCAGGAGAAGCTGGGTCTTGCCCTGAACCGTCTGGCCCAGGAAGATCCTTCCTTCCGTGTGTCCACTGACGAGGAAAGCGGCCAGACCGTGATCGCCGGCATGGGTGAATTGCACCTGGACATCATTGTCGATCGTCTGCGCCGGGAATTCAAAGTCGAAGCCAATGTGGGCGCGCCTCAGGTGGCCTACCGGGAAACCCTCACCCAGCTCGCGGAAATCGATTACACCCACAAAAAGCAGACCGGTGGTTCCGGTCAGTTCGCCCGGGTCAAGCTCGTGTTCGAGCCTGGCGAACTGGGAACGGGTTTTGTCTTCGAAAGCGAGATTGTCGGTGGTTCGGTGCCCAAGGAATACATTCCGGGCGTTGAAAAGGGCCTCGCAAGTGTTGCCGTGAACGGTGTGATCGCCGGTTTCCCGGTCATCGACTTCAAGGTTCGCCTGATCGACGGCGCCTACCACGATGTTGACTCCAGCGTGCTGGCTTTCGAAATCGCATCCCGGGCGGCATTCCGTGAAGTGGCCGGCAGGGCCGGTGTGAAGCTTCTGGAGCCGGTGATGCGGGTCGAGGTGGTGACCCCTGAAGACTATATGGGCGACATCATCGGTGATCTGAACAGCCGCCGTGGTCAGATCCAGGGCACGGAAGCCCGGGGTATTGCCCAGGTCGTGAATGCCATGGTGCCCCTGGCCAATATGTTCGGTTACGTCAACAACCTGCGCTCCATGAGCCAGGGCCGGGCCCAGTACACCATGGTGTTCGATCACTACGAGCAGGTGCCTCAGGCAGTTGCCGATGAAGTGGTCGCCAAGTTCGCGTAATAAAAAGGTTCATCCGCGGGCGGATCGGTGATCCGCCCCGCCATCAGACGACGGAGAGGCTACGATGGCCAAGGAGAAGTTTGAGCGTAATAAGCCGCACTGCAACATCGGCACGGTGG
>CAZLPU010000162.1:0-1896 GCA_964561475.1 uncultured Alphaproteobacteria bacterium
GCACCGTCGAGCACCCGCAGGGACCGTTCCACTTCAATGGTGAAGTCCACGTGGCCGGGGGTGTCGATGATGTTGATGCGCTTGTCTTTCCAGAAACAGGTGGTCGCGGCGGAGGTGATGGTAATGCCCCGCTCCTGCTCCTGCTCCATCCAGTCCATGGTGGCGGCACCGTCGTGCACTTCACCAATCTTATGGCTCACGCCGGTGTAGTACAGGATCCGTTCCGTGGTGGTGGTCTTACCGGCATCGATATGCGCCATGATGCCGATGTTCCGGTATTCCTCGAGCGGTGTCTGACGTGCCATCGTCCAACCTCTTGCCACAGGGCCCCAAAACGCCACGTGAGCCAAAATCCGTTAGCCAGCCCGCCCCATTGCGTCTGACTGTTTCGGTGTCTGCACTTCTTGTTCCTGCCACGAAGCAAAAGCCCGCGGCCCCGTTGCCTTTACCAGTGCCGGTTGCCTTTACCAGCGATAATGCGAGAACGCCTTGTTGGCATCAGCCATCTTGTGGGTGTCCTCGCGCTTCTTCACCGCCGCGCCCCGATTCTGGGCCGCATCGAGAAGTTCTCCGCACAGACGATCACGCATGGTGCGTTCGTTCCGGTTCCTTGCCGCCGTAATCAGCCAGCGGATGGCGAGAGCCTTGCGCCGCTCGGGCCGCACTTCCACCGGCACCTGATAGGTGGCACCACCGACCCGGCGGGAGCGCACTTCCACCGCCGGAGACACATTGTCGAGGGCTTCGTGAAAGACCTGCACGGGATCCTGAGCCGTCCGGTTCTGGATCTCGTCAAATGCGCCGTACACGATCCCTTCGGCTGCGGACTTCTTGCCGTCATACATCAGGCAGTTCATGAATTTGGTCACGATCAGATCCGCAAATTTCGGATCCGGAAGCACTTCCCGCTTCTCTGCTCTCGTCCGCCGCGACATGGGCTTCTCCACTTGTCCTGAAGACCTGCCAGCCCCTTACGGAACCGCAGCTCCTGGAGCACCATGACAGGCGGGCGCCGCCCCTTCCGGGCGCGCCCTTGTCGTTTTTCTTACTTCGGCCGCTTGGCCCCGTATTTCGAACGCCGCTGACGGCGGTCCTTGACACCCTGGGTATCCAGCGTGCCCCGGAGAATGTGGTAGCGCACACCAGGCAAATCTTTGACTCGGCCGCCCCGGATGAGCACCACGGAGTGCTCCTGAAGGTTATGGCCCTCACCAGGAATGTATCCGATCACTTCATATCCGTTGGTCAGGCGGATCTTGGCGACTTTCCGAAGCGCCGAGTTCGGCTTTTTCGGCGTCGTTGTGTAGACACGGGTACACACGCCACGCTTCTGCGGGCAGGCCTCCATGTGAACCACTTTGTTCCGCTTCACCGGCGCCTTACGCGGCTTCCGGATAAGTTGGTTAATCGTTGGCATCGCGCCTCTCGTCTACATTCTCAGGCCCACGGCAGGCCAAGCACTGCACCATGGGACAACACCGTCCCGCGCCACTCCCCGGAAGAGCGATTGCATCGCCCAGGAGGACTGACCTGGAAGCTCCGTTCGCTGGAGATCGGAACCAAATCGGACCCGTCACAGACCGGTGAAGGTCCGCGCAGGCCGCGCTGTGTCTGACAGATCAAGGTCGGGTGGCGTCTAGACCGGCGCGCCATGCTGATGGATTTGCCATAACCGGCTCACCATCAAAGGCGCGGCATCCCAAACGAATTCATGCGTGATGCATAGTTTCGGAGGGGACAATCTACTGCCCTACCCGGCAGAGATCGCGGACAATAAACGCGCGATCCCGGGTCGTCAAGCGGGAACGACAAACTCATTTCCGCCCGGCGCTGTCACATCAGTGACGGGTGTCTTACGGTTTCAGCCACGCCCATGCAAGCCCTGATTTACGATTT
>CAZLPU010000163.1:0-1794 GCA_964561475.1 uncultured Alphaproteobacteria bacterium
GTGAAGGAATACGAGCAGCAATATATCGACGGTCTGATCACCCAGGGTGAGAAGTACAACAAGGTCGTCGATGCCTGGGCGAAATGCACCGACCGGGTGGCCGAGGAAATGATGAAGGAGATCTCTGCCGTCCGGACGGACGAGGAGACCGGCCGCATCAAAGAGGTCAACTCAATCTACATGATGGCTCACTCCGGTGCCCGGGGTTCGCCCGCCCAGATGAAGCAGCTTGCGGGCATGCGCGGCCTGATGGCCAAGCCGAGCGGTGAGATCATCGAGACGCCGATCACCTCCAACTTCAAGGAAGGCTTGACGGTGCTTGAATACTTCAGCTCCACCCACGGCGCCCGGAAGGGCCTTGCGGATACGGCGCTGAAGACCGCGAACTCCGGCTATCTGACCCGCCGCCTTGTGGATGTGGCCCAGGACTGCATCATCACTGAAAATGATTGCGGTACGGAACAGGGCATCACCGCCGCTGCCGTGATCGACGGCGGTGACGTGGTCGAAACCCTTCGGGACCGTCTTCTGGGTCGTACCCTCCAGGAGGATGTGCTTGATCCCAACACGGATGAAGTGCTGGGCCGCAAGGGCGACGAGGTCACCGAGGTTCAGGCCGACCGCATCGAGGCGGCCGGTGTGCAGAAGGTCTATATCCGCTCGCCTCTTACCTGTGAGTTGCGCTGGGGTGTGTGCCGCGCCTGTTATGGCCGGGACCTGGCGCGCGGAACCCATGTGAATGTGGGCGAAGCCGTTGGCGTGATCGCGGCCCAGTCCATCGGTGAGCCGGGCACCCAGCTCACCATGCGGACCTTCCACATCGGCGGGACGGCCACCGTGGCGGACCAGTCCTTCCTGGAAACGAGCCAGGACGGCACGGTCAAGATCGTGGGCCAGAACCTGGTGACCGACAGTTCCGGCGATTTGATCGTCATGGGCCGGAACACCCGTCTTCTGGTCGTGGACAAGAAGGGCAACGAAAAGCAGTCCAATAAGCTCAGCTACGGCATGCGCCTGAAGGTGAGGGAAGGGGATAAAGTGGAACGGGGCCAGCGGATCGCCGAATGGGATCCCTATACCCTTCCCCTGCTGACGGAACTCTCCGGCCAGGTCAAGTACGAAGACCTGATGGAGGGCGTGTCCGTGCGTGAACTGGCCGATGAGGCCACGGGTATTTCCCAGAAGCACGTGGTCGACTGGCGCACCCATGCCAAGGGCAATGATCTGCGCCCGGCCATTGCCATCGTGGATGACCAGGGCGAGGTTCTGAAACTCTCCAACGGCAATGAGGCCCGGTATCAGTTGTCCGTGGACGCCATTCTGTCCGTGGATGATGGCGCCAAGGTTCACGCCGGTGACGCCCTGGCGCGAATCCCGACGGAAGGGGCCAAGACCCGGGACATCACCGGTGGTCTGCCCCGGGTGGCGGAGCTGTTCGAGGCCCGCCGGCCGAAAGACCACGCCATCATCGCCGAGGTTTCCGGCACGATCGAGTTCGGGCGCGACTACAAGAACAAGCGCCGGATCATGATCCGTCCGCCGGAAGAGGATGCGGAGCCCGTGGAATATCTCATTCCCAAGGGCAAGCATATTGGCGTGCAGGAAGGGGATTTCATCGAAAAGGGCGAATACCTGATCGACGGTAATCCTGCTCCCCACGACATTCTGGCCATTAAGGGTGTCGAGGATCTGGCGAGCTATCTGATCAACGAGATCCAGGAGGTCTACCGGCTTCAGGGCGTGAAGATCAACGACAAGCACATCGAGGTGATCATTCGCCAGATGCTGCAAAAG
>CAZLPU010000164.1:0-1721 GCA_964561475.1 uncultured Alphaproteobacteria bacterium
CCGTAGCCGCGATAGCCCATTGCGATCTTCGCCACCAGACGCAAATGGCTGTTCACCAGGGTATGGGCGGCGGCCATATCGTCTTCGTCATGGTAGCGCCGGGAGAGATTGTACTCATCATCCGGCGTCAACATCGGGAACTTCCGAATCTCTTGCAGATAACGGGACAGATTGTCTTCAGGCGCGGCAACGAACGCTGGCGAAATCGCACTCATACTCTACCTCCTGGGCCGTTCAGCCCATGTTTGGTTCCGCCTGTTCAGAGCTCCCCGCAGGCGAAACGCTATCCCCCGGCTTACAAACGAGTCAAGGATATCTGACTAATATGGTCCGATATATCTACCGCCTTGGACGGCGACAGCACAGACACAAGTTCGTGAAGATCCCCCGCTAGCCCCCGGGTGAACCGCAGGGCCTCGCCGGTCTCCGGATGGCGGAACGCCAGAGCGAAGGCATCCAAGGCCTGACGCCCGAAGACGGTGATGGCCGTTCTCTGTTTTTCCGGCAGGGCCTTCCTGCGGCTGGCTGTCATCCGGCCGTAGACGGGATCGCCCACCAGCCCATGGCCGGCATGGGACAGGTGAACGCGGATCTGATGAGTCCGCCCTGTCTCCAGCCGGCAGGCCAGCATGGCACAGCCATCCCCAACCGGCTCTACCAGCCGGTAATGGGTCACGGACGGCTTCCCCTTGGCGGTCACCGCCATGCGGGTGCGGTTTCTGGGGTCCCGGCCGATGGGACCGTCGAACCGTCCCGCCACGGCCGGGGGCAGACCCCAAACCAGGGCGGCGTAATGCCGTTGCAGGTCCTTGCCGCTGCCTTCCTGGTGGGCGGCGAACTGCGCGGCGAGCCCTTGGTGGGCCCGGTCGGTCTTAGCCACCACCATCAGACCGCTGGTATCCTTGTCCAGGCGGTGGACGATCCCCGGACGCCGCACCCCGCCGATGCCCGACAGGCTGTCTCCGCAATGGGCCAGCAGAGCGTTCACTAATGTCCGGTCGGGATTGCCCGGCGCGGGATGCACCACCATGCCCGCGGGCTTGTCCACCACCAGGAGATGATCGTCCTCGAACAGAATGGACAGGGCCGCGGCTTGGGGTTCCGGCTCTGCCGGCGACGGGGGCGGGATGGTCACGCTGGCCGTCCAGCCGGGGCGCACCCTCAGGGCGGGGTCTGTGACGACGGATCCTTGCACGGCGACCTTTCCCTGAACGATCAGCGCTTTCAGACGCGACCGGGAGACATGCGGAATTTGCTCAGCCAGCCAGCGGTCCAACCGCTTTCCGCTGTCGCCATCCGCGGGCGAAAGATGGTACGGGGTCTGCTGCATCTCGGATCAATGGGGCCATGGCCGGAGGCCGGGCCTGACAGGATAGGGCGCTCCCCATGGAAAGGGAAAACTCCCCGCCGAATCTCGCCGCCTTGAAGGCCGTTGTGGTGATCCTGGGGATCATGATCCTCTTTGCCTTCGCGGTGCTGATCATGGGGGTCATGGACCGTGCCGGTAAAGGCGAGGAGGCTGAACCGGAACGGCCCATGGTTCAGCAGCTGGCCTATGGGTTTGGTGAGCGCAGCATTCCGCTCAACGGCGCACGAGTGGTGGGCAGCGAGACGGTGGAGGCCGGGGACGGCGCGCTGCTGATCCTGCGGCTGGAGGGGCCCGGTGCGGGGGAGGGCGGGGTGGTCAGCATTGACCTGGCCACCGGTCAGGAACGGGGCCG
>CAZLPU010000165.1:0-1561 GCA_964561475.1 uncultured Alphaproteobacteria bacterium
GCCTGGCCAGCGCGCTCCACGCCCAGCCCCTATCCGATCCCGTCGCGGATCAGGTTCATGTTGCGGTAGGCTCCTCGGAAGGTCAGGGCACGATCCTGCGCTACGTGGATGGCTGCTATGTGATCACGCCGGAGCATGTGGTGACCCAACAGGTGACCGGGGCGAACGGTGCAGTACGTGTTCCGATCGCAGACGAGATCCAGATTATCGGACAGGGCAGCGCGTTGGCCGTCGCTTCATTCCAGCGCAAGATTGCCGAGGACGTGGCGGTCCTGCGGATCGAGAGCCCCGATTCACTCTTGTGCGAAGCGCAGCGGGATCAAAGCGGCCTCGATCTTGATGGCAGTGTACTCGTTCATCGCAACAGCCTCGGCGACCTGGAACGCTTGGCTGTGGCGATTGCCGGCAGACAGGGCCCTCTGCGCATTATCGAACCTGAACGGACGGAACAGGCTCTGCGACCGGGCCTGAGTGGTTCGGCCTATCTGGTCGGCGGCAATCGCGAGGGCATGTTGCTCCGGGTGGAGACCGAAACTGGCCGGGGCATCGTCATGCCCTGGTCCGCCGTTGAAGAGGCGTTTCTTGAGTATTATGGAATCGAGGAGCCGCAGGAGCCAGAGCCTGACGACGACATGCCCGCAGGCGCCACAATCACATCGTTTCAGACGAGCGACGGGCGGACAATCCGGCTGCGCCAGCCGCCCACCCGCCAGATCGAGGTGGCCGGGACGACATGCCGGGCAGAAAGCCCCATCGAGGCGGCAGGACCGGCGTTTCGGGATCGGCCTGGAGAGGTCTTTCCGCTCATGGTGCCTTTGGCGCCCGGCAGCTTCTGCATGGGATCGCCACCGGGCGAGCGGGGGCATGATAGCGATGAGCTCCCGGTTCATCGTGTGGACATTTCCCGCCCTTTCGCAGTCAGTCAGACCGAAATCACCTTCGCGCAATGGGATGCATGTGTTGCGGCGGGCGCTTGCCGTCTGGCCGGTGACAATGGCTGGGGCCGGAAAGACCGCCCGGTTATCAATGTCTCGTGGAATGATGCACAGGATTATGTCCGCTGGCTGAGCCGGGAGACACAGCAGATCTACCGCCTCCTATCGGAAGCCGAATGGGAATATGCCGCACGGGCGGGCACGACGACACGCTATTCCTGGGGCAACGAGATAGGTCGTGGCAACGCGAATTGCGACGGTTGTGGAAGCGAGTGGGATAACAAGCAAACCGCGCCGGTTGGCTCCTTCAAAGCCAATCCGTTCGGGCTTCACGACATGCACGGCAATGTCTGGGAGTGGGTCGAGGATTGCTGGCACGACAACTACAATGATTCGCCGACGGACGGTTCAGCCTGGAAAACGGACTGTCAGAACATATTGTTGATGATTAATGCCCGCGTTTTGCGGGGCGGGTCCTGGGTCATCACTCCGCAGTACCTGCGCTCCGCCAACCGCTTCAGGAGAGATCCCGGGTACCGGTACAACGGCGTCGGCTTTCGGATCGCGAGAACGCTTTAATCACCCTTTGTCCTTTTACGCTTTTACCCTTTTCGGGGGATCCAAGG
>CAZLPU010000166.1:0-1561 GCA_964561475.1 uncultured Alphaproteobacteria bacterium
GGCCAATGGCTGGGGCCTTTAAGACATGTTGGGGAATGCGTGGGAGTGGCGGCCGGACGCTTTGCCGACATATGGGGCCGGGCCAGTGACCGACCCAGCTGGCTCTCAGCAAGACGGCCCCTTTCGTGCGCTGCGCGGCGGGTCTTGGTACCGCAACGCGCGCCTTGTCCGGGCTGCCTGTCGCAACGCGCGCGCTCGCGACAACGCGCTCAACCGCATTGGTTTCCGGTGTGCCCGAGGTCAGTGAGCTCGAGTCTGCGGAGCCAGGGGAGCCCGGGGCACGGCCCGGGCGGGGAAATCGGCACGCGCAAAAAAAGCGTCCAGGTCCATAGCAGCTTTTCAAAGGCAAATTTCGGGGCTAGCATCCTGTGGGAGATGAATATTGGGGTGAGTATCGTCCGGGAGCGCCTCTTCTTTTCTATGTAAGTACTAATTCTGTATTTGAATTGTTCCGCCAAATAGTCAGAGTGTTGTGCACCATTGTATTCAGTCGGTTGCGCAATATGATGCCGCTCTCGAGAAAATACTCTCCCCATTCCCTTGTTGAATTTTACTCCTTTTTCCTCTTGGAGGGCTTCAATGAGACGTGATTTTTCTCGCACCGCATTTGATTACAGCGACATCCACGGGGCTTTCGGAGCGGGAAAACCGGGGCGCCCCGACGCCGAGCCGGCCTTTTTAACCAGGCACCAGGCCGTCGTTACCATTGATGATATTGCCATTGATGACACTGTGTCAGTGAGCAGCTTGCCATTTAATCAGTTCCCGCCTTTTCCTGCTGTGGTTGATGTCGCCAGCCTCGGAGGCTTCGATGCGGTTACACTAAGGGCAACTCCTGAGACACCTGGGTTTCCGGGTGATGCGACCTTTATTGGCGATGTCAACAGTGATGGCTTTGACGACCTTGCGGTCACGGACTCAGTTCGATCGTCGTTAGGCTTTCCGAGCGCGGACTCCGTTTTCGTCCTTTACGGTACTCCCAATACGGAAGGCCTGAATAGTGTTCTCGACGCCGGCGGTGGTTTTATCCTGAACAACCCGCTTGGTGGCCTCATCTCATCGGTCGCGGCAGCCGGCGACTTCAATGACGATGGGATCAGCGATTTTCTGATTAGTGCTCCCAATGCGGAAGATGCCGACGGCAATCGTGTCGGCGCCGTACATGTGGTGTTTGGGCAAGGGAGCATAACACCATCGACGATTGATCTCTCCACGCTCGACGGAAGCAATGGCCTCACCATTATCGGCCGGTTTGCAAGTACGGAAGGGCTGGTCGGCGCAGCTGCCGGCGACATCAATGCTGATGGGATCGCGGACATCATCCTGGGCGATGGCGGAGCCGACCCGAACGGGGTGCAAGATGCTGGCGCCGTCCACATCCTATTCGGCCGGACCGGCGGTTTCTCCAATCTCATCGAACTCAATGAGGTGGACGCGGCGGTTGGCATCACCCTAGAAGGTACGGACGCTGAAGATGCCCTCGGTACCAGCGTGGCGGGCGTCAGTGATGTCAATGCTGATGGCTTCGATGATGTTTTGATCGGTGTGCACCATGAACGCG